>JBATMZ010000140.1:0-29376 GCA_049290115.1 Saprospiraceae bacterium | reverse complement strand
CATTGACATTTTAGATTACATCTATGCAGTTCTACATTCGCCAACTTACAGAGAAAAATACAAAGAATTTTTAAAAATTGATTTCCCGAGAGTTCCTTATCCAAAAGACAAAGACACGTTTTGGACTTTGGTAAAGTTAGGCGGAGAAATACGACAAATACATTTATTGGAAAGCCCGACTATTGAGAAATACATAACGCAATATCCAATAGACGGTAACAATGTAGTTGGCAAAACGAAATATCAAAACAACAAAGTTTACATAAACGACACACAATATTTCGACAATGTACGGCAAATAGCTTGGAACTTTTTTATTGGTGGTTATCAACCAGCACAAAAATGGCTCAAAGACCGCAAGGAAAGGAAATTAGAATTTGATGATATTTTACACTATCAAAAAATTATTGTTGCGTTATCAGAAACAGATAGATTGATGAAGGAGATTGATAAAATTGAGATAGAATAGTATTAGAATACGAGTACAATGGAGAGTAATATACCAGAAAAAGAATCTAAAACCATCAACCGACTCATCCTCATTGGCAATGGTTTTGATTTGGCGCATGAAATGAAAACAAAATATTCAGATTTTATTTTAGATTATTTTCAGCAATGTTGGGAAGAGGCAAAACAATCTACGACTCCAGGGAAACCTCATGAACTAGTCTATGAAAACTTACTTTTAAAATTTACATTTGACAGACTTATTTTGGAGAATGGCCAAAATATTCTGATAAACAATCTATCAGAAATTAGAGATTTGCAGAATAAAGGAGTTCGGTCTGGCATAAGTCCACCTATCTTGTTAAAGATTAAGTCAAATTTTTTAAGCTCAATCGTCAATGACATTAATGTTAATAATTGGGTTGATATAGAAAATAATTATTATCAGGAGCTAAAAAAACTAATACGTGAGCATAGTCAAAATCAGGGCAGTACTACTAATTCTTTAAGAACTAGACTTATTGGGTTAAATAATCACTTTGGTCATTTGAAAATTAAACTTGAAAATTATTTAAAGACAATTAAAATTTCTGAAGAATATGATCCGATCTTTGAATATATCTATGAAAAACTTGTTCATTTAAAAAACAATAGTGTGGAGAATCTGGGTTTAGGGAATGTATTGTTGCTTAATTTTAATTATACTACTACTACAGATAAATACAAAAGAAATGATGCAGATATCATACATATTCATGGAAAATTAAGCAACGAAAATAATCCAGTCATTTTTGGATATGGAGATGAAAGGGATGAAACTTATGATGTTTTGGAAAAAACAAATATCACTGAAGTTTTTACCCACATCAAATCCTTTGATTATTTGAAAACCAACAATTACTCACGTCTCCTTGCATTTCTAGAATCTCAATATGATGTATACATTATGGGACATTCTTGCGGATTATCCGATCGCACTTTATTAAGCACTATATTTGAACATGAAAATTGCAGATTTATTAAAATTTTTTATCATAATACACCAGAAAGTTATAGGAACAGAACTTACGAGATATCCCGGCATTTTAAAGATAAAGCAGAAATGAGAAAAAAGGTATTGGATTTGACTAAATGTAAACCCTTACCGCAGATAAAAAGTCAAGCTATTTAATAATTCAATAAAGTCACTAATTGTGGTCGAATTAAAATCCGGTGTAGAAATAAGAAATCTTTTGATTATGATGGCATTAAGTTTTGGAGTGAATCAATTATTAATTATGCTATTGAAAAACACAAAGCAGAAAATAGAATTCAATTAAAACAGTCACAATTCTTTTATCCTGCACCAAATAAAAAAGATATATTGTTAGTCCAAGCTTTTAATAGAGCTTTGCCATGGTTTACTTATGCAAACTACCAATATCAGGAATTGATAGGTGGAATTCAAAATATTTTGATCCAATCTGGAGATTGCAAATGTCTATTGATACACCCTGTAACTGGTGATAGATATGAAGACTTTATTGCCTATAATGGATCTTGCAATGAATTAATAGGTACACAAATAGATGGATATATGATTGAGGAGGCATTAGAGCATTTTTTCATATCAGCTACCAAACACGAATCAGATGGATTTGTTCTTTCTAGCTCAGCTAAAGCAATGCCTGGAGTAGACCGGCCAATAAAAATGCAGGGATCTGGTCATTTCCAAATGCGAAATGACAGTAACTTAGAGACAGAATTTGATAATATGTTTAGAAAATCAACTTATGGAAAATATTTTAAATTATATGATTAGTCGAATGTTATCATTATTATATTTGTCGTTATTTCTTACAAGTTGTATTAAGGACGACCCGATCATAAACAACCCTATTCCTATTCAAAAAATAGTGCAGTGGAAGTTTAATGTAAATCTATCAGAATTTGCAAATGAGCTTTATGTTGACCCTTTACTTTATAAAGAGTGGATATTGATAGGCTTTATTACAGACAGGCAAACAAGAAATCTACCAACTTTTATTGCATTTGATAAAAAGACAGGAGAAAAAGTTTGGCAGTACGTTTACCCTGGAAAAAATACTGACTACATTAGAAATATGAAGATATTTCAACATCTGTTGTTGGTAAAATACACGGACAGGATTATTTGCTTCAATCTGGAATCAAGACAACTCGTATGGGAAAAAATTTATCATCCCAACGAAAAATCAGATTTTCCAATGGAAATTTATGGTGAATTTTTATATCAAGGTCAGGAATATTATGATAATGTGCGTGATTTTCCCTTCAATGATAGCGTAACTTTAGTGAGATATCATATTCTTTCTGGGAAATTGGATAAACTTTATGGTGTAAGAAAAAAGGCTTCTGAAAGTGATTACCCTTTGCTGTTTCCATCACTAGTGGTGCAGGATGGGAATAAAGAGTTAATCATTTTTTCCAGATATTATTTAAGCTTGAATACTCATAAACCTGTAGATATGTTTGCCATTGACATTGACTCCAAAGAAGTGGTTTGGAAGGATTCAGCTTATAGTCCATATCGATCCTCATGGAACACTCCACCATATATTTTCGAAAGAAGCGTTATCGGGGCCAGCGATTGGTCCATTTATTCTTGGGATGCAGCTACGGGAAAATTAAATTGGAAATCGGAATTGAAATCACTCAACAATCAAGCAGGTTTCTCCTTTTCTGGCCCATTTGTTCATGGAAATAAGGTATATGCCATAGAAAATGATGGCCACATGTTTTGTTTAGATGCATCTACAGGTTCCATCATATGGCAAAACATAAATGTAGGTGCCAATAATAACGGTCCAGCACGAGGCCCTTGTATTCGACCTATCATTGTAGATGATATCCTGTATGTTAATACTTGGAGTGATCAGGCTTTTATTCTTTTTGATGCCAACACAGGAAAACAACTCGAGCGTTATCGCGATGCCGATTACAATGGTCGTAATGTTTTGTACGATGAGGAGACCAAAACATTTTTTGTCACTGCTGATGATCAACTGAGGGCTTTTACCGTAAAACGCTGATGGTACATTTTACCCAATATGACGAGGAAAAATCTAAGTGGTTTTTCCTCGTTTATTGCTTGCAAGCTTCAATTATATTTATTAAAAAATTACTTTTAACCAACATCTAATAATCTTAAAGATGAAGTCTTTTAACTATTTTTCTATTGTTGTAAACTCATTAGTTATATTCTTTTTCTTTTTTCTATTTTCTTGTGAAAAAGAATGTATACCAAATGATTTCCCAGTCCAACCAACAAAAAGGGTTAGTTGGGGGTGGCAAGCGGATTTGAGTAATTTTAGCAACGAATTACAAAGGAATCCTGTCATTTATAAAAATTGGATAATTATTGGATTTGCAACTGATTTGGAAAATAAAAACAATCCAAGTGTACTTGCCTTCAACAAAACCAATGGAACACTGGAATGGCAATACACACACCCTGTTTATCCAACGAATATGCTTCGCAATGTAAAAGTTTATTCACATTATTTGATTTTGAAATATCAAAACAGCATCGTATGTTTGAATGCGGATACAAGGGAAATTATATGGGATAAATCGTATGGTCCTCAAGTTCGTTCAGAAGTTCCAATTGAGATTTATGGAGAATATATCTACCAAGCCGAAGAGTTTTTTGATGATATTCGCAATTATCCTTTTAATAATAGTACTTCTTTAGTGCGGTATCACATTCCAACTGGAGTTCAAGAAAAATTATTCGGTGAGGAAATGGTTATAAATTCAGGGGATCACCCTATTTTATACCCTCCGGTAGTGTATCAAGATACAGGAAGAGAATTAGTCATCTTTTCCAGATATTATTTAAGCTTGAATACTCATAAACCTGTAGATATGTTTGCTATTGACACCCAAACTAAAGAATTGGTCTGGAAGGACACTTCATACAGCCATTTGTCCGACGCCTGGAACACAGCACCTTTTATTTTTGAGGGTGATGTTATTGGTTCAAGTGATTATACCGTCTACAGTTGGGATGCAACTACAGGTTTGTTAAATTGGAGCACAGAATTGACAGGCTTAAATCAGAAAGCAGGTTTTACATTCTCCGGTCCTTTCCTTCATGATAGAAAAATATTTGCTATATCGAATGAAGGCAAAATGTTTTGTCTCGATGCAAAAAGTGGAAGTCTACTTTGGCAAAATATTATGGTGGGTGTAAATGAGAACGGCCCAGCAAGAGGTCCTTGTAATAGACCCATCATTGTAGATGACATCCTGTATGTTAACACCTGGAGTGATCAGGCTTTCATTCTTTTTGATGCCAACACAGGAAAACAACTCGAGCGTTATCGCGATGCCGATTACAATGGTCGTAATGTTTTGTACGATGAGGAGACCAAAACATTTTTTGTCACTACGGATGATCAACTGAGGGCTTTTACCGTAAAAAGGTAGTTATATTCTATAATAAAAAAACCCTGACAAAACGTGCGTTTGTCAGGGTTTTTGTTGACCCATTAGGACTCGAACCTAAAATGTCTGGACCAAAACCAGATGTGTTGCCAATTACACCATGGGTCAGTTTTGTAATGCGGGGGCAAAGATAACACTAAAATTGATTTCCCTATAAAATTTATTTCAATTTTTTTTGAAAATAATAACATGATTGTTTGCGCCAATTAAAAAATGACATTACCTTTGCGTCGCTTTAATAAAAAGCCATCCACAAAGGGAGATTAGCTCAGTTGGTTCAGAGCACCTGCCTTACAAGCAGGGGGTCACTGGTTCGAGCCCAGTATTTCCCACCAAAAGCAGTTATGATTTTTCATGACTGCTTTTTTTTTGCATTCAATAAAATATTGATTCTTAAAACTTTGAATACAAATTATACGTTTCTTTTTTTTATCTCTTTATTAAATGGCTTTGACCTAAACATTTATGTTCTGTAAGCCGGTTGTCTACTACATTCTTCTGATTTCTGTAATTGGATTTTTTACAGATTCACCCCTTTTGGCTCAAACAAAAGTTTGGACTAAACCTCCTACCAACGATTTGAAAAATGATACGACAAACCGTAAATTTACACTTCATGCCGAAGACAATCAAATCATCGATGCACGGGTTAGTCCGCCGATTCAATATTTAAACGGTAATGTAAAAGTATTCCATTCGGGTACTTTTATGTTTTGCGATACAGCCACCATCAGAGGTAGCATCCTTCGCATGAAACACAATGTTGCCATGCTTCAAAATGATACCATCCGGCTTTTTGCAGATTCTATGGTGTACAATGCTGATTCACTTGTGGCTTATCTCTACGGTGACATCATCATGGAAAATGGTAAAAAACGATTATACACGCAAAAGCTAAAATATCACGTGGGCACTAAAATAGCTAGCTACGACTCCAATGCGATGATGGTAGAAGATAGTAGCCAACTAACGAGTAAAAAAGGCGTTTACTACGTCCAAGACAAAAAAATAAAATTCAAGGAGAATGTTCGGGTTACAGGAACAGATTTTGTACTAATCACCGATTCTTTAGGGTACGAAACTGAGACGCAGACGACCTACTTTTTATCTCCTACCCGCATCAAAAAAGACACGGTACAACTTTACGCCGAAGATGGATGGTTTGATATAAATGATCAAAAAGGAGACTTTATTCAAAATGCCCAATATGTTTCAGGTAAATCTAGGGCGCTTGCAGATACGATTCATTACGATGGATTATTGGACCTCGTCATTTTATCATCTAATGGAAAAAGAAGTGAATACATTTCTGAAGTAGACACTGTTTATGCACAAAAAATCAAGTACGACAAAAAAAATGAATTTTACCAACTATTTGGCGACGCTTTTTATAAAAGTAAATCCAATGAAGTAAACGGTGAATATGTAGAATACAATAAAAAAATAGAGAAGTTTAAAACACTAGGTCGAGGGACCGTGAGCGATCCGCCTATGATTATCACTGCAGATTCTTTAGACTATAGTAAAATGAATAAAATCGGGATTGCAGATGGTCAAGTCATCTGGCGTGATACGGCAGCCAATACAACCATTTATTCCGACCATGTTCGATATCGGGGAGACGATCATTTTATGCTGGCCTATAATAATCCAGGGTCTCGACCCTATTTTACTACCCAAGTGGACACTACCTTGTTACATATGAAAGCAGATACTTTGAAAAGTCGCAGAGTTATTTTGCTTATAGATTCTGTATCGATGGACACCATTGACTATTTTGTAGGATTCAACAAAGTAAGGGTTTATAAAGATGACTTACAAATGGTTTGTGATTCTATTATATATAATATGAAAGACTCTATTTTTACTTTGTTTACTAACCCAGTCGTATGGTCGGATACCACACAGATTACTGGTGATACGATTCATTTCTATATGAAAAACGGGTCTATGGATCGTTTTGAAATTAAAGAAAATGGGGCAGTAATCAACAGTACTGACCTCGAATATTTTAACCAAGTCAAGGGAAGATATATGGAGGGCTTTTTCGCAAAAGGTAAAATAAATGCTATGAAAGTTGATGGTGATGCTGAAGTAATTTACTATCTTCAAGATAGCGAAAAAGCGTATATAGGTGTGAATCAATCTCGCAGTAGTTATATCACCTTTAAAATGGATCAATCAAAAATATCTGATATCTTTTTTTATATCGATGTAAAATCAAAGGTTTTGCCTATGTCTACCAATCATGAAGCCATCAAAATAAAGGGATTCAAGTGGATCAAAGATGGCCGTCCCATAAGTGTCGAAGATTTATAACCCACATCTTTAGATTTTCAGCGCGGGTTTGTCTTTGTTTCTTTCTAAAAAAGGCAAAAAAAAAGGTGCACAAAATTGTACACCTTTTTAGTATTTGTTTAAAACTATATTTTATTCTTCTTCTGAAGAAGCCACATCTTCTACGATATCAGGTACGACAGTCGCCGCAACTGCACCAGCAGTAACTACAGCTGCTGTTCCACTGTCACCACCTTTTCCACGTCTTCTACCTCTTCTAGTAGCGCCAGCTTTGGCAGTTTTAGCAGTCAAAACCGTATTAAAATCGACCAATTCAATCATGGCCATTTCAGCACCGTCACCTTGTCTGAATCCAGTTTTAAGAATTCTACAGTATCCACCTGGTCTGTCGACAATTTTTTCAGCTATCACTTCAAACAGCTCTTTCACAGACTCTTTACTTTGAAGATCGCTAAATACCATCCTTCTAGAGTGGGTTGTATTTTCCTTTGCTTTTGTAAGGATAGGCTCCACATATTTTCTCAATGCTTTAGCCTTAGCAAGTGTAGTATTGATTCTTTTATGCTCAACCAATGATTGTGCAAGGTTCATGAGAAGAGCTTCTCTGTGACCTTTTTTCCTTCCTAAATGGTTAAATTTTTTACCGTGTCTCATGTTTTAAACGTTGTGCATCACGCATCGCTACATCCTCATGTACGGCCTTGAGTGGCTAGCGAGCGTTTTATGCTATGATATTAAAATGTCCGTGGGCCGCGGCGACTATTCTTCGTCTAATTTATATTTAGAAAGATCCATTCCAAAAGTTAATCCTTTGGTTTGAAGTAATTCTTCAATTTCTACTAAAGACTTTTTACCAAAATTTCTAAACTTCAATAATTCGTGCATATCAAATTTAACGACCTCGCCAAGAGAGTTAATTTTGGCTGCTTTCAAACAGTTGTAAGCTCTTACAGAAAGGTCTAAATCTTCTAAAGAAGTTTTTAGTAACTTTCTCATATGCAAAATATGTTCGTCGACAATACTATCTTCTCTTGAGGTAGCGTCATTGAAAGTAATGTTTTCATCTGTGATCAACATTAAATGCTGAATCATAATTCTAGATGCTTCTTTCAGCGCAATTTCTGGATGAATGGTACCATCTGTTTTAAGTTCGACGGTTAATTTTTCATAATCCGTTCTTTGTCCTACCCTAGTATTTTCAACTTTGTAAGAAACTTTTTTAACAGGCGTGTAGATGGCGTCAATTGGAATAACACCAATAGGTGCATCCTTTGGCAAATTTTCATCAGCCGCAACATATCCTCTACCTTTGGTTACGGTAAATTCGATTTCAAGGCTAACATTTGCTTCCATCGTACATATATGTAAGTCAGGATTCATTACTTTAAACACATTGGTATTCGCCTCAATATCGCCAGCAAGGAATTCATCTTTACCATTGATGGTAACATAAATTTTTTCTTCGTCAGAACCTTCCGTAATGTTGACAGGCTTTAACCTGATTTGTTTCATATTTAATACGATATCAACGACATCTTCTACGACACCTTTGATGGTCGAAAATTCGTGGTCAACACCAGCAACTCTGACAGCTGAAATAGCATACCCCTCCAATGAAGACAATAAAATTCTTCTAAGTGAATTTCCAATTGTTTGACCAAAACCGGGTTCGAGAGGTTTAAATTCAAAAACACCATCAAAATCATCAGCTTTTTGAAGAAGGATTTTATCGGGTTTTTGAAAATTTAGAATGCTCATATATTAAATTTAGAATATCATGTATATAAATGAAGGCCACTTCTTTTACAAAGCGGCCTGAGAACTTTATTTAGAATACAACTCGACGATTAATTGTTCGTTGATGTTTTCCGGTATCTTTTCTCTTTCTGGATGGGCAATATATCTACCCTCCATTTTATCGCTGTTAAATTCGATCCAAGCATAATTTCTCACATCCTTTTTTGAATGTACATTTGTTTGGATCAATTCAATTCCTTTAGATTTTCCTCTTACAGAAATCAAAGTACCAGGTCTAAGTAACATAGAAGGAATATTTGTCAAAACACCATCTACAAGAATATGTTTGTGTGTTACTAACTGTCTTGCTGCACGTCTTGTTCTAGCAATACCCATTCTGAATACAACATTATCCAACCTTGACTCCAATAATTGTAACAATATTTCACCTGTTACACCACTTTTAGCGGAAGCTTTTTCAAATAAATTTCTAAACTGTCTTTCAAGTACACCATAGGTATATTTGACTTTTTGTTTTTCATTTAATTGAATAGCATAGTCACTTCTTTGTTTCCTTTTCCTTGACTGACCGTGTTGACCAGGAGGATATTTTCTTTTTTCGTATGCTTTTTCGTAACCAAAAATAGCTTCTCCAAAAGCACGAGCTTTTTTAGCCGTTGGTCCTGTATATCTTGCCATGAATCTATGGATTTATAAATTAAACTCTTCTTTTCTTTGGAGGACGACAACCATTATGAGGCACAGGCGTCATATCCTTAATTTTTAAAACTCTGATACCCGTTGTATCAATGGCTCTGATAGCGGATTCTCTTCCGGCTCCCGGACCTTTTACATATACTTCAACATTTCTCAATCCTGCATCGTAGGCTGTTTGTGCAGCACCGTTTGCTGCCATTTGAGCCGCATAAGGTGTATTTTTCTTTGAACCTCTAAAACCAGATTTTCCAGCAGAACCCCAAGAAATAACTTGACCAGCCTTATTACAAAGCGAAATAATGATATTGTTGAACGAGGCATGGATAAAAGCCAATCCATCGGATTCAACTTTTACATTACGCTTCTTTATTTTTTTACCTTTTGCCATACGATGATAACTACTATGATGAATTATTTAGTTGCTTTCTTTTTATTTGCGACTGTTTTCTTTTTACCCTTTCTAGTTCGAGCATTAGTCTTAGTGCTCTGACCTCTTACTGGAAGTCCTTTTCTGTGACGAAGTCCACGGTAACAAGCTATATCCATTAGACGCTTAATGCTCAATTGAACCTCACTTCTCAATTCACCTTCTACTTTATATTCATCCTGAACAAACTTAGAGATAAACTTAATGTTATCATCTGTCCATTCCTGAACTTTGGTATCTTCTGATACTCCTGCAGAATGAAGAATTTTTGCGGATAATGTTCGTCCTATACCATAGATATAAGTCAACGCAATAACCCCTCTTTTGTTTCTTGGTAAATCTACTCCAGCAATACGTGCCATATTATTATATTATCCTTGTCTTTGTTTAAATTTAGGGTTCTTCTTATTAATGATAAAAAGTTTCCCTTTTCTCTTCACGATCTTACATTCTGCAGATCTTTTTTTAATGGATGCTGTAACTTTCATAAAGAAAAGTTTAAAAATTATTTATATCTATAATTGATTCTTCCTCTTGTCAAATCATAAGGAGACATTTCTACGGCAACTTTATCTCCTGGTAATATCCGAATATAATGCATACGCATCTTACCGGAAATTGTTGCTGTAATTAAATGACCACTTTCAAGTCTTACCCGAAACATTGCATTTGACAATGCTTCTTCAATAATACCATCTAATTTTATAAGGTCTTGTTTTGCCATTTTTTAAATTGGAGCGCAAATATCCGATTTTTTTTTTAAATATCGTGAATTTCGGTATTATTTTTAATCGAATTTTCTATATAACTATGATCGGACAAAATATCGAACCCTTGTTCACG
Source organism: Saprospiraceae bacterium (assembly GCA_049290115.1). Classification (GTDB taxonomy): domain Bacteria; phylum Bacteroidota; class Bacteroidia; order Chitinophagales; family Saprospiraceae; genus OLB9. Next base: position 18,440 of record JBATMZ010000140.1, on the reverse strand, counting down.
AACTGCTACGCTATGTTCGAAGTGAACTGAAGGTTTTCCATCTTTTGTAAAAATAGTCCAACCATCATTGCCTTGTTTCACTCTTCGGTCGCCCAAATTTACCATGGGTTCGATAGCTACAACCATTCCACTTCTTAGTAACGGGCCTCTCCCTTTGGAGCCAAAATTAGGAACATCGGGATCTTCATGAAGATTTCGTCCAACACCGTGTCCTACTAATTCACGAACGATTCCATAGGGATGTTCTCTTTCACAAAAATGTTGAATGGCGTGACTAATATCTCCTACCCGATTACCAGGAACACATTTATCAATGCCCAAATAAAGTGCCTTTTTAGTTACTTTCATTAATGCAAGTACTTCTTGGCCAACTTCTTTAAAGGCGAATGTGTAGGCGCAGTCTCCGTAAAAACCATTTAATAAAACACCACAATCAACAGAAATAATGTCTGTACTTTGGAATGCTTCATCGTTTGGAATTCCATGAACTACTGCTCCATTTTTGGAAACGCATAATGTCGCTGGAAATCCTTTATAGCCTTTAAAGCCAGGAATTCCGCCATGATCTCTGATAAATTCTTCAGCTACTTTGTCAATACTATTTCCGGTAATTCCTACTTTTAGTAATCCCGATATATGTCCCAGAGTTTTACTCAACAATTGATTACTCTCTCGTAATAACTCTATTTCTTCATCTGTCTTGAAAAATATCATTGAACATTAAATTCCAGAACCGATGGTTATTCCTTGGTTTCCTCTTCCAGATACCCTTCCTGATTTAACCAATCCGTCATATTTACGCATCAACAAATAACTTTCTATTTGCTGTAAAGTATCTAACACAACACCAACTAAGATTAACAATGATGTTCCTCCAAAAAAGATGGCGAAAGCATCATTTACGCCTGAAAGTGCTACTATTGCCGGTAATATGGCAATAATGCCAATAAATACAGCTCCCGGAAGTGTTATACGTGTTGTTAATGTATCAATATAATCTTGTGTATCTTGTCCAGGTTTTATTCCAGGTATAAATGCATTAGATCTTTTTAGGTATTCAGCATATTGTTGTGGATTCACAATCAAGGCTGTATAAACGTAGGTAAAGACTACAATCAATAAAAAGAACATGATGTTATACGGCAATGATTTCCAATCATTAAGGCTAATTAATAAATCACTTTGTTGATTAGAATTGCTCATGGCCCACTGCGCTGCTGTCAGTGGTAAAAACATGATTGCTTGAGCAAATATGATAGGCATAACACCTGCTGCACTCAACTTTAAATTTATAAAATCCCTTGCACCAGAGCTCGGCATGGATCCTGTGGATCTACCCACCATTTTTTTAGCTGCTTGTATGGGAATTTTACGAATAGCCTGCACAACGAGTATTGTGGCTAAAACAACTAAAAGGAAAAAGGCTAATTCTAATATTAAAAGTATAATATTACTGTTAAACTGTTTCAAGACCTCTGAAAAGAAAGCCGATGGTAATCCAGCAATAATACCCACCATAATCAATATAGAAATACCGTTTCCGATACCTTTATCTGTAATTTTTTCTCCTAACCACATAGCAAAAATAGTACCTGTAGACAAGATAATCATATTACTAAACCAAAACACTGTTTCTGGTACAGATGTATCAACAGCACCAGGTGTTGCTTTTAAGTATGCTAAATAACCTCCACCTTGCACAAGTGTAATAAAAAGTGTCAAAAATCGGGTGATTTGATTTAATCTCTTTCTTCCAGACTCTCCTTCTTTTTGCTGTAATTTTTGAAAATATGGTACGGCAAAACCTAATAATTGAACAATAATTGAGGCAGTGATATATGGCATGATACCCAATGCAAAAATAGAACCCTGATTAAAGGCTCCACCTGTAAATGTGTTGATCAATTTTAACAAGTCATTTGCACCTCGGGCATCTCCTGCCGTTTCCAAGGCAATGTAATTTACGCCTGGAAGAACTACAAATGAGCCAAATCTAAAAATGGCCATTGCTATTATGGTAAAAAGGATTTTGTCCCTTAATTCCTTAATATTCCAGATATTTTGGATAGTTTCTAAAAATTTCTTCATGTTGGTTAGTTTGAACTTATTGAACCACCGGCTGCTTCAATCTTGGATTTTGCCGATGCTGAAAAAGCGTCTGCTTTCACTTGAAGGCTTGTCGAAATTTCTCCGTTGCCTAATATTTTAATAAGATCGCCCTTTTTAATGACTCCTGCCTGGTATAAAGCACTTTGTGAAATTTCTTTCAAACCATAATTGTCAAAAATCTCTTGAAGACGAGAAACATTAATCGCAATATATTCTATGCGGTTAATATTTTTGAAACCTCTTTTAGGCAAACGCATTTGAAGCGGCATCTGTCCACCTTCGAAAGCCCTTTTTGATTTATAACCTGAACGTGCTTTCGCACCTTTATGACCTTTTCCGGCAGTTCCACCTGTTCCACTTCCTTCTCCTCGACCGATTCTTCCTTTTTTAGCCTTTACAGATCCCTTTGCAGGAGTTAAACTATGTAAGTTCATTATATATTAATTTTGACAATTATCTACTCAATTAGCACTCCTCTACGGTAATCAAATGTCTTACCTTAGCAATCATACCCATGATTTGGGGAGTTCCTTCTTTAACAACACTAGCGTTCATACGTCTAAGACCCAATGCTTTGACCGTATCTTTTTGTCGTTGGCTTTGATCAATAATACTTCTCACTTGTGTGATTTTTATATTTTTCATCTTTGACGTATTTATATATTAAAATTATCCTTCATATACTCTAGACACAACAATTCCTCTTTGTTTAGCTACTTGATGGGCATTTCGCATTTTACTCAATGCATCAATAGTTGCTTTAACCACGTTGTGAGGGTTAGATGAACCTTGAGATTTGGCTAATACATTGTGAATTCCCGCCATTTCGAGAACGGCCCTCATAGCTCCACCAGCAATAACTCCAGTACCATCAGCTGCTGGTTTAACCAACACTTTACCTGCACCGTACTTTCCTTTTTGTTCGTGTGGAACCGTTGTTTTCTGTAAAACAACTTTTATCAGGTTTTTCTTAGCATCGTCCACTGCTTTTTGGATAGATTCAGAGACATCTCTTGCTTTACCAAGTCCGTGTCCGATGGTACCGTGACCGTCACCAACTACTACAAGGGCAGAAAAACTAAATGTTCGACCTCCTTTGGTTACTTTGGCTACCCTTGAAAGGTTGACCAATTTTTCTTTTAACTCCGTATCAGACGGTTTAAGGTTATTCTGTGTTGCCATATTTAACTTCTTTTAAAAATTTAAGCCGCCTTCTCTTGCGCCGTCAGCCAAAGCTTTAACTCTACCATGATATAAGTACCCACTTCTATCAAAAACAATCGTTGTGATTTGCAAATTTTTTGCTTTTTCAGCAATCTTTTTACCAATCAAAGTAGATTGTTCAACTTTATTTCCTTTAATAGGAAACTCTTTTGATGAAGCGCTAGCCAATGTGACGCCGTTTATATCGTCAATTAACTGGCAGTAAATACCTTTATTACTTCTGAAAACTGACAATCTTGGTCGAGCTGCCGATCCAGAAATTCTTTTTCGAATTCTTAGATGAATCCTGTTTCTATTATAAGCTTTAATACTCATCTTACTAAGAATATTTTATTAATTATTTTTTCTTACCTGCAGTTTTACCTGCTTTTCTTCTAATAATTTCTCCAGCGAACTTGATACCTTTTCCTTTGTAAGGTTCTGGTTTTCTGTACTTTCTAATTTTAGCACATACTTGACCTAAAAGTTGTTTATCAGAACCTTCCAAAATAATGGTTGGCGGTTCTCCTTTTTCCATTTTAGTTGTAAGATTTAATTCTCCTGGTATTTCGAATATGATAGGGTGAGAATATCCAAGCATCAATTCTAATAGATTACCTGTATTTGAAACCCTGTACCCAACACCGATTAATTCTAATCTTTTTTGGAATCCAGCTGATACACCACTGACCATATTATTCAACAATGCCCTTGACAAACCATGGGCAGCCTTATGTCTTTTTTGATCTGTTGGTCTTTCAACACTTAATTTTCCATCTTCAAGCTTTATAGTTAAATCCGGATCAATGGCTTGTGTTAAAGTACCTTTAGTACCTTTTACAGTTACCAAATTTCCTTTAGAAATATCGACGGTAACCCCACTTGGAACCTCAACTATTGCTTTACCTACTCGTGACATGGTCGTAAATGTTTAAAATATTAATACACGTAACAAAGAACCTCTCCTCCTATGTGGCTTTGACGAGCTTTTTTGTCCGTCATAAGTCCTTTAGAGGTGGATATAATCGCTACACCTAATCCGTTGATAATTTTTGGCAGTTCCTCTGCAGAAGAATACTGTCGCAAACCTGGTCTACTGATTCGACCTAACTCCCTGATAACAGGTCTTTTAGATGGATCATATTTCAAGGCAATACTAATGATTCCTTGTTTCCCGGCCTCATCATCAAATTTATATTTGAGAATATATCCCTGATCATACAAAATCTCAGTTATCCCTTTCTTAATTCTAGAAGAAGGTATTTCGACAATTTTATGACCTGCTTTTTGCGCGTTTCTAATTCGCGTCAAATAATCTGCAATAGGATCTGTTACTATCATTATTTATTTCTTTTCTAATTTTACCAACTGGCTTTTGTTATTCCAGGAATTTTTCCATCATTGGCCATCAACCTGAAAACTACCCTATTGATACCAAACCTTCTCATATAACCTTTAGGTCTTCCAGTAAGTAAACATCGATTGTGCAATCTTACTTTTGAAGAATTTTTAGGTAATTTATCCAGTGCTTCGTAGTCACCTTCTGACTTCAATTTAGCTCTGATTTCGGCATACTTATCGACAAGTTTTTGCCTTTTTACTTCACGTGCTATAATGGATTTTTTAGCCATTGTTTAATTTTTTTGATTTTTGAACGGCATTCCCAATGCTTTTAATAAAGCAAAAGCTTCAGCATCAGTTTTAGCATTCGTCACAAATGTTATATCCATACCTGTAATTCGGGATACTTTATCAATATCTATTTCAGGAAAAATAATTTGTTCTTTGATACCAAGTGAATAATTTCCCCTTCCATCAAAACTTTTATCATTGATACCTTTAAAGTCTCTTACCCTAGGTAAGGCAACAGATATCAACCTGTCTAAGAACTCATACATCATTCTATTTCTAAGGGTAACCCTAGACCCGATAGGCATAAATTCTCTAAGTTTAAAATTTGAAATGGACTTAGAAGCTATGGTAGCTACTGCTTTTTGGCCTGAAATGGTTGTCATTTCATTTACGGCATTGTCTACCAATTTTTTATCCTGTGTGGCTGAACCAACTCCTTGATTAATACTAATTTTTAGTAACTTAGGAATTTCCATAGAACTGCTATAATTAAACTGTTCCATGAGTGCAGGAATAACTTCCTTCTTATATTTCTCTTTAAGTCTTACTGTATAACTCATCACTTGATAATTTCTCCTGATTTTTTAGAAAAACGTTTTGACTTTCCATCCACATCTTTTCTTCCAGTTTTGGTGGCTTGCCCAGATTTAGGGTCAACCAACATTAAATTAGAAAGATGGATTGGCGCTTCAATTTCATTAATACCGCCCGGGTTGTCATTTACGGGCTTGAAGTGTTTGGTTTTCAAATTTAAACCATCCACTATGGCTTTATTTTCACTTGGGAAAACTTGTTTTACTTCTCCTGTAGAACCTTTATTCGAACCAGCGATAACTTTTACTTTATCTCCAGTTTTAATATGTAATTTGGGTGCAAATCTTTTAACTGACATAATCAAAACCATTAAAGCACCTCGGGTGCAAGTGAAACAATACGCATATAATCTTTATCCCGCAATTCTCTGGCAACTGGCCCAAAAATACGGCTACCTCTTGGATCATCTGCTGCATTTAATAATACAACTGCATTATCATCAAAGCGGATATATGATCCGTCTTTTCTTCGAATTTCCTTTGCCGTCCTTACGATAACGGCTTTAGAAACAGTTCCTTTTTTTATACCTGTTGGCGTTGCAGATTTTACTGCGACGACAATTTTGTCACCTACGGAGGCATAACGTCTTTTGGTACCGCCCAACACTCGAATGCAAAGAACTTCTTTAGCACCTGAATTGTCTGCGACTTTTAATCTTGATTCTTGTTGTATCATCTCTCGTGGTTTAGAAGATTATTTAGCTCTTTCTACGATTTCTACCAATTTCCAACTTTTCGTTTTGCTCAACGGTCTGGTTTCGGTAATTTTAACGGTATCTCCGACTTTACACTCATTGTTTTCGTCGTGCACTATAAATTTTTTTGAACGTTTTACGAATTTACCATAAATAGGGTGCTTCAATTTTCGTTCGATCAAAACGGAAATAGATTTATCCATTTTGTCACTGGCTACGACGCCAATTCTCACTTTGTTTAAAACATTTTCTGTCATCGTCGTGATATTTTATTTCCTTCTTAAACGAATTCTTGATCTCTTTTTCAGTTGCTCAGGGGTCATTGCTTTAACTTCTCTGTCTCTGAGTTCTGTTTTATATTGGGCGACCTTTTTCTTTAATTCTTTAATTTCTGTAGGATTTTCCAATCCCTTAGAATTTTGGTCATACTTCATTCTATATAAATCCGATTGAATATCTTTCAATTGAGCCTCGATAGCATCACTCGCCATCCCCTGAAGTTCCAAATATGTTTTATTTGCCATTTCGAAATATTTCTTTTAATTATTCACTATAGTCGGCACGAACAACCGTTTTTGTCAAAACAGGCAATTTTTGCGCTGCCAACCTTAATGCTTCTATTGCTATACTCATAGGTACACCATCAAGCTCGAACATTATTTTGCCCGACTTAACCACAACAACCCAATGGTCCAAAGCACCTTTACCTTTTCCCATCCTAACTTCCTGAGGTTTTTTAGTAATTGGTTTGTCCGGAAAAATCCGAATCCATACCTTTCCTTCCCTCTTCATGTAACGAGTCATGGCTATCCTGGCAGATTCTAATTGTCTGTTGGTAATCCGACCAATTTCCATGGATTTTAAGGCAAAAGAACCAAATGATACGGTACTACCTTTGATGGCAACACCCTTAGGGTTCATTTTATGCTGTTTTCTGTATCTCGTTCTTTTTGGTTGTAACATGGCTTCATCTTTATTTTATACTACTTTTTTGCAAAAGCGCCGCAAAAGTAATACATTTTATTCAATAAAAAGGTAAATGTTATTGGTTTTATTTTCTAGAGCGTTGACCTCCGCCACCTCTGTTATCATTTCTTCTTCGATCATCACCTCTACCGCCTCTGCGATCTCCACCATGATGATTAGATGGTCCTGTTTCATTTACTTTTCCGACACCAACATTTGGTGACAAATCTCTTTTCTCCAGAACTTCTCCTTTACAAATCCAGGTTTTGATACCGATTTTACCATACACGGTCAATGCTTCTTTGATAGAATAATCGATATCAGCTCTAAACGTGTGAAGCGGTGTTCTACCTTCTTTAAATTCTTCACTACGAGCCATCTCAGCACCATTCAATCGCCCACTAACTCTTACTTTGATACCTTCGGCACCACCTCTGATAGCGGATTGAATAGCCATTTTAATGGCTCTTTTATAATTAACCCTTGATTCGATTTGTTTCGCTATTGTTTCACCAACTATAGCCGCATCAATCTCTGGTTTTCTAATTTCAATGATGTTTATTTGAACATCCTTTTTAGTAAGTTTTTTCAACTCCTCCTTGATTCTGTCCACTTCCTGACCACCTTTACCAATGATAATACCTGGTCTGGATGTTTGAATCGTGACGGTAACTCTTTTGAGGGTTCGTTCGATTACGATTCTGGAAATACCTCCTTTAGGAATTCTCGCATTGAGGTATATTCTAATTTTTTCGTCTTCGACAACTTTAGCGCCAAAATCTTTGCCACCAAACCAGCTGGAATCCCATCCTCTGATGATTCCTAATCTATTACCTATTGGATTTGTTTTTTGACCCATATTGGATATACTTTATTTATTCTTCTATTTTAACTTTATTATCCACGATGATCGTCACGTGGTTTGTTCTTTTACGAATTCTGTGTGCTCTACCGTGAGGTGCTGGACGGAATCTCTTTAGGACAGCGCCACCATCTACAAAAGCTGTTTTGATAAACAATCTATAATCTTCAGGACTTAAATCTCCTGATTTATTTACCCAATTTGAAATGGCAGATAAAACCAGTTTGTTTAACCATCCTGCAGCTTCCTTATTGGTATATTTTAGAATGTTTAAAGCATCATCTACTGATTTGCCTCTGATATTGTCCACAACCAATCTCATCTTTCGAGCGGACATCGGACAATTCTTTAATTTTGCAACAGCCTCCATGATTTAATTTTTTATTACTTCTTAATGATTATCTCTTATTACCTGAGTGGCCTTTAAATGTCCTAGTTGGTGAAAACTCTCCTAATTTATGACCTACCATATTTTCAGTTACGAATACGGGAATAAAGGATCTTCCATTGTGTACCGCAATCGTGTGACCAATCATGTCAGGTATAATCATGGACGATCTCGACCATGTTTTAATAACGCCTTTTTTAGGAGCATCATTTGCTTTCAATACTTTATCCAGAAGCTTATGAAACACATATGGACCTTTTTTTATTGACCTAGCCATTCGTATAAAATTTAAAAATTATTTTTTCCTTTTTGAAATGATTAACTTGCTGGATGCTTTATTCACATCCCTGGTTTTCTGGCCTTTTGCCATGATACCAGTTCTCGATCTAGGGTGACCTCCTGATGATCTACCTTCACCACCACCCATTGGGTGATCGACAGGGTTCATGGCCACACCTCTCACTCTTGGTCTTCTACCTAGGTGACGGGATTTACCAGCTTTACCGGCTACTGTAAGTCCGTGGTCAGGATTAGAAGTTCTACCCATAACTGCTTTACAAGTAAGAAGAATTCTTCGAATCTCACCAGAAGGCAATTTGATAATGGCATAAATACCTTCTCTTCCCATCATGGTGCAATATGTTCCGGCACTTCTTGCTAAAGCTGCTCCTTTACCAGGTTGCATTTCAATGGCATGAACATCAGCTCCTAGAGGAATTTCGCTTAAAAATAAAGCGTTTCCATTATCAGGTGAAGCTGTTTTGCCAGACATAATTTTGTCACCTACCTGAATTTTATCAGGTGCAATGATATATCTTTTTTCTCCATCGACATAATTCAACAAGGCAATAAAAGCAGATCTGTTAGGATCGTATTCAATGGTTGCCACTTTTGCAGGAATTCCATCTTTATCTCTTTTGAAGTCAACTTCACGAAGTCTTCTTTTATGACCACCTCCAAGTTGCCTCATGGTCATTTTACCAGTGTGGTTTCTTCCTCCTGATTTTGTGCCACCAGACACCAAACTTTTTTCAGGTTTGTCTGTCGTCAACTCAGCATAGGCATTACCTACTTTGGTTCGAAGACTTGGTGTGACGGGTTTAAATTTTCTAATTGCCATATTACAATTCTTTTTATAGAATGAAATAATTATTCGTTTTCAACAGAACCGTAAATATCCAGTTCTTCACCTTCTGCTAATTTCACAAAAGCCTTTTTATAGGCACTCACCCTACCTTTCAAAATAGCGGTTTTGGTGTTTCTTGTTTTTAATTTAGCTGGCATAATAGCTGTATTCACTTCCACTACATTGGTAGCGTACATGGATTCAACGGCTTTTTTAATCTCAATTTTATTGGCAGATTTATCGACAATAAACGTATAAACATTGTGTTTATTAGATCCTCTTTCGGACTTTTCTGAAACCAATGGTTTGATTAAAATCTGTTTCATTTCTTTTAAATTTAAGCTTGTACTTGTTGAAGTTTCTTCACTGAATTCTCCGAAATAATCAAAACGTCTGCGTTCAAAATTTGAAAAGTGTTGACATCCTTAATGGTAGCAACGCCTGTTTTTTCAACATTTCTTCCCGACAAATATACATTTGGATTTTCGGTTTCAACGACAACCAATGATTTACCACTTACTTGTAAATTTTCCAAAAATTTGGTAAATTCTTTCGTACTTGGTTTTTCAAATTGAAAATCTTCGACAACTTTTAACATTCCTTTCTGAACCTTGTCCGTTAAAACAGATGCTTTGGCCAAAGATTTAACTTTTTTATTGACATCAATATAATAGTCATGTGGTTTAGGACCAAAAACTCTTCCTCCACCTCTAAAAACTGGACTTTTAGCAGAACCAGCTCTCGCTGTACCTGTTCCCTTTTGTCTTTTTAGTTTCTTGGTAGATTTGGCAATTTCCCACTTTTCTTTCGATTTGTGTGTACCTTGTCTCTGAGCAGCATTGTATTGTTTCACGGCAAGATAAACTGCGTGAGTATTTGGCTCAACACCAAAATAAGCCTCCGGAAGTTCTATTTGTCTGCCGGTACTTTCTCCTTGAATGTTTAATACATCGACTCTCATCTTCTTATTTTTCAATAATTACAAATGAACCTTTATGTCCTGGTACAGAACCTTGAATCAATATCAAGTTCATTTCAGGTAAAAGTTTTACAATCTTTAAGTTTTTTGTCTTAACACGCTCATTTCCCATTCTTCCGGCCATTCTTACGCCTTTGAATACTCTGGAAGGCCATGCTGATGCTCCAATAGATCCGGGAGCACGCAATCTATTGTGCTGACCGTGGGTTGCTTGTCCAACACCACTAAATTTATGTCTTTTCACAACACCTTGGAAACCCTTTCCTTTAGAGGTGCCTATAGCATTCACTTTATCTCCTTCTACAAATACTTCAGTTATTTCTACTGCTTCTCCTAGTGCTTTGGAAGAAGGATAATTTCTGAATTCAACCAATTTTTGTTTTGGTGTTGTATCTGCATTTTTGAAATGCCCTGCTAATGGTTTTGTTACATTTTTTTCTTTGGCCTCCCCATAAGCCAACTGTACAGCATCATAACCATCTGTTTCGATCGTTTTGATCTGGGTTACAATATTGGGTGATGCTTCGATAACTGTACAAGCAATATTCCTGCCTGTTGCATCGAAAATACTGGTCATGCCAATTTTTCTTCCTATTAATCCATTCATGATTAAAAATTTTAACTAAAGACTTTACACTTTAGATATCGGTAAAAAAACTATACCTAAGAATCTAAAAATAAAAATAATCCAACGGTTACGTGAGCTTAACCTGGATGTCTACGCCACTTGGCAACTCTAACTTAGATAGAGCGTCCACAGTTTTTTGTGTTGGCGTAAAAATCTCGATCACTCGTTTGTGGGTCCTTAACTGAAACTGCTCACGAGATTTTTTATTAACGTGCGGGGAACGCAAAACGGTAAAAACTTCCTTCTCGGTGGGCAGCGGAATCGGACCAGAAATAACAGCACCGCTGTTTTTAACTGTTTTTACAATCTTCTCGGTACTTTTATCTACCAAGTTGTGATCGTAAGAACACAGTTTTATCCTGATTTTTTGATTCATAACCTAATTTTAAAATTTATGCTCTTTTTTTGAGGCCGCAAAGATAGGCCGTAAAAAATAATATTCAAACTAATTTAACAAATATTTTTTATCAAAATGATATTATGTTTTGATTGTGCCTTTGGCCTTCTCAATAATACCTTCAGCTATACCCTTTGGAGCAGCTGAATAATGACTAAATTCCATACTACTACTTGCTCTGCCCGAAGTGATCGTTCTTAGCTGCGTAACGTATCCAAACATTTCTGAAAGTGGAACTTCGGCAGAGATAGAAACAGCGCCTCCAGATCTTGGTTCCTGCCCTTTAGGCATTCCTCTTCTTCTGTTTAAGTCTCCAATGACGGAACCAACATATTCATCAGGAGAAACTACTTCCAATTTCATGATAGGCTCTAACAATACAGGATTACATTTTTTAGCCGCCTCTCTAAATCCTTCTTTCGCACACAATTCGAATGCAAGTGGTTTGGAGTCAACTGCGTGTGTTTGTCCATCATACAATCGCACTTTCATGCTATCAATTGTATAACCAGCTAAAACACCATTGTCCATCATTGAATTAAATCCTTTAACAATAGATGCAAAATATTCTTTTGGAACAGATCCACCAAAAATATCATTGACAAACTGCAGTTTTGTTTTACCAGACTTAAACTCTTCGGATTGCTGGAAAGCTTCGTCAGAAGGCCCTAATTCGAAAGACATTTGGGCAAATAACCCAGAACCACCAGATTGCTTTTTCAATCTTTCTGTATGGTCTACATTAGTTGTTAATGCTTCTTTATAATTTACTTGTGGTGCTCCTTCGTTTACTTCGACTTTAAATTCTCTTCTAAGCCTATCCACGATGATTTCCAAGTGTAATTCTCCCATACCACTGATAACAGTTTGGTTGGTGTCCTCGTCGTATTTAACTTTGAATGTTGGATCTTCTTCAGACAATTTATTTAATGCCATTCCCAACTTGTCCAAATCTTTTTGAGTTTTTGGTTCAATGGCTAATCCAATTACTGGATCAGGGAAGACCATACTCTCTAGTACAATTGGATGGTTTTCATGACATAACGTATCACCAGTTCTCAAATCCTTAAATCCAACACCCGCTGCAATATCACCGGCTTCCACCCGATCAATTGGATTTTGTTTGTTGGCATGCATTTGATATAATCTCGAGATTCTTTCTTTATTTCCAGATCTTGTATTTAAAACATAAGACCCTGCGTCTAATGCACCAGAATAAACCCGCATAAAAGCTAATCTACCTACATAAGGGTCAGTGGCAATTTTAAACGCTAAAGCGGCAAATGGATCAGAAACCGTCGGTCTTCTTTCTTCTTCCTTTTCCGTTTTTGGGTTGATACCAGTGATGGCATCGACATCCAAAGGTGTTGGTAAAAAGGCGCAAACAGCATCTAGCACTGCCTGAACTCCTTTGTTTTTGAAAGCTGAACCACACATAACTGGCGTAAAAGCCAAATCAATCACGGCTTTTCTAATTGCTGCTTGAATCTCTGGTACTGAAATGGTATCTGGATCATCAAAAAATTTTTCCATCAATGCTTCGTCGTATTCGGCAACAGCTTCAATTAATTTTCCTCTAGCTTCTTCAACGATATCTACTAAATCATCTGGTATTGGAATACTCTGATAGGTCATGCCCTGATCGTGTTCATTCCACACCATGGCTTCCTTAGAAATCAAATCTACGGCGCCTCTGAACTTCTCTTCTGCACCAATTGGTACTTGCAAAGGAATCGCATTAGCGCCAAGTTTTTCTTTTATATCATTCACAACCATAAAAAAGTCGGCACCAGATCTGTCCATTTTATTGACAAATGCAATACTTGGTACCCGATATCTTTCAGCAAGTCTCCAGTTTGTTTCAGACTGAGGCTCCACACCATCAACTGCACTAAATAAAAACACAAGACCGTCCAAAACCCTTAAAGATCGGTTTACTTCAACGGTAAAGTCAACGTGTCCTGGGGTATCAATAATATTGAAGTGGTATGATTTTGTATCATCTGTAACTTGTCCTTGAACCGTAGGGTAATTCCAATTACAGGTAGTTGCCGCAGAAGTAATGGTAATACCTCTTTCCTGCTCTTGCTCCATCCAGTCCATGGTGGCAGCTCCGTCGTGAACTTCACCAATTTTGTGGCTAATTCCCGTGTAATATAAAATTCGTTCTGTTGTGGTCGTTTTACCAGCATCAATATGCGCAGCAATTCCGATATTTCTTGTATATTTTAAATCTTTTCCCATGATAATGGTGATGGATATCTTTTACAATAATGATTGATTAATAAGAATTATTACGCTTTGAAGTGTGCAAAAGCTCTGTTTGCCTCCGCCATTCTATGTGTATCTTCTCTTCTTTTTACAGCGGCTCCTTCTCCTTTACTAGCCGCAATTAATTCTGCAGCTAATTTGTCAGCCATTCCTTTTCCACTTCTTGCTCTTGAGAAACGAATAACCCATTTAATCCCTATTGAAAGTCTTCTAGCAGGCCTAATTTCAGTAGGAATCTGAAAGGTAGCACCCCCGATTCTTTTACTTCTTACTTCTACTGCTGGCATAACATTTTCCAATGCTTTTTTCCATACCTCATGAGGATTTTCACTAATCTTTGCTTCGATTCTATCCATGGCATCATAAAAAATGGCATATGAAACACTTTTTTTGCCTTCCCACATCATGTTGTTGACAAACTGGGTTACCATTGGATCATTAAATCTTGGATCTGGCTGGATGAATCTCTTTTTTGGTTTTCTTTTTCTCATCTGTTACAATGATATTTATTTATTGATAAAGAATATTATTTCTTAGGCGCTTTGGCACCATATTTTGATCTACTTTGTAATCGCTTAGCTACACCCGCTGTATCAAGGGCACCCCTTACGATGGTATACCTAACACCTGGAAGGTCTTTTACCCTACCACCCCTTACTAATACGATGGAGTGTTCTTGAAGATTGTGTCCTTCACCTGGTATATAGGCGATAACTTCAATTTGATTTGTCAAACGCACTTTAGCCACTTTACGTAAGGCAGAGTTTGGTTTTTTTGGCGTTGTGGTATATACCCTAGTACATACACCTCTTTTTTGAGGGCATGAATCTAAAGCTCTTGATTTAGAGGCAACCACTACCTTTTCTCTACCTTTTCTTACTAATTGATTAATAGTTGGCATACTATTTTTTTATTTAAATATATATAAAATATTCAGGGCAATATTTACCCTTTTTAAAAAAGAGACGCAAAGGTAAACTTTATTTTACTTTAAGCACAATTTTTTCTTTCTATTTTTTTATCCATTAACTAAAAATTAGAAAATAAACTCGTAAAAACCATAAAGGCTTTTCTAAAAACGCTTTTTAAGGTCAATTTTACTGACTTTTAGTCGCTTTTATGCCGTTGGTAGGAAGAATACCAACATTGGTCTTTTTTTCATTATCTTCCTATTTTGTAACATTATATTTGTGGTTTATTTTTTATCCATCCATCATTTCATAACCAATATATTTAGTATGAAAGCAGCCATTTACACCCAATACGGTCCACCAGACGTCATACAATTAACAAACTTAAGTAAGCCGTATCCTAAGGACGACGAACTCTTAATCAGGGTTTATGCGTCGACGGTCAACAGGACTGATTGTGGCTTTCGCAGTGCTCAATATTTCGTTTCCCGATTCTTTAGTGGATTATTCAAACCAAAACACCAAACCTTAGGCAGTGAGTTTGCCGGTATTGTGGAGCAAATAGGATCTTCCGTTTCGGCATTCAAAGTTGGCGACAAAGTTTTTGGTTATAATGATATCACTTTTGGAGGAAATGCAGAATATATCATAGTCCATAAAAACGATCACATTGAATTCATTCCTGAAGGTATTCGTTTTGAACAAGCAGCTCCTATAACTGAAGGAGCCCATTATGCACTTTGTAATATAAGGGCTTCGGGCGTCAAAGCAGGAGATCATGCCTTGGTCTATGGGGCCAGTGGAGCCATAGGAAGTGCGGCAGTCCAGTTGCTACATTATCTAGGTGTACATGTGACGGCTGTTTGTAATACAAAAAATGTCGAACTATTATCTTTTTTGGGGGCTGGTCATGTTATAGATTATCAAAATGAAGATTTTACCAAAACAAAAACAAAGTTTTCGTTTATATTTGATGCCGTGGGAAAAAGTTCTTTTGCCCAATGTTCTCCGTTATTGACAAATAATGGGATTTACGTATCCACTGAATTAGGTAAACATGGAGAAAATGTTTGGAAAGCTGTTTTTCATAAACTTAAAAAGGGAAAGCGGATTTTATTTCCAATTCCCTACATGACAAAAGAGATCATGACTTTTTTAAAAAATAGAGTGGAAGATGGAAGTTATCTACCAGTAATTGACAGACAATATGATTTGGTGGATATTGTTGAAGCCACAAAATATGTAGAAACTGGTCAGAAAACAGGAAATGTAGTGCTGAACGTTTTTTAAAAATCAATTCAAATAGACAAGAAGAGGTTGCCAACCAATTTGAAAGAATGTTGTAGATTTTTTAGTCTATCAAATTATAATATAGAAAATACAAAAATATAGGATTTAAACTGACCAAATCTTCACATTTTTATCTACTTTTGTTCTTTGATTACAAACGTTATTCTACAAGGTTATGAAGACTATATTAATCCAAAAGCGGATCATATTTTTATTATTTCCTCTACTATCTTTTACTTTTTTTTCGCTTTATGGTCAATCCTTTAATGGAAACAAAATGTATCCAAAGGAAAAAATATTGGAAGATTTACAGATTTTTTTTGTACAATTTGATGAAGTGCATCCTGCGCCCTTTAAATACATTTCATGGGAAAAATTTACACAAGAATTAAAAATCATTAAAAACACCATTGGCGATAGCATAAGTGATCTTGCATTCCACAATATGTTAAGGCCATTATTTAAACAGATTGGTTGCGGTCATACAACCGCTTTACCTCCAACTAGTTGGTATGACTTTCAAAAAAGTAAAGGCTTATTGTTACCGTTTGACGTCTATATTGCAAATCAAAAATGTTATGTAAGAAATATTTTTTCTCAAAAAATGACCTTACCTAAGGGAACGGAAGTACTAACCGTTAATGGAAACAAAACATCCATAATAATAGATAAAATGTCGACACTCCAAGAAAGAGATGGTTACAATGAGTCATTTCAAGAAAAATTTGTCGAAAAATTATTCCGTACCTATTATATATTCCTATATGGAAATGATTCAACTTATACCCTTACGTATCTCGATTCTCTAGGAATGGAACAAGTAGTTGTCGTTCCAGGGGCTACTGCACATGATATGGTCACCACAAAGCCTGTTGTAAAATCAACCGATGATTTTCAAATAAAGACGACCGATGCGACCTGTACCTTTTTTAAAGCCAACCCAGATGTTGCTTACGTAGACTTGAATAAATTTCAATCAAAAAAATATAAAAAGTTTTATTCATCTGTTTTTTCTACCATCAAAGAAAAAGAAATCAAACACTTAATCATTGATGTTCGTGGAAATGGAGGTGGATATTTTCCAAATGGCAATAGACTTTTGAGGTACCTTTCAAACGACTTAATTGAGTTTTCATTCTACAGACCTAATAAAAAAATCAAGAATAAAAAGCATTTGAAGATGCCCTTTGGCAGTCGGATGACTAAGTTTGTTTTTAGCCTTATTCCCGACAGGGATAATGACAAAACCAAACGTACTGTGGTAATACCTTACAAACCAAAGAAAAAAAATCATTTTGATGGTACCATCACTGTGTTGATTGATGGAGGTTCATTTTCCATGAGTAGTTACGTAGCTTCAAAACTGAAACATCACACAGATGCTTATTTCATAGGTAATGAAACGGGAGGTGGTCAGGAAGGATCTAATGCTATTTTACAGTACACGTTATCATTGCCAAATACAGGTGTAAGAGTTGTACTACCTTATTATGTATTGGATCACAAAGTTACGCCAGAGATTTCTGGAAGGGGGCTTAGACCTGATACATTTGTAACTTATACGATTGAAGAAAGATTAGCAAGGAAAGATAAAGAATTAAAACTAGCCTTAGAGTTAATCGAACAAAAATCAAAATAAATGAACATAGTATTTTTATTGTATCATTTATTTTCTTTGAATTATCACATTAAAATTAATTAAATAACCAATTAAAATTTCTTTATGAAAAGTACCTTAATCTTATGTTTTCTATTTACAAGCCATGTGTTTATGGCTCAAGAATTTCTCACACCGGCTGACTTGTTTTCTAAGAAAAAAGTATCTTATATTACACTTCAAGATGGAACCGAACTCGTCGGATTTATTGATGATATTGACCGTAAAAAAGGATTAATTGAAGAAGTAACCCTTGAGATGGATGGTGTGAAGAAAAAAAGAAAATTAAAGCCAGAAGAAATCAAACACATGTACCTTGTTCCAAGTGGTTTTGATAAATTTGGTGATTTTATGGAAAAAATGGAAGATGCCACGAGATGGAACGAAGACAAAAGTGCACATGCCCAACATATTAAAGATGGATATGTGTTTTTTGAAACTACAGCAGTAATGGTTAAGAAGAAAAAAATGAATCTTTTATTGCAGCTTCTTAATCCAGGTTTTGCCGAAAAAATAAAGGTTTATTACGATCCTTACGCTGCTGAAACGATGTCATTTGGGGTAGGTGGTATCAATGTAGTTGGTGGAGACGCCAAATCCTACTATTTCAAAAAAGGAAATGCTGTGGCATACAGAATGTTTAAAAAGAATTATGATAAAGAATTTGCTAATCTTTATGGTGACTGTGCTTCTTTAAAATCAACTTTTAAAGACGATATACGATGGTCAAAGG
>JBATMZ010000139.1:0-1589 GCA_049290115.1 Saprospiraceae bacterium | reverse complement strand
GGGGATATATTTATGCGAACACAGAAATAACGGCGGCGCGCGAAAAATTATAATAACAGTAATGGGGAGCTAATATTTTTATGGAAGATTTTTTCTACATGATCGCGCAAGCGGTCGAAGCGGTAAGTTTTTCTATTATGATATATGGCGGCATTATTGCTTTTTTTATGTTCCTCAAAAATGAATTCAGCAGGTTTACGGGTAAGTTCAGGTACAGGGAGCTAAACAAAATTCGTATGAATTTTGGGTATTATATTTTACTCGGAATTGAATTCTTAATTGCCGCCGATATAATTGAAACCATCCTTAAGCCTGAGCTTCAGGAACTTATAGAGCTTGGTGGTATAGTCGCTATCAGAATTGTATTAAGCTATTTCCTTACAAAAGAAATAAACGAACTCAAATCAAACGAAAATACTCCATAAAAAAACTGTCTCAAAAGTATATTGTCATTCCTGCGAAGGCAGGAATCTTGAAAAATTTTGGAACAAAATTTTTCGATAACAATTCTTTTGAGACAGCTTTAAAATCTTAACTCTTATAAAAGCTATTTATACCGTAGCTTTTTTATCGTCGTCTTTATCAAGTTCAATATCAGGTACTTTTTTCAGGTCAAGCATATAGCTTGGAATGGTCCTGAAAATATAGTCCCACAGCGGTGTTGATACACCATAAGCTGTATGGTCATCTTCGTAGTGATGGCGCAGATGGTAAGATCTTAAAAATCCGCCGAACCTGCCTTTTAAGTTTATATGATGCGTTGCATAGTGAATGGAATCATAGCTAACATAACCTAAAACGAATCCCGAAAAAATTATGAGATAGTAATTGCCGAATATCGCCATAAACAGGTAGAAGAAAAATGTTGCAAGCGGAACGCTTACAAGTAACGGCATTACAAGCCTGGTTGCATCTCTGGGATAGTCATGGTGAATACCGTGAACCAAAAAATGTACTTTCTTACCTGTTTCTGTTTTTGGGTCATAATGGAAAACCCAGCGGTGAATAATATATTCTATTAGTGTCCACAACAGGATACCGCCGATATATGCAAGTATTCCGGTTATTACGGGGACTCTCTGAAAACCAAAATATGCGCATATAAGCAGTATGGGAACGTAAACTACAACCGGTGTAATCGGATGGATGTGTGAAAAATACTCCAGAAAACGATTCTTGAACAGGGGTATAGTTTCGTTCTTGTTAGATACGTACTTAGACTTTGCCATTTACTTTGAATAGTTTATTCGCAAATTTACAAAATTATAAAGGTACTTTCAATTACATTACACTGCTCATTTTAACCAATTGGTAACAGGCTAAAAAATATGGAATTAAAAAGGTGGAACAAATTAAGCACAGAAGTTAAATTCACAAATAACTGGTGGAGCTATAAAGTTGATAAGTACACTCTGCCAAACGGCGCTCCGGGTGAATATCACTACGCTTTTACGCATGGTTCGGTGTTTATAGTTCCGGTAACCGGTGAAGGGAAGCTTATATTAGTGAAGCAATATAGGTATTTAAACGATAGATTTAGCCTTGAATTCCCGGGTGGCGGTGTAAAATCAGAAAATGATCATGAAAAT
>JBATMZ010000138.1:0-5446 GCA_049290115.1 Saprospiraceae bacterium | reverse complement strand
CAAAAAAAATTGAATCTTCCGCAAGCGATAGATATTGCCCTTCAAAATAATTTACAGGTTCATGCAAGTAATATCAATGTAGATATCCAAAATCAACTAAAGGGTACAAGGTTTGACCTGCCCAAGACGGATTTTGGAGCTAATGTAGGGCAGTTTAATTCAAAAAATATTGATCAGTATTATAATGTTTCACAGTCATTTAATCCCTTCTCAATTGGGCCTAGAAAGAAGTTGCTGAGTGAAAATGTCAAAAGTGCCGAACTAAAAAGGAGTTTTGCACAACAGGAAATTATCATGCAGGTTCGCCAAGCCTGGAATAATATCATGTATCATGAAAAATTAAATCAAATCATGATGGAACAGGACAGCTTATTGACAAGGCATGTGAAAGCAGTGAATTTAAAATATAAAACAGGTGAAGCCAGTCAATTGGAACAAATAATGAGTATCACACGGAAAGAAGAATTTCAGCAAAAGATAAATCAAAATCTGACATCAATTAATATTGAGAAAATGAAACTCAACATTTTGCTCCAATTAAAACAAGAATTTACGTTTGATTTGGTTGATTATGTTGCATTAGATCTTTTTGATGTAACCGATGTATCGTCTTTGGATCAAAATCCCGTAACTTTGATGGCTCTTCAAGACCTAAAACTGGCTGGCATACAAATCTCAGTAGAAAAAGCTCAGATGAAACCTGAATTTAGCGTAGGCTATTTTATCCAATCATTGACAGGTAATCAGGAAATCAATAATCAGATTATTGTTTATGACGGAACACCCCGTTTTCAAGGTGCCACGGTAGGAGTGTCAATACCCATCTTTTCTCTTGGCAGCAATAAGGCAAAAATCAGCGCATTAAAAACCAATGTGTTGCTACAGCAAAAAAATGTGGAAATGATAAATCAGAATATGCTTTTCAGTTATAGTCAATTGCTGGAACAATTGAATCTGGCGAAAAACAAATTGGAATATTTTGAGAAGATCGCAAATCCAAATGCAGAAATCATTATCAGAAATGCCGACACCGCATATACCAATGGTGACATTTCTTACATCGAATTTATGCAAGGGATACAAATGGCCAGAGATATAAAACTGGATTATTATGCTTCATTAAATCAGTATAATCAAATCGTAATTAACCTTCAATATTTATTTAATAAATAGAAATTTTAATACCTTAAAATAATAATAAAATGAAATCTAATATAAATATTTTTTTAATAGTATTTGCAATATCCGCCTTAATATTAAGTGCACCGTCCTGCAAAACAAAATCTGATGCAAATGCAGAAGTGGAACACGAAGAGGGTGATGGTCACAATCATGAAGCAGAGGGTGACCATAGCGGGCACGATCATGGCGAAGGTGAACACAATGACTCCGAAGAACAAAACAAAACAGTACACTTAAACCTTGCACAGTACAAAAATGCAGGCATTGACACTGGATGGTTTGAAATGAAAAATCTTAGTGATATCATCAATGCAACCGGTTATACAAAATTGCCTCCGCAAAATCAGGCCGATGTTACAGCAGTGATGGGAGGAATAGTAAAAAACATCAAAGTAATAGAAGGACAATATGTGAAACAAGGGCAATCTCTTGCTACCATTCAAAGTCTTGAATACAATAAGATAAGGCTTGAAAAATCAAAATTAAATGAATCACTCCAATCAGCACAAGCCAATAAACAGTTTCTGGATGTGGAATTCATCCGACAAAAAGAATTGGCAGACGAGAATATAAATGCAAAAAAAACTTTTCAGAAGGTAAGCTCAGAATTGGAACTGGAAACCAAAAAGATTGCCAACCTGAAAGAGCAGATAAATATCATTGATCAGATGCTGGTCTTGGGTGGCACAACAAAATCACCTGTATTGTCAGTAAATGCACCGATCTCAGGATATATTTCAGAAGTTTATGTAAAAATAGGTAGTAACGCTGAAACAGGAAATCCTATGTTTACCATTCTTGATAATTCCAAAATGCATGTTGATCTGATGATATATGAGAAGGATTTGTATAAAGTCAAAGTTGGTCAGAATGTACGATTTATTCTTACCAACCAAAATAATAAAGAAATCAAAGGAAAGATTAAGAACGTTGGCAAAAACTTTGAAAATGATACCAAATCAGTAGCCGTTCACACAGATATCCTGGATAAAAATCATAACCTGATACCAGGCATGTATGTTAATGCCTTGGTTGAAGTTGGCACTGATAATGTGAGTACTTTACCTGCTGATGCCGTTATAAAAGCCGAAGGCAGAGAATTCATTTTTATAATGAAAAAAGAAAATATGGAAGGGAAACATGAAGCAGACGAAATCACCTTTGCCAGAATTGAAGTTAAAACAGGTATTTCCCAATTAGGAAATGTTCAGGTAAATTTATTACAACCTATACAAAAAGGAGATAAAATTGTCACTAATGGTGCTTTTTATCTTCAATCTCACCTTACCAAAGAATCAGGAGGTGGAGGTCACGCCCATTAAAATTTAGTAGATAGTATTATTCATTCACTTTTAATTTTTTTAATATGAAATCATTTAAATTTTTATTTTTTTTAATGTTTATGAGTTTGGTCATTGTATCATGCGAACAAAATAAGTCAACTTCTGTCGACAATTCTTTACAACAACCCAATGATTCAAACCAGGAAATAGCGCACATTGATTACGTTTGCCCGATGGATTGCGAAAAAGGTAAAGTCTACCATGAAATGGGCAAATGTCCTGAATGTAAAATGGATCTGATCCAAAAAGCACATACAAGTCACGATGGTCATGAGCACCATGAAGGAGATGGTCATGATCATAAAAAAGAAGATGGTCATGATCATAAAGAAGGAGATGGTCACGATCATAAGGATGAAGATAAACATTAATGAGGAAGTAATTTATGTGCCAAACAATAAGTTAGGAATAAATAGAACAACAGGATGGCATTGCAACGATCCTGTTGTTCTATAACAGATAAAACAACTCCCCCCGGACCGAAAAAAAATAGAGTAATTCATCAAAATGGGTTATTATCTAATATTATTCATTGACTAAAATTATTAAAACAAAAATTTTGAAACACACTCATATTTACGATGCTCAAGGCAAACAACTTTGCTGCACCCAGGAAGAAAAAATAAATGCTGTCGCAAATAAAGCATTATAAGAAGAACATAACGAAGTTGGTTGCTGCACCACGATTGAATCAGTTCAACATGCGGATGATGACGGCCATAGTCATTCTAGTAGCCGTGACAGTACATATAAAATGTTTTATCCCTCTGTAATTTCATTTATTCTATTATTCACTGCTATTGCCTTTGATACCTGGTTTCTACAGGTTTGGTTTACAGATTGGGTGCGGTTGTTTTGGTATGTGGCGGCTTATATTCCTGTTGGTTTTCCGGTTATCAAAGAAGCTATCGGGGCAATTAGGAAGGGTGAAATATTTTCAGAGTTTTTATTGATGAGTATGGCCACTATCGGGGCCTTTTCCATCGGTGAATTTCCGGAAGGTGTAGCGGTTATGCTATTTTATAGTATTGGAGAAGTCTTTCAGACTATGGCAGTAAAAAGAGCCAAAGCAAATATAAAAATTCTACTGGACCAAAGACCCGACGAAGTTACCATATTGGAAAACAACCAGACGAGAACGATACAAGCAGAAAGCGCAAATATTGACGATGTAATTCAACTCAAACCAGGAGAAAAACTGGGATTGGATGGTGAGTTGCTTTCCGACAAAGCTTCCTTTAATACGGCAGCACTCACAGGAGAAAGTAAACCCGACACAAAAACAAAAGGGGAAATGGTTTTGGCGGGAATGATCAATTTACATACTGTGGCTCAGGTAAAAGTTACCACACCATATACCGATAGCAAGTTGAGCAAAATTTTAGAGATGGTGCAAAACGCTACTGCTCAAAAAGCACCGACAGAATTATTCATCAGAAAATTTGCAAAAATTTACACACCTATTGTGGTACTTTTAGCCTTGCTGATTACCACACTTCCATATTTTTTTGTTGAAAATTATGTATTCAGCCAATGGTTATACAGAGCATTGGTTTTCCTGGTTATTTCTTGTCCTTGTGCTTTGGTTATAAGTATTCCTTTGGGTTATTTTGGCGGTATTGGTGCAGCTTCCAAAAATGGTATTCTTTTCAAAGGAAGTAACTTTCTGGACATCATGGCCAATATTCAACATGTAGTGATGGATAAAACAGGTACGATGACCGAAGGCGTTTTTGAAGTACAGGAAGTAGTATTTAATTCCGAATTTGACAAAGACAAAATCCTGCAAATGGTCAATGCAGTTGAAGGTCAAAGTACGCACCCAGTAGCTACAGCCATTCACAGCTTTATGGGCAAGATAGATAGTCATATTATTGTGGAAAATCTTGAAGAAATATCTGGTCACGGATTAAGAGCAACCGTCCATAACAAAGAAATATTGATCGGCAATTTGAAACTGTTGGAAAAATTTACTATACCTTTTGATCTGGACACAAGCTCCATAGCTTACACGTTAATAGCCATTGCGTACGATAAACAATTTGTAGGCTATCTTACTATTGCAGATTCTATCAAAGAAGATGCTCAAATTACTGTTGATAAACTTAAAGCATTGAATGTAAAAATTACCATGTTAAGTGGTGATGTGAGTTCTGTTGTAAAATTTGTTGCTGACAAGTTAGGTATTACCCATGCTTTGGGGGATTTATTGCCTGAGGACAAAGTAAACAAGTTAAAAGAAATCAAAGCCAGAAATGAAACAGTTGCATTTGTTGGCGATGGTGTGAATGACGCACCGGTAGTGGCTTTGAGCGACGTGGGTATTGCCATGGGAGGTTTAGGGAGCGATGCCACAATAGAAACAGCAGACGTGGTCATTCAGGACGATAAACCAAGCAAAATACCTATGGCCATAAACATTGGCAAACAAACCAAAAAGATAGTTTGGCAAAATATTTCATTGGCCTTTTGTGTGAAAGCTGTTGTACTAATACTGGGCGCAGGAGGGTTAGCCACTATGTGGGAAGCCGTTTTTGCAGATGTGGGAGTGGCGCTTTTGGCTATTCTAAATGCGGTGAGGATACAAAAGATGAAGTTTTGAATTAACCTGAAATTTGGTTAATTTTGGATTTTGAAAGTCACAATTAATTCCATAAATAAGCAAATTTAGGAAACATTTATGTGTACACCATTCCTTGTAATCATTGGACGTGAACTCAGGTCCATTGTACGTGCGAATGTAAGTAGGAAGCCCTATTTCTTACTTCAATTGTTCCAGTTGATTGATGACTCTTTTCGCTGGGAAACTTATGCTTCCCTCGCTCACTAAACATTCCCGATTGTAATCATCTATCACGTTGAGTATTCTAAATTTTCTGCCGTCAACATGTGCGTCACTCATGAAGTCCATACTCCACGTT
>JBATMZ010000137.1:0-23088 GCA_049290115.1 Saprospiraceae bacterium | reverse complement strand
TAAATGGACCAGGCCAATTGATAATTGGAGTACTATTCACAATGAAATTTTAATTATATTTGACAATTATTTAAATGAAGTCTGATTCTTTTTTCTCTCGTTTACACAAAATATTTTACAGTCTCCAATTAAATTGTCCAAATATAATATCTGAACCCAAAATCAATATAAGTGGTTATTATACTATGATAAATGGTCTATCTATGGTATAATTACATAAAAAACAAACAATATACTCTCAAAAATATGTAAAATTAAATTTCTCATTTCTTCATTTACTTAAAAACAAATAAAAAAATTAAGTAAAATTCCCGATTTAATAAAAGGAAACCCATTCAAGTAAAATAAAATAAAAACTTATCCATTAAGAGCTAGGTGCGCCATTTTTGAAGAATTCACTTGAAAGCAAATATCAGAAAAAGCTGTCCATTTCATTTAAAATAGATAAAACTTACATGGCTATTTGTGAAGGTAAATCCAAAATTTAAAGTAGTGATTTTTTAATTTCTTCTTTAGATTTGATTAAAAAATGAAAGTCCTTAAAACTCGCCATTATCTACATCCTTGATAAATCGAATGACGCCATCCATAAACACTTGTTGGTCGTCCCACATAGCCAGGTGGCTTCCATTGGGACAATATAGGTATCTCCCCTTTTGCACTTTTTTGCTTTGTTCTTCCATCGCATTAGGATCCATCGTATCGTGCTTGGCACCGATCATCAAGGTTGGGACACCAATTTCTGGAAGTCTATTAGTAATATCCCAATTTTTTAACCTTCCTCCAATGCCAAATTCACTAGGACCTTGCATCAAGGTATACACAACGCCATTGGCATGTTTGAGTGCACGGTTAAATCCATCAGGCCATACTTTGAGTCGGCAGACATGTTGGTTATAAAAATGTGGTATCAATAATTCCATATATCGAGGGTTGGAAAAGTCTGTTTTTGCTTCAATAGCTCTGATTTCGGACAAAACATCGGGATCCAATTGTTTGGCCAAAACTTCATCAGCATATTTACCATAGTCAGGTGCACTGGCCATCATATTAGAAATCACCATTCCTTTGAGGTTTTTTTGAAAAGCTAAGGCGTATTCCATTGCTAAAATTCCGCCCCATGAATTGCCCACCAAGAAAAAATTGGAAGAGTCCGCACCAATAGCGTTTCTCACTTGTTCGACTTCATCCACAAAGCGTTCGACCGTCCACAGCGAACTTTCTTGTGGCTGGTCGCTGTAGTAAGAACCCAGTTGGTCGTATTCGTAAAATTCGAATCCTTCTTTTAGAAAAAACGTCTGGAAACACTCCATATATTCGTGGGTCAAAGCGGGCCCACCATGTAGAAGTAAAATTTTAATCCTTGAGTTATTCCCATATCGTTTGGTCCAAACGTTAAATGTGCCGACTTCGGTTTTTATAGGAATCATTTTGACGCCACCCGCTTGGACTGAATCAGAATATGTAAAATAGGAAGATAATGTAGAACTAGCGTCGTCACTTATCTGTCTCTGTTGACAACCGACAAAAACCAGTAATCCAAGGAAAGTCATGCAAAAACATAGCTTGAAAGTCATACATCGAATATAAGGCATACTTTTAATGTTTTTTTTTGGATAATTAAATAATAAAGAGTTCGGAAATAAACACAAACTGTAACAAATATACCACATATTTTAAACACCTATCAAATACTTAACAGGTGAGTTTGGTAAAAAACGAGGTATGCTTTTTCATTGCTAATTTTTAAATTGTCCTATTCTTATGCAAAGCTACAATACCTATTCATTGTGTTACTGATACTGAAATTTTTCGTTTGAGCAGTTTAAGATTTAATAAAATTCCACAAAGTACTAAGAGAAGAATTTGAAAGTCGATGAAAAGTTTGCTTGGACAGAATACTTGTATAATGCCAAAGTTCTTATAACCTCAGGTATCTAATTAATAATCATGAAAGCCACAAATGAATTGATGAAAGTTTCTCTTTCAGACGATTGTAGAAATAAAGCTTTAATACCTATTGAATACCTTTATAATAAAACATACATTTCATCTCGAACTAAGGAAAACCTTGATCAATTCACTCTATATATGAAAATAATAATTTTGAAGCTTGGTATCTGCAAGATTAAAAATAATAGATTTTTAACTCCCAAAAATACCATCAAAAGTTAGGTTGCAAATTCTGCAAATTTAAGGAGGCACCAAAACTGCTTCAAAATATATTTTAGACGGGTCTCGATTGGTAAATTTAAATAAAACATGCCTTTTCAAGTAAACCAATAAAAATATTATTTTTCCAGCATGATCGAATAATTTTTTATCCCACAGATGGACGATTTTGATTTAATTTTTTTTTTAAATCGTCAGTGTCCCAATCAACTTGTCTAAAGTAGGCACCTTACTTCCTCCCTTTGGTTCGATGGTGATAGCATAAGTAGGAGTCCCCTCTTCAAAAGATATCGGTATAATAAAATGACCACTATTAAACACATCCAAAGGAATCGGATCTTGTCCAGGTTTTAATGACCATAACTGAAAGTCATGGTCCCCATCTATTCTTGGAAGTTGATAAATTTGTAGGTAGTTTTTTTGTTTCACTTCATTGTAGTGGAGATAAACATTCGTACCACTAAACCCTTCAGTAGAAGCAAGAGGGATAATTTTATTATTCGGATCCTGAATCGAATCTATCAAGGCATACTGAAGCGATGATGCTTGATGAATGGAATCACAAATCATAAGATTTTTTTTCATTGACTTATATTCCGATTCCATCATATTGATATTCCACAGGTACATAACCACACTTACCAAAGAAATACCTGCAAACAAAAAGGTAAGCCATTGCCAATTGGTCGACGAACTAGGTGAGGCATTATTTTGGCCTGGATTAGCATCGGTCGCTACATCAGGCAATTGTTGTACGATGGAATCAAACAAGTCTGGCGAAGGTGTTACCGCATTAAGTTTACCGTACTTCTCGAGACTTATGGATATTTCGTGGATTTCTCGTTTAACTTCGATATGTTTTTCCGACATTTTCTCCACGAGGATACATTCCTCTTCAGAGAGCTGCCCTAAAACGTAAAGTTCTAGTATTCCTGATGATATGTATTCTTTAGTATTCAATGTATTAACCTATAAGGGATAAAAAATAAATTAAATGTTTTTCGTTTTTCAATTCCGCTCTTAAAATCTGTATCGCATCTCTCAACCTAGTTTTTACTGTTCCTAATGGAATATCGAGTAAATCCGAGATTTCTTGTTGCGTATACCCTTCCAAAAACATTTTGTCCAAGAGTATTTTATATTTATCCGGTAATTTTTGTGTCAACCTTTGGAGATCTATGTTTTGCTCCTCACTAGGCACGGAAAATTCCGAATGATAGTCATCTATTTCATTAATTTTACTTTGATTTTGATACGATTTTAGCCTAACTTTATCAATGGCTGTATTTCTCGCTATCTGAGCCATCCAAGTAAATATCGTCGCTTTGCGCTCGTCATATTTTTCGATATTCTCCCAGATTTTTAAAAAAGTGTTTTGAAGAACCTCTTCCGCTTCCTCTTGTCTTTTCACAATCTTAGTGATCATACCAAACAAAGACTCATTGTACATGACATACAATTGTTTGAAGGATGTTTGATCCTTAGCTTTGATTCCAGCAATAATGGATTGAGCTTCTATGATTGTAAATGATTTTTCAAAAATTAAACAATGTCGTAAAGGTACTAATTTTTAAAAACCTGATATGTGTAAAATAAAACAATATTATTGATGACGATTGATATACGATTGATGTTTCCTTTTTGGATTTTTAGAACACAAAAAAATAAGTTCACCTCGTGAATATTCCTATTATTCTACCTCCCACTTCGCCATTCTACAAAAAAAAGAAAACCACCTAACCCACTAAATATCAAAGCATTCAAATAAACCATTTATTCTTTATTTAAAAAAAAACATCTGTTAATAAATCCAACTTACCTTATGTTCACGTAAGTAGAGGAGTTAAACCCAATTTTATTAATTTTTTAATAACGCTAAAATTTTCACCAATGAAATCAATACTTATTAGACCCTTATGTATGTTTTTGATGCTTTACACTTTTCTATTCTTTAGTTGTGACAACAATCTCACTGGCACCAAACAAATGGTACAGGCTTTTAAAATTCCCGAACTATTGAATAGAAATGCAAAGATTCAAAATGGTAAAGAGTGGGACGATGTACAATCCTCTTACCAAAAACAAAAAATGGATCTTCAGAAAAACCAAAAAGACTACGAAGCAGCTATCCGTCTATCCCAATTATTTATAAGGGAAGCTAGGGTAACTGGGGAACATGGCCACTACTATCCAGCAGCACTGAAGATGACCCAATATGTACTACAAGATTCGGCCAATAATGACATGAAGTTTTTAGCATTGGTAACTCAGGCAGGCGTTCAACTTTCGTTACATGAATTTGAAGCAGCCCTAGAAACGGGTCAAAAAGCTATCCAACTCAATCAAAGAAATCCTCAAATTTATGGTGTGATGGTCGATGCGCATGTGGAATTAGGAAAATACTCAGAAGCCATTGAATACGCAGATATGATGATTGCCTTAAAACCAGATTTGAGATCATACGCAAGAATTTCATACTTAAGAGAAATACATGGCCAAGTTTCAGAAGCCATTGAAGCGATGAAAATGGCCGTAAAAGCAGGTATACCAGGACAAGAAGATACCGCTTGGGCAATGAATACACTGGCAGAAATGTATAAAATGTATGGAGACAATCAAAAAGCAAAAGCCACTTTCGAAGAGATTTTAGCCATGCGTCCTCACTACCCCTTTGCCGTTGGCGGTTTAAGCGAAATTGCCTTGGACGAAAACAATTTTACATTGGCGGAAGCCAAAGTAAACGAAGCCATCGACATCATTCCTGAAGTTGGATTTTATATTACGCTGGCTGAAATTTACCAAAAAACAAATAGAAAAAATCAAGCAGACGAGACAATTAAAGAAATATTCGCCATGCTACAAGACGATCAAGATTCAGGACACAATATGAATTTGGAATATGCCAATGTTTATCTCAATCTGCAAAATGACCCTGACATGGCTTTAAAGTATGCCCTAGCTGAATACAATAAAAGGCCTAAAAATATTGACGTTAACCGCATTATGGCCAAGATATACATGGCTAAAAATGATGTAGAAAAAACTAAAGAGCATACAAAAATTGCTCAATCGACTCAATCCAAACATCCAGAAATCATCGACTTAATAGCGCATATTTAACCTCATTCTGTCGAAGGTCAGCATGTTTTACTTATGTATTCTCCTGGCCAAATAGGCCAATGTAACACATCAATACATTTTATCCACTGCTCATGTTGAGCGACCTTGTTGATTTCATTTTTTGGACATCATCTGAGGATAACCATTTTATACTTTTTTATCATGATCACACAAACACACATGAAGCCACCAAAAACACCATTATTATGGTTGGCTGTAGCTTTTTTTTCATTGATATTTTTCAATGTTTCCTTTGCTTCCAGTCATAGGGAAGCTCCTTTGATCTCTAACGATCCATTGGCAGACAATACGGACTTATATGATTTTAGAAGTCCAGATGA
Source organism: Saprospiraceae bacterium (assembly GCA_049290115.1). GTDB lineage: Bacteria > Bacteroidota > Bacteroidia > Chitinophagales > Saprospiraceae > OLB9. The sequence goes on along the minus strand of JBATMZ010000137.1, from coordinate 17,455 downwards.
TCCAAATACCATAACGATCATTGCTAATTACATTCCAGCTGAATTGCCTTTTGGTGGACCAAATTACTATTCTTTTGGAGAAAACATTCGGTACGAAATCCATATCGACAACGATGCTACTAAGCCGGGCGATGAAATCGTATACCGATTTACATTCTCCAAAACCAACGAGGATCCTACCACATTTTTTAACATCAGATTGGGAAAACAAAACCAAAAAACGGTGTATAAAATGGAAAGATCTCTAGATGGTGGTTTGACATTTCAAACTGTTCTAGACAATGGAATCGTGCCTCCACCAAATATTGGACCTAGATCCATTGAGTCAGGTGCAGGAATGAATGCCTCTTACGAAAGCCTTTTTATGGGAGCTATCGCCACTACTTCTACGGGTGAAAAAGTTTTTGCTGGTCCCGTGGATGATCCTTTTTTTGTAGACTTAGGCGCTATCTTTGATTTAGGAAATGCTCCAAGACAAGATGGCAAAAGCAGAGATGGTTTAGCCAAATACAATGTACATTCCATCGCTATTCAAGTACCTATTACCACCCTACTTAAAGCTGGAGCTGCAAGTACGCCAGAAAATATTTTAGACCTTGACTATGTGATTGGTGTTTGGGCATCAGCAAGTAGACCAGCGATTAAAACACTTAGCACGGGCAATACACCTGCTTACACTGGTGATTGGATTCAAGTATCCAGATTAGGAATGCCATTGACCAATGAAGCAGTTATACCTATTGGCGATAAGGATTATTGGAATAGAATCACACCGTACGATGAAATTTCTGAAACCACATTAGACAAGTATTTTTTCAATCCAGAACTTGCCCTTTACATGGATGATGACTTATTTGGAGGAGCTGTTCCTGCTTTTGCTCCTTTGAGAATTCAAACAAACTCCCTTGGAGGCTTTGACTTTTCGAATGGTGCAGACGGTTTATATGGTCTTAAAGGAAATCCAGCCCTTGCAGGAACTGCCCTTGACGACGCCGTTTTTGGCTCTCTACTACTTCCTGGCCCAGGAATGCCTAGGTCAGTAGATTTATGGCCAGCCTTCCATACAGGTGTTCCTAATGTAATTCCTTACCAATTGGCTACAGGAAAAGGAGGCAACCCTCTTGCAGCTGGAAAACCATTTGTCAACAATTTTTTACCGAATGGCGGCGATATGTTGAGGTTAAATATGGCGGTTCCCCCTACCCCACGAAATGATCCAAATTTCAGCAGCTTAGGATTAGTTCAAGCTGCTGCTATTGGTCTTACCGTCGCCCCTTATAACCAATCATCTGTCTTAGAATTTATTCCAAACATGGACGGTTTTCCAAACGGTCGAAGATTAGAAGATGATGTAACGAGAATTGAACTCCAAGCTGTCGCTGGTGTAGTACTCGCTGCTGTAGGATTATGGTATGACGACTACGATCCAAATACATCTCCTAGTCCTGTCACACAGCAATTGCTCAACGTATTGACCTATTCGACTGGTGTCGAAAAAAATGACCTTCCTTTCAGATCTTCATTCCCTTACATGGCTATGCCATGGAGAGGAACTGAAGTTAGGTAACTATCAATTTTCATAGCATTCAATAAAAATATTTACAATGAAAACATTTAAAAAAATATTCCAATTTGTCATCCTCATTGTACTGGTAGCGTACATGAGTCAGATGGCTAAAGCTTCTAGTCACAGGGAAGCGCCCTTGATTTCAAGTGACCCTTTGGCAGACAATGTCGATGTCTACGCTTTTAGAAGCCCAGACAATCCCGACATGATTACTTTGATTGCCACATATGTTCCTCTGCAACTTCCACAAGGAGGACCCAATTATTATTCCTTCGGTGAAGATATCAGATATGAAATACATGTCGACAATGATGCTTCTTTCCATGGTGACGAAATCATTTATAGGTTTACGTTTAAAGTCATCAATGAAGACCCTACCACCTTTTTTAATATTAGGTTAGGCAAACAAAACCAAAAAACGACGTATACGCTAGAAAGAAGTATTGACAAAGGTGCTACTTTTCAGAGTATCATAACCAATGGAGTTGTCCCTCCAGCTAATGTAGGCCCAAGATCTATTTTAAGCAATATTGGTCTTAACGTTTCGTATAATTCACTGTTTCAAAATGCCATCACTACTGCTTCAACTGGTGAAAAAGTTTTCGCAGGTCCCACAGATGATCCATTCTTTGTAGACCTCGGTGGAATTTTTGACCTAGGAGATGCTCCTAGACAAGGCGGTCGAGCTGTAGATGGTTTGACTTGCTACAATGTAAGCGCTCTGGCTATCCAAGTGCCTATTTCTACGTTGCGTAAAACAAGTGCTGCATCAACGCCTGTCAATATCTTGGATCCTGATTACGTGATTGGTGTATGGGCTTCTTCCAGTAGACCTGCAATTACTACTCTTAGCAAAGATAATCTTCCTTCCTATTCAGGTGATTGGGTACAAGTGTCGAGACTTGGTATGCCTTTGACCAATGAAGCTGTGATAGCTATTGGCGACAAAGATTATTGGAATAGAATCACGCCATATGATGAAATCAATGAAACAACTTTAGATAATTATTTCTTCAATCCTGAGCTTGCGCTTTACATGGATGATGATTTATTTGGAGGAGCTGTTCCTGCTTTTTCTCCTTTGAGAATTCAAACCAAATCTCTGGGTGCTTTTGACTTTTCGAATGGTGCTGATGGTCTTTACGGACTGAAAGGAAATCCAGCTTTGGCTGGAACTGCTCTTGATGATGCTGTTTTTGGAACCTTATTACTGCCTGGTCCTGGTAAACCTAGATCCGTCGATTTATGGCCTGCTTTCCATACAGGAGTTCCTAATGTGATTCCTTACCAATTGGCTACAGGAAAAAATGGCAATCCATTGGCTGCAGGAAAACCATTTGTCAATAATTTTTTACCGAATGGTGGTGATATGTTGAGGTTAAATATGGCCGTTCCACCAACACCAAGAAATGATCCTAACTTTAGTACACTTGGATTAATTCAAGCAGCAGCCATTGGCTTAACAGTTGCTCCTTTTAATACAACGACCGACCTAGAATTTATTCCAAACATGGATGGATTTCCCAATGGTCGAAGATTAGAAGATGATGTTACGAGAATCGAACTCCAAGCGGTAGCCGGTGTTGTTTTGGCAGCCGTTGGTTTATGGTATGACGACTACGATCCGAATACATCTCCAAATCCCGTAACACAACAATTATTAAATGTATTGACCTACACAACAGGTGTTGAAAAAAATGACGTTGCCTTCAGTGCTTCATTCCCTTATTTAGCGCTGCCTCATGACGGAACTGGGAATTGCAGTGGTGAAGTTATCGACAACAATGATGTAGTAAATCCAGATTACAGTGTATTTGTTTCTTCAAATACTAAGGACAGTATCGGTGTATTTAATTTTGATGACCAAAATAAGGTAGATTACAGTGCTTTTGCCATCATCAATAAAGACGCAGATGGTATTCATTACGACGAAAAAAATGATGTGCTTTACCAATTAAATAGAAGTAAAAACACCATCAATGCGTACAGTAAAGTAAAAGAGAATTTAGCGAAAAAAATCTCTCCAATTCTTACCGCATCTTCAAGTTTTACCTTTACAAATGGTCGTGAAATAGCCGTTCAAGGAAATCGTATGGTCATTGTTCAAGATGCTGACGTTTCAAATGGTAATGTTGACAAATTAATCGTTTGCCGTATATCTCCTACTTTTATAGTCTTGGAAAAGGAATTTTTACTTGGTTTTCCACTTTGGGGAATTCATATAGACAATAACACTTTGTACGTGTTAGAAGACCTTTCCAACAAGGTGGCAGAATATCGAAACTTCTTTGATTTATCATCGGGAATGATTACACCTAACCAAGTGGTAACTGTAGAAAACTTAGTTCGAACACACGGTATTACATATGACAGACAAGCTGACATGATGATATTGACCGATGTTGGTGCGGCTTCCTCTCCTACAGATGGTGCTTATATTATCATCAAAAATTATCACGCCAAAGTGAACGATAATATGATTTCTTTGGCAGAACAAATTAGAATTGAAGGCCCAAACAGTAAATTAGGTAATCCAGTTGATATCGCTTTTGATCGCACTTCACAGAATATATATATAGCTGAAAGAGCAAATAACGGAGGTGCCGTACTTGGATATAGTCTTCCTACACAAAGTGGAGACCAAGCTCCGAGTTACGAACAAGTATTCTCTGGAGCATCGGCTTTATATCTTTCTAATCATAGAAAATCTGATGAAGTGGCTTTGCCTGAGATTAATGTTTTAGACCCTAAATTTAGCGAAGATATTTTGATCTCTTCAAGATTAACAGGAGGAAATGAAGTTCCAGCAGTAACCACCAATGCGATAGGAGTTGCAACGATTACATTTAACGAAGAATACACGCAGGCCACTTTAAATATGACCGTATCAAATTTATCATCGCCTTTTATGGGTGTACATATTCACACTGGTAAAGCTGGTACGAATGGTGGTGTTTTGTATAATCTGACTTCATTTTACGATGCAGGTAGATTGACCACAACCTTAGATATTACACCAGCAGATGTAGCTGCATTTCTAGATGGTTCTTACTATTTGAATGTACATACATCACAAAATCCTGCGGGTGAAATCAGAGGTCAGTTAGCATTGGAATCTGCTGAAACTTTTATGGCCTCATTGGATGGTTCACAAGAAAACCCATCGGTTAATACTACAGGAAAAGGTTTGGGAAGTATTATTTACACTGCCCATACAAATGTTATGGAGATCAGTATTCTAGCTTCCAATCTAACAGGTCCTATTACTGGTATTCACTTGCACAACGGTTCGGTTGGAAACAATGGTCCAGTAGTAGAAAATTTAGGTACGTACTTAGTAGGTAATACTGTAATCGCAAAATTTGCAGCAGGAAGTTATATCAGCGAATTAAGAAATGGATCGCTCTATATAAACATTCATACGGAGGCTTATCCGAGTGGTGAAATCAGAGGTCAAATTAATGCAACCAATGGACTATTTTTTGATAGTTGGTTGACAGGAAATCAAGAAGCCCCAAGTGTTTCAAATAAAACCATTGGATTGGCAATTGGAAGTATTCAAACCAACTTAGAACAAATGAGTTATGCTGTTTTGATAGACAATGCGAGTGGACCAATTACGGCTACCCATCTTCATAAAGGAGTCCTTGGCATGTCTGGTGGAGTCCAAATTGATTTGGGAAATGATATTAATGGCAACATGATTTCTAATTCTGATTTAGAAATTTCTAGGGAATTTTTAGCTGATTTTCTTGCAGGTAGAATATATTTTAATGTACATACTGATGCTTTCCCAAGTGGTGAAGTAAGAGGCCAAATTTACCGAGTTGCCAGAGATGGTTATGTGTATGATCTTTGTCAAAAAGCTGAGGTTACACCAGTAATCGATGCAAAAAATGCAAGTGGTTCAGGAATGTTTGCCTTCAACAGAAATTTGGATGAAGCACACATGATGGTGGTTACCAATGAATTGAGTTCTGAATTCCAAGGAGCCCATATCCATGACGGAGCAGTAGGAACAGCTGGACCAGTAACTTATGACTTTAGTGACAGATGGTCAATGAACGGTTCATTTTTCTACCTTACGGATGAATTTGACGTATCACTAGCAAGATTGATACAATCAGGAAACGCTTATGTCAATGTGCATACAACAAAAAATGCCATGGGTGAAGTTAGAGGCCAAATTGCGAAAACTGTAAATTGTCCATTTGTAAATGGTGTTAATGAAGCAAGTCAGGATTTGTTTACCTTGGATGCCTTTCCAAATCCTACGACAGATTTTGTCGACATTATTATTGGCGATCAGACAAATATGAAGGATATGAAATTGAGTATTCAAAATGTGAATGGTCAAGTCATTCGAGCACAAAAACTGATGAATAGAAGAACAAGCATTGATTTGTCTTCTTTAAACTCAGGTGTTTATATTATGCAGATTTTTTCTGCCGAAGTAAATAAATCGTTAAAAGTCATTAAAAAGTAGATTTTTTCAAGTGTATATCAAGGCATCGCTTGAAAAGATACTGATATACGACACGTTTTTCCATTTTAATGATTTTTAGACCCAGTGGTATAGACAAATTGGGTTTGATATCAGGGTTATTTGGAGCTGTACGAATATTCGTACAGCTCTTTTTATTGTAATACTTAAAATAAGAAATGATGAGAAATAATCTTTTATAAAAACGAACAATTCAACATCCAAAAAACAAAACAGACTCGTACATACCATTAAACGTAGTTTATGAAACCATTGTACACACTCTTATTGTTGATCATTACTTGGAATTTACAAGCACAGTTGGTCGAGGGAATTGTTTTGTCCAACGAAGGACTTCCAGTAGAATTTGCCCTCATGTCCGTGAATGGGTCCGAAACGCATGTTCATTCTGATCCTTCTGGTTCTTTTCAAATCAAAGATATTAAGGTAAATGACAGCCTTGTGTTCCAACATTTTTTATTCGAAGAAAAAACTATAATCCTGACTGAAAACCATATTAACAATGGATTGAAATGTGTTATGAAAGAAAAGGCTTTTCTCCTCAACCAAGTGACGATTACTCCCAATACCAATACTTTAAAAACATTGAGTGCGTTTGATTACAAAATGAATCCTGTACAAAACAGCCAGGAATTATTGCGTTTGGTACCAGGGCTTTTTATTGGACAACATGCGGGAGGTGGAAAAGCAGAGCAAATATTTATGCGAGGTTTTGACATAGACCACGGGACAGACGTCAACATTTCTATCGACGGCTTGCCAATCAATGTTGTTTCTCACGGACACGGGCAAGGATATGCCGATATGCATTTTATCCTTCCTGAAATCATTTCTTCTTTGGAATATGGAAAAGGACCTTATGCTATCGATAAAGGCAATTTTGCGACAGCAGGATTTGTACAAATCAATACGTTGGACAACGTCAAAAATTCATTATTTTCTTTAGATTATGGCAGCTTTAATACGCTCAGAATAGCCAATGTATTCAAACTTCTAGATACCCCAAACCAGTCTGCTTATCTTGCATCTGAGTACCTTCAATCTGACGGTCCTTTTGAAAGTTCGCAAGGATTTATACGGAGAAATATGTTTGGCAAGTATTCCAAAACGTTGGACAATAACGATCATTTTAGTGTATGGGCATCTCATTTTTCCAGTCGATGGAATGCTTCAGGGCAAATACCCAATCGATCGGTTGTGGACGGTAGTATTTCGAGATTTGGTGCCATCGATGATACGGAGGGAGGTCAAACTTCGAGAAGTAACATCTACTTCAAATATAACAAATATATAAGCTCAAGTCAATTTATTAAAACCTATGCTTTTGTTAGTACTTACGATTTTGAACTCTTTTCCAATTTTACATTTTTCCTAAATGATCCAATGAATGGCGACCAAATCAAACAAAAAGATGCAAGAAGCATCTACGGTCTGAATACAGAATGGAATTATATCCAGCCTACAATTGTAGGAGATTTGACCTATCGAGTTGGGGCAGGATTTAGATATGATGATGCCAATGACATAGAATTGTCCAATACAGCAAATCGAAAAATTACTTTACAAAATTTGGCCTTGGGAAATATTGACGAAACCAATATATATACATATGGAGATATTCATTGGGACAAAGGCAATTTTATGTTGAATATAGAAAGCCGACTTGATTTATTCAACATGTCTTATGAAAACATTTTGTCAGAAAAATATGATTATAAACAAGACAGGGCTTTTAGTTTTAATCCAAAACTTAATGTACAATATACACCGAATCAAAAGACACAATTGTTCTTAAAATTAGGTAAGGGATTCCATTCCAATGATACCAGAGTAGTCATCAATGATGAAGCAAGACAAATACTACCTGCTGCTTACGGTGCTGACCTAGGTATTGTTCAAAAAATTTCCAAAAATTTGTTTGTAACAGGTACCCTTTGGTATTTATTTTTAGATCAAGAATTTGTTTACGTGGGAGATGCTGCCATTGTCGAATTAAGTGGTCAAACTCGAAGAACGGGCATCGATATAGGTGCTAGATACCAACCCAATGCGGCTTTGTTTATGTTCGTGGATGTCAACATAGCTAAAGGGCGAAGTATCGCCGATGAAAAAGGTCAGGATTTGATTGCTTTGGCACCTGGATTGACCAGTACGGGAGGACTTCAATATAACTTCAAAAAATGGATATCTGGTTCCTTAAAATATCGACATTTGGCAGACAGATCAGCCAATAATGACAACAGCATTATAGCGTCAGGTTATACCATCGTAGATGGAAATATCAATCTTATGTTGAAGAAATTTACATTTGGCATTGAAGTCAACAACCTTCTAAATGCGAAATGGAATGAAACACAATTTGCTACAGAATCAAGATTACAAAACGAGTCAGAGCCGGTCGAAGAAATCCACTTTACGCCTGGGGCACCATTTGGAGTAAAAGGCAAAGTTATATTTTCATTTTGATGTCAATCAAACTAAACATTCGTACATTACAAAGAATAGACCTTAACCTTTTATATAGGAATTTTTCAAGTTTCCAAAAATGAAATGATAAAAAATTTTTTAGTATCTATTCGTGCACATTTTTAATAATTATTCTCGATCAAATTTTTCTCATTGCTTCTTTACCTCAACCCTAAATAGAGTCAGCAATGAGAAAAATTTTAACCCAACTTTTGGCTAATTTTCTAGAGGCTAGTCGATATAAACTCTTTCCAATTCCAGTTGACTTTCTATTCCTTTTTTTTGTCACCCTTGAGGACGGGATAAAATAAAAAAAGAAGGGAAAGGAAAGTAACATCAAAAAAAATCCTACAAAATGGAAGGAGGGTACATTTTATAAAATAAAATATTAAATTTTCCATCCTCCCAACAAGTACAAAAAAACCGTTTTCCTCTTATGTACTAAAATAACTCCATTGATGCAAAAAAGTATTGTAGTAACGACCCTATTTCTTTTACTTTTTTTAACTTCTTGGAAGGCTTCTTTTTTTGTCACCGAACTGAATCTACCTACCATTCCATTGGATTATTCCATCAACCTTCCCTCCTATTTTTTCAACAATGCGCCCAATAGTCCATTGCCAACTTCCATCAATGGTCTCGACAATACGCCCGCCAATAATCCTATTACCAATGCTGGAGCAACACTGGGTAGGGTATTATTTTACGATGTAAACCTCAGCCAAAACAGAACGATTTCTTGTGCCTCTTGCCACCAACAAGGCAATGGATTCAGTGACCCCAACGTATTGAGTAATGGTTTTAACGGAGGACACACTAGGCGACATTCTATGACCATCATCAATGCTAAATATTATCAAAGGGGACGATTTTTCTGGGATGAAAGGGCGGCCACTTTAGAAGAACAGGTTTTAATGCCTTTTTTAGATCCTGTGGAGATGGGTTTGACTTTAACATCACTCATCGACAGGGTCAACGAACAATACTACTACCCTACCTTGTTTGAAGAAGCTTTTGGAACGACAGAAATAACTTCCGACAGAATATCTAAAGCCCTCGCTCAGTTTGTACGCAGTATCGTGAGCTACAACACCAAGTACGATATAGGCCGAGCCCAGGTGAATGGACCGGGAGTGCCTTTCCCAAATTTTACGGCGCAAGAAAATCAAGGCAAACAATTGTTTTTTGCCACCATTCCCAATGGTGGAGGTGCTTGTTTCGGATGCCACACGACAGAAGCATTTGTCAGTGTCAACCCAGGACCGCAAAACAATGGGATTGATATCATTTCAACCACTGATTTAGGAGCTTTTGAGACCTTTCCAAATATCCCAATTTTTCAAGGAAGGTTTAAAACAAGTACTTTGAGAAGTATAGAACTGACGGCTCCATATATGCACGATGGCCGTTTTCAAACCCTAGAACAAGTGGTCGATCACTATAATGAAAACATTCAACCACACCCTACTTTGTCCGCTGCACTCATAGATCAAAACAATAATCCAATTAGACTCAATTTTACGACGACTAAAAAAGCGGCCATGATTGCTTTTTTGCGTACATTGACCGATACGTCCATCCCTACTGCCGAAAAATGGTCTAACCCCTTTATCAACAATATGACTCTATTGGTCACCAACCAAAATGACACGGGAATAGGTAGTTTAAGATCTATTATGAATTGTGCTGGAGCTGGTGATACCATCAGGTTTGCGACCAATGTAGATACCGTTTTTTTAAATATTCCATTGCGCATTTTCAAAAACATCAATTTAAAAGACGAGATTGGAAATCCAGTTGTCATCAAAGCTAATTTTAATATCAGTGGTTTTTCTAACGCTACCTATGGAATCCATATTTCGAACAATAGTCAAGTCTTTATGCACAATATCAAATTAAGCCATTATAACAATTCGACAACAAAACCCCTACTTAAAAACGAAGGAAATCTCACCTTATCCTCCTGCGAAGTTAATGGCAATATCCCTTCCATCGTTTACAATGAAGGTGGTAATTTAACAGTGAAAAATGTGGTGGTAATCAAATAAGGTGGTGGATACTAAAAGCAAAATCTATGTACATTTTTGACTTACGTGTTTTACATCGTTCATCCAACCCTCTAAATTTTGCTAACGCTACTGGTATTGAATGTAAATGGGTTTAGGATATAATTCCAATATTTCTTCTGGTGTCATCATCCTAAAAGGTTTGGACTTTATATCATTTTTATAAAAAAGTTTAAACCCTGTAAACTGAACAGGAAAATGAGATACTGATCTTTTGTAAGAATCTCTTTTTTTGGCTTCAAAACCAAATCCATCCATGTTAATGACTATTTGTACCTCCGGTGTTACCTTAATACGATCTGAATTGGTCAACATACCTTTGGTAAATCTATGTACAACTAAAATCTTAGGAGGCAAATGATGTTTTTTGACCAGTTCGGAAAGAAAGTCTACGGCATAATTGATGTCTGAGGCATCAAGCGTTCCAATTTTTTTACCAGGAATAGTACCATCCTTCATAGACCATTCGGGATCTAAACCCAAGTGCACATCCTTTTCAATAAGATATTTTTCCAAAGTTGGAAGTTCTCTTTCTACCGTGCTATGACCCATCTGAATATCGAGAAAACAGATTCCATCGATTTTTCTCGATAGGGTTATCGCCTTTAGAATTTGGTTTTCGGGCATTCTGAGTCTGTAAGTATTTCCTTTCCCTGGATTGCTTTGTGCGGTTATCGCAATATAATGTATCGCAGGTATTACAGGAGTATTTACATCGGCTATTTCCCATTTTTCGACTTCACTATTTAATTGATGAATCAACTGATCTTCTGGCAATTCACCTAGTATTCCCATATACCGAGAATAAAAATTTCCATAATAAGCGACAACCCTATGAAAAGGCAAAATTGCGCCAAAAAGTGGCAACGGGCCTTCATCTGGCCAATGTCGAGTCATACTATCATGAGCCAAAGCCAACATTCTTTTGCGGTAATCTTCGGAATCAATCGTTAGTATTTTGATTTCTGATGAATCTCTTATGGTACTAATTTTCTCAATTTGTGGTACAACAACTGAAACAGGTTTGGCAGGTTTTTCAGCAGGTGGATTATCGCAACTTTGTAAAATAAAAAAAGGGCTAAGGAGAAGTAGTTTGCAATATATTTTTTTGTTCATAGTGTTTGAGAAGATTAAAAATTCTGTTTTGGATTCGGTTTTTTTATTTGTCAAAAGAAGGAAAAGCAGCTATTAACATTTATAGGTTCCATTGGATGTAAAAATACATGATTTTTTTAAATCAAAATTTAGTGAACTCCCCTTATATTTTGTAGAAACAGGTGATCAACACCCTACAACATTTATTTGTCGGTTAATACAATCATTTTTTATCACTACATCAAATGAAGTCTTTAAAACAATTCATCGACAATTCCCCTATTTAAATACAATGGGAATCTGACTCTATCCTTTTGCAAAATTAATGACAATATACCTTGCTATCGTTTACAATGAAAGCGATATTTTAATAATCAAAAATGTGGTAGCGGTAAGGGAAAGATGGTTTGGTTTATGTTAAACTACTTTTGTTGATATCATTAAAGAATACTTTTAAGAAACCATATTATATAAGAAAAGCTAAATCAACTAGGATTGTAGATAAACTATAAAGATATGATAAATCAGCTAGGTTTGTCTAACAAAGTGAAAAATGAAAAGAAACTATATTATTTTATAAGAGAATGATCAAATTGATGCGTATTCGAATAATCAAAAGTATTTATCCAAAACTTCTGAAAAACTAGAAAATTGGGATATATTTGTTTTGGGTTTGGTAAGTTTTTGGTCATTATTATGGATGACAACCTTTAATGAGAAAGTCATCAGTAAATTAAAGAATATGAGGAAATTAATTACAGCCTTAAATATGACGCTTGATGGAATTTGTGACCATACAGTAGGAATTCCAGATAAAGAGACACACCAACTTTACACGGAAATATTAGGTAGGAGGACACCATTCTATATGGTAAAAAACTTATCAACTGATGGAATATTGGCGAAAGATAATAGAAAAACCTTCCCATGAATAAACATTTCAAACCAAGTGGATATAATTCTGTTTCGCCATACTTCATCGTCGACGATGCCGATCAATTTATCGAGCTGATGAAACAAATATTTAATGCAACCTTACTAAGACGATACGACGAGCCAGGTGGAAAAATCATGCATGCCGAATTAAAAATAGATGATTCTGTCATCATGTTGGGTTCATCCTCTGAAAAATTTCCTTCTATTTTTATAGTAATGCATGTATATGTTGCCAATGTAGAGGAAGTGTTTAATAAAGCCATCCAAGTTGGTTGTGAAGAAATCCAACCTCCAAAAGTATCGGAAGGAGATCCAGACAAAAGAGCCACGTTTAAGGATATTTTTGGTAATACTTGGTCTGTAGGAACCCAACTGTAATTTGCTAAAATACTGTAACCTAAATAAAGCCCTAAATATCACACAGTGACTGCCAAAGAATTCCAAGATACCTTCGCCATTGTAAAACAAGAATATACTGGCAATATACCTAAAAGAGAAATTTTTTCTTTAGCCAAAGTATATATGAATATGCCAATACCTGAGGTTGTAAAATTATTGAAGAACAAAGATTATCTTCTTAGACTTAGTGCTGTCTCTATTTTAGATTGGAAAGCAAGAAATAAGAATACGTCATCAGAAGAAAAGAAAAATATTTACCAAGCCTATATGGACAATCACTATTGGATAGACGATTGGGGTTTGGTGGATAGAGCAGCCCCGTATGTTGTAGGCGGTTATTTACACGGAAAGGACTTAACTGTTTTATACGATTTAGCTCATTCTAAAAATGCAATGGAGAGGAGAACAGCCATCACAAGTACCTATTATTTTATTAGGAAAAATGAATTAACACCCACCTTCAAGATGGCTGAAATCCTCGTAAACGATGAGGAATATTTTGTTCAAACGGCCGTGGGAAGCTGGGTAAGAGAGGCTGGTAAAAAAGACGGTGGTAGCTTAAAAAACTTTTTAAACCAATTCGCCGCTACTATGCCAAGAGTGGCCTTAAGGATGGCCATGGAAAAATTGGACGTAGCCACCCGAAAACATTATCTAGGTTTAGCTAAAATACATAACAAGACAAATTAAAAATAAGTACATGTGAAATAGAACTCAAAATTTGAAGGATATTTAATAAAAAAATGGCCATAAAGAGCTATTCTTTTTTCCAAATAGAGAATAATAACATTGGTTGGTTTCGTTTTGAAACCAACCAATATTGTCAACTTTCTTTAGCGAAATAATTCAATTTTAAATTACTTATCAATCTTCTTCGTTTGAAAAAACCCTACTAATAATCCAATCCCACTGATTAAAAAGATACAAGCGGGATATGCCGCATCACCCATGACAGTATAGGTGGCCAAAAAACTTCCTACGATAATCCCTGACCCAATACCCATTAAAATCAAGGCTAGATTTAAGATGACTACTTTCCAAGCTGGTGCCGTTCTGGCTACTTTAGGACTGATGAAAATACCCGCATCAACACCTTTTTCTATTAAAGCCAAACGCTCTTTGTGACGTGTTGAGAAAAAAAGATAAAAAGTTCCAAATACAACGGCAAATAAGCTGATGGCTACGATGACTCCTTCCATGGTTTAATTTATTTTATGATGAATAATACATTTATCCCTTTGACAAAATTTTATATGCATCGGTTACACTTTAGTAAATATTTTATAATATTGTAACCAGAAACAGGTTTCATGTGTCTAAATTAACAATGACGTCGCAAGAGGATATAAACTGGATCAATAGCACCCTTCAAGGGGATGTACGTGCTTTTGAAAAAATAGTGCAAAAGTATTCCGACATGGTATTTACCATTGCCTTAAGAATCGTAGGCCATCGTGAAGAAGCCGAAGAAATAGCTCAAGATGTCTTCATCAATATATATAAATCATTGCATGTTTTTCAACACAAAGCTAAATTTTCCACGTGGGTCTATCGCATCGCCTACAATGCTTCTATCAATTGCACTAGAAAGGCGAAAAAGGTGATTGAATTGGTAGAATGGAATGAAAGTGTTCATACGGATTATATTTCCACCTCAAATGAAGAGGACAACGATGAAAGAAAAATCATCCTTGACTCTATTGAGACCTTAGACGAAATTGATCAAATTATTGTAACTTTGTATTATTATGACAACACACCCGTGAAGGAGATTGCGACCATCACACAATTGTCAGAATCGAATATAAAATCTCGCTTATTGAGAAGCCGGACAAAACTTCAAAAAGTATTATCTAAAAATTGGCAAAATATGCCCATGGAATAATATGAAATCAAAAATAAATAAAGAAACAGACCAGAAACTTCGAGAAGCAGTAAGAAGTGTCACACCAGCAAAACCAAGCGTCGACTTTGTTTTTTCCGTTATGTCAAAAATAGAGCAATTGCCGGCTGTGTCACGAGTAGTGACCAAAAACGAACCATTAATTTCGTGGAGAGGTTGGTTTTTTATTACAATATTTGTTGTAGGATTATTGGCCTTTGGGTTGACCACGACGTCAACTGGTTATGTCTTCGAACTACCAACTTTAGATCTTGTCGGCACCCTTTCTGGATATTTTTCTATATTTGTTTCCCGTTTTTTTGTGGTCGGCATGGCCGTTCTAGCCATTCTTTTTATCTTCCAAATTTTATTATTTTCCTGGTCAAAAGAAAGGGCATTGCGATAGGTTTAGAATAGATGACCATCCTACGCTCTAGGTCAATCAAACCAAGCAAGATGTTGAACCATTTTTAATGTTGCATTATCACTCAAAACGATGAAAGTATGAATGAAAAAAGTCCAACCCCTTTTGCCCAAACCTACTTTCATGGAACAAAGGTCGATTTGAATCTTGGAGATGAAATCAAAGTAGGTTTCAATTCCAATTATGGTCATAACCCAAGCGCTAAATATATATTTTTAACGGCTACCTTGGATGCAGCCATTTGGGGTGCCGAGCTCGCACTTGGCGATGGAAAAGAGAGGATTTATCTCGTAGAACCAACAGGTGAAATTGAAGATGATCCCGACTTGACGGACAAAAAATTTCCTGGTAACCCGACCAAATCGTATCGTTCAATCCACTCCTTTATTGTAGTAGGAGAAGTTACCAATTGGAAAGGTCATTCTGAAGTACAAGTTAACGCCATGAAAGAAGGTTTGGCTAATCTCAAGCAACTCGGCATCCATTCATTGAATGATCAATAAACTAAGCGCCTGGTTTTAGGAATAGTCCAACAACTATATTTAATGCTGCTTAAGATTTTCTGAATTTAAAACTATCTATCTATTTGATTTTTGATGGCATGTTATTTCTGGATTAGGTTACACCTATTTTCTATCCTAAACAAACAAGGAAAAAATCTATATTTGCATGGAATAAACAAGTCATCTTCATTTCATAAACTAGATAAACTTTGAAAAAGAATAATTGGAAAAAATATACCTTCGAATTTCTATCTATATTCATTGCGGTCATTTCTGCGTTTACTTTAAATAATTGGAATGACAATCGCAAAGAAAACCGAGCAGAATCAAAAATATTACTTGAGATTCTCAATGGGATTACTAAAGACTTAATAGACATTGATGTCAATAAAGGAGGTCATATTGGAGGAATTAATGCTTGTAAATTTTGGCGTGGTATAATTCGTAGCGAAACTCAAAGTTTGGATTCACTGCCTCAACATTACCTAGCATTGACCAGAGATTTTACATCCATTCAAAATACTTCTGGTTATGAAACCTTAAAGTCCAGAGGTTTTGAACTGATTGATAATGATTCCTTGCGATTAAAAATTATTTCTCTTTACGAATTTAATTATCAAACATTAAGGAAATTGGAAGAGGAATATCATGAACTTCAATTTCAAGAAAACTACTTTGCGGAAATCAATAAATACATAGCACCGCATTTCGTATTTGATTCAACAGGAAATATTAAAAACCTACATCTTCCCATTTCTTTAGCAGAAAAAGAAAAAAACCTACTTTTAAGCTATCTTTGGAAGATTCAAATGAATAGAAAATTTGTTATGTATTTTTATGATGAAGTAAAAGGAAAAATCAATGAATTGCAAGAGGCAATAAAAATGGAATTGGAACAATAACCATTGATGTTTTGAGTATTTATAGTCCAAATATCTTGGCCTTGTTTACTATTTGGCGAAAAATAAATAACAGATATGTTATATCGTTTTTTATACAAAATTCAAGTAGTGTAAATTGATTGATTGCCCATAATGTATCCTTACGTAACTTTGGACATGTTATAATTTGACAAACAAAGTTAAAAGAGTTTTTCACATTTCAATGATGAAAAATCCCTTTCAGATTTTTCGTTGTTGAAACTGTTAAAAACTCTGGGTGCATATTCTCTCGGGCTTTTATGTTCTAATGATTGATGTGGATGGTACTCATTGTAATCATCCTTCCATTTTTCTGAGATGATGTTGAACTGATGAATACTAGTAAACATGTAAGCATCTAGGACATCCTCTCTAAAGGTACGGTTTAATCTTTCGATATAGCCGTTTTGAGTAGGTTTGCCTGGTTCAGCATAGACTGGCGTTACATGATTAGTTTCACACCATTCCTTGTAATCATTGGACGTGAACTCAAATCCATTGTACGTGCGAATGTAAGTAGGAAGCCCTATTTCTTACTTCAATTGTTCCAGTTGATTGATGACTCATTTCGCTGGGAAACTTATGCTTCCCTCGCTCACTAAACATTCCCGATTGTAATCATCTATCACGTTGAGTATTCTAAATTTTCTGCCGTCAACATGTGCGTCACTCATGAAGTCCATACTCCACGTT
>JBATMZ010000136.1:0-1989 GCA_049290115.1 Saprospiraceae bacterium | reverse complement strand
CTGTTTTATCGTTATTTTTAAAATTATTTGTAGGCAAGCATTAATTACTTTTGGCACTATGAATTAATTTATTATAAAACCATATAGTTATGATATCTAAATGGAAAATTCAGTGTGATATAAATGATCATAAACAGATTATGTCTATATCACTGTTATGCTTTGAAAGGGGACAACCTCACTGTGATCGAAGAATGCTGGCGTCTTCATTAAAGTGCGCAAAAGGAGAAACACAAAGTTGTAATACATGCTTTCATTGAAAACAGGAAGTATCTACAGCCTCATTAGGGCGAGAATGGACTGATCGATGATTGATGAAGCGCGGTGGCCACGTCTTTGTGCCCACCCTTGACTTTTTCCAGGGTCAGCATATCTAGCCCGTCTTCGATCATGCTCACACCGATACCAGCACGTCGTTTTGCGATTCGGCCAGGGCGCGCTCGGTGTCACTGCCCAACAGCAGTTCTTCGAGAAGGCTCTCACCGTGCTTGCCCATCACGATCAGATCGCAATCCTGTTCCTGCTCTTGCTCAATGATGCGTGAGGTTGGATCCCCATGCAGAACCATCTGGTGGGTTTCATAGAGTGGCAGCCCAGCTTCCTCACACAGAGTATGGAGTTTTTTGGTGGCTTCCTGTTTGGCAACAATTCGATAGTGATTGATGGTGTCCTCGTCCACGCTGGCGTAGCGCAATTGCCCCTCGAAGGGAACATCGAAAACGTGCAGCAGTATGATATCGGCCTGTGGGGCGATACTGCGTGCTTGCTGGATCGCCCGCAGCGACGAGGGCGAAAAATCGACGGCCACAAGGAGCCGGCGGTAGGGTTCGTGGGGGGCTTGCTTGACCACCAGGACGGGGCACGTCGTCGTGCTCAACACCCGCAGCGCCATCGTCCCCAGCAAAAGACGCCGAATGACGCTTTCCCCTTTGGCGCCGCAGACCAACAGACCGGTAGCCAGACTATCGCTCTCCTTGGCCAGTTCAGCCAACAAGGAACCGGCTACCGCATGCGTGCCCGCCACTACACCATAGCGTTGCTGGAGGGAAGCCGCCAGGTCGTGAAGTCGTTGCCGCGCAGCATCGAGCACCCGCCGCTCCATCTCGCTTGGCGTGGTGTCCATGAGCTGTCGCAGCCGATCCAGGGGCGCGAGATTCGCCACATGCAGCAGATCGAGCGGCGCAGCTGTGCCCTTGCTCACAAGGGCTGCGCGTTCCGCAGCGTGGCGGGCGGGAGCCGACAAATCGGTGGCAGCGAGAATGCGCGTGAGCGATGTCATAGATTTTTCTCCTGAGCGGGTTCATCTTCGAGCACGGGTTTGTAGTCCCAATCGCGCACGTCCTGGAGCATTATATCGATATCGTCGGTCGGGATCGACAGCATCCGTAGCGCTGTCGCCCCCAGGCGCAAGCTTGCTTCAATCGCCTCCGGATAGGCGTGGGTGGCGCCGGCGTCGATGAGTCGTGAGCTCGATTCAAGGTCACGTGCCCGCGCGATGATGGGGACGTGCGGGTAACTGCTGCGCAGAACCGCAACGGTGCGCAACGCATTGGCGTGATCATCCACTGTGATGATTACCAGAGAAGTCCGTTCTACGTGAATCGCCGCAAGAAATTCTGCATCGGAGATATCGCCATACTGTACTTGGTAACCATCGGCCCGCCCCTGCGCAACACGTATCAGGTCGGTGTCAAAGGCCACGAACGGTACGCTGCTGGCCTTCAACAGCACTGCGATGGTATGGCCGACTCGGCCATAGCCACCAATAATGACTTGCGGCTCGGGTGCGCCCGACACGGTGTGGGCAATGCCCCGGTCCACATCGTGGCGGACGTTTACCAACCGGGTGGCGATGGCATAATTGAAGTGGATAAGGAAGGCCCCTGCGATCATCGAAAACAGGACAGCGGTCAACGCGATCTGCCCCACATCCAAGTCGATCACTTTGGCATCGAGCGCGATGGCCAGCAGAGCGAAGCCGAATTCTCC
>JBATMZ010000135.1:0-20231 GCA_049290115.1 Saprospiraceae bacterium | reverse complement strand
ATGCTATGGTTTTTACGGTACCCTTGACACTCTTCAACATGGGCAAGACCGTACTTCCTGTAAAGTTTCCTGCACCTATGATACCAATCACCCCTTTTTGTCCTTGAAAAGCTGAGTTATTTAATACAACTTCAGATTTCAGTACTGTCGTATTACTCACATCATAAGAGATCACTGAAGCGATGGACCTTGATTGACTCATATTACCATAGATCTGCTGATAATTTTCCAGATTGACTTTATCCGTGATCAGAGGCTCTACTTGAAGCTGGCCTTTTTCCATTGCAGAAAGGACAGCTTCAAAATTCCTTTTTTCTGTCCACCGGACATACCCTATGGGATAATCCTGCCCCTTTTCTTCATAGTTTTCGTCATATCTGCCGGGACCGTAAGAACAAGACACCTGGAAAGACAGTTCTTTTTTAAAAAAATCTGCTCTGTTGATATCCAGACCTACTACACCTACCAGAACTATACGACCTTTTTTTCTGCACATTCCGGCTGCCTGAGCTATGACGTCATTGGATTTTGTAGATGCTGTAATCAATATTCCATCTGTCCCGATACCATCGGTCAGACGCTCAATCAGGGCAACAGGATTCGTTCCATCTCCCACAGCATAAGCCTCTATGCCAAATGATTTTGCTAAATCTACTTTGCCGGTGTCAAAATCCAAACCTATTACTCTGCAGCCATTGGCAAGTAATAACTGACCGGTGATCAGACCAATTAATCCTAGCCCTGTGACCACTATGGTCTCGCCAAAAGTGGGGTCAATCAACCTGATGCCCTGAAGCCCTATGGCTCCTATTACTGTAAACGAAGCCTGATCATACGTTACATTGTCCGGTATTTTTGCAACCAAATTCTGTCCGATACAAACCACTTCTGCATGATGACCATTTGACGCTACCCTGTCTCCGATTTTAAAGTCGGTTACTCCTGCACCAACTGCCACTACTTCGCCCACATTGCAGTACCCCAATGGCAGCGGCTCTCCCAATTTTCTGAAAACAGCTTCCACAGTAGGCCGGAGGCCATCGGTTCTGATTTTATCCAATACTTGTTTTACCTTTTCAGGTTGTTGGCGTGCTTTTTCTAAGTAGCTAGCCTTGCCAAACTCCACTAACATACGTTCAGTTCCTAATGAAACTAGCGAACGGTTAGTACGAATTAAAACAGCTCCTCTCCTAATGATTGGAGACGGTACTTCTTCTAATATGGTTTCACCTGACTTTAGGTCTTGGATGATTTGTTTCATCTGATTAATTTTTTGGGCAGCAATCAGAAATTGCCTGTTTTTGAATGCCAGATGTAATTCGTTTGAAAATAATTATTACCAAGTGTTTATATGAACGGCTCACACCCATTTCATGAATTAATTTTATTGTCTACAAATTGTTTCATCCAACTTTCAATGGCTAAGAGACACCAAATACTATAAGATGCATCTATTTTGCCAGATTTATTGTCATTTATAAGTTTTTGAACTACATCAAAATTAAATAGTCCTCGTTTTTCAATTTGATCTTTTGACAAATAAGTAGAGATCATATCTGATAAGTCTTTTGTAATCCAATCTCTAACTGGGGCACCAAACCCTGTTTTCGGTCTATAAATAACATCTTTGGGGAGGTACTTTTCTGCCACTTTTTTTAAGATATATTTAGTGTCATTCCCTTTCATTTTTAAATTAGTCGGAATTTGGCAAGAAAGCTCTACTAATTCCTTATCCAAAAAAGGTACTCTAACTTCTATGCCATGAGCCATACTCATTTTATCTGTATAATTAAGATTATGATCAGCAAGAAAATACTTCATTTCCCAAAATAACATTTGATTTAATGTTTCTTTCTCATTAGGAATAACAGAAAGACTATTTTTTAGAAATGAATTTGGAGAAAATTCTAACAGTGGTTTTTTAAATAGTTTAGTTACAAAAGTGGCATCTAACCAACCGTAAAGAGATGCTACTCGATCTAATCGATTAGAAAATTGGTATGCCCCAAAAAGTTTTTGTAATCTTCTTTTGAATGCATTGTTTGGCAGTATTTTACTGATATTTACTATTAATAATTTTAAGACAGAAGGAAAAAATTTCATTTTATGATCAAAATAAAGCCATTGATGTCTCCTATACCCAGAAAACAAATCGTCTCCAGCTGTTCCACCCAATAGTACAATATCTCCATTTTGTCTGGCCAATTTACATATGTTCCATACATTTAGAGGTGCCGCATCAGCTTGTGGTTCATCTAAATGGAATACCATCCTATCAAAATCCTTAACAATATCCACATCCGCTTTTACAACTGTCAAAGGAAGATCTAAATAATCTGCGACCTTTTTTGCATAAGGTAAATCATCTGCAAATCCTTCTTTTTTGCTTTCTATCAGACTTTCTATGGTGTAACAATGGAATTTTTTTTCAGGATATAGTTTTTTTGCGATGGCTACTATTAGGCTAGAGTCCAACCCACCCGATAAGAAAAAACCTACAGGAACGTCTGATAATAACTGCCTTTCAACTGCTTTTTGCAAAGCATTGTCGAAGATTTCAATCCATTCATTTTCACTTTTATACACATATTTTCCATGGAATGGTAATTCATAATATTTAGTTATTGTAAAAGAATTGATATCACTTACATAGCCTTGTAAATAATGGCCTGACTGTAATTTTTTAACATGTTCAAAAGGAGTATCTTCGCCAGGTGACCATAAGAAGTATAGATAATTAGCAAGACTATTTTCATCGATGCTTAAATCTATGTCAGGTATTTGTTGCAATGATTTAACTTCGGATGCAAAGGCCAAACATTGATTATTATGCACATAATACAAGGGTTTTACCCCAAATTGATCACGGGCTATAGTCAATTGGCCGCTATGAGTATCCAAAATGCACAGAACAAAGATGCCATTCAACTGATTGAATATATCAAATCCGTACTCCTGAAAACCATTCAGGATGGTTTCTGTATCAGATGTGGAATTAAATGAATATTTAGGCTCTAATTTTTTTCTGATGTCCCAATGATTATAAATCTCACCATTGAAAACTATACAAAAACGTTTATCCGCTGTAAACATGGGTTGGTGCCCATTGGCTGTCAAATCCTGAATGGCTAATCTTCGATGTCCCAAAGATACAAAATCATCACTAAAATACCCAACATCATCTGGACCACGATGGGCGATGATTGCTGTCATTGCCTGAATCAATGATTTATGGAACGGGTGAATGATACCTGCGATGCCGCACATATTAGGTCATTTGATTGAAAAGGTTATCCTTATTTTAATAAATCAAGATTGATTAAATTAAAAGTCTCAGCGGCTGTACTGCTTTTAAAATGAAAAACTACAGTATAGTCAAGTACATCAGCATCTTTAATTTTGCTTCCATTAACTTTCCAATAGAAATCTACTTCGAAATCTTTTTCATTAGCTTCCTTGTTTCCTACTTTGTTGAAGGCTTCTGTCAGGACAAGTTGATGAGAAACTTTACCTTTTTGATAAATTCCATTAATTCTAAAAACCCCAACAAACCCACCGTGATAATTTCCAGATCCCTGAACATTTGGGTTTCCATGATAGTTAATTAAATAATTAGCATAAATATCATTTATTGATACTTCTTGCAGAAAAGAGTTAATTTGATTTGGACTATTGCTACGATTACCGACTTTGGGTTTTTTATCATGGTTTTGAGCTGCTTTTGTATTAAGTTCTTTATCTGCAGCAATATAAGGCAACAAATTATCCGGTAAGTAGAGTTTGTTGTCAAATTTTCGCCCACCTACGATATCGGCCACTGTGATTTTTATAAATTCGCTAGATTTGGGATAATCCATAAGTTTTTTAGACCAGGTTGTTTTGGTATCACGGGTGAAGTTGATAAGATATGCATCTACCATACCCCTTATATTTTGAAGGTAAATCTGATTGGGAATAGCAAATAAGCGGATCGCAGCAGGAGTGAAAAATTTACCATCATTTTCATCTGCTGCATAGCTATCTGTATTCATGACTGTAATAGAGCTGGGTATAATCGGATATTTCAATTTTGCTTCACTAAAATTGTTTATAAGGCACATGGCACCAGGCTCACCACCTTGCCTCACCAAATTGCATGATACGGTGCCGTAATTATTGATCCATGCGGCTTCAATAGTATTTTTTAGATTAACAGCAGGAACGAGTAACACATCGTCCATGTGAAAAACTGCTCTATTGATGATCTGAGCTGGATTTTGCCCACTGAGTCTGCCACTTGTAATCCAACATTTGTTCAAAAAAACTTTGTCACCGTGTATAATATCTAATGCTATTTTATTGCCATAAAAATTGGATTCTGTGATATTTGTTATACTAGATTGAGCATTTAAAGAAATTGCGACCGCATTATCAACAAATTTACAATCCCTTATGGTGATTTGACCTGTATCTAAGTTTTTAGTATCAATTGAAACTGCAACTTTAAAATTAGCAAATTGAATTCCTGAGATATCGCAATGCCAGCCTATCAAATTGAATGCTGTTAGTTCATTTTTTCCTGAGAAGGTAGTAAGGATTGCATTTTCGCCTCGCACACGTACATAATGACCCAATTTGATAGAAGACGATATCAGGTATGAACCAAAAGGGAAATATAAATCTTCTGACCCTCCTATATACACACTAGGTTTATACCCATTATTAAATCCATTTGTGCTAAGTACTTGCAACGCACTTACTGCCTTCATTATGGCTCTTGTGTCGTC
Organism: Saprospiraceae bacterium; assembly: GCA_049290115.1. Lineage (GTDB taxonomy): Bacteria > Bacteroidota > Bacteroidia > Chitinophagales > Saprospiraceae > OLB9. The sequence goes on along the minus strand of JBATMZ010000135.1, from coordinate 15,465 downwards.
AGTTTTACCATCACCCATTGCTCCATAATCTTTGACATTGACTGCAAGAAGTGGGCTTGACAGTAATACTTGAATAAATAATATTAAAAAAAGTTTCATTATTTATGTCTTCTTTGGTGGGATATTGGAGATGAGAAAATCTATGGTTTGTTTTGCACAGACACTCCAATTGTATTGTGAAGCGTATTCGTAAGCCTTTTGGGCCATATTTGCCCGCATACCAGGATTTAATAGCATTGTTTCTATACTTACAGCAATGCTTTGACTGTCTTCAGGATCAAAATATAATCCGGCATCCTTTAAAAATTCAGGCATCGGACCTCTGTCCGAACAGACAATTGGTAATCCCGCACTCATAGCTTCAATCAGAATATTGGGCATATTTTCGCAGGAAGAAGGGAAAACAAACATTTCAGCATCTTTATATAAATCGAAAAGTTCGGACCAGTTTTTTTTACCTTGATAATATATGAATTGATCTGCGTCTTTGATTTCAGATAGATTTTTTTGTAATATTGTCATGCTTGCAGGGTAATATCCACCTATGAGTGTGAGTTGGATGGGATATTTTTCACTAAGTATCGCAACGGCACTTACCAGACTATCGTGGTGTTTGTATACATCTATGATAGATACATAGAGTAGTTTGAAGGGTTTTGTGGTGGAGTATTCCGTTATACTTTTTGGTGTGCGAGGTAGGTGTATAAAAGCTCGCGATGCACCATGGTGTATGACCGTGCTACTTTTGGGATGGATGGTAGCTAATGCCGAGATATACTGTTTTGCATACTGAGATATAAAAATCACACCCAAAGCCCCATTTATAGATTTGGTTTGTAATTTATTTAAGAGCCAAAGCCGAAGACGCATCCAGGAAAATCCATACCTGTCGGCTTCTTTTTTTTCAAAGACAAGCATATTGCGTGACATGGTCACATAAGGTACTCTTGTGTCAAAATAGCCACCGCCAGGATCAAATAAAATGTCAAAATCTGGCACACTTCGAACCAATAAAAATCGACGGAAATATGTACGATAAAAAATATTTTTATCTAAATATGGATGATGGACTTTCTGAATGGAAGGAGCATCCGGCACATGCGACAAGGCTAAAGTATTGCCTACTATTATGAGTGAGATATCTTCTATATCTGGAAGTGCAAGAAATGCGGTGGTAAACTCCCACAGGTGGGTGATGCCTCCACCGTCGAAAAGATTGGAAGCGTCAATGAGAATTTTCTTAAAGGATCGATCCATCTAATATATTCACATTTTCTATCAATTTCCCTATCTCTGACCCAGCATTATGGTGCTCAATTAAAACGAAACCAGCATTAGATTTTCTATAAAAAGAAGCATGATTTTTGCCATCTTCAATGTGAGTTCTACCGACCAAAAAAATGCCATCTTCCTGTAGTGAAGAATGTGTTAGTCTCAGTGCTTTATTAATTTGATTTTCTGTGAAATAAATTGGGTTTAATATATTCACTGCTCTAATAATATCATACTTTAATGGACTTGCATCATTAAATAAATCATGGTCAATAAATTGAAATAAATTATTATTTTCTGAAGCTTTTATAACTTTAGAATGTAATAATAATATTGTAGGCAATTGATAATTAAACATCTCTTTTGCTTTTTTCTCAGATAAAGAGTAGAGAAATTTTGTTCCAAAGAAAAAGTTTGAAACATATTTGCTAGCCAATATCTTTCTGATATAACCAAAAATATAATTCCCATCTACATCATAAAAAAACGTTTCATTATGTTCTTTATGGAAAAATATTTTGGTAAATTTATCTGAAAAATGCAGGTTGATTTTATATCCTTTCATTGACAAAAATTCAAATAATTCGAGTGAAGTAATACCATTTGAGACAGCAACATCGTGAATTAAGACTTCACTATTTTTGTCAATAAATTTTAATAGCATTTCATTTAAATCATCAAATCTTTTCGAATAAGTTGTTTTGGCAGTACCATTTGTCACAGAAACTGTTGAGATGATAGAACTATTATCTTCTATAGAATCTAAGTTTAGTAAATTGTATACAAAAAAATTTCTAATAATTTTCTTATTAAATACTTTATTAAAATCTAAATATTTGCTTAAAATTAATTTTTGCATTATTATTCTAAAATTGATAATAAGTTGGCAGCACTAATTTCTGGAGTTATTCTCTGCGATAACTTTATACTTTTTTCACCCATAAAAACCAATTCCTCAATTTGTTTCTGCATTAAATATAATAATTTACTCTTAAAGCATTTTTCATTATCTCTTTCAAATATAAAACCATTATAACCATTTATTAAAAAAGTAGTAGATGAACCACAAGAATCAGAAATCAATAATGCTAAACCCATACAGGAAAATTCATGAATTACTAAACCCCACGCTTCAGAGTAACTTGGTAAACAAAATATTAATGACTTATCAGCTTCCTTCATTAGAGTTTCAGAGCTCAAGAAAGGTTTAACAAATATATTTTTATGGTTTGGCAAACTTTCATTTCCATTACCAATAATTGTTAAAGTCCAATCAAATAAATTATATTCTTCTAATATTTCAATAAATAACTTCACCAACAGGGTAACTCGCTTATTTTTATTCAATGTTCCAACAAATAATATATTTTTATTTTTAGGATATTCCTTACTTCTTTGAAATGTTCTAGTATCTGCGGATAATAAACAATCTATAATTTGATTATTTTTAAATCCGAGCTTCTTAGCATATTCATATTGTCGCAACCCTGCAACCCATATATGTGTAAAGAATGGCTGAATTAAAATTTTAGAGAATACAGATGCGATATATTGTCTTGTAGTTCCTTTCCATTGAGCATCAATGCCTGCGACCACAGGAATACCTGATTTTTTAAAAAAACTACCAATACTCATATAATTTTTATCCATCCAGCCAGAAATATATATTATTGTTGGATCAAAATCAATACAATATCTTTTTAATGCGTTATATGTTAAAAATGTTTCTTTAGTCTTATACTTATAAAAATTATCTTTATTAGCTATAAAAGGAGTTTGTTTGAATTTTGTAGCTTCAATTACTGTCACATTACATTGAAATGTATTTACTAATTCTAAGATAACTGCTTCAGTATAGGGCATAACTTCAGCATATAAATATAAAATATTTACTACTTTTTTCATAATAAAATAATATTTATAAATTCTTGAATTCTATTATCAATTGAATGATCATTTTTAAAATTTTCAAAATTATAGTTTTCTAAAAAAAAAGATAAATTATCTTTTAATTCACTATTTGATGAAAAAAATCCAATATGAATTTGATCATTTTTGAAAATATTTTCTAGTTCATTTGTTCTCTCACTCAAAATAACTGTCCCACAAGCTGGAATTTCAAAATTTCGTCTAGTATAAACATCTCTATTCAGTTTTGATAAAAATGCCAAAGCGATCTTTGCACTTTTTAAATACCCAAAATAATCTTTACCGTACAAAGGTTTAATTTCATCCTTATTTAATAATTTTGATTTTTCCCAACCATTGCCATAAACATCAACTTTGATTCCATTATCACTTAAAAACTGTATAGTTTCTTCCCTGTGTTTTTCCCAATGACCAATAAAAATCACATCTATAGGTTTGCCTTCAAAAGCGGGAGGTGCATTGTCTATTTCCCATGGGATATAATATGGCATCCACAAGTGTACATTTCTCCCTCCTACATTTTTATATTCTTCCACATTAACAGGACGGTACACTAAATTTATATCAAACAATGGAATTTGTCTTTTAAAATGCCGCCATAGTCGCCGTTGATGTAAATTGCCTTTTGAATAATATGGACTAAATGGGTCATCATTATTATATGAGACTAATTTAGTCCCAATAGATTTAGCATACTTCAACGCCCAATCAAAGAGCCAGGTTGTACGCCAACATAACAAAACATTGGGTTTCATTTTCCTCAGTATGTAACATAACTTTACTGCATAATAGAAACTAACCAAATACCTGAATGAAAAATGAAACTCTAGTTTTCCTAGTTTAGTTTTGGCCAATTTTCCAAAGGGTATTCTGACTACTTTACATCCTTTTTTCTCCAGAACCTCTGCACATACCTCCTCATACATATAATAATCAAACAGGCCTGCAATTGCTATTTTCATTACACTTCTACCTTATATTTGTGCATCCAAACCATCAATAAAAAAACTGCGTAAATCCGATGGCTGTTTTTAAAAAATCTACCCTCTCTATCCAATAGTCTAAGCAATTCTTTTTTGTTAATAATATTAGATGGAAGTTCATCAATCATCTCCAATACAGATCCTTTCCACTTGCCGGTCATCCATTGTGCAAGTGGTATTGAAAAACCTTGTTTGCGCTCTATCGGAAAATCCTTAGGAAGTAGCTGTTTTGCGAGTGCTTTGAGCAAATATTTTTTAGTACTCCCTTTGATCTTTAGCTCAGATGGCACTTTCCCAAAAGCAAACTCAACTACACATCTGTCTAAAAATGGTGCTCTGGTCTCAAGAGAGTTGGCCATAGCTGCCCGATCTACCTTGGCAAGGATATCGTCCGTCATATAGTTGTGAAAGTCGTGTCGAGTAGCAGCCTGCAGTATATCACTTCCTATATACGATGCCTTCTGATATGGGATGATCATATTTTGTACATCTAGATGCAATATCTCAGCCAGATGGTTATCGTCAAAAAAATTTTTGAATCCATATGTATAATTATCAAGATCACGTGACAATATATAATTTCTACCTTTTATCCCCAAGGGTAATCTTTTTGTAATGGTACTTTGCCAGCTATACGATGTATTCTCAGCAATTGATGATAAATGCTGATAATGATGATATCCACCAAAAAGTTCGTCTCCGCCATCACCACCCAAGGCCACTGTCACGTGTTGTTTTGCCAATTCTGCCACCATAAAAGTGGGAATATATGAACTATCGGCCATCGGCTCATCTATGGTATCAAGTATGCTCATAAACTTGCCAAAAGTTAAAGCTTCAGCTGCGAGCACAGTGTGGTCTGTACGAAAGTGTTTGGCGATGACATCAGCATATTTTTGTTCGTCAATATTGGGAGCATCTTTCATACTTATGTGAAAAGTCTTGATGGGTTGTTGTGCAACTTTAGATGCTATCCCTGTGACTATAGATGAGTCTACCCCACCGCTCAAAAAAACACCTACGGGCACATCTGCCACCAACTGACCTTCTATACTTTGGGTGAGTAATCGTTCAAGTTCATTTACATAATCTTGCTCCGCGTGGTACTCTTCAAGTGTAAACTCAGGAAGATGCCAATATGTATGCTGCCGATACTGTAAATTGTCTAATGCCAGCTCAAGATAGGTACCAGGTTTCAATTGCCATACCCCTGATAATAAAGAATGGTTCGATGCCACATATCCGTACTGCAGATACTCGGCCAAAGCAAAGTGGTTCAATTTATTGGGGACGGCTTCATCATTCAATAAAACTTTGAGCTCAGAAGCAAACGCAAATAAATCATGGGTATGATAACAATACAGTGGCTTTTCTCCTGCCCTATCACGCACCAGTATTAATGAATTTTCTCTCTCATCTATTATGGCTATGGCATACATACCATTGAGTCTATCGAAGCTATGTACACCCCAAGCCAGATACGCGTTAAGGACAACTTCTGTATCTGAATCAGAATAAAATATATATCCCAATCCCAACAATTCATTGCGGATTTCCTTAAAATTGTACACTTCACCATTCATAACTATGTGTACAAGATTGTCGCTGCTGTGCATAGGCATCTGTCCAGATGGTGACAAATCTTGGATAGCCAGGCGAGTGCTTCCTATATATTTTGTTCTATCTGCACTTTGCCAATAGCCAGTAGCATCAGGTCCTCTATGGTTTATTGCTTGTAATGCAATTTTTACATCATGAGTTCTTATAACAACTTTTGATATTTTACCTGTTATGCCGCACATATGTGGTTTGTATCTATTATTTTATTTCGAGAAAAAACAAACCTGATTAACAGATATACAGGAATAACATAAAATGATAATTTAATAAGCGTTATAGGATTATATCCAAACCACCTCGGATAAGTACAAAGCACCATAGCTCCATATAATATAAATAAATTGGATCTGGTAATCAAAAGATGATTCATAATCCAGGTAATAAAATAGGCAATAATAAAAACACCCAAATATCCTGCATATACATAATAATAACAGCTGATCAAACCACCTCCTCCTGAATAATATACGTTCTGTTTGTAAGCGGCCAGGTTGGCTAAGTCTGGTAAAAACCTAAATGGAACAAACACTGCCAAATGTGATGTTAAAAAAGAAGTCAATCGCTCTGATACTCCAAGCAATCCCATTTCTATAAAAGCATATAACCGAATAGATGCATATAAAATATCAAACTGGTTTCCAAGAGAATTAACAATGCTTTCTCCTATTGTCCCACCTGATGCCGTCAGGTCCTCGGCCAGATTGAAGTTACTCCAGGCAGCAATATTCCCTCTGATTTTGCCAAACCAATGTAAAAACAAATACCCTAATATTAGAAGAGGGATGAGTTTAATATAAGCCAAAGACTTTCTGTCAAAAAAGATGATAAATATTAGTAAACCACATTGTAGCATATAATTTCTAAAACCATAAAGTAAACCATTGACAGCAAAAACTACACCGGCAAAAAGTACCAATTTTTGTTTAAATTTATTTTCTCCCGAAAACAAATAACCAATTGGCAAAAAAATCAGAAAGTACTCCCCTGGCAAAAAACCTCCTAACTGTTGTATTTTCCCTAAAGTATATCCACCTGTATTCAAAATACTATCTCCGGAAACAGAAAAAAAGGCAAAAATGATCATCACCGTCCAGGTCATCCAAAATGTAAGCTTCCGCTCCTTTCCTGAAGTATGAGAAAAAAAATACACATTATGCTTTATTTTTTTCTGAAAAAAAGCAACAAAAGTCAAAAATGTAATATGCACTATAAATGCTTTGTCTAAAAGAAACTTAGCTTCATAGCCTTCAATATAAATCGGAAACGAAAAATCAAAAAAATAGGTCGGCATAAATATCAAAGTATAAGTAAGCCAAAAAAAATACATCAATACAATTGGCTTACATTTGTAAGTCATCTTTATCAAATGAAAGTTTAATAAAAGACAGTACAAAAAATAGACTTTACTCTGATAGTCTTCTTCTATAAATCCATTGGTAGAATACTGATAGTTAATAAAAAAAGTAACCAATAAAAAAATGTATTTCAAACTTTTACTTAATTTAAATATTAAATATTCTCCACCTTTTGAGCAGAAATATACATGCCATAGAAATAAATACAAATGTAATAATCATCGAAATTGCTCCACCAATTATGCCAAAATAACGTATAAATAAAAAATTACAAGCCACATTAATAAATGCAGCAAGGCCGTTAATTGGAATCAAATATCTTTCTTTTTTTAATGCTAAAAATGTATAAGAAAAAACCATAGCAACAACATTTGTAGTAACCCCAACTGACAATGCAATTGAAGTGTCAATGGCACCAGTAGCATTTTGACTATAAATAAATGGTATCAAAATCGGATTTACAAATATTGAGAATAAAAACAAAGTTAATCCAAGTGTTATATTTATAATTAATTGATTTCTAAATTTATTTTTAAATGCTATTAAATTATTTTGATCAATTAATGGTTGTATTTCTGAGAGATATGTAAATGAAAATATTCCAATAAATGGCATAACTATGGACGAAAATGAAGTAGCAATCCTGTAAAGGCCAGCCTGTGTATCACCCAAAAACTGTTTTATGAAGAGTATATCTGCGTTTGCAAAAACTTGGGTAAATATAATTGATCCAGCAATGACTGATGATTCAATTAAGTAATTCTTTATTTTTTTAATTGAAAATAATGAAATATTAAGATTCCACTCTTTTATTAGGAACGGAATTATAACTGACCAAGAAACTGACATAATGGCTAATAATGAAAACGCATTTTGTGGTTTGATGGATAGTAAAAATATCAGAGCAACTAAATATGGTAAAACACCAGGTATTATAATATCAATATCTCTGATTTGAAGGCGCTTTAATGCTGAAAAAATATTAAAAAGGTTGATTAAAAGGATTTGTAATACTGCAATACTTAATAGAGCTATATCATATTTAAGTAGAAACGCTGCAAAACATATAAAAGGAAAACTTATTAAACACAACACCAGAGTCGATGCGGTGACAATATTGAAATCATTTGCTCGACCACTTCTTAAATAATTTGTCTGGATTGAAGAAGCAAATACAGAAAATCCAAGATTTAAAAAAGCTAATATTGCTCCATATTGACCATTTACTTCTACTCCTGCAATTCTGACAATAACAACACTAACAACAAATGCAAAAAATTGAGAGAGAAACCTTGCAAATAATTGAAAAAAATATTTCAACTGTAATTCCAAAACATTAAATAATTTTATTCATACTTTAAACAAAATTAAATTTTACTCTTAAATTTAATAAAATTCTTAAACAAACCATAGGCACCCTCCAAAAAGAGAATTTTGGAATTGTCTTTATAAGGAATTCATATCCAATTAAAAAATTTGCTTTGTCTTTTGAGATAATAGAAAATTTGATAAGTTGTTTAATAATTTGAAAAGAGTATCTATTAAGTATTATCCATTTATATAACTTACTATTTTTTTTTACAAAATCGCTCACTAAAGAATATTCTGTCATAAAAAATTGAAAAGCATTAAATGTATCTTTAATAGCTTTAATAGGTAAAGTTTTGGAGGTTTCTGCATTCGAATGTTTTCTATATTGCATTAGTTTGTCGTCAATAAAACCAACGTCATGTTTCAAAGCCATCTTTAGCCAGGTTACAATATCCCCTCCATTAGGTTCTAAATTTTCAAAAAACAATGGATCAGGTAATAAATTTGTCCTAAGCATAACAGAAGGACAATTTATTATATTTCTTCCATATACTAAAACATCCCTTATATATGCTTCTCCTTTAACAATTGGTCCAAATGACTTTGATTGCCATTCTCCAATAATTTTATCATCTTCGTCTATTAAAACTGAATTTGTTGATACAATACAAACATTTGGATATTTATTTAGAAAATCAATTTGCCTTTTTGGCATTTCAATATCATACAAATCATCATCATGATAAAAAGCTATATATTTTGAATTTCTTAATAAATTAATACAACGATTCCAATTTGCATGAGCAGGCAATCTCTCTTCAAACCTTGTGAGTGAAATTTTCTCATTATTATTTAATAATGTAGTAATAAAACTATAACTTGAAAAATCGTCAGAATTATTATCAAATATTGCTAGATAAATATCCTCATATTTTTCAGTTGCAAGTGAAAGATTGCCAATAGTTTTTTCCAATAGTTTTGGCCTGTTCAAAGTAGGAATGAAAATTACAGTTTTATTTTTGTATTTATCAGCCATCTAACATTGAATTTAAGCTTGAGTTAATAAAGTAAGGAAACTCATTTAGAAATTTCATTGCAATTAAACCTCCAAAAAGTGGTCTTTTGGCTCGTTGATTTAATTCACTTGTTTTAGTAGGAACAATTTTCCAGTTATTCAAATTTTTCTTATGAATTATTTGCATAGCCATTTGAACTCTATTCACATATTCTATTGAAGCCAAATGATAAATTCCAGATTTATTGTATATTAAGAGTAATTCTATAGCTTTCGCAACGTCTAAAGCATTAATAGGGGTAGCAAATTGATCGACAGGTAATTTTAATTCAATTGGTTTGGTTGGCTCTTTTAACAATCTACTTACAAAATTCTTGTCTCTTAATTCATCACCATAAACATTTGTTATTCTTATAATTAGATTATCATTATTTTGTTGTTGTACTAATTGTTCAGCGATTAATTTATGTTTTCCATAAGTGTTTATTGGATTTGGAATATCTGTTTCGTGGTATGGACCACTTTCCCCATCAAAAACATAATCTGTTGATATATAAACTATTTTAGAGTTAAATTCTTCTGCGATTTTAATAATATTAGCCGTAGAAATCACTGTCTCAAAGTAACTTTTTTCTGGACTTACCTCACATTCATCAACATTTGTCAATGCTCCTGTATGAATTATAACAGAAGGTTTTAATGTCCTAAGAATTGAATGTTCTTCTTCCCCAATTACTGAACAATTAAATTTTGATGTAAAATCTGTTGAAAAATTTCTGTGTGTTCCTAAAATATATTGACCTTCAATTTGCGAAAAATGCCTATAACAATTATACCCTACTAATCCTGATGCACCAATAATTAATATTCTCATCTGAAGGGTGATATAAAGTTACATAATGGCGTAAATTCAGAATCACGCTTTGATAAAATTGGCGACTGAACGTCGCACCAATCATAACCGAAAGAATTCCATAATATTCCAGTATCAAACTGGGCATTATATACTTTAGAAACATTGTAAACAACTGTAGCTTTTTCAGAAATGGTTAAAAATCCATGAGCGCAGCCTTTAGGTATAAAAATTGAGTCTGATAATTGTGAAATTTTAAAAGTTACAAATTGGCCATATGTTTCTGATTCTGTTCGGATGTCTAAAACAACATCGATAATTTCACCTTCTGTGACAAAAATTAATTTATCATGGTCATAAGGCGGTAATTGAAAGTGCATACCTCTGATAACATTTTTTTGAGAAGTCGAATAATAACTTTCTTTAAATTGAGTTTCTAAGCCATTTTGAGCAAATATATCTTCATGGAATGTTTTTACAAAAACACCTCTAACATCGTGAGCTATAAAATTTTTGATAATATTTACGCCTTCAATATTTGTTTTTTGGACAGTCATAGAAACTTTTCATATTCAATTATTTATTTATATAACCTTTAATCACATCGACCATATAATCGTAATGAAGCTCATTCAATCCTGGCCAAACACCCAACCAAAATGAACGATTCATAATAATATCTGTATTGGTCAAATCTCCAACTATACGCTTATTAATGTCAACATAAGCTGGTTGTTTGATCAGGTTACCGGCAAAAAATAAACGGGTACCTATTTTATGCTCTTCAAGGTACTGCACCAACTCGTTTCGATCTATCGGACTATTTTCTCTCAACGTTATCATATAGCCAAACCAACTCGGATCACTATTCGGTGTAGCCTCATGCAAAATAAAATGGTCTTCAAACTGTTTCAGTCTTTCATTAAGGGCTTTGTGATTTTCTCTTCTTCTTTGGACAAACGTATCCGCCTTTTTCAATTGATTCAGACCTATTGCAGCTTGCATATCGGTCACCTTCAGATTAAAGCCAATATGTGAGTAGGTGTATTTGTGGTCATACCCACAAGGGAGATTACCCAAACACCATTCAAACCTTTTGCCACATGTGTTGTCTTTGCCAGGCTCACAATAACAATCACGACCCCAGTCTCTGAAACTTTTGGCTATCTCACTCAGCTTCCAGTTATTGACTAACACTGCGCCTCCTTCACCCATAGTGATATGATGGGCCGGATAAAAGGAGACAGTGGCAAGATCTCCGAAACTACCTGTTTTTTTACCGTTGTAGGTCGCACCCAAGGAGTCACAATCATCTTCGATCACCCAAAGATTGTATTTTTCAGCAATCCGCATGACTTCCGCAAGATCGAAAGGATTGCCTAAAGCATGCGCAACCATTATTGCTTTAGTCTTTGGAGAAATCGCTTCCTCGATCAACTCTGCTTTGATATTATAAGTCGGAATATCAACATCTATAAAAACGGGAACACATCCATATTGGATCATAGGATTGACTGTAGTTGGAAATCCCGCTGCAACAGTTATCACTTCGTCACCAGGTTTTATTTGTCGCTCACCCAGTTTAGGTGATGTCAAAGTATAAAATGCTACTAAGTTGGCTGAGGAGCCGGAGTTGACAAGCAAAGAAGACCTGGAACCAAAATATCTGGCAAAATCTCTTTCAAATCTAGGCCCAAACCGACCTGTGGTCAGCCATCCATCCAGCACAGCATCCACACCAAACAATAGGTCATCAGCATCGAGTACTTTACCCGTTACTGGAATATAATTTACACCGGGAATTATTGTTTGATGTACCTTTTTTTCCGCAATTTGTCTTAACTGGCTTTCTATATCTTCGTCTAAATTCTTAAATGCCATTTAAATATCTATTGATTTGATTTAATATAAATTCGGCTGGAGTGTCTTCCACGTTTTTATAAAACGAGATGGTTTCATCAATGGCACGTTTGGCATTCCATTTTGGTTTCCATCCCAATTCATTGATCGCTTTATTGATATCGAGCTTCAGTAAACCAGCTTCATGAGGTTGATGTTGTAATAATGGTTCGTCATAATGACCGCTTCCCCACACTGAAATTGCTTCTTTTACTAGATCCTGTACAGTAAATGTATCATCCTGCACGGGACCGAAATTCCATGCCTCAGCATATTTAATCGGGTCTTCAACTAACTTTTGCCCCAAAAGAAGATAACCACTTAGCGGTTCAATTACGTGCTGCCATGGACGCACCGCATACGGGTTTCTGACTTCAATATTTTTATTTTGTTGCAGTGCCCTGACTATATCAGGAATAATTCTGTCTTTAGCCCAATCGCCACCACCAATAACGTTACCTGCTCTTGCTGACGAAATAGACTTTTTATGTCTGGCATATTCCTTTTTATTAAAAAAACTGTTTTGAAAAGATCCAACGACCAATTCTGCTGTAGCCTTGCTCGCACTATACGGGTCATATCCTCCCAGTCTGTCATTTTCTCGATACGGGTAATGCCATTCTTTGTTTTCATAGACCTTGTCTGTAGTAATGATTATAACATTACAAGCCTTTTCAACATATCTTAAGGCATCAAGTACATAGGCAGTTCCAAGTGTATTCACCTCAAAAGTATAGACAGGCAATTCATAGGATAGTCTTACTAATGGTTGAGCAGCCAGATGAAAAATAAAATCAGGTTGGAATGAAATGATTTCCTCCTTGAGTCTATCTTTATCCCGAATATCAGCTATAACACTTTCGCAAAGCCCATCACCATTGATTTGATTGTATAGATCCTCACTATTTTCCGGAGCCAAAGCATATCCTTTAACCTTTGCTCCCAAACTGTGAAGCCAAACCAAAAGCCACGAGCCTTTAAAACCGGTATGTCCCGTCAAAAAGACTTTTTTATCTCTATATACTTTTTCGAATTGAACCATTTTTTACCAGATTTTCCATGGAGCATTTCCTGATTGCCACAATTCTTCCAATTCAATTTTATCTCTCATGGCATCCATACATTTCCAGAATCCATTATGTTTGTATGCTGCCAATTGATTATCATTGGCAATTTTAGAAAGTGGACCTTTCTCCCATTGCACATCATCCATATCTCCTTCCAAATAACCGAATATTTCAGGCTGCATAACAAAAAAACCCCCATTTATCCAATGTCCGTCTCCTTCAGGTTTTTCCTTAAAACGTTGAATTATTCCATTTTCATCGGTCTCCAAACTACCAAATCTACCTGGAGGTTGCACTGAAGTTAAAGTAGCCAATCTTCCATGATTATTATGAAAAGCTACCAAATCTGGAATATTTAGATCTGTAACACCATCTCCATAAGTCAGCATAAATTGTTCCCCTTCAACATACTTATGAATGCGTTTTATCCTTCCAGCTGTATTAGTTTCCACACCTGTGTCTATAAGAGTAACTTTAAAGTTTTCGGCATTAGTAAAGTGCACATCCATTTTATTGTTAGAAACCTCTACAGTAAGATCTGAATTATACAAAAAATAATTGATAAAATATTCCTTGATCATAGATCCTTTATATCCAAGGCATACGATAAAGTCATTGTACCCATGTGCCGCATAAATCTTCATTATATGCCAGAGTACAGGCTTTCCGCCTACTTCTACCATGGGTTTCGGTCGTATGCTTGTCTCTTCTTGAAGGCGTGTTCCTAGTCCTCCTGCTAAAATGACTACTTTCATAATTTATAATATTTTTTATACCAGTTAACAAAATTCTTTAGGCCATCTTGAATTTTTGTCATGGGTCTATATCCAGTCAAAGTGTTGAGCTGGTCTATGTTTGCCCAAGTTTTCACGACATCACCCGCCTGCATCGGTAAAAATTCTTTGATAGTTTCTTTATTCAAAATTTGCTCCAAGATAGTAATAAAATGCAAAAGTGTAACAGGATGGTCGTTACCTATATTGAAAAGTTGATAAGCAGTGTCATCATTTGGTGGTTTATTTAATAATCTTCCAATTCCTTCAATGATATCATCGATAAATGTAAAATCGCGCGACATCTGGCCATTATTAAACACCTTTATTGGCTTATCTTCAATAATACTTTTTGTAAAAGAAAAATAAGCCATATCAGGTCGTCCCCAAGGACCATAAACTGTAAAGAAACGTAACCCGGTGGTGGGTATCTGATACAAATGACTATAGGTATGAGCCATCAATTCATTGCTTTTTTTGGTTGCTGCATATAATGAAACAGGATGATCAACATTATCTGTCTCTGAAAATGGCACTGTAGAATTATTTCCATATACACTACTACTACTAGCATATATCAAATGTTTAATAGGAAAATTTCTACAACACTCCAAGATATTAAAAAAACCAACTATATTGCTTTGAATATATAATCTTGGGTTCTCAATGCTGTACCTCACTCCTGCTTGTGCAGCCAAATGGCAAACATAATCAAAATTATTATCAGAAAATACTTTATTTAAATTTATTGCGTCTTCAATATCTAACTTTATAAAATGATATTTTTCGAACTTTTTGCTTTCTGCGTATTTGCCATAATAGATATCATCTATTTCAATACCAGCTTCTTTGAGTCTCGCGTATTTCAGTTTAGGGTCGTAATAGTCATTTATATTATCTAAACCTACCACTTCAAAACCCTCTTTTATTAACTGGTTTACTAAATGAAATCCAATAAATCCTGCGGCACCTGTAACAAGTATTCTCAATTTTAGTATTTTTTATTATTAAAAGTAATTAACAAATATATAAACGCTTATGGATAGTTTTGATTTGTTGATAACAATTACAATACTCTTTATTTCTATCAATTTTTAATAAAAAAATGTTAGTCAAAATATTGAATTGAAAATGTATAAAAATATATCAAATACATAAATTTGTAACTACTCAGGTACAAATTTAGGCATTTGCTAGTACTTGGAGTACATTTGCCTTTCTTTTTATTGTAGTATCAATAATTGATCGGAGTATAGCATAATAATCAGCTCCTTGTTCTGACCTAAACTGCCCACTGACTTTTAATTTTACCTTTACATTTCTTATTGCTTGTTCGCTAAAATTATTGTCAGGCGGAACTTCCATTACTTTTAGAAAAGTAAGTAAAT
>JBATMZ010000134.1:0-5522 GCA_049290115.1 Saprospiraceae bacterium | reverse complement strand
CCCATTTATTTGGAATGTTTAAAAGGCATGACAAGTTATTCTTTGACGAACGGCATCAATAGTATTTTTTTTCCCGGCGGCACTAGATCGAGGAGTGGAGCTACTGAATCGAAGGTAAAATTAGGCCTCATTGGCTCATTGGTGGAAGCGCAGCGACTCTATCTAGAGTCTGAAAAATCAAACAAAATATTTGTTGTGACCATGAATATTGATTACCACTTTGTTTTGGAAGCTAAACATTTAATTGACCAGTATTTGCGTCAGATTGGAAAAGAAAAATATGTTTCTTCGAGAGATTTACCCAGCTTTATGACATATGTTAATTTCCTCAAGATTATGCTTATTAAAGAATCAGAGGTGTATATTTCTTTAGGTAAGCCCATGGATGTTTTTGGCAATAAGATTAATGAATCTGGAGAAAGTATTGATAAATTTGGAAATGTAGTCCAACTAAAGGATTATTTTATTACTGATGGCGTTATAAAAGCAGACCAACAAAGAGAAAGTATTTATACCCGGTTATTAGGTGATGCAGTGGTGCATGAGTATCAAAAAAATCAAATTGTTCTTTCTTCGAATATAATTTCATTTGTAGCTTTTCAGATTATGTTGAATAGCTCTGATACAAAAGATGTTGTTACATTTATAACAACAAAAGCTTCAAATGAAGGAATTTCATATAAAGATATCAAAATTAAGTGTAAACAGTTAATAGACACACTAAATAGGATGGCAGAAAATGGTCAAATAATTTTGTCACCTATTCTCCAATCGAACGCCGAAATTGATGATATTATCAATGATGGGTTGGAAAATTTAGGTATATATCACGCAAAGAGTCCATTAAAAAAAGATAAGGATGTGCTTTATTCTGAAGATCTATCTTTGTTATTTTTTTATCACAATCGGTTAACAAACTATCCACTTCATGAATCTTTAGATTGGGTGACTAAAATTTCAGTAGACTAAAAAAGTATTCTTTGAACTATATTATATTTGATCTTGAAGCAACTTGTTGGCTAGGTAGGCCTCCACATGGAATCAATGAGGTTATTGAGATTGGAGCAGTTAAGGTAAATCGTTACGGAGAGGTTGATTCTATTTTTAGCAAATTTGTAAAACCATCTGTCAATCCCATATTATCCGATTTTTGTAAAAAACTAACCTCCATTCAACAACAAGACGTAGATAAGTCTAAAAAATTTCCAGTAATTTGTCAAGAGTTTATGGATTGGATTGGTATAGAAGAGGAATTTTGTCTTGTTAGTTGGGGAAAATACGACAAAGAACAATTAGCCCTTGAATGTAATTTGCATAAAATGGAGTCGGAGTGGCTCCAAAACCATTGTAATGCCAAAATTGTATATAAAAATTTTAAAAAAGAAGCAACAGAGCAAGGACTAAAAAAGGTCATTAAAAATGAAGGATTCATTTTTACGGGTGTTCACCACAGGGCTATTTCTGATGCTGAAAACTTAGCCAAAGTATTTATTAAGTATTTTGAAGAATGGGGGATTTAGTTAGTATAAAAAAGCTGATCCAAGTAATATTATAATAAGTCCTAACACCAGTAATATGGTATACATAGCGAGAATCAGTATATACTTAGATATTGTTTTCAACCAACTTTGTCCGTAATACTTTTTTATGGAAATAAGGGGCAATAAAAAAGACATAATCATTAAAAAGATACCGAGGAAAACTTCATTTAGATTTGGTATAATTGCATTAATTATTACTCCAATTATTAATCCACTGAAGATGGCTGAATGAATATGCATCAATAGGGTGGCGTGCTCCAAAAAATAGTAGTCATGTCTAAGAAATAAAAGCATAAAAAACAGCGCTAACAACATCAAACTCAAAGGCACTACCCACAAGATATTTTTTGTAAAGTAGGATACAAAATCATGGTTATTTTTATACATTTTTATAGACTGCTTCAACGTAATTTTATTCCAAAAACCTGTTACAGTATATTTTTGAAGAATTGTATCCACGTTATTGTTTAATACTTCTCTTATCGTCAATTTAGAACTTAACCTATCTCTATCATCCATGTCAATAAATGGATTGAATAAAAGAGTATCACTAGGAATTCTCTTTGATCCAAATACCGTGTGATACAACTTTTGTGTAGCTAAGGAGTCAAATTTTAATTCTTTTGCTATTTGATCTACACTATCTTTTAGAATAAATTCGTCTTCTGTAAAAAAAAGGGTTTCACCAACATTAAAAGTCAATAAATCTTTTTTAAATACTGTTAAAACTGAAAATAATAAAAATAAAAGTACGATAAACATCCTAGCCGGATGGTAATAGGATATCCTCCGACCCGCAATAAAATGTTGTGTTAGTTTCCATGGCTTTGCTAGTAGTGTAACGGATTTAAAAAATGTGTTGTCGAAATTAAATACAGCTATTAATAATTGAGACAGTATGTCTTTAAAAGCTAATAAATACGTTTTCCTTTTTTGACCACAGTGAGGACAAAAATTGTCTTTTTCATCGAAATGATGTTCACAATTTAAGCAGAAAAACTTATGTTTCATACTACAATTATAAGGAATTCTACCATATACTAGTTGTTTTTACAAAGTTATTATGTCAAGTTTACTAAAACCTGAGGTTGTCTTTTTGACTTGAATTTGTGTGTAAATCCGCTCTTTTAATGATTCGACATGTGAAATAATGCCAATAACCCGATTAGATTCATTTTGCAACTTTTCCAAAGTTTCCAACGCTAGATCTAGCGTTTCCTGATCGAGTGTCCCAAAGCCTTCATCAATAAACAAACTTTCAATTTTAACCTTGTGAGAAGCTATATCAGATAGGCCTAAAGCAAGGGCGAGACTCACTAAAAATGATTCTCCACCTGACAACGTTTTGACACTCCTACGCATATTAGCTTGATATAGGTCTAGCACAAATAGGTCTTCATTTATTTTTGTAAAATCCAGTAAATATCGATCCGTCAATTTTTTCAACCTTGTATTTGCAAAGGAAATTACATGTTGCAATGTAAGGTTTTGGGCAAATTTTGAAAACTTTTTGCCTTCTCTGTCACCAATATAGTCATTCAACACCTCCCATATATGGATTTCACTTTTTTCTTTTTCATGTTGTTGTTTTAACTTTAAAAACCTATCAGTGTTATGCTGATTGGTTTCCAATTCCTTTTCTAATTCACCTTTTTTTATGAGTAAATGGTCTTTATTGTGCTTTAGTGTTTTATCTTGATCGGATAATATGTCTGCTTCTTCTTTGGAGACAATACTATGTTCTTTTTCTATTAATTTTAAATTTTGCAACACATTTTTAAGTAGTGTTTCAACTTCCGCAGCTCGTAGTTCAAAATTCTTTTTTTCTTGGCTCAAAGATTCAAAAACATGGTTATCTAAAACATTTTCAAGAGCCGAATGGATAGAACTATAGCCCAACAATTTAAGTTTTGGTTGTAATAAAGCATGTTGGTTCTCTTTTTTGGTTTCAAGTAGTGCCAAGTGGTTAGAAGTTTCTTTTAAGAGGGACATGTTTTTCTCCAAATCCGTTTTTAAAGATTCAAATTCACCTATGGTCTTTTTAAATAGCAAAAGTGGCTCCTTTTCATGACAAATGGAGCTCAATTCTTGGTTTTTAGATGAATAATTCTGTCGTAGCTCAAATATTTCAAGTTTCGCCTCTAATACTTTTTTCCAAAAAACGGACTGTATATTTTCTTCATTTCTTGCTTCTTCTTGTTGAATTTTTTGTAATGAATGATTCCATTCCATTTCAGTCTCCTCAAGGTGAAGGACATTCAATTCCTTCAAGCCAGTGTTGATTTTATTCTGGTATTCAATGACCAGTTCATTATCTGATGATTGTTTGCCTTTTAGTGTTTGTATTTCGGCACTTAGGTTTTGATAATTATTTTTTTCTGCTTGGATGGAATACTTTACTTCATCGAGTTTCACATTATCATTAGTATAATCAACAAGATTTTGATTTAGGCAATAGGGATGTTCTATTGAACCACAAAGCGGGCAAGGTTTGTTTTCTTCAAGCTGGTCTCTTAAATCTCGAAGTTCTTTTATTTTCCATTTTTCTTCTTTTCCTTTTTGAAGTTGTTCCATTTCGGTTTCCAACAAGTTTATTCTTTTTTCAACTGATTTTAATAAAACCTCTTGTGAAGCTAATTTTGCTTTAGATTCTTTGAGTCTTAGTTGTATTTGTGCCAACTCGTTTTTTAAAGTCGTAAGAAAATGGAGTTTTTGTAAATTTTGCTTTAATTGTGAAATTTCATGATTAAAGGTCACAGCCATTTTTTGGAAAGCATCCAAATTATTATCCAGAATAGGTCGAACAAGAAATAAAGCGCGTTGAAATCGATCTATTTTCCCTTCTTCTTCCACTTCCATTTCTAAAAGTTTTTGTCGATTTTCTTCGGAGATGAATTGTAGAAAGTAAGACATGTTGTTTTTCTTTTCTTCCCCTTGACGAAGAATTGATTCAACTTCTTTTTTTAAGTCATAATAGGTTTTCTCCAACTTTATTAATGCTTGTATAGCATTTTCATACGAAACATCCTCCTTAACTAGTTTTTTTATATCCAATAAAAGATGCTCTGATTTTGCTTTAATTATTTCTGTAGTCTTCGTTTGAGTTTTCGTTTTCTCGTTCCAGAAAACAAGCTCTTTTTCGTTTTCAGTCCATCGGGTAAAATCATTATGAAAAGGAATCAAGGCTTGATGTTTTTCCCAAATCAATCTTTTAGGTTGCCATTTTTCAACTGCAGTTTTAATGTCCAATGTTTGTTGTTCGAGCTCATGTTGTTGGTCTTTTAGTTGGACAAACGTGTGATAGACTGCTAGGTTTTTTTGTACTACTAGAAGAGAATTTTCTATTTCTTTTATCCTAGGAGTGATATTTTTTAGTTCATTTATCTTTAGAGATACTTCGTCTTTGGGGAGTAAAAGAATAGAAGAAAACTCTGCTTTCAAAACATCGAGTTGTAATTGACTTTCTTTATTTTTTTCAAAGGCGGCTTTTCCAATTTCTTGGTAGATGTGAGCTCCAGTAATTTCCATTAGGAGTTTAGCTCGTTCGTTTTCATCCGATTTTAAAAATTGGGCAAATTCGCCTTGAGCTAACAAAAGTGATTTTCTAAATTGGTCATAATTAAGCCCTATAATTTTTTCGTTGAGTTTAGGAACTTCAGATTTTTTTGTTTCAAGAATTTCTTCTTCTGGCAAACTTGCTATTTCCATTTCATAGTCCTTCCAGTTACCTTTTGAATTTTGTTGTATTTTCCATGTAGACCGATACTTTTGTCCAGAGATTCCGTATTCTATCTGGGCAAAAGCTTCTTTCATGTCATAGGTTACAACAGATCCTATCTTTTCCATTTCGCTGGTCGAAAAGGAACCTAATCTTGGGATCTTATTGTACAATGCGAGGGTAATGACATCTAAAAGTGTAGATTTCCCAGCTCCTGTGGGGCCTGTAATGGCAAATAAACCAGAGCTAACTAAGGGCTCTTC
>JBATMZ010000133.1:0-93860 GCA_049290115.1 Saprospiraceae bacterium | reverse complement strand
GCTCACAGGAGGCTCTGAAGCCATACTTTGGGGAGAGGGAATTGACAACAGACAGCCCAATCCTACCGATGTGCCATATCGATCCGTATTTTACAGGGTGGGTTTCGATGGCAGTGTGCGAAGTGATTTGATATGGTATGAAAGAAATACGCATACTTCCAGAAGAATGTCAGATGCAACAACGGATATAGACGGAAATGCTGTATTTGGCTATATGGCAATTGAAGGGGCAATAAGAAGATATTTTATCAAATTATTACCTGACAATACTGTAACCACCGGTGTATACGTTGATGTTGCAAATGCTGGATTGGACGATCCAAGAATAGCAATTGACCATGAAGGAAACTATCTGATGAATTCATATTTTCTTGGAAAAGATTCCATCTGGAATAATGATAAAAGAAGGACAACACACGTCACCAAAATCAACCGGCAAGGAGAAATATTATGGAGTACCATGATGCCCCAAATCAAACGGGAAGGGTTAGTCTATTTAGATCGCTTTGAAATGATGCGCATGTCAGTTACTGAAAATAATGATATTTTATGTGTTGGTCAGGTAATAATATCAGATACGTTTTATAACCTTCAGACCAATGAGCCTTATCATTGGGTTTCCTTAGATGCTTCATTTATTGCAAGGCTGTCTCCGGATGGGATAGTAAAATGGCGACATCTTATGGCTCCTTTAAATTCAGAAGGTTTTCCTTTAGCTAATATTCTTTTTGATATACAAGAAGCACCTGATGGCTCTATTATAGTGGCAGGAAATTTACAAAGAGATACTACCGGATTTATTAATGATGCCTGGTTGTTGCGTCTTAGCCCGGATGGATGCCTCAACGATTCTTGTAATCATATTCAAAAATATTGGGTTTTCCCGGATACTATTTCATTAACAGAAAATATACGTCTTCACCCCATGTTATTATACCCAAATCCCGGACATCAAGGGTTCAGCATCATGCAGACTCCGGACATGACATTCCCATTGCAATATGAGTTAATCCATAGCCACGGTCAGCGATTGCAGACCGGATTTTTGGGAAATTCTGATGATGTCGTTGATACTTCCTGGTTGCATGCAGGCGTCTATCAGGTTTTGGTCAGGGATCGGGACGGAAGAGTTTTTTCAGGGAGGTGGGTGAAGATTTAAACTCAATCATTTCTTTAACTTTTCATCTGGTTTTTGGTTCAATGAACTTATTTCCATGAAGTTAGTTAAACTATAATGGCACTGAACAAAATTTCTGACCTATTCGATCCTTCTTGGCATCTTTCCGGCAAAAGACCCTTTCTTATCTCGGGACCTTGTAGTGCAGAAACCGAATTTCAAACACTGGAGACGGCCAGAAGATTGGCAAAAACAAATAAGATCCACATCTTTAGATCGGGAATCTGGAAACCAAGGACTCGACCTGGTGCTTTTGAAGGTGTTGGGGCACGTGGACTCCCTTGGTTGCAGGAAGTGACCAAAGAAACTGGTCTACCTGTCATGGTTGAAGTAGCCAATGCGTCCCATGTTGAAATGAGCCTAAAATCTGGTATAAATATTTTTTGGATTGGCGCTCGTACAACGGTTAATCCATTTGCAGTCCAGGAAATTGCGGAAGCTTTGATAGGAACGGATGTGACTGTTTTTATCAAAAACCCGATTAATCCCGATTTGGATTTGTGGCTTGGAGGAACAGAACGTTTAATCAATGCGGGTATTCCTAGGATTGGGGCTATTCACAGAGGATTTTCGTATTCTGGTGAAAAAATATTCCGCAACCGGCCTTATTGGCAAATCGCAATAGATTATAAATGTGCCTTACCAAATATTCCACTGATTAACGACCCGAGTCATATATGTGGTAGAAGAGATTTGTTGGCCAAAGTTGCTCAAAAGGCCATGGATTTAAGTTACGACGGGTTAATGATTGAAAGCCATATATCACCTGACGATGCTTGGAGTGATGCAGCACAACAAATTACACCGGAAGTTTATGAAGACCTAATTCATCACTTGGTAATTCGTAGAACTGAAGTAGACTTAAAAGCCGAAAAAGACGAACTACTTCGTAAAAGAAAAGAGATTGACCTATTGGATGATGAATTATTACATATTCTTGCTTCCAGAATGAAAATAGTGAGGGACATAGGAGTTTATAAAAAAGAACATAACATCGCTATTTTACAAGCAGAACGTTGGTCTGAAATAATCCAGAAATTGGTTTCTCATGGTACACAACAAGGGTTGAGTGAAGAATTTATCACGAGATTTATCAAGACAGTACACGATGAGAGTATTGAACAACAAGAAAATATCATGACGCCTGCTAAACCAAATTTAAAGGACATTTTCTAGTATTTTTTTTAAAAAAGAGTGTCTAAAGTCAATAAATTCGATTTAAAGTAAACATTATGTGATATGAACTATTACTTAATTAATTTACCTATAATTACATAAGAATGTCGAAAGCTATTCAACAAATAATGCCTAATATTCCGCCTTCATCCAGCAAGAGGATTGTCATCGTTGGAGGAGGTTTTGCAGGAATGAAACTCACATATAAGTTGGCCGGAAGTGGTTATCAAGTAGTATTGATCGATAAAAATAATTACCACCAATTTCAGCCTTTATTTTATCAGGTAGCTACTGCTGGTCTTGCTCCTGGCGATATTTCGTTTCCTTTGAGAAAAGCATTTAAAAGAGAAAAAAACATCCATGTGCGGATGACGCAATTGGAGGCCATTTTTCCAGAAAAAAATGAAATTTTAACTTCGGCAGGCATACTTTCTTACGATTTCTTAGTATTGGCAATAGGCGGAGATACTAATTATTTTGGCAATGAAAATATTCAAAAATATGCGGTGCCAATGAAGTCTGTTTCAGAGGCATTGTATATCCGAAATAAGATCATCTTTAATTACGAAGAAGCCCTCAATACGGGGGATAAAACCGAACGACAAGCCTTGATGTCTGTGGTTGTGGTTGGGGGTGGCCCCACAGGTGTAGAGTTGGCCGGGGCACTTGCTGAAATGAAAAGATATGTTTTACCTAAAGAATACCCAAACCTTGATTTTAGTCAAATGAATGTGTATTTGCTCGAAGCAGGTAACCGTGTTTTAAATGGAATGTCAGACAAGTCAGGTGAAATGTCATTGCGATTTTTAGAAGAATTGGGTGTAAAAGTATTCCTGAATACGGCAGTAAAAGACTACGATGGCACCAACATTACTTTGGCGGAGGGAACTGTTTTGCAATCCAAAACATTGTTGTGGGCAGCAGGAATTAAGGCCAATATAGTACCTGGAATTTCACAAGAAATGATGACCAAAGGTGGAAGGTTAAAGGTCGATGAGACTAATAAAATCATAGGCTTAGATAATATTTTTGCCATTGGAGATCTGGCATCGATGGAAACCAAAGGTTATCCAAATGGCCACCCTCAAGTTGCACAAGTGGCGATTCAGCAAGCTAAAAACGTGGCGAAAAACTTTTTAAACCAACATAAAAATCGTCCTTGGACTAATTTTACATACAAAGACAGAGGTACAATGGCGACTGTAGGAAAAAACCTTGCTGTCGTGGACTTACCATATATTAAATTTCAAGGATTTTTAGCGTGGATTGTTTGGCTGTTTATCCACCTAATGGCCATTGTTGGGGTGAAAAACAAGTTTAATGTATTTTTGAATTGGGCATGGAATTATCTCTCTCTTGATCCATCTCTAAGGTTGTTGATTCGTCCTAAATCCGTTCGGTCAGATATAGAAAACAAAGACCCTTGGAAGTAAGTTATTTGACGGTTTAGTTTATTTGGGCTATGGCTAACTCCTAAAAATGATCCTTTTTTACATAAAAATGTATTGGAACTATAAAAACCTTACTTTTTCTTGTTATTTTTTGTACTTTAATTTGTTGGATTCGAATTTAAGTCTTAATTTTGCGGCTCATTTTAAATGAGTCATTTTTTATTCATTCATCATTAAATTGTTTTATGCTAATTATTCATGTCAAGGACGACGAATCAATCGACAGAGCTTTAAAAAGATATAAAAGAAAATTTCAGTCCGTTGGTCTTGTAAAAGAATTAAGAAACCGCAAACATTTCACCAAGCCTTCTGTACAAAGAAGAAATGAAATCATCAGTGCGGCTTACCGACAAGTGAAGTTCGGCAATATGAACGACTAAATCGGATTTACCCGAATGGGTGCCGATGTTGAATATATAAGTCACATTTCCCAATGGGAGATGTGATTTTTTTTTGCGTAAAAATGAACATTAAACGCCTTCAATTATTTTGTACACAAGGTTTTAATTTTCCAATTAAATAATTGAATAGTGCAACATAAAAAGACAATTGTTATAGCAGGGGGGACGGGTTTGGTTGGACAGTTTATATCGGCTTCTTTATCAAAAGAGGATTTCCAAATTGTCATACTAACTAGGAAACCTACCTTACTTAAAAATGGTTTGCAATATATACAATGGGATCCTTTATCCTTATATATTGACCCTATATTGCAACATGCGGATATGATCATTAATCTTGCAGGGGAAGGGATAGCTGATAATCGGTGGACTTCAAGTAGGAAAAGAGCATTGATTGAAAGTCGATTACAAAGTGTGGCAACCATTAAAAAATGGTTAGAACACTCGAATATCAGACCTGAATTATATATTGGTGCTTCAGCTGTTGGTTATTATGGTGACCGAAACGAAGAAAAGCTCGATGAATTTTCTACACCTGGAGATGATTTTTTGGCAAAAACATGTATTCAATGGGAAGAAGCTAGTACGGCATTGGAGCCTTTGGTTGAAAGGTTGGCAATCGTTCGGATTGGTGTTGTTTTAAGTATGAAGGGAGGTGCTTTGCCGAAAATGTTTTTGTCCAAAAGTTTAGGTATTTTGTCTTATTTTGGAAAAGGACGACAATTTATGCCATGGATTCATATTAAAGATTTGTTTAATATATTATTATTTGTTATCCAGAATCCTGAAGTAAAAGGAGTCTATAATGCTGTTGCTCCACAAGAAATTACCAATCGACAAAGTATACAGTCTATAGCGAAACTGTTTCCGCACGTTTGGTTGATTTTGTCTGCACCTTCTATAGTGTTGAAACTTGTTTTAGGTGAGATGTCTACGGTAGTTTTAAGCGGTCAAAGGGTAATTCCACAAAGATTAAAGGATGAAGGATTTACATTTCATTTTACAGACATTAAGGAAGCTATTCAAGATTTAATGGAGAAAACCTGAAAATAAATCCAAATTTTCTCCATTGTTATTTTATAAGGTTCCTCGTAATTCTTGTTCTCGCTCGATGGCTTCAAACAAGGCTTTAAAATTGCCTTTTCCAAAGGATTTAGCTCCGTGACGCTGAATAATTTCAAAAAATACGGTTGGGCGATCCTGAACAGGTTTGGTGAAGATTTGTAGTAAATAACCTTCTTCATCTCTGTCTACAAGAATATTCATTTTCTTTAATTCTTCGATATCTTCGTCAATTTTACCTACTCTTTCAAGTACTGTTTCGTAGTAATTGTCGGGAACATATAAAAATTCGACGCCTCTATTTCGCAATTGCGAAACGGTTTCCAAAATATTATCGGTTGCCACTGCAATATGTTGAACACCAGCACCTTTATAAAAATCGAGGTATTCTTCTATTTGTGATTTTTTCTTACCTGCTGCTGGTTCGTTGATAGGAAACTTTATAAAGCCGTTACCATTGCTCACTACTTTGCTCATAAGAGCGGTATACTCAGTAGAAATATCTTTATCATCAAAGGTGACTAACAATTTGAAACCAAGGACATTTTCATAAAACTCGACCCATTTGTTCATGTCTCCCAACTCAACATTTCCTACACAATGGTCGACATATTTTAAGCCAATGGGTTTCGTTTGATAAATGGATGATTTTGGCTCGAATCCAGGCATAAAAGAACCTGAGTAGTCTTTCCTTTCTACTAAAGTGTGGATGGTTTCGCCATAGGTTTTTATTCCCGCAAGGGTCACTTTACCATTTTTATCTTCAATGGTCATGGGCTCAAAAGCACTTTCAGCTCCTTTTTCTAAGGCTAAATGATAAGCTTCCGTTGCATTATCCACCCATAAAGCCAAAACCTTTACGCCGTCTCCATGAAGGGAAACGTGTTTTAAGATTTCATGGGAAGGATCATAAGCTGAAGTAAAAACAAACCTTATTTTATTTTGCTGTAAAACATAGGAGACAACATCTTTAGAACCAGTTTCGGGGCCTTTGTAAGCCACTAATTCAAATCCGAAACAATGTTGGTAATACAAGGCGGTTTGTTTTGCATTGCCTACATAAAATTCAATAAAATCAGTTCCGTTAATCGGAAAAGTATCTTTAGTTTCCTGTAAAGAAGTAAGAAGTGAAGTATTCATGTAAAGTATTTTAAATATTTTATGAAAGCCAGCTAAGACAATAATCGGGATCTTCGATGTCAGCGGCATAATTTGTCATCAATAAAGGTCTAAAAGTATCTACCATTACGGCCAATTCTTGTGTTTCTTTTTGACCAATACTTTTTTCTACTGTTCCAGGATGTGGGCCATGCGGTATGCCTCCTGGGTGCAAAGTTATTTGTCCTTTTTCAACATGTTTTCGACTCATAAATTCACCATCAACGTAATATAAAACCTCATCACTATCTATATTGGAATGATTGTATGGTGCCGGAATAGACAATGGGTGGTAGTCGTACATTCTTGGTACAAACGAACAAAGAACAAAACCTTTAGTTTGAAAAGTTTGGTGTATGGGTGGCGGCAAATGAAGTCTTCCCGTGATAGGTTCGAAGTCATGGATTGAGAAAGCATAAGGGTATAAAAAACCATCCCAACCGACCACATCAAAAGGATGGGCTTTGTAATGATATGGATAAAGGTTGTCTTGTTTTTTTATTTGTAGTAAAAAATCTCCTTTTTCATCGTGAGTTTCCAGTGTTTGGGGTTTTCTGATATCCCTCTCGCAATATGGCGAATGTTCTTCCAATTGTCCAAGTTCGTTACGATATCTCTTTGGCGTTTCTATTGGCGAATAAGATTCAACAATAAACAAGCGGTTGTCTTGAGTATCAAAATGAATTTGAAATATGGTTCCTCTTGGAATGACAAGGTAATCACCGTATTCAAAAGGGATATTGCCGTACATGGTTTTTAATGTACCAGAACCCTTGTGTATAAAAATGCATTCGTCGGCATCAGCATTTTTATAAAAATAGTCGATCATACTATTTTTTGGTGCGGCAAGAATGATTTTACAATCCTGGTTGACCAAAACTGGTTTTCTGCTATCTAGAAAATCGTTTTCTGGTTTGATGTTAAATCCTTGAAGACTTCTATGTTTTAATTGTTTATCGTGGATTGTTTTGGGTGCTACTGGAATTGGGTCTCCGATTTGAGTAATGATGGTTGGAGGGTTATTGTGGTAAAGCAATGAATAAACACTACTAAATCCTTCCGTAGAAAAAAGCTGTTCGGAATACAAATTCCCATCTGTTTTTCGAAATTGGGTATGACGTTTGCGGGGTATTTTTCCGATAGAATGATAGTGCATATATCAAATTTTAATTATTTTGAACAAGCTTAACGTGTATTTTAGCGAGTACTTCTGCAAATAAAAGTAACTCTTCTTTTGTCAAATTATTGTAGCAATCAGCCCTAAATTCCTGAACGATGGGCCACATCATTTCGTAGGTTTTTTGACCTTTTGGTCGCAAGGAAATATTAAATTTTCGTCGGTCATCGGGATTAACTTTTCTTGAAATCAGATTTTTTTCTTCTAAAATGTCAAGGATGCGGGTGACAGTTGGCGCATCTTTTAAAGACAATTCTGCCAATTGTTGTTGATTGATGATTTGGCGCTCCTTGATCAAATCCAAAATAATCCATTGATCTACAGTGATATCTATTTGTGGATAGAGTAGCAAACTTCTCGAAAAATGCAGCTTCATGAGCTTGGCTGTTTTTTCTAATAAAAAGCCAGATACCAATTCCTCCTTGTTCTTAGATTTTATTTGAATGCTCATAAATCATTAGTATACTAATAATATGCAAAACAAATAAATTTTATTTATTTGACCAAGAATTGTGATATTTTTCTTGTTGCGAAGAATAATATTTTTAAAAAAATGTTACTATCGGATATTAATAAAAATAACCATAACCGATATTCCATTCATATGTATGGAATGGCATTTTGACAAGGATATTTATCAGACACATCTGCCAGTTTTATTGGATTTGGAAGACAAAAAACAAAGGCTGGATTCGGCGAGACATTGCCTAGGTTTGTATTGGATAAAATAGAAGACGATTTAAAACTTTAATGGACTTACCATTCTAATTCTATGGAAGGGAATACCTTAAGCTTAAACGAGACAAGATTTGTTTTAGAAAATGGTATGACCGTTAAGGGCAAAAGTTTGAAGGAGCATTTTGATAGTCAATCATCACGAGGCTATTGGTTATATAACGGCACAGGTGTCGCCACATTATATATTTAAGGATGGTGTCGTCTTGGATGTTTACCGTTGGTTATTCCTCAAAATAGGAAAAGATTTTGCTGGTAGATATCGCACAGGTGGGGTTCGCATCAGTGGTGCCAATTTCATCTCACTAAATGCCTTGAAAGTGAACGACCATATGGCATATTGATTCAAATTGTTAATGAATCTTTGGATGTTCATTCAATTTTGTGGGTGGCGACATTATTTCACCATCATTTTGTACACATTCATCCTTTTTTGAAGGTAATAGGCGGGCGGTCAGATTACTCATGAATCTTTTATTGATGCGGGTTGGATATTCACCAGTGATTATATTACAACTAGATAGATACAAGTATTACGAACCTTTAAACCAGCAAATCAAGGCAAGCACGATATATTATTTCTTATTATTTTACAGGCAGTTGAGGGACCACTTAATATTTACCTAGTAGCACTACCAAGTTTGAGATCGGATGATGACTACAACCTTATTGCTGACTTAGTCAAAGAGTCTGAAGTACCCTATGGGCAAGAGTATATCAGTTTGCTTGCACGTAGAGTTGTGATTGATGCCTACAAAGAAGGACGTAAAAGGCTTACACGAAAGTCGGTTATTTTGGCCCATTGGCAATCTATAAATAGATAAATTAATTTAAATAACTAGGAAATTTTTATAGCAAAACGATTAAAACAATCCCCAAACTTTTCCTTCCTCGTCGATACGTATATTTTCAGCGCTTGGTTCGGCAGGAAGCCCAGGCATCCGCATCACGTCGCCAAGTAAAGGTACAAGGAATCCAGCGCCAGAAGCAAATTCAAATTCCCTAACGGTTACTGAAAATCCTTCAGGTCTACCGAATTTTTTATCATCATCAGACAAACTCATAGGTGTTTTTACCATACATATAGGAAGCCCTTCCAAACCTAAATTTTTGATGAGTCTCAATTGACTTTTTGCTTTCGATGTATATTCAACACCATCAGCGCCGTAAATTTTGGTTGCGATAGTATTGATTTTCTCTTCGACAGTATCTGACCAATTGTATAAAAATTTAAATTCTTTATTTTTATCAATACTTGCAACCACTGCCCTGGCAAGATCAGCTCCTCCTTTACCACCATCGGCAAATACTTTTGAAAGTATGGCTTCAACACCTAAGTCTGCGCACATTTTTATAACCACCTCATTTTCTTCATCAGAATCGGTATAAAAAGAATTGATGGCTACCACTGGAGTTATACCATATAATTGAATGTTTTCAATATGTTTTTGAAGATTACAAAACCCTCGGGCAACGGCTTCAGGATTATTAGTTTTTAATTCATCGGCCTTGAGTCCACCGTGATGTTTCAATGCTTTGATGGTCGCTACAATGACTACGGCATTTGGTTTAAGGCCTGATGAAGCACACTTAATATTAATAAATTTTTCAGCACCTAAATCAGCCCCAAAACCAGCTTCTGTCACCACATAATCTGCCAAGGTCAAGCCCATTTTTGTTGCGATAATGGTATTGGTTCCCTGTGCGATACTGGCAAAAGGTCCACCATGTAATATTGCTGGATTTCCTTCTAATGTTTGCACTAGATTTGGTTTGATAGCATCCCTCAACAATACTGCCATGGCACCAACCGCTTTCAAGTCTTTAGCAAAAACAGGCTTGCCTTCAAACGTTTGGCCGATATAAATATTACCTAATCTTTCTTGTAAGTCATCCATATCCTTACTCATACATAGTATGGCCATGATTTCTGAAGCGGGCGTAATATTAAAACCATCTTCCCTGACGACACCGTTTGTTTTGCCACCTAAACCAATGACTATTTGCCTCAAACTTCTATCGTTCATATCCATGACTCGTTTCCATGTGATAGTACGAGGATCAATGTTAAGCGTATGTTTTTTGTTTTGAAGGTTATTATCAATAAGTGCGGATAACAAATTATTGGCTTTTTCTATGGCAGCAAAATCTCCTGTGAAATGTAAATTGATATCTTCCATTGGGATAACCTGAGCATAACCACCACCTGCTGCTCCGCCTTTCACACCAAAAACTGGTCCGAGAGATGGTTCCCTCAAAACGGCAATGGTTTTTTTGCCGATATAATTCAAACCGTCACTTAAACCTATTGATGTCGTGGTTTTGCCTTCTCCATATTTTGTTGGCGACAAAGCAGTAACCAAAATAAGATTTCCAGAAGGATTAGATTTTCCAAGGCTTAAAGGTAATTTGGCCTTATATTTTCCGTAATATTCCAAATCATCTTCTTCGAAGGATAATTTGGCTGCGATATGTTTTATGTGTTGGATAGATGCTTTCTGAGCAATTTCAAGGTCTGTGGGAAAGGTTGACATAGGTATTTAAATTTCGGCAAAAATGGTTTATTTTTTACTAACAACAAAATTTAAATGCATGGAATGCAGTTTGTTAGACTACTTTAGAAAAAAATAGGCTTACTTTGAAAAAAGTAAACCTATAATTTTTATATATTTATGTATAAAAGATACTACATGACTTCATCTACTGGGGTATAAGGTAAATTAAATGCTTCTGCAACACCTTCATAAACTACTTTTCCATTGACCACGTTCAAGCCCATTTTCAACTCATGATTATCCATACAAGCTTGCTTCCAACCTTTACTAGCTAATTGCAAGGCATATGGTAAAGTTGCATTGGTAAGGGCAACTGTTGAAGTGTACGGCACGGCTCCTGGCATATTGGCCACACAATAGTGTACCACTTCATCAATGATGTAAATGGGGTCGTCGTGTGTCGTTGGATGACAAGTTTCGATACATCCACCTTGATCTACTGCTACATCTACAATCACAGTACCAGGTCTCATTTCCTTCAACATGTCTCTAGTAATTAAATTTGGTGCTTTTGCACCTGGAATGAGAACCGCACCCACGATTAAATCCTGCGTTTTAACAAGTCTTCTGATCGTTAATTCGTTTGAATACATGGTGATTACATTGGCAGGCATGATGTCATTGAGGTATCGCAATCTTTTAAGACTAACGTCCAAAATAGTGACTGTCGCCCCTAAGCCTGCAGCCATTTTTGCTGCTTGGGTTCCCACGACCCCACCGCCTAATATCAATACATTTCCAGGTGGGACACCAGGTACTCCTCCTAATAAAACACCTCTACCTTTTTGAGGTTTTTCGAGATATTTAGCTCCTTGTTGTATGGCCATTCTACCAGCCACTTCAGACATTGGAATTAATAAAGGTAGCGAACGATCTGCAGACTCAACGGTCTCATATGCAAGGCAAATAGCTTGGCTTTCAATCATTGCTTTCGTCAGAGGTTCGTAAGAAGCAAAATGGAAATAGGTAAATACCAATTGATTGGGTCTAATTAACTTATATTCCTTTTCAATAGGTTCTTTGACTTTAATGATCATTTCTGCAATACCATAAACATCCTCTATTGTAGGAAGGATAGAAGCTCCAGCATCTACATATTCTTTGTTTTCAAATCCGGAACCTTTTCCTGCACCAGATTGAATATATACGGTATGACCTCTCTTGACAAATTCCAAGGCTCCGGCCGGGGTTAATGCAACACGATTTTCACTTTGTTTGATTTCTATGGGAACTCCTATAATCATGATTTGTTATTTATGATAAAATTAAAAGGGCTTTTATTCAGAGTGACAAAAATAGAAATATTCCCTTAAAAAAATGAAAATGCACGTTGAAAATAAGCATTCTAATTAAAATCATCTTTTGTCATCCATACCTTGAAAGAATTAAATAGCTTTATTTCAAAAAATTAGGACTGGTAAACTTTTATAATGGAGAAAGTAATCCTATTTTTGTCCCACCATGCAATTTTTATATCCATACTTCCTTTGGGCCTTAGCAGCCCTCGTTGTTCCAGTTATTATTCATTTGTTTTATTTTAAAAGATTCAAGAAAGTATATTTCTCGAATGTGAAATTTTTAAAAGAAATAAAAGAAGAAACTTCTAATAGGAATAAATTAAAAGAATTGCTCATATTAACGTGCCGTTTGTTGGCATTTGCTTGTTTAATCTTTGCCTTTGCGCAACCATTTTTACCTCGGGGTGAAAAAATAAAACAAGGCAGTCAATGGGTCAGTATTTTTGTAGATAACTCTTTTAGCATGACGTCCACTAAAGGCGATATTCCCTTATTGGATTTTGCAAAAGAGCGAGCTAGGAGTATCGTGACCTCTTATGGAAATGAAGCGTCTTTTCAAGTAATTACACATGAAATGTTGGGTAAACATCAACGTTTTTTGTCAAAAGACGATGCTTTAGTTTACATAGAAGAAATAACGCATACATCGATGGTACAACCTTTGTCTAAAATTGTACTGCGCCAACAGCAACTTCTCAAAGATAAAGACGGTTCTAAAATTATTTATCAAATTTCAGACTTTCAAAAAAGTATTTTTGATTACGAAAACGTAAGTGACTCGATTGCAGAAATCAATCTCATTCCAGTCCAATCCAACCAATTACAAAATGTTTCAATTGACAGTGTTTGGATGGATAGTCACGTTGCCTTAAAGCAACAAACCAATTTTTTATTGGTCAAAATAAAAAACTATTCTTCAAATTCAACAGAACAAGTGAGGTTGTCTTTTTTTCTTGATGGTCAAGAAAAACCTATTAATATCAGCTCCCTTGAAGCAGGTACATCAAAAATTGACACCATCCCAGTTGTATTAAATTCAAGGGGCGCTCACGAAATTAGTGTTAAGATTTCTGACTTTCCCGTTCAATTTGATGATCAGTATTATGCCGTTCTGCACGTTCCAGATACAATAATGGCATTGAATATTTACGAAGGTACTCCCAACAAATATTTAACGGCACTCTTTGAAGGGTTGTCCTACTTTGGATTAAAAAATCAACCATTCAATCAGATTCAATACCAGGAATTTTCGAATTACAACCTCATCATTCTTCAGGACATAGTTAATATCAGTTCGGGAATGGCCAACGAGCTTTCAAAATATGTACGGGAAGGAGGTAAATTATTAATATTTCCACCAGTAGGACTTGATCCAACTTCTCACAACATATTACTTCAAACAATGAATGCGGGAAGACTTATAGCAAGCTCTAGTCTTGGTACCGAAGTGTCTACCATTAATACCGAGGAATTTATTTTTAAAGATGTGTTCAGTCAAATCAAATCCAATATTAAATTACCAAAGGCTACCTCATCTTTTCTCATTCAAAATGTCAATAATAACGCTGGTGAATCTATTTTGTCAAATCGCGACGGCAGTATTTATTTATGTAAATATATTTTTGGAGATGGCATCGTTTACCTTTGTTCTTCTTCCCTTTCCGAAAAAAACAATGACCTTGTAATGAATGCCGAAATTTTTGTGCCCATGTTGTACAAAATGGCCATTTCTGGTGTAAGTCAAAAAAATCTTGCATATACGATAAGTAACAAAACAATTATAGAAACTAAAAATTTAGGTATTTCTGGCGACCAAGTGTACACCATTAAAGGCCAAGAAGAGTTTATACCTGGGCAAAAAAGTTTGGGAAATAGGATGTTACTTGATGTGGGAGACCAAATTAAAAAAGCAGGATTTTATACTATAAAGTCAAACAATGAGTTGGTTGAAAAAGTAGCATTTAACTACGATAGATTAGAGTCAGATATGTCATTACTTAGTCAGTCGGAAATAGAAAAAAATATTGAAAACAACCCTTTAGGCATTCGTATTATTACGGAATCCGAACAAAATGATATGAGCAATACGATATTGGCAAAGGATAAAGGCATTGAGCTTTGGAAATACTTTTTATGGGCAGTTCTGATATTTTTATTACTGGAGACTGGATTAATCAGGTTGTGGAGAAAGTCATGATAAAATAATTATTTTGTATGGAACTCATTATCAAACAAACATTGGTTTTATCTCAAGATTCTTCATTTCACCAGAAGAAGGTCGACATTCATATTAAAAATGGAAAAATCCATGACATTGCATCAAAATTAATTGTACCAAATCAGGTAAAATCATTAGAGGGACAAAATCTTTATTGCACAACTGGTTTGGTAGATATTGGCACACATAGCGGGGAACCAGGTTTTGAGCATCGAGAGACTATATTATCATTGGCAAAAGCTGCCAGGGCAGGTGGCTATACTTCCATACTTCCTTTCCCTAATACCCTTCCGTATATTCAAACGAAGGCCGATCTACAATTTTTAATTCAAAAAGGGAAACAACATCATATCAATATTTTACCAATTGGCGCATTGAGTTTGAATGGAAAAGGTGTTGATATTGCCGAGTACTACGATATGTTTTCAGCTGGAGCTGCTGGTTTTTCAGATGGATTAAACTCCTGTCAGGATAGTGGATTATTACTGAGAGCGCTTTTATACGCAAAAGCATTCGATGGTATTATAATTCATCATCCAGAAGATAAAACCCTCCGTGGTCAAGGGGTGATTCATGAAGGTCTGGTAAGCACTTCCCTTGGTTTGAAAGGAAGCCCTACCATTGCAGAAGTGTCTATGTTACAAAGAGATTTATTGTTACAAGCGTACGCAAATTCTAAAATGTTGGTTCATGCTATCTCTTCTGGAGAATCGGTGATATTGTTACAAAAAGCTAAAAAGCAAAAACATAATATATTTGTAAGCGTACCATATTTAAACCTAAGGGCTGTTGATAAAAATTTGGAAGGCTTCAATGTGGATTATAAGGTAAAACCAGTATTACGAGAAGAGGCAGATAAAAATGCCCTTATTAAAGGGCTGATGAATGGAACCATTGATGCAGTGATTTCAAACCATGTTCCGGTAGACGAAGATGGAAAAAAAGTTGAATTTCCTTATGCAGATTATGGTGCAGGAGGAATTGAGACTGCTTTTGTTGCTACGATCGATTATCTAGGGGATAAGATGGATTTAGGAAAACTTGTGTCTAAGTTTAATGATGGCCCAAGAAAGATATTTGGTATACCAAGTCCTAAAATTGAAAAAGGCGAAATAGCAGATTTATGTATTTTTGAAAGAGGTACCTCAAAAAAATACACTTCTTCATTTTCCCTTTCGGGCAATAACCCACTTTTTGCACATACTTTTGATACAGTTGTTAGAGCTTCTGTTCTTGCACAAGATGTATTTGAAAACTAATTTTACACAGTTTTTGAATGGTTAATTCATCAGACTTCATACGATCTTAGGACAGTTGACATATTTAAAAGTGTCTATATTTTCAACCCATTATACTTATTTTTTACCAAAATTTCCTTTTTTAACATGCTTAAAAAATTACTGTATTTTTAATATTAAATAAATTGGTATGATACAATATAATCCTAAAGACTGGTTTATTGCTCTTTTTAGTATTCATAAAGCAGATACGTTTAGGGCATTAATTCCTTTATTGGTTTTTTTTATTTTATATTCTTGGCTTATTGTATATTTGGAAACAGAGTATTTTAAATTATCAGAGTTAAGTGCGGCCAGAAACCTGACGGTCATGCACACGCTACTAGGATTTGCCATTTCTATGCTATTGGTTTTTCGTACAAATACAGCCTATGACAGGTGGTGGGAAGGAAGACGACTTTGGGGGTCATTGGTAAATAATAGCGCCAATATTGCCATTAAAATACATGCATTTTTGCCCGAACAGCGTACAGATGACCATCGATTTTTTGCAAAGTACATCTCATTATACAGTAAGACTCTGGCTATTCATTTGAATAAAAATTTTATGGAATATGATATTGAAGGTAGTTATTCATTTGAAGGCATAGAACACAGACCAAATTACGTGGCGTATAAAATCATTAACCGTATCAATGAACTATATAAGGAAGGTGTTTTTACAGGAGATCAACTTATTGTGTTGAATGATGAAATGAAATCATTGACTGAAATTTGTGGGGGATGTGAACGAATTAAAAATACTCCTATTCCATATAGTTACAGTGTGTTTATTAAAAAATTCATTTTTATTTATGTTGGTACCTTGCCTTTTGGGTTTGCTTTTAGTCTAGGGTACTTTACCTTGCCCGTGACCACTTTTATTTTTTATGTAATGGCCAGTTTAGAATTGATTGCGGAAGAAATAGAAGATCCATTTGGTTTGGATAATAATGATTTACCTATGATGGGAATGGCTCAAAATATAAAAAACAGGGTTAATGAGATATTCTCAAAAACTGTTTAGAGCAAATTAGTCCAAAATCAAGTTATGAATAAAAGGTTTTTTACCTCACAATATTTTATATTCGGAACCTCATTTTTTTATAAATTTGGTTGAATCACCTTTATAAGCTCTATAGACAATTGCCGGAGGAATATTTCTTAAAACAAACTCAAACTTTACCCTCGGAAAAACTTTTTTAATATATTTTAAAGTGACTGGAGAATACTGATATTGAATAAAAAGGCCATCTTCATCAAGTGATTCATGGATGATCTGCATTAATTGTTTGATGTCATTTTCTTTGAAAAGTGTCAGGGGAAGACTAGAAATGATGATATCTGGTTTACCAAAACCGAGTTGGTGGATGAGGTTGAGAATATTAAACGCTGAATCATTGACCATCATCAATCTTTTATCCAAGGCGTATTTTTCCTTCGTGTAATTATAAAATACTTCGTTAATTTCTAAGGAGACGATTCGCAGATTTTC
Source organism: Saprospiraceae bacterium (assembly GCA_049290115.1). Lineage (GTDB taxonomy): Bacteria > Bacteroidota > Bacteroidia > Chitinophagales > Saprospiraceae > OLB9. The sequence continues at coordinate 76,680 of JBATMZ010000133.1, read as the reverse complement.
ATCACCTCTATCAATGATTTCGTCCGTAATACAACCATTTCCTGTACCGAGTTCTAAAATAAAATGAGTATTTGACCAGTCAATTTTTTTCAAACACGTTCTGACGAGGTGTTTTGAACTTGGAGCAACCGTTCCGCTTGTCTTGAAATTTTTTAATGCTTCGATTATAAAAAATTTCATAAAGAGAATGGTTTGATGTCTATGGCTGCAAAAGTATACAATTATAGATTAACGTGTGACGATAGATCCTAATTTTTCACCAGCAATCAATTTAGCTAAATTTCCTGGCTCATTCATATTAAATACGATGATAGGAATATTATTTTCTTTACACAAAGTAAAAGCAGTCATATCCATGATAGATAAGCCCATTTGAATAGCTTTATCGAAGGTGATATGTTCTAAAAACTTTGCTTCTGGATTTAATTCAGGATCACTATCATAGATGCCTTCTACCCGAGTACCTTTCAAGATAATATTAGAGTTTATTTCAGTAGCTCTTAATGCAGCCGCTGAATCTGTTGTAAAGTACGGACTGCCAGTACCTGCACAAAAAATAATGACCCTGCCTTTTTCCAAATGACGAATGGCTCTTCGTCGAATATAAGGCTCGGCAATTTGTCTCATTTCTATGGCTGTAATCAATCGGGTGTAAACACCTGCTTTCTCCATGGCACTTTGTAAAGCCATGCCATTTATACAAGTGGCCAACATACCCATGTAATCACCAGTGACCCTTTCAATTCCAGAAGATTCTGCACCAAGGCCTCTATAAATATTGCCCCCGCCAATGACAATGGCAACTTCAACCTTTTCTGCAACAATTGACTTTATTTCCTGTGCATAATAGGAGAGCATGTCAGAAGAAATTCCGAACTTTTGTTCTCCCATCAATGATTCGCCACTCAATTTTAATAATACTCGCTTGTACTTTAAACTCATGATATTGTTGGATCTATTAATGGTTGAATTAAAAAAAGGTCAAAAAAAAAGCGGTAAATACTCACCGCTTTTTTTAAATTTTATCCCAGTTTTACGTGCCTGAATGCCGTGGCTGTTAATTCCGGGTTTCTTGATTTCAAATATTCGGCAACACTGATTTTACCGTCTTTCACAAAAATCTGATTCATTAATGTACTTTCCTTGAAGAACTTGTTTAATTTACCTAAAGCAATTTTTTCTAACATATCTTCAGATTTGCCTTCTTGTCGGGCAATTTCTTTTCCTATCTCGATTTCTTTATCGATAATATCTTGAGAAACATCGTCCTTGTCCAAAGCAACCGGTTTCATCGCAGCTACTTGCATAGCTACATCTCTTCCTGCTTCAACTAAAGAAGCATCAGAAAGGTTTAATCCTACCAATACACCTGCTTTATTTCCCATGTGGATATAAGAAGCAACCAAAGGGGCAGCTAAAAATTGGTAATCAGAAACTTCAATTTTTTCTCCAATTTTGGCTACTTGTTCTGAAATAACTGCATCTAATCCAACGCCATTCAATTTTAAAGCATATAGCTCTTCTTTAGAGGCTGGAAAATTTTGTAAGGCCAACTTTGCAATTTCTTTTGTTAGATTAACGAAGTCTTCGTTTTTTGCTACGAAGTCAGTTTCACAACTCAACCTCACGACAATACCTTTATCGTTAGCATCATTCACAAGTGCAATTACAACGCCTTCTTTAGCATCTCTATCTGCTCTTTTTTCGGACATTTTTTGTCCTCTTAATCTTAATAATTCGATGGCTTTATCAAAATCACCATTGGCTTCCGTCAAGGCTTTTTTGCAATCCATCATACCTGCACCGGTGATATCCCTAAGGTCTTTTACCGCACTTGCTGATATAGTGATTTCACTCATGATTATCTATTTTAATGTTCTTTCTTAAATTCTTTCTTATTCTTCTTTCGTCTGTTTGTCTGCTCTTCGTTCTTCCAATCCAGCTTTAATGGCAGATACAACGTAGTCAGTTATCAATTTAACAGATTTAGATGCATCATCATTTGAAGGGATAGGGAAGTCAACTCTATTAGGGTCAGAATTGGTGTCAACCATGGCGAAAGTTTTCATACCTAATCGCTTAGCTTCCGCTAATGCAATATGTTCGTGGTGGATATCTACCATAAAAACTGCACTTGGAAGTCTGTTCAAATTGGCAATACCGCCTAACACTCTTTCTAACTTATCTTTTTCTCTAGAAAGGGTTAACCTTTCTTTTTTGGTAATAGAAATACCAGGATCAGTCAACATTTTATCGATACTATTCATCTTTTTTACAGACTTTCGTATGGTCGAAAAGTTGGTCATCATTCCTCCTAACCATCGTTCTGTAACATAAGGCATTTCTGCACCTAATGCCGCTTTAGAAACGATATCTTTGGCTTGTTTTTTTGTGGCTACAAAAAGAATTTTTTTACCTGATTTTGCCATTTGTTTCATAGCAAAAGCAGCTCTATCCAAACATTCAGCTGTTCTATTCAGGTCAATGATATGAATACCTTTTCTTTCCATAAAAATGTAAGGGAGCATCTTTGGATTCCATTTCCTTTTTAAATGGCCATAGTGAACGCCCGCGTCTAACATTTCTTTATATGTGGGTTTAATCATTTTATTGCGTGTTTAAAGATAATGATAATGTATAAAAAATTAACGCTTGGAGAACTGGAAGCTCTTTCTCGCCTTTGGTTTTCCGAATTTTTTCCTTTCGACAACTCTTGAATCTCTAGTAAGATATTTTTTCTCTTTCAAAGGTTTTTTGTTGTCTTCGTTAATCTTGACCAATGTTCTGGCAAATGCCAATCGAATGGCTTCAGATTGACCTTTAAATCCACCACCTGCAACCGTAACTTTAATATCGTAAGTGTTTTCAGCACCTGCTATTTTAAGTGGGTCTAAGATAATTCCCTGAATACTGACCATTGGAAAATAATCTTTGAATTCTTTTCCGTTGACTAATATTTTACCAGTACCTTTTGTAAAGTACACCCGGGCTGTACAGGCTTTTCTCCTTCCTATGCTATTGATTGTTTCCATATCAAGTTAAAATTTAAAAGGTTCAGGTTGTTGTGCTTGGTGTGGATGTGCTCCTCCTTCGTACAAAAACAATTTTTTAATCATGGCCCTACCTAATTTAGTTTTAGGAAGCATACCTTTTACGGCAAGTTCTAAAACTTGGTTTGGTCTTTTTTCTAACATTTCTTTAGCTGTTCGCCTTTTTAAACCACCTGGATATCCAGAATATCTTTGGTATTCTTTATCATCCAATTTGTTTCCGGTAAACCTTACTTTATCAGCATTGATGACAATGACGTAATCTCCTGTGTCTGCGTGAGGTGTAAAATCAGGTTTGTGTTTTCCTCTGAGCACAGATGCTATTCTCGTAGCTAACCTACCCACGATTTCACCATCACCATCCACGATGTACCACTTTTTTTCGGTACTCTCTTTGCTGGCAGATTTTGTTTTGTAACTTAATGTATTCACTTTGTCTAAAATTTATACAATTTTTGAATCAGAATTCTTCGGTTTTTCCGAAAATGGTCGCAAAAGTAATACTTTGCAGTTAATTCAAAAAACTTTTAGATGATTATTTTTCATCGATAGGTTATAAACCGTTGATAAACAGTTAAATTATTGACAACATTTTAATTTTACTATCTTTTTTAGTTTGAAAATCAGGGTTTATACGGAAGGTTTTATTCTGCTTATTTGATTATCTTTACGAAAATTCAAAACAATGAGATTATTTTTAATAGGTTTTATGTTCTGGTTTACCTTGAAAGGAGGGAGTCAGGAAATGGCACTACAACTTTATGCAGAAGGTTTTAATCTTCCTGTCGACATTAGTAAAGCTGGAGACAACCGACTTTTTATTACCGAAAAAGGAGGAACTATCAGGATATTAAATGTTGATGGTTCAAGGCCAACGACTCCTTTTTTAGATATTAAAACTAGGGTAAATGCGAGCGCAAATGAACGGGGACTTTTGGGTCTGTGCTTTCATCCGAATTATAAAATGAATGGTTATTTTTTTGTTCATTATACAAATTTGTCGGGACATACCACGATAAGTAGATTTAGTACTACTGAAGATGTCAATAAAGCTGACCCGAATAGTGAAAAAATAATTTTAGTCATCAATCAACCCTATAATAACCATAATGGAGGGGATCTTGAGTTTGGGCCGGATGGTTATCTTTATATTGGAATGGGTGATGGCGGTAGTGCAAATGATCCTGGTAACCGTTCACAAAACCCGACTAATTTGTTGGGTAAAATGCTTCGTATAGACATCAATACGGAAGAGACCTATACAATTCCGGCGGACAATCCTTGGTTTGGACACACTGATACTTTACCTGAGATTTGGTCTTTGGGACTGCGTAATCCATGGAGATTTTCTTTTGATAAATTGACTGGAGACTTGTGGATTGGTGATGTTGGACAAAATAAATGGGAAGAGATTAATTTTGTACCCCGAGGCACTGCGGCCATTAATTATGGATGGAAATGTTATGAAGGATTTGATACACATCTTAACCAAGGTTGTTTAGATATGTCTCATTATACGCCACCCGTATTTACTTATCGAAACCCTACCATTGGTTGTTCTGTTACGGGAGGGTATGTATATAGGGGGAATCAAGCTTCGAGATACCTCGGTCATTATATTTTTGCTGACTATTGTTCCGGTAGATTTTGGTCAGTTTTTCCGGATTCTATTTTACCTTTTTCTGGAAAAGAATTGGGAAAATTTTCAACCGACGAATATGTCACTTTTGGTGAAGATATGGAAGGAAATCTCTACGTGGCGGCCATTAGAGCGGGTAGGATATTTAAGTTTGTCGACCCGAAATGTACCAGATGGGAGGAAACATTAGATATGGATATATCCACATCGGTATCTTGCCGAGACTCTTGTGATGGCTTTATTACCCTTAACATCCAAGAAGACCATTTAAAATATCAATGGAATACGGGTGATACATTAAATCAACTTTCAGGATTGTGTCCGGGTACGTACTCACTTGCATTGACCGATTCGATAGGATGTTTTAAAAATTATTCATGGACCATTGATTCTGTGGCTGAATTGACCTTGGATTTGAATATTGCAGGACAATTTTTGCAGGTTTTTGCTAATCAAATGGTGACTTACCAATGGTATAAAGACGGAGAAATTATCGAAGGGGCAACGGATAGTATTTTTATGGTCAAAGAATCGGCTGAATATTATGTTGTCGTTACAAATTTAAATGGCTGTTCCACTCAATCATTTTCTGTTTTAATAACATCAGACCAAACGGTTGAAATACCCAAACCTTACCTTATGGTAATTACGCCAGGAGGCGGTGAATTGTCTTTTGCCTTTAGCGAAGATTTAATTTCAAATCTTACATTATTTGATATCCAAGGAAGGGCTTTATATCAGGAGCAAGGCCTATATCTCAAAAATAATTGGAAAAAAATCGCCATTTCAGGCATTCAAAAAGGAAATTATTTTGTAAGTTATTTTATTGATAACCAATTATATACAAATAAAATTATCATTAGATAAAAATTAATCTACCTTTTTATAGGGGTTTTTCTGCTTTGCTGCATATTATATTATATAGATAACCTTTTAAAACAAAGCGTATGAATTCCTCCGTAACTCGAGTCTTACTACAAGCCTATCCGATTTTTGAATGTCTGAGTGAAGATCAATGGCAGTTGCTTTCTACACAAACTCGTTTGGTATCCATGACCAAAAACAAAAATATTTATCAGCTTGGTAGTGATGTGTCTTTTGTATATATGGTTGAAAGAGGTAGTGTAAAAGTTGGAAGTTATTCTAGTCAGAATAAAATTTTGGTAAAAGAAATTGCTTATGCTGGTGATTTTTTTGGGGAAAATATTTTTACCCATGGCATTGTACGGAAAGATTTTGCAGAGACTACTTCGGATTCAAAATTTTTTAAAATTCCAGTTCAAATTTTCAAAGACCTAGTTATACAAAATGGTACTTTAGCCAATTCGCTAATGTCCATTACCCTAAACAAATTACAGTACCTCGAAGAGCGGTTGCAGAATTTTGTTTTCATGAAAGCCAAAGAAAGAATTGTTCATTTTCTACATAAATCTGCCTTGCGAAAAGGCATTAATATAGGTCTTGACGAAAAATTAATTAATCAAGGAATATCGCACAAAGACATTGCTTTTTTGACCGATACCAGCAGGCAAACGGTGGCAAGAGTCTTAAATGAATTAAAAAGGGATAATATTATACATTATGGAGGTGGAAAAAGCTGTAAAATTTTGGTTAGAGATATGTTTACTTTAGAGAAGTTAAGTTTGGTGGGTTAATAATAGGTTTACAAAATTTCCCGCTTTCTAAGAAAACACTTGAATGAGTTTTTTTAAAACTCATTTTTTTATATCACTATGTTGAAATTCGGATATAAAAATTTCTAATAAATCTAAAAGTGTGAATAAAGTGGAGTTCATTTTTGCATTAAAACGTCAACTACTTCTTTTCGAAAATCAAAAAAAACTGGTCTTAATTCACTTTTTGCATCAGTTCCATAATTGATTAGATATGTGAGCGTATAATCTTGATTAGGAAACCAATACATATCTGCGGTGTAACCCAAATCCCTTCCGCGGTGCCCAATTCCGTATTGATCAGGTGCTCTTTCCAGATAGTCTTTAAAAACGCCCAAACCATTTGCCCTCCCATAACCTTCATCCTCTTTTGTAAAAGTTAACATTTGTTCCAACATTGATTGACTCAATATAGTTTTATCTCTAACAAGCGCTTCGATAAAAATTTTCAAATCTTGTACAGTTGAATACATTCCACCATATCCATTCCCACTTCCTGTGTTGTAATTGGTTATATTCAGAATAGTCCCATTGTTATAAAAATCGAAATATCCTTGGGCCACGTTTGAAGGGAGTGCGTCATGCCAATAATAATATGTGTTTTCCAAACCAAGTGGCTCCAGTATTTTTTGTCTCATGGCAATGCCATGGTCTCCTCCTGATACATTATCCAGGATCATCGCTAATAATAGATAATTTGTATTTGAATACTCCACATCGGCCCCTGCGGTAAAAACAGGATCATCACCATAAACAAATTTGATGAGTTCGTCCGGTGTCCAGTTGTGAGGTGGGTTATTCAATACTGCCAGATAGAACCCACTGTCGTCTATCAAATCATAAATTCCTGTAGTATGGTTGAGCAACATTCGAATTGTTGACTCACTTACGTTATTCACATTTTTTACAACTTCCGACGGAAGAAATTTTTCTATTTTATCATCGAGACTTAGTTTTCCTTCATCAGCCATCAATAAAGTTAGCGCAGCAATAAAAGTTTTGGTCGTACTGGCTCCTTTTGAAACCGTACAAGGTTTCATATTAATTCTTGCATCGATGTCTGCAAATCCTTCACTTCCGGTCCAGATTCCATTACCATCTCTGATCAGGATGGATATTCCGGGCAATCCAAGGGCAACATATTTTTTGAGGACTGCCTGAAAATTTGTTGCTTTAGGGTGGGAGGGTAACTCTGTTCCTGAACAATCAATGGTTTTTTCAATAGGATTTTTTTCACATCCCAAACCTAAAAATATTAAAAAAATGGATAAGTAAAATATGTAATTTTTCATTATTTAATCTTTTTTCAAATTAAAAAAAGGAAAGGAAACTCCTAAATGTATAGCTGTGTTTGGCAATAGAGGTACATAACTTTTTATAAAGGGCATTTGGAATATACTCTGCATTACTGCAAAAATTCTGGGACTTGTGGTTTCTTTTCCCAAACTCCAACCCAATCCAAATGCGAAGGAAACCTTAAACTGTGGTCTTCCTAGATTTGATTTTTTTTCATAAGAACCTTCTCTCAATGAAAATGTCTGAAGATCCGGAATGGAATGCAGATAACCCATACCAATTTTAATGTCGGCAGATAATCCTTTGTAAATAGAAGGTCTAAAGCCGTTTTCGGAATAAATCATAATTGCAGTTTGCGACAATCTATGATGGAAAACACCAAATTTGGCAGTTTGAAACCATTGTCTTTTATGTGATTTATTCAGTTTAAATTCTGTGCCTATTTCCAAACCCGGATGAATAGGTAAAAGTTTGCCCCCCGGCAATTGAGTAGCTACTGTAAATACAGAAATGGTTAGGGGCTTTGTCGTTGTTTGTTGACCATGGATTGGATTGACAACTACTATTATACAAAAGGTAAAGAAAATGTTATTTAATATTCCCATAGTTCGTGTTTTAGGCTTATTAATTTTATTATTCAAGATAAACAAAATATAATATTGAAAAGTTCCTTGTAAGAGCAAAATAAATTTTAACAAACTATAAGTGTGTTGCATCTATTCCATAAAAATAATTTTATACTATTTATTTATGCTGTGAAAAACTTATTCAATATTATATGCTCTTTGTTTGAATATGTATTTTACAATTTTATATATTAGAAATTATAGAGTTTTTTTATAGTTATTTTCAATGCCTGGCAGTTTCCTGCAAAAAATAATCACATTAAAAAGTGGCTTTTACTTGTGCCTGACCTACATGTATAACTGGATTTATACCTGGTTTTCTCCCTTCGTATTGAATGATTAAATCAATACTCGAAGCCAATCTCCTGGTAAAACCAACATTCCACACAAAGTTATTTCCATTTTTTAAACCTTCTAACATATCATATTCTATTGAAGAATTTGCCATGCCGTCAAACTGGATTATGATGTAATTCATTTGAAAATCAATATTAAAGGTGGCAGCTTTCCGCCAGTTATATTCCATCGTCATTTTATGTTGTTCCGCTTTTTCCATGCCAAGTATGGTTTGCTGTTTCAGTGAATATTTGTACAACATGACCCATCGACTATGTTCGTTTGGCCTGAAATTAATTTCCGGATACACATCAAAAAAGTTGATATTAAAGTTTCTAGTCGTGAAAATTTTACTAACATAATGCGATTCACCTTTTTCAGCATTCAAAATAATATCCAAGTTTTCAATGATTCGAATCCGAGATTTTAAGAAGAGGTCTTTTTTAATTCTATCTTCGAATCCGTTGACTTGGACTATTCTTGAATCATTCAGCCGATTACCCAATTGTAAATCAAAATGAATATTTCCCCGATTAAAGAATAGGGTATTATTGAGTAAACTTGTATACGCTACCAAGCCTGTATCAACCCTCGAAAAGTTGACATAGGCCAATGTACTGCCAACACCACCTTCATTTACTCTTTTTTGAATTCTTGCATTTGACAAAACTGAAAACCGGGACAACGACCTGAACCACCTTTTTTTACTTTTACTAAATTCACTCTTGACAATAAATATTTTATTTAAATCTGCCCTGATACTTTGGTTGATTTCTATGTTATTGGTTCGAATGAATTCATTATTATACAAACTTATTCTAATATAATTGGCCAAAGGATCTGAAGGATTAAACCTAAAATCTTGTAAAATACTAAGATTGGGTTTTTCATCCTGACCGATATAAACAAAATCCCCTCTGCCGGTTTCGAGTTTGACAAACTTATACTCTATTTTAGGTTCTTGCCCTGAACTGACGGCGTACAACCAATTGGTTTTAATCGACTTTTTAAAGAAAGCCCACTGGATATCCATTTTTCCAATCAGCGATTTAGTACTTTTTGCCGTAGGTAGTAATTCGGGAATTAAAATCTGTAAATTACGGTTTGTCACGTGAATATTAATCGAATTTCCATCATCCGAAGTCCATTTTCCAACCAATTCAAGCTCATCGGCCACAGCCGTTTGCCTGAGGGTATCCATACCGGGCAACTGGTCATACCTTCGGTTTATGCCCGCTTTAATGGCTACTTTTTTTTCAGGATTATTGCCAATGGCTATTTTATAATGTTGGTACGAAGCACTTCCGTTGACAATCCCTGAAGTAAGCGAATTCCTGATAATATTTTGTTCTGCATCCATCTCAGAACTAATAGCCCAATTTTTTTTTGGGTCAAGAAATATAGATAATTTTACATTGGGTCTTAAGAAGGAAGTTCGCTGTTGCAGAAGATGGTTGTTGGATGACAGATAAGACACCACACCTGCGACATCAAAAAAGGAATAATTCCAAAGTAATCGACCAGTATGTTTTAATCCTTTGTATTGATTTTTTCTTTCAAAATATTTTAATCCATAATCAAAGGAAAAACCTTTTTTAGAGGTTAAAACTAAGGATGAAGACAACAAGTTTTCATCTGTTTTATCTGGAATTATAGGAATATTCCAATCTCTGGAAAACTCAGCATTTCTAAAAGGATTTAAGGGTTGGAAAGCAGCTTGAACGTGTTCAAAAACATGTTGTGACGCCAACCTCCAATCTCCCGCTGAATCCAATGATGTTTGATAAAGAATACCTAGATTCCCTGCAACACCCGAATTGTTTTCATTTCCAATGGCAGACCTCGTGTTTACATCAAATCGACTTAAACCTCCTTCACCAAAAAATTTTAATTTTTTGGTTAGTTGATAATATCCACCTGTCGTGAACAATTGTTTTTGTTCGGGTGGAATTAACTGAACCAGTGGTGCATATTTTCCCATGTTTTTCCCAACAAATTTGTAGACTCGGCCATTAATATTTGTATTATTGTCAATATCATAATCACCCTTGCCTATGCCCACTTCAGTAAATATGGCGGTGTATTTTGCGCTGTCCAAATTATTCGTGAAAACCAAAATTTGTACACCTGGATCTAAAGGATTTTCTACAAGTTTATACAAAATACTGTTGATATCCGAATGGGTTGTGTCGGCTATGCGAATACTATTTCTGACCATTTTTGACAAATCGTCCCCACTTTCTTCTAAAATTCGAATATCAGTCGAATCTAAAAAGCTATTTCCTGTTTGAGACTTACTATCTTGCTCCGAATAGGCATTTAGATACCAGTCCCAATTGCTTGCTTGCAAACCCGCACTATATTCATACAGCGTACGTACATAATTTACATCTGTATATTCAAATTCTATGATAATTCTCGAATCACGAGCCACTACTCTTGTAGGAGAAAAAGTTACTTCAGCACGATTATAATCGATTACATAATCCAAGTCAAAACCTCTTTTCAAAAGAATTCCATTAAAATATACTTTTTCGGTACCAGATAATACGATGATAAATCGTTCGTTGTTATTGCCATTCAATTTATAAGGTCCTTGATTCCCCTCTTGGTTATTGATGATTTGTCTTGCAAACTTTCCCCTCGAAATAGCAAAACCTGCCCGCTGACGTGACTTTATTTTTTTGGACACATCAAATGATGTATTCATGCTAATACCTTTTAGTTTTTTATAGTATTGCATAAAATATCCACTTTGGTTTCTCATCTCGTAATCTCCAGCTATTAGGCTCGTTTTTCCTTTCGAAAGCTGAATAAAAACCCTGTCAAATTCTTGAAGTTGCTGGGTATTGCCTTGTGCCTGAATGGGAAGGTTTTCGTCGGAAATGGCTGCAATCACCTTGATGCCATTACCTATATCGCCATTGAGTTGCAGGTCAAAATTTGAATTAAGAACAAAACTTTGGTTATTACCAACACTTAGGCCTCTACCAAAACTTCCTCTATATTGTAGACCGTCAGAATCTATTATATTATTAGGCAAAACATTCCCAGGGCTTCCATAAGCACCTTTTATTCTGATATCGCCTTTATGGTGTAAGGTTGTATCAAGTCCTGTATAAACTGTGTTAAAATTGATCGAAAATACGCGGTAAGTGATTTGGATTTTTTTTCCCTGATATTTTTGACAAAATTCATCCGCCATTTTTATTCTATCATTTTCTATAATAATAGGTAGGTTTAAATTTTGCACACCATCGTATACCTTAACGGATGAAGGCAAGATCGTAAGAAGATCAACAACAAGCAGGCAAGTTGTGTCGACGACGACCTCAATTTTTCTCAAATTGCTGGTAGTGGTGGACTGTCCATTCAATTGTATTGAATAGAAAACCAAAAACCATATTAAAATCCTGAATGCCGGCATAGATTATATAATACGCAAATTTGACAATTTAATTATGTTTCTTTAAGGATAGCATTTGATTTTATTTGAAAAGATGATGATGTTTTCATTTAGCTATGATAAAATTTTAGTTTGAAATTTGTTTTTTTATGTTTGAATATCGGAATCATCACGAATATTGATCCACGTCATGATTCAATCCTTTAAAAATATTTTACCTTTGCCGAATGGTACGATTTGAATCATGATGATGAAAAATAGTGGAGTTCCCAAAGAAATTAAGGGTTTAAAAGTTATCGGTTTTGACGCTGATGATACTTTATGGATAAACGAACCATTTTTTAGGGACAGTGAAGAAAAGTTTTGCGATATGCTAGAGCCTTATTGTCCACGACATGATATTCTCAAACATTTACTGACCATAGAAATCAGGAATATGGAGATATATGGTTATGGTATCAAAGCATTTGTTCTTTCTATGATAGAAACAGCAATAGAAATTTCAGGTAGCACCATTCCAAATAAAATGATTAAAAAAATCATGGACATGGGCAAAGAGCAAATGACAATGCCTGTAGAATTACTGCCTGGAGTAGAAGAAACATTGAAGGAATTAAAAAAAGACTATCGATTGGTTGTCGTGACCAAAGGCGACTTATTGGATCAGGAAAGAAAGCTTAAAAAATCACATCTTTTACCTATTTTTCACCACATTGAAATAGTTTCTGAAAAAAGAGACGAAGAGTACCTCAAAATCATTCGGCATCTGGACATTAAACCTCACGAATTTATGATGGTGGGTAATTCATTAAAATCAGACGTCATTCCTGCATTATCCGCAGGGTCATATGCTGTTCATGTACCTTTTCATACGACATGGGATTACGAAAAAGTGGATGTTAACCTTACGGATGAGAAGTTTTTCGAACTACAACATTTATCACAATTGTTGTCAATATTACAAGTAAAAGAATTGGTTTGATTTAGGCTTCATCATCGTCCTCATCGAGGTAAAATATTTTAAAGTCTTCTATATCGCGCCTTTCTTTTTTTGTGGGTCGTCCTTCTCCTTTTTCCCTATATTCCGAACCAGCTTTACCAACAAACCAATTTTTGTATTTGCTCATTTCTTCTTCTGGAGTGTGGTCTGTGATGCATTCTGCTGCCAAGGACGCAGACACCCTTTTTTCGATTAGTTTTTCGACCTTAATTTGTAGTAAAAAACCATTTTTTTTGACTTCGTACAAATCTCCCAAGGTTACTAAATAAGAGGCTTTTAATGATTTACCATTCATTTTCACCTTGCCTCCTTTCACCGTGTCTGTTGCTAAAGACCTAGATTTAAATAGACGAACAGCCCAAAGCCATTTGTCCAACCGTACCTTGGAAACTTCTTTCATAACTTAGGCAGGAAGTACAGGATTCATTTCTTTCAACGTTTTTAATACGAGTTGGGCAATGGTGTAATTGCGATAGAAAGCTTTGTCGCAAGGTACAATATGCCAAGGAATAATACTTTCAGAAATGGCATATTCATAACATTCCATATACCTGTCCCAATGTTTTCGTTCTTCCCAATCGTTTTCATTGTGCTTCCATTTCTTAGAGGGATCGTCGATTCTTTCCTGAAGATTTTGTTCTTGTTTCTCTTTTGAAATGTGTAGGTATATTTTGAGAACTTTGGTGTTATTGTCAAATTCGAGCAATTCTTCAAAAGCATTGATGGCTTTCATCCTTTTCTCAACATGTTCTTCGGTAATCCATTTATGTACCCGCTGAATCAGAATATCTTCATAATGCGATCGATTAAAAACCATGATATTCCCCTTCATCGGAGCAAGTTTATGAACCCTCCACAAAAAGTCATGGGCAAATTCTTCTTCCGTCGGTTTTTTAAAGCCATACACATCAATGCCTGTCGGATTACACATGCTAAACACATTTTTGACGGAACCATCTTTACCACTTGCATCAACACCTTGCAATATCACTAGAAGACTTTTTTTGCCCTCTGCGTATAATAAGTGCTGTAGTTCTCCAATTTCTTGAGCCAAAACAGCTGTTTTTTTGACGATTTTCTTTTTGCTTACTTTTTCTATTGGTCCGGTTGGCGAAGAACTTAAGATTGACATAGGATGGTATTTATTTTAGTTTGGATCTTTTGACAAGATAGGATTGTAGAATAGGATTAAAACCTTCATTGATATCTGCTTCAATAAAATCAATTTTATATTGAAGGCACTTCATTTTTAAGGCATCCTTATACGTTTTAACCTTTTGAATATAATGGTCTTTGACTAGGTTGGATTGGAGTTTTATTTCTTCTCCTGACTCTAGGTCAACAAATAAGTAAGGTCTGTTTTCGAATTCAAATTCGATTTCACTTTTTTTATCTACTACGTGAAACATCAACACCTCGTGTTTGGCGAATTTTAGATGTTGTAATGCTGAAAATAATTCATCATGGGATTCTTGAGAATCAAACATATCGCTAAATATAACGACAAGAGAACGGCGATGGATCGAGTCTGCCAACTGATGTAGTGATTTAGCCGTCGCCGTAGTTTTTTGAGCCCCAGCTTCTTTCAATAGTTGATCTAGGTAGGTTAGTAGAAGGCGGTAATGGATCGTCGAACTTCTACTTTTAGTGTGGGTTCTTACATCGTTATCAAAAATACTCAGACCAAAAGCATCCCTTTGTTTTCTAAATAAATTCATAAGAGAGGCTGCGGCCAAGGTAGAAAATTGAAGTTTGTTGAGGGTACCATTTTTTGGTTCCGGATAGTACATGGATGATGAACCGTCGATGATGATTTGACAACGAAGGTTGGTTTCTTCTTCAAATTTTTTGGTAAACATTTTATCTGTCCGGGCAAAAACTTTCCAATCGATGTCTTTGGTTGATTCCCCAACATTATAAAGTCTATGTTCTGCAAATTCTACCGAAAAACCATGGAAAGGACTTTTATGTAACCCAATGATAAAACCTTCTACCACCTGTTTGGCCAAGAGCTCAATGTTTTCTACTTGTTTTACATCAAAATGTTCAAAAAAAGACATGTGCCAAAGTATTTATGCGAAAATAATAAAAAACTCCTACCTGAACGCGTCAAATAGGAGTTTTAATTTATCTCTTGAAGAAATTATAAAAATGGAAGAATCTTTGCTTCCAATGCTGCCTTGGTTGTCAAGCCAACTTGTTTATCCACTACTTCGCCATCCTTAAGGATAAGAATAGTAGGGATACTTCTTATAGAATATTTCATCGAGATTTCAGGATTTTCGTCCACATTAACTTTGCCTATCACAGCTTTCCCGTCGTATTGAGTAGAAAGTTCTTCTATAATCGGGCCGATGAGTCTACATGGTCCACACCATTCTGCCCAAAAATCGACAACGGCTACGCCACCTTTAAGGGCGCTGTCTGCAAAGTTGTTGTCTGTAAATTGAAATGCCATTATGTATAAAATTTAATTTTAATAAACATGATGATTAACAGAATCACGCCCTATAATGTTTACATTGTTTGATAAAATATATCTTAATGTTTTGCTAATACTTCATTACAATCAAGTTGGTACTTTTATATCTAGTATATCATTGTGCCAAGTTATATTGTAGATTAATGTATACGTTTTTATGGATGCCCACATTGTTTTAGGAGATTAAATTTACATATTAAATATTTTTCATTTATTTTGTGCCTGTTTTTCAGGTTGTGATGTAAAAAATAAATTTAAGGAATTCTTAAGAATATTTTTTTTAGAATAGCCGTTATAACCAAAATGTAAATCCATGTATCAAACGTCAGCAATAGAAGCAAAAAATAGTAGAAAGGGAAGGAATGTATCGATTACCATTCACTTATTACTATTATTAATTGCATTTTTATATGTTTTACCAACCACCAACCAAGACGAATTAGAAGAAAAACCACCATATGCAGTCAAGGTAGATTTTACATTTGAAGAAAGTTCGCTGAGCAAATATGCCCATGATGATGCGGGTGCTAAAAGACCAAGATCTGAAGCGCAAGCAGAAACTCCTGCGGAAGAAGTAAAACAAGAACAAACGCCTGAACCCGTTCAAGAACCCACACCTACAGAAATACAACCTGTCGATCCTATTTCGACCACAACTACTTCGGACGAAAGTCCTGTAGTTGTCATTGAAAGACCAAAGCCAGTATTTAAAACACCGGACATTATAAAACCATCACCAAAAACCAATGACGATGTATACACCCCACCAGTAAAAACAAATCCAGCACCTCCAAAAACACCATCGACTTCATCTTCGGGTTCTTCTACGACCAAACCTTCTTCCTTGCCTGGAACTGATAGTGGCACTGGAAAAGGGGACTCAGGAACAGGAGCTGGTAAAACAAGTGGAAATGACGGCGATGAAGGGAAAGGAAACAGTAGTAATGGTACCGGCGCTTATGATGGTTCTGGAGACGGAGTTTTTGGAAGAAAAGTGGTTTACAGAGATACAAAAGCTGCTGTGGCTGCGATGACTGTTTCGGGCACAGTAACCATAAAAATCTGTGTAAACAGAGGTGGTATAGTCACATTTGCAGAAGTTTTAGAAAAGGAAACGACCATCAGAGATCGAAATACCTGGAGAAATTTTATGAAAGCTGCGTATAAATATAAAGTAGCTGTTGATTATTCTGCACCTGAAGAACAATGTGGTAAATTGGTATTTAATTCTGACGCTAGTGCGATTAATAAGCTAAAGGGTAAGTAAAAACTGTAGCACATTAACCTTTGGAACTAAATCAACAATTTTGGGAAAATCGTTATCAAAAGGAGGAGACGCCCTGGGCATTGAATGTGGCGAATCCTGCACTAATTGAGTATATTTCTGACAAGGACAAAAAGGCTTCCATCCTAATTCCTGGTGCGGGAACGTCATTAGAGGTTATTGAATTGCTTAACAGAGGATTTGAAAATATTACTTTATGTGATATTTCTTTAACGGCTGTTAAATCAGCTAGTACATTCATCCGTCAAGAAGTAGGTGATCAATTGGCCAATAAAATACAATTTGTACACGATGATTTTTTTGAGATAGGAGGGGAATTTGACTACATCGTCGAACAAACTTTTTTTTGTGCCTTGTCACCTGAATTAAGGACAAATTATGTCGAAAAAATGTATTCACTTTTGTTAGAAAATGGGACACTTTTTGGTGTGTTATTTGACAAACAATTTGATCAAGATGGACCTCCATTTGGAGGAGAGGAATTTGAATATAAGTCGCTTTTCTCCAAATTATTTTACATAAAAGAAATGTCTATATGTTCGAATTCAGTTAAGCCAAGAGCTGGAACAGAACTCTTTTTTATTTGTAAAAAAATAGTTAAACCTAAAATTTAGTGAGTTTTTTTTTTGGCTATATTGATTTCGTAGACTAACTTGCAGCGTCGGAAAACTTTTTTCTTCGTTTTGCGACTTTTAGCACACTCTTGATACCGGTCGTGCTTTTTTATTGAATTTACTTAACCGTAAAACCTATAGTTTTGAAACTTACACCACTTTTTGAGGGTAAGTATAAGAGACAATTGACAGATGTTTTGTTTTCTCTTGTACTTGCTAGTATTGCACTCGTAGGGTATTATGACTGGCAGAACAGAAATAAAGTTATTCTTCCATTAGACGAGGAAAGCTCTATGCAAAATTCAGTTGTTAAATTTGGTTTTGCATTGGATTCAGTCCACATAGAACCCATGATTGTGAAGAAAAATGAATTAATGGGTGAGATTTTTGAAAAAATTGGATTCACTCGACCTTTAATCCTCGAATTAGAAGAAAAAACAAAAGAACTATTTAATCCTAAAAATATACAATCAGGTAAAAATTTTCATGTAATCAAACGTCATGAATGTGATGATACACCTATTGCAGTTGTTTATGAGCATGACAAATCTAAGTATGTTTTATACGATTTTAGAAAAAATATCGATGTAAAGGTTGTCGAAAGAGAGATTAAAATTATTGAAAAGGAAGCACAAGGTTTAATCACAACTTCTTTATGGGCAACCATGGAAAAAAACGGAATTGATGCGTCGGTTATTGATTTGATGGAAGAAGCTCTTTCTTCGTCAATAGACTTTCACCATACCAAAAAAGGCGATGAGTTTAAGTTGATTTACGAAGGCAAGTACGTGGATGGGGAATACATTGGAGCTGGAAAATTAGTTGCGGCTATGTATAAAAATGCACAAGGATCTTTTTATTCATTCAGGTATAATTCGAAAGGTAAAGAAGGATATTTTGATGCTGAAGGTAGACCAGCAAAAAATGCATTTTTAAAATCTCCAGTTAAGTTTTCAAGGATATCTTCAGGATATAATAAAAGAAGGTTTCATCCGGTTTTAGGTAGAAGAATGCCTCATTTAGGCACGGATTATGCAGCACCACATGGCACACCTATTCACGCCGTTGCGGATGGTGTAGTTAAAATGGCTGCCTATGCTGGAAATAATGGAAATTATGTAAAGATAAGACATAATAAAACCTATGAAACCCAGTATTTACACATGTCTAGATTTGCCAAGGGCATTAAGCCAGGTGTAAAAGTTTCCCAAGGACAAACGATAGGTTATGTTGGTTCGACTGGATTAGCAACAGGTCCACATGTTTGTTTCAGGTTTTGGAAAAACGGCGTTCAAGTAAATCACTTGTCGCAAAAATTGCCAGCGGCAGAGCCAATGAATGTAGCTGAACTTCCTGCTTTTTACGAGTATAGGGATCAGATGATAGTTAAATTAGCTCGCGTAGGTTATGATGTAGCTTCAAACCAAAAACCTACGCTTGAACCAGCATTAGTCATTAAACCATAATATAGTTTTTAACGTTATGATAAAAGTTCCATCAATCCTGATGGAAAAAGGCTCCATAGTTCAACTGGATAGAATATCAGATTTCGGCTCTGAGGGTTGGGGGTTCGAATCCTCCTGGAGTCACCAGAGAATAGACGAAGCCGCGATAGCGGCTTCTGCATTTTTGAAGCGCAAACATGCTTGCATAAGTTTGCAGCTGAAAAAATGCAGAATAGGGACGATCGTCCCGGTTCGGATATTTTGACCTTGTACGTAGGAGGATCATCGCAGATAATCCTCCAGATATCACATCTAATAGACTTATTAATTTTTGAAGCGCAAACATGCTTGCATAAGTTTGCAGCTTAAAAAATGTTGAATAGGGACGATAGTCCCGGTTCGGATATTTTGACCTTGTTCGTAGGGGGATCATCGCAGATAATCCTCCTGATTTCACATCTAATAGACTTATTAATTTTTGAAGCGCAAACATGCTTGCATAAGTTTGCAGCTTAAAAAATGTTGAATAGGGACGATCGTCCCGGTTCGGATATTTTGACCTTGTTGGTAGGAGGATCATCGCAGATAATCCTCCTGATTCCACATCTAATAGACTTATTAATTTTTACAGCGCAAACATGCTTGCATAAGATTGCAGCTGAAAAAATGTTGAATAGGGACGATCGTCCCGGTTCGGATATTTTGACCTTGTTGGTAGGAGGATCATCGCAGATAATCCTCCGTGCTTGCCAGGAGTCAACTAAAATTTGTGAGGATTCCAACATTCTTTTTAGATGCTAATTTTTCAATTTTGATATTTTTAAATATGTATGAGTTTAATTGAGTGCGAAATAGAAATACCAATTATAAATATACCAAAATTACCCTATCTTTTATACCCTATAATCCAAAAAACTAAAACTATATTTGTCTAGATAAGGAATTTTAGTGCAGCTGGATGAAGAAAATAGATTTGGTGCTGGAATTTTATGATTGAATAACCTGGTTAATGTATTTTTACGATGAAAAATGTAAAGTTTATTTTAATGGTATTGTTTCTTTCAATGGTATTGGGAAATGGGTGTAAAAAGGATGAACTTTTTAATACAGTTATGACTAATGCGACAGAATCTGTTTCACAAAGAATGTCAACACCTGACTCAATTACACCTACTGTATTTCAGTTTTCAAGTATGGCTGACAAATTGGAAATAATGCCAATGAATGCCCCTTTTCTAACAACTATATTGGATTTTATGAAAAATCAATACGAATTCAGAACTTCTGAAGCTATTCAATTTGAAGGAGAAACACCGGGTACTTTTATGGTCTTTTGCCCAAACTATTCTAACAATGAGCTTAAGAATGTTTTGGTGTACAGTCAACACAATGAAAAGTATTTATTCAGGATTATTGATATATATGCATTTGACAACCAGTTAATTTCAAACAATTCTTTGAGTCCTGGTCAACGCATAAACTCCACTATCCTTGCAACGGCCATGTAATTGATCCATTTCCGAAAATACGGAGAATTGAATCCTTTGTATTCAGAATGGATTGAAAATAATCCTTTTGTAAAGGATAATAGAATGGGTTCAAGAAATTGTTGGGTCGAGTCAGTTTACGTTGATTTAATTAAAATTTCTCATTTTGGCGGAACTCTTCAATATGACGAAACAAGATTTGAACATATGCGAATTTATTTAGCTGAATATTGGTGGTGTGAGGAAGTATTAGGAGAACCAGGACCCGGCACTTTCTATAATGGGGCAGGTGGAGTTTCAGGTAGTGGAACAGGGGTGACGACAGATTTGCAAACACCACCAAATAACATGATTGACCTGGATTGTTGGCAAAACGGGTTGACAGCGTCT
This sequence comes from Saprospiraceae bacterium, assembly GCA_049290115.1. Classification (GTDB taxonomy): domain Bacteria; phylum Bacteroidota; class Bacteroidia; order Chitinophagales; family Saprospiraceae; genus OLB9. The sequence continues at coordinate 55,951 of JBATMZ010000133.1, read as the reverse complement.
GTAAAAGCAGAAATAAAAGAATTGTTAAGCACGACATATTCACCATGCGATGAAGATGCGATTGAAGATCTTGTCACCCATATTTTGATAGACAAATGTACAGAAAGATCAGAGAATGAAAGCTCAAACTCAGACAACGACCCATTTTTGGAGACATTAGAAGATGCTTTATTCGGTCAGGAAATATTGGATGAGATAAAAGCGGGTTTGGAAGGGAAGGATTATATTGTTGAAGATAAGAGCTTTAGATTAGCTTGTCCAAAATTATATTGTGTTTATAATAAAATGCTAATGCATAATAATAATTTTATATGTAAATATGTGGCACCAACATTTAATTCTGATAAATTCAAAATAACAATAAAAGTAGCGGAAGCAGGAGCAGGTTCTTCTGGACATTTTACTTATAATGCTGAAACTAAAGAAGGAGAATTGACATTTGATCCAATACTATGTAATAAAACTGATCAAGTTGGCCTCATGGCAATAATTCTTCATGAGTTTGTGCATGTTGAATTAGCAAGACAAATGTACGGCAAAGGACTGGATATTAATAATTTGGCAGACTGGTATACTTTTTATCCAAAATATGTGGATTTTCTGATTGATAAATACAATACCTTAGGGATGCAAGATGTACACCATCACATGATGATCGAATTTGAAAATATCATAAATAAAATGGCAGAAACATTATATAATATTTTTAATGGTGGAGCTCATGGATTGACAATAGATCACTTTAAGCTCACAGCTGCAAATGGGATGTTCACTGCAATGGAATACACATCTTATAAAGTTGAAGGGTTTGATTTAAAATATGGTGATTTTATATCTAGATATGCATCTCAAAATGCAATAATGCACGGTAAACAATTATCAATTGGATGCCAATAAAGATAGGAAATACTGATTTAAATTTTTTAAAGTATCATTTATGGTTAAAATTAAAAATTCAAAATGTATCCATTTAATACTCTTGCTGTTTATTCTGTTGGGTTGTAATTCGGCTCACAAAAACATTTCATCACAAGAATATAATCATTTAGTTGAACAAGCTTTACAATATGTGATAGCTAATAAATGTCTTGATAATAAAACATTTCCTGACGACACCATCACTACAATATTATCGGTCTGTAGTGACCTGATAAGTATAGATACAGCCGATAAAGTTGAAGGTATTGATTTGACATTATTATTGAATAATGGAGTTTTAATAGAGAATATTGACACCATAAATATTCATTCCCGGGGAAATAAAAAAGTTTATATGAGTTCTTGGGAAGACATGATAATCCCATTAGAATTTGGTTCTTCTTTTTCAAAACGTATTTCAAGCCAAAAGACTTATTCTCATGTTAAAAGCTATATGGTGTCAAAGCCTTATTCTTTAAAAGAAAACAATAAACATTATTTAGTCATTAAAATTGCTATGTATTTTGAATATATATATGATTATGTTTACGTTAAGTTTGAAATAAACCATAATCATAAAATAGTTGATATTTACTGTTATAGGAAAGAAAAACAAATTCCAAAACATTATATCAGTACTTTACCGACGAACAGACCTGATAAAATTAAACATACTAATATTTATTATAGTGGAAATAATATAGTTGCATTGTTTGGTGATACCACTTTACTTATAAATAATACTCAAGAAAAGTATATCAGAGAAAATGCAAACTTTATTGGTGGAAACAATATTTTATACAAAAGTTGTATCAGTATTGCTGATGAAAATTTTACGAAGCTTGACTTAAAATTTATGGATAAAGGATCTATATTGCTAACTTCGTTGGATTCTTGTAGTAATATACATTCAGGGAAATATTTTAGTCAAATTCAAACAAACGAAAAAAACTACAAAGCGTGGGATAAAATTGAAATTATCCACATTTTGAATGACAGTGTAATTACTAAAGTGATTACTTCAAAAGACAAAAACTTTCGATATTTTCTTTTAACATTAGATCAAGAAGTGGATTTAGTATTGAAGGGATCATTAAGTTTGTTAGAAGGCGGAAAAGCAGAGCCCGATGTTTACAATTTAACTATTTATAGTGGAGAAGAAATTTTATTATCTAAAAAAAATGTTAAGTTCGGACGACATTTAACTTCTTTATGGCATTTGTTTTACAAAGAATGAATTACTCGATAACAATGATTAATAAAAGAAGTAATATAATAATTTTTTGAAATAACTTTGGTTTTTTTTAAATCTGTTAAAACGGTATTACAGCTTTTATAAGTAAGATTATCCTTGAGTTCAGTCCGACTATTTCCATGCATTTCCATCGAAATGGACTACCGGACTTTCATTATTCCTCCAAAACACTTATTGCATCATCTGCTGCTTCCTGTAAGATTTGAGAGTATATCATAGTAATAGAGATATCCGTATGTCCTACAAGTTTTGCTATACTGGCGATAGGCTCTGTAAATTTGCTTAACCTTGGACAGGTTATAATTTGAAAAACAAAGTGACCACCTTCCATTATTTTGTGTTTGAAAAATAAAAACGATATTTGTCCCGATAAATAATTTGGTGCAGGGTTTAAAAAAAATGAGATTCCGAATTTCTGTTAAATATTAAACTTTTAATGTTATTGTATCAAAAATGCAAAGTTTTTATTGTTGTTATTGTTTGTCTTAATGTTAATTGGGTATGGATGTAGGAAAGATGAAGATTTCGTGCCGAATTCTAATTCCCTCTCTGAAATCCGCACCAATTTTAGTGATACAACAAATTGGGAGTTCATGTATATCTATAATTTGTTGAAGACAATGGAAGATTCAAATCTTGTAAGTTTTTTAAATAATTATGGTACCCCTTTCTGGGAATATAGTATTCAAAAAGGATCAGATGATTTAAAAATAACCTCAATACCTGTTGTACTTAATGATAGTGTTAATGGCGTAATAAAATTATTCTTAACCAGTGATAGCGTACTGAGGGTTAACTTTTTTTCCAAGAATGAGCTCAATGAGGCTATTGACGAGCAAAACTTGAATGATGAGGAATTTCATATGTATAAAGGAGCTATTCAGAGTTTTTTATTAACGGAATACTTGTATTGTGGACATATAAACTCTGAATTTTTTAATTGGCTGATAGTAAATAAGGACAGGATGGAAAGCAGAGTAGCATGGTATTGTATAGAAGATTGGGAGTGCACTGAAACTATCATTCCTAAAATTAAAAGACCAGTAGAACTTTATGCAGTCAACTTATGGTATTATCAAAATCAGAATCTAATACAAACCCAAACGCATTGTATTTTATTATCAAGAGAATGCTGGATTGACTGGACACCCAAGAATTTTCCAGGAAACATTGGAAACGGGAATACAGGTAACAATAATAATAACAATAATAACAATGGACCGGGATCAAATTCAAATAATAATAACACTTATAGAAATGAGAAAAATAACTATTTAACCGATTTTTTAAATTACAATGGTATAAATTCGAGCTATAGTGATTTACTCTTTGAATGTATAGGTATATTGAGGATACCAAATTCTAGTGAAATTGAAGTAGTAGTTAAACCGGGATGTATAAGAGAAAAACTTAACTCCGAAATAATTAACGTTTTAGGATTAACAGAAGTAGAATTAGAAAGATTGAGTGATCAGGAATTGTTTACTAAACTTAAAATAGCAGATTGCTTAAGAAAAACAGGTGATTCTCAGGATGCAGAAAAAGATAAATTGATTGACTTTTATCAAAATACCGAGCTCATTAATCCATGTGAAGGAATAGATAAAGACGAAATATTTTTATCACTTTGTGAGGAAAATAAGGTGAATAGCGCAGGGTTAGACGGAGCTTTAACAGAGTTGGATATTATTGTAGTACCAGTTAATTTCGAGATGGATTGTCCCTGCTTTGATAAAATTTTGAAAAATCTCAAAGAGGGACCAGAAGGTAGCTGGTTGTGTGATATGGTTCGAAGAATAGATGAGTCGACAAATTATACTCAATAATTTGAAATCTATAATGGGTCTAAAATTTCCAATAGCATGAATTCTGATTTCTCAATAGGTACAATGAAAATACCCTCATCTTATTGTAATGGAATGTCCAATTTATCGGATTTACAATTAACTGCAGAGTTTATTCATGAATTTATGCATGGTTATATTTCTACAATTTTGAAAGATTTTTACCAGGGAACCGGGTTGCCTGAAGATTTCTATATACAGAGTCCATTTAATCCTTCAATAACTGTGATAAATCACATTTATTGGACTGACATAGTTCAAGCTTATTTTCCAGGTACAGTAATAAGCGGAAATCAACATGTGTTGCTTTTTACACATTTTAAAAATAAAATTTTAGAAGCTCTACATGCTATCAATGGTGGAGTAGGAAATCCTTCAGATTATGAATACTATGCAAATTTGTTAATTAATACAGCTGATTTGGCAGCAAATAGTCCTTATGCTTTTCAATTGGGTTTAAAAGACGTAAATGGTAATATTATTTTTAACAACAATGATAATTTGTTGGCATGGAATAATAATGTTGGTGGTGATAACAATTTTTCAATAAATTGCAATTGAAAACATGAGAATCTTAATTGTAATATGTACGGTTTGTATTTTTGGAATAGGTTGTTCACATAGTTTTTCAAAAATTCCCACCGAAAAAGATGATATCAAAGCAATTCAGAGTATTTTATTATATATGCAGGATACTATCAATAAAAGAGAGTTTTATTATAAAATACCTCCAATTCATATATATCATTTTGTAAAAGTAGATACAGGGTTTTATGATTATGGGTACAAAATGGTAAATTTTACATACGAAAGTGTATATATTGATACTACATTAGCTCCTTTGATAAGAAAAGCATTTCTCAAAGATAAAAGTGATTATGTGGATATTAAAAAGTTAGTAAGAGTAAAAAGAAAAAAATTTTCAATTGATAAGTATGTTAATATTATGAATAATAATTTAATGTACGATCCTATTGATTTTAAATCTTTAGATAATTATGTGTATTATTTTTCTCCTTTAATTCCACATTACGACAAAAGAAAGTTTTCCATATGGGTTAGATTAGAAAAACAATTCGGTGAACCTAAGGTACTAAGTTTTCTTTTAACCAAATCATCTCAAGGTTTTGACATTTTGAATATTCAATATATTGATTATTTTCCGGTTGATCAACGTGATTATATCCATGAAATATTTAAATAATCCTCTACATTTTATCTGAATAGATTTAAAGTGGAGACGACTATAATATAGTTTGCACGTTTATCTGAGGATCAAATATCTATCATCGGTCAAAGCCTTATGTGAACACCAAAGTATGATCCAAAAGAAACTCAAGCATCTAGATCACCTTGGTTTGCAGGAAGAGCTATGCCTTCGGACTTACAAAATTCGTTAATATGTGAAGGGCACTGATCCTTTGCATCTCGGCTTCACAATGAGCAATGTCGGCAGGATGCTGACCTAATTCAGAATACCCCCTTTTGTTGTTGTCGACACTTTGCACCTTCTTATGAAAACAAAGGTAGCAGAGAGCGGCTCGGAAAAATTACACTTGAATATTTGCGTCATCTGAGATATGATTTACAATTCCCCTCTCATTTATATGATGCTGAAATTATATCTATAGCTGAAAACAGCCAATATGTGAAGTATTCTATGGGAATAGAGATAATTCTAGTAGTTGAATATGCGATTCCGATTAAGGTTATTCATTTGAAATAAGGAAATAATTATTAAATCATAGCCTAGTATTATATGACAAAATAGTAAAAAAGTTCCCTAATAGATATAGTTGACTATTTATTTTTCTATTTTAATGTTATTTAGTCCATCCTACTACTTCCCTAAAACTGTAACATTTAAGTTTTTTCAGAAAACATTATAAATGGGCATAAAATTATTTACATTTTTTAATTTTTAACCATTTTCAAAAGTACGATAGTCCAGTCCTGCTTTTTCCCTACCTTTCCATCGGACTGGACTTTGGACTTTGACTAATCCTCCAAAACACTAATAGCATCATCTGCAGCTTCTTGTAGGATTTGCGAATAAATCATAGTGGTAGATATATCTGTATGACCAACAAGTTTTGCTATACTGGCAATTGGCACTGTAACCTTGCATAACCTTGGACAGGTTATAATTTGACAAACAAAGTGAGCACCTTCCATTATTTTGTGTTTGAAAAATAAAAAGATAGACATATTAATTTTACATTGTCCTATTTTTACGCAAGGCTATACTATATTGTACTCAATTTTTATCTTTGTTTAAATAATTTACCTTATGAAATCTATATTTACCTTTCTATCGCTTTTTATGTCCATGTTTATTGTCCTCCAAGGACAAAATAGTATCCCTAAAGTGGACAATATTCAAACAGAACTTCGCACTATTGACAAAAAAATCATTGTTCGTTTTGATGTCCAAGATGTCGAAAATGATAGCATTCGGGTGCGACTCAAGGCCTCCACAGATGGTGAATTTTATCAGATTATCGATAGTGGTTTGAGTGGTGATATAGGAGATAATATTGGCGGCGGTCAAAAAACTATAACTTGGGCTTACCCTGAATCAACTGATCTTCAAAATATCAGTCTGAAACTATCCATTTGGGATCATGTAATACCAGATGTCGGTTTTTGGGTGAATCAGGTAAGTGAAGACATTATTCGCCAGTATATGGATACTATAGAAGGACGGAGGCATTATTCGACTTCCAGAAATAAATTGGAATCGGTTAAAAATTTTATCCATACCGATTTTGTTGATAAGGGATTGAGTACGTATCGGCAAGATTTTATTCACCTGAGCCAAAATGGTCAAAATATAATAGGTCGTAAACCAGGATTAATCAACGAAAATCGATCTTGGATCATCGATGCCCATTTTGATTCTGTTTCAAATTCTCCGGGAGCAGATGACAATGCTTCTGGCGTTTGTGGTGTTTTGGAAATGGCTAGGGTTTTAGAAGATTATGCGTTGGCTGATAATGTAGTATTTATAGGTTTTGATTTTGAAGAGGCTGGTTTAATAGGTGCAACCAGATACGTTTCTTCAGGCATCCGCACTTACGAAAAAATTCAAGGTGTATATAATATGGAAATGATCGGGTATTATAGCGATGAGCCCAATTCTCAAACATTACCTACAGGATTTAATATACTTTTTCCAGAAGTATCGGCTGCAGTGGCGAATGATCAATTCAGAGGAAATTTTCTGACCAATATAGGAAACACAGCCTCTGCTTCCCTTATAGCTACTATTCAATCTAGTGCGGCTCAATGGGTCCCTGAATTAAAAGTACATCCATTGGCCGTGCTTGGAAATGGAAGTGTTGCTCCAGACCTAAGGCGAAGTGACCATGCTCCTTTTTGGGATGCTGGGATAAAAGCACTCATGCTCACGGATGGATCTAATTTTCGAAATCAAAATTATCATACGCCAGGTGACTCTTCGGGAACTCTAGATTTTACCTTTATGACACGCGTTGTAAAAACCATTTTGGGTGCCGTATCTACTTCAGCTCAACCATTGAATGGGAAACAATACAATCTAGGTGGATTTACGACAAAAACGCACGACCACCAACACACTAGACCTTTAATAAGTCTTTATCCGAATCCAGCCCAAACCACAGCAAATGTAAGAATCCTTGGCATGGGCGACAGATTGTTTAGAGTCCGTTTGATGAATACGGAGGGCACTATTCTTAAGACCAATCATATGTATGGTATGTCAGAAATCCAAATGCCTCTAGATGGTCTTTATGCCGGTTTGTATCTCGTTGTTATAGACAGCGGCGAATTAACCATGACAAAAGAATTAATGATTGGTGGTCAATAATATTCTAAATAGAATAAAACCCGTCAAAGCGTAGGATGATTATAAGTATTTTTCACTTTTTAAACCTTAAGGTATATTAATATTGGCTACATAGAGCATTAAATTAGGAAGCGATTATCTTTGTACAAAATAACGCAAAATGAAGTTAGCTTTTGTCGATTGGATGATCATCCTACTCTTTTTTGCCATTACCATGATTATTGGTATTTGGGTAGCCAGAAAATCTAATAATAGTAGTGAAGACTTTTTTTTAGGTAGTCGAAAAATGCCATGGTGGCTCCTTGGAGTATCTATGGTGGCAACCACTTTTTCAGCTGATACGCCAAACCTTGTCACGGATATAGTACGGGGGAATGGTGTGTCGGGAAACTGGGCTTGGTGGGCTTTTTTATTAACGGGCATGTTGACGGTTTTTGTGTATGCAAGGTTGTGGAGAAGGTCAGGTATAAGTACAGATTTGGAATTTTATGAATTGCGATATAGTGGTAAGGAAGCCAAATTTCTACGTGCGTTTAGAGCTATCTATTTAGGTGTTTTTTTTAATGTTCTCATTATGGCCACAGTCATCCTAGCGGGGATAAAAATTGGCTCAGTCATGTTGCAATTATCTCCTTTGCAAACGGTACTTATTATTTCGATTATAACGGTCATTTATTCTGCCATTGGAGGCTTTAAGGGTGTTATTTATACGGATTTTGTTCAATTTTGTATTGCTATGATTGGCATGGTGATGGCTTGTTATTATATTTTGGATTTACCAGAAATTGGAGGCCTACAACGATTATTAAGTCATGAAAATGTGCAGGGTAAAATATCGTTTCTTCCAGATTTTAATGATAAAAATGCATTGATCACTTTGTTAATTATACCCCTCGCCGTACAGTGGTGGAGTGTTTGGTATCCTGGCGCCGAACCGGGAGGAGGAGGATATATTGCCCAAAGAATGTTGTCCGCCAAAGACGAAAAAAGTGCGATAAAAGCAACCTTGTTTTTTAATGTCGCCCATTACGCTTTGAGGCCTTGGCCTTGGATTTTGATTGCCTTGGCTTCATTGATTATTTTTCCGGAAGTATCGGATATTCAAAAAATGTTTCCCTACATAGATTCATCCATTGTCAAAAATGATCTGGCCTTTTCTGCCATGTTGACCTACTTGCCCGTGGGTTTAACGGGACTTGTCATTGCGGCATTAATTGCCGCTTTGATGTCTACGATCAGTACGCATTTAAATTGGGGAAGTTCTTACATAGTTTATGATTTTTACAAAAGGTTTTATAACCCATATGCGGAAGAAAGAACCTTGGTAAATGTGGGTCGTATTTCTACGGTATTACTCATGTTATTGTCGGCAATTTTTGCCTTATATTTATCTAATGCACTCCAAGCTTTTCAAATTTTATTGCAGATTGGAGCAGGTACAGGTTTGATATTTATCCTTCGTTGGTTTTGGTGGAGAGTCAACGCAATGGCAGAAATTGTGGCCATGATTGTGTCCTTTGTGGTTGCCGTATTCATGGAATTGTATATCCAAAATGCTTTATTAGATTACGAAAAACTACTTATAGGTATTAGTATAACTACCATTGCTTGGGTAGTTACTACTTTACTTACGAAACCCACTGATGAAGATGTATTAATAAGATTTATTCAAACCATCAAACCGTATCGTTTTGGATGGGAAAAAATTATCGCCAGAGGAAAAGAGAAAGGAATGTTGGACCATGGGTATCAACCGACGGGCGTCCTTCAAAATGATGTTTTAAACATGTTTTTGGGCTGTGTTTTGGTGTATAGTTTATTGTTTGGGACGGGCTTCATTCTTTATGCAGACTATATGTTTGCTAGTGTTGCGGTCGTGGTGGCTTTTATTTCAGGATTTATAATGTATAAAAATTGGACTCGTCAGATGCTATCTTAAAAAGGGACACCAAGAATAGAAATTTTTGTAAACTCTTTTTTTTTACCTTTGTGCGAATAATAAGAAATCATGAACCATTTACTCAAAGACTTAAAAGTCATTTACGAGGACAATCACATCATTGCGGTCAATAAACCTAATGGTGTTCTGGTGCAGGGTGACAAAACAGGAGACGATATATTACCAGACTTGGTCAAAGAATATATCAAATTGAGATACAAAAAACCAGGTGATGTGTTTTTAGGTGTGATACACCGATTGGATAGACCTGTAAGTGGGGTAGTGGTATTTGCTCGAACAAGTAAGGCTCTGACTCGATTAAACGAAATGATGCGCCTTCGCGAAATTCAAAAAACATATTTTGCCATGGTTTGGCCAAGGCCAGAAGAGTTAGAAGGTAAACTGGTTCATTACTTAACTAAAGATCCAGAAAAAAACATCGTAAGGGTTTCCATTAATAAAAAACCAGATTCTAAAGAAGCCATATTACATTATAGAGTTCACGCAGAACTCGACGGCAAGGTATTACTTAAAGTTAATCCATTGACAGGAAGGCCACACCAAATCAGAGCGCAACTCAGTCGATTAGGATGCCCCATCATTGGAGATTTGAAATATGGGGCTACCTACCCACTTCCTGAAAATACAATTGCTTTACACAGCTACGAAATGAAGTTTATTCATCCTGTAAAAAAGGAGTGGGTAACGATTCAAGGAACACCACCAAAATCTTTTCCTTGGAATACTTTTGAGCGATCTACGTATATTTCCGAACAAGCTGAAATATAGCGTATAATTAAACGTATTTTATAAAAGCGAATAAGTACACGACAATTTTTAATTATGATTCTCATAACATACAGATTGTCTTAATGTTACAATTTGATTTTGCAAATCTCTTAATGCCTCATGCCGGCGGGCATTTACTTTTTTCATTGACAAAAAAGTAAGCAAAAAGTCTAGGCCTAAAAAAGGTGATGGCAAGCACCGTTTACTTTCGAATCTTCATGCTTTTTCTTTTGCCTCGTCAAGGTTTTGCTTTATTATTCAAGCTTGTTTTGGCAAAAGACGCAATTCCGATTCTTCGTTCACTATCACTGTTTTAAGACCGCAGAGACGTTAAAGAAAACATTTTTTGTCATGTATTAAGAAAAGCGATATAACTAAAATCATCAAAATGTAGACCATGTAAATGAGCTAGGCGGGTTGTCCATTATCAGGCAAAAGATGTGAGACGATATTTTCTGTCACAAGATTTCCTATATTTTTCTTGGTAAAAGCGATTGAAATTTGAATTTTATTGTACTTTTGCCGCCTGAGGGCCATACGACCAGCTCCTTCTGAACTCCCCCAGGGTAGAAATACAGCAAGGGTAGGAGGTTGAGCGGTTCGGTGTGGTTCCTCTTTTTCCCTCCAAAATCGATTAAAAACTACTTTGTTCCAATTATTTTTGAATTACAATAGAATTTTACAAAATGAAATTTTTTATCGATACAGCCAATATTGAAGAAATAAAGGAGGCTAAAGACTTAGGCATTTTAGATGGTGTAACTACTAATCCGTCGTTGATGGCCAAAGAAAAAATAGTTGGAAAGGATAATATTTTTGCCCACTATAAAGCTATTTGTGCATTAGTAGAAGATGGTGATGTAAGTGCTGAAGTGATTGCCACTGATTTTGCAGGCATGATCAAAGAGGGTCAAGAATTAGCAACCATTGCTGAAAACATAGTGGTGAAAGTCCCTATGACAAAAGACGGCATCAAGGCCATTTCATGGTTTACCGAAAACGATATTAGGACCAACTGTACCTTGGTGTTTTCGGCAGGTCAAGCTATTTTGGCGGCAAAAGCTGGAGCCACCTACCTTTCGCCATTTGTAGGTAGGGTAGATGATGTTACTTGGGACGGAATTGCCTTGATAGAAGAAATTGCTAGTATCTATTCTATGCAAGGTTATATGACAGAAATATTAGCCGCTTCCATTCGTTCTCCCCTACATATCGTACAATCTGCCAAAGCTGGCGCGGATGTAGTTACTTGCCCGTTGTCTTCAATTATGGGCTTATTAAACCATCCATTGACGGACATTGGCTTAAAAAAATTCCTAGAAGACCATGCCAAGTCACATAAAGGGTAGTAACCTGAAAATTATTTTTTAAAATAGAATGCCTTTCCTTGTAGATTATTGTACCTGCGTGCACCAACAAAAGCGTGTTCAGCAGAAATACTGACCGAAGATCCAAATTCATCTCCGTTTTGTGATTGCGAGGGGATTAGTTTTTTAGTTTCCTGCCATCCTGAACCAGCACGGCTAAATACATAAGCCTTTCCCGGTTTTTCAGTGGAATTATTATTGAACAAGGCGCCTATAATAATATAATTTTCATAGATGGAAACACTCCAGCCAAACAAATCATTTTGTTCTGGATCGGAAGCTATTAATCCTGACTCCTCACTCCATGAACTTGTGTTTTTCTTAAACACATACGCTTTGCCAGTATTGGTTACAAAATTTACATTTTTACCATGCGCTCCAACCACCAAATAGTTTTTATACAGGTCAAGACTATACCCGAAATTATCACCATTACCAATATCAGATGAAGAAAAAGATGTGGTATGGTTCCATTCAATGCCTGTTCGCTCCAGGATATAAACACCTCCTCCGTTGCTTCTTGTCGGAGCACCTGCTGCAATACGCATGGAGTCCAAAGAAACACTTGTGCCAAAACGGTCTCCGCTTTGATTGTCAGGTGATGTGTAGGAATGGGTTTGGTTCCAAACAATACCGGACCTGTGATAAATGTAAATTTTTCCATGATCGTCTGCTAAAGTACCAAGGTCTAAATCTTTCCATGGGGCCCCGACGACAGCATAATCACCAAAAATGTTAACACATGAGCCAAAGTAGTCTCCATAATAACCATCTTGAGCTGTTTGATTGTATTCTTCGATCCAACTGTTCCCCGTTCTTTTAAAAAAATATACTTTTCCTTGATTTTCATTTGCACCGACTTGTTTGGTGGACGCACCCACAATGGCATAGTCGCCATGCATGGCTACGCTTACGCCAAAATAATCAAATTCGTCTCCGTCACTTGCTGTAAGGATCGATTCCAGTGTCCAGTTGCTACCATCCTTAAGGAAAATATATGCTTTTCCCTGATTTACCTGACTACCTACATCCCTCGCCGGGGCACCAATAATAACACGGTTTTCAAAAATATCCATGGAATGACCATAATAATGAAGCCCTGTCGTATCCGTTTCAGAAGTAGAAACAGTGGAGTTTTCATGTATTTCATGTCCCCAACCTTGTCCGCCTTTGGTAAAAGAAACCCATTCAGTGCCCGTAAATCCTTCAAAATCACTCAATACAGGATTCCATCGAATGGCGCCGGCCTGGGGAGAAGTAGCATCCTCACCAACTGTCATACGCCCTTTGATTTTTAAACTTCCCTCCGGCGAAACGGAGGTTACATTTTCAGTTTCATCAAAAATATTTAAACCTCCGTCTTGAATTTTCATCGTTCCTTTTAATTCGAGTTTTTGGGATGGAGTTGTAGTACCGATACCTATATTACCATTATTACTAATACTTAACCGTTCCACCAAATAGGAGGCACCACCCGTAAAAGAATAACCTGTAAAAAACCCCATTCTGGCATTAGACGTACTTTGACCAATGGTCGATATATATCCTGTAGTGTAACCGTTGCCGCCAAAATGTATTGAAGAAGTAACACCATTATCCAATGCATTACTGTTTTGTAATGACAACTGATTTCCATAAATCGAAGATATGGATAATTTTGAAAAAGGTTGCAGAACTCCAATACCCAGATTTCCATCTCCTGTAAGGGACATCAATGGTTGTTCGTTGAATAAAAATTTAAAATGGCTGTTACTTCCATCAAAAGATGAACCGGTATTTCCTATCAGTTTAAAATTGAAATTAGAATTAATATTTCCAAATTGAATGGAGGGGCCATTTAAATTATTCGCCATTGAATCCAATAAATTGAGCGTGGGGTAAGTAGGAGATGCGAATGCGTTAATTTGAAATTTCCCTTGGGGGTCAGCTGTACCAAGGCCCATATTTCCATCTCCTTTTATGATTAATCTCTGTTCGTTATTGGTTTTGATCACTACATCAATAGAATCAAGTGTACCCAAAAAAGGCGGTGTGTTCTGTCCTACCGTATTCCCTGAAGTCAACCAAACTTCATTCGTTTGTAAAGATTTGGACATAAAAGTAGGTCTTATTCCAGTGTAGCTTGTGTTTAAAAATTCAGCGCATTCACCCGGATAAATGGTTACGCTTCCAACCGACATTGGTACGACTGCTTTGGGATGACACCAGTTTTGTATCAGAATTTTCTCGCCGTCAGCAAATGAAGAAAATATATTCACAATGACACTATCCGGTCTAGACCCTGTTATGACGACAGTGTTAACATTCCCTGGAACGTTAACATGTGTAGAGTCAACCGTAATATAATGTGCGGTAGAAAACAAACTGCCAAAAACTTCGAGCGTTGCCCTTGGATCAAGGGTGTTAATTCCTACTTTTCCATCAGAAATGTTGTATTCATACGTCGAATCATTGATTTGAATTAAATAAAATCCGGCGTGGGGCAAAACAAATAATGGTCCGTCAATTATCCCTGTTCCGGATGGTAAGGTATTTCCGCCTATTTCTATGGTATCTCCCGACAGATAATGATTGAAACCAATATCTTCGAAAGACAAATCAGCATCTAAATAAATACTGAGATACCATATATTTTCTGAAGAATTATAAAACATTTGGATCTCATTGGTGGCATAAGGTACTGCAGGACCTTTTAGGTACATTTGAGCGCTCAACCATGCTGGAAAACAGCAAATAGCGACTAAAATTACAATGTTTTTCATATTTTTAAATATTTGCAATAAAAGTAAGACCAAATTTAAATATTTTAGAATATTACTTGGATAATTCTTGGAAAAGAATTAATTTCAGTTGGTTTTTAGTGTGGAACAATAATTTGTATCAAATGCTTAAAAAGAGCTCTCAATTTAAATTTTACGACACAAATGAGGTTTTTACATTCTTTTTTATCTCTATTTAAATTATTTGGTAAACCAGAACAAATTTATTTTACACATATGATGACGTCAGTTAACCTGTGCAGCACTAATTCCATCTTATAATGTTATGTGTTAAAAAATAATATTTTAAAAACTATATTTTCCCTTTGCTTTCTGAACTACATTTTTAGTCCCGTAATTGTAATAGTCCAATTTATAACCTAAAATTTCCAGCATTTATGCCATTCAAGGCTATTTGACGGAAAAATTGGTGACCTCCATTCGTTCTCCCCTACATATCGTACAATATCCCAAAGCTAGTGCGGATGTAGTTACTTGCCCCTTGTCTTCAATAATGAGCTTATTAAACCATCCATTGACGGACATTGGCTTAAAAAAATTTCTGGAAGACCATGCCAAGTCCCAAAACGGGTAATAAGGATTTTAAAGAAAAGCGATTTTATAGCCAACAGTGGCCAGGAACTTCCTACGATGTAAAGATGGCGAAATGTAGGTTTTCGTTTTGTGGGAGCGAAAGGGCTTGTCTTTTACTGTTTTGCTTTTTTCAGATCGTGCACGGAGACTAATATGCCTGTCAATAGACTGAGGAATATAATGCCAAGCGAAATGTAAATGGGGATGTGGTAGTGGTTGACCAACATCAACTTAATTCCCACAAAGGTCAAAATGACAATGAGGCTGTATTTCAAGTAGTGGAAAGATTCGAGCATATTGGCCATAAAAAAATACATCGACCGCAATCCCAGAATAGCAAATATATTGGATGTAAATACCAAAAATGGATCCGTAGTGATACTGAGAATCGCCGGAATACTATCCAAGGCAAAGAGGATATCGGTAAATTCAATGACGAGTAAAGCCAAAAACAAAGGGGTAGCGATATAGAGTCCTCTTTTGGCAATAAAAAATTTCTCTCCGTCCAGGTGGGTTGTAATCGGAATTACCTTTCGCAACATTCGGTACACGAACGATTTTTTTGGTTCGAAGTGACCTGTATGATCATCCCCTTTTTCCAACATCATTTTTATAGCGGTTATGATAAGAAAAAGGCCAAAAAGATAGGTGGTCCAAGAAAAAGAATGAATCAATACAACACCAAAACCAATCATGAGACCACGAAAAACAATGGCGCCAAGGATACCCCAAAACAAAACCCGGTGCTGATATTTTTGTGGTATTCTGAACGATTTGAAAATAATGGCAATGACAAAAATATTGTCGACACTTAGGGAAAGTTCAATCAGATAGCCGGTAATATACTGTAAAGAGGCTTCATATTGTTCCAGCTTTGTTGGATTACTGATGAGATTACTTCCGTATATAAAGTAAATGACCACAGCAAAAAGACCGGCTATGCTCGCCCAGATAGTGGTCCACCTAGCAGCCTCCCTGTAGGTAATGGTGTGTACTTTTTTATTGAAAACACCCAGGTCAAGGGCAAGGCAGAGCATTATAAAGAGGATGAAAAGAATCCACAGCCACATACTGGTATGTATTTTGATACAAATATATGACAACTGCCAGGCTTTACGACCATAGAAATTGAATTACCCGTCACCTACAAGGAAATGAACGACCAATACCAGGAAAAAAAAGATAAAAGTAATTGCCTTATAACAAAATAATGGTAAGATTAAAACATTTAGGTAGTTGAATGATAAATGAAATGTTTACGAAATATAAAAATGGCGTCATTGATATCCTGCTGCTTGTAGTGTAAACAATTCGGCATAAAGCTTTTCGTTTTTTAACAGTTCCTCATGAGAACCCATTTCCAATATACGGCCTTCGTCAAGTACAATTATCCGATTGGCCATCCGTACGGTACTAAACCTGTGGGAAATGATTAAGGAAGTTTTTCCTTCCGTCAATCCAATAAATCGTTGGAATGCTTCATATTCTGCCCGTGCATCAAGAGCAGAAGTTGGTTCGTCGAGAATCATCACTTTTGCATCTTTCATATAGGCTCTGGCTAGGGCAATTTTTTGCCATTGACCTCCTGACAATTCTATTCCTTTGGTAAATCGTTTTCCCAATTGTTGGTTCAAGCCGCTCCCCATTTCATCGATGACATCATTGGCTAAACTCCTATTAGCTGCTTCCAAAATTTGGATATCGTTGTCCAAATCATCAATTTTACCTACCGCAATATTTTCCCGCAAGGTAAATTCATAGCGAACAAAATCCTGAAAAATGACGCCAAAAAGTTTTTGGTATTCTTGTTTTTCATAATGTCGAATATCGACTCCATCCAATAATATCCGACCGGATGTTGGTTCATAAAATCGAAGTATGAGTTTGATGAGTGTCGTTTTCCCTGCGCCGTTTTCACCAACTAAGGCCATTTTTTCTCCAGCTTTTAGGTGAAAGGAAATACCACGTAATACCTCTTTTGGATTGTCAGGATATACAAAATGGACATCTTCAAAAGTAAATCCATCCTTGATTATGGAAGGAATTGGAAGAACATCAAAATCTTTTTCTTTAATAGGCTCAAGGTCAATAAATTCATAGTAGTCTCGTAGATGTAATGCACTTTCACTAATGCGCGTAAAACGAGTAAAAGTAGCTTCGAGCCTTGATTTTAATCTTGAAAAGGAACCGGATAAAAAGGTGAGATCACCGATGGAAATGGATCCTTTTAGCACTTTTGTTATGATGAGAATGTAGGCGCCATAGTAGCTAAGCGTTCCTAAAAGATTGTAAAAAGCACCCCATTTTGTCCGTGTTATGGACAAATTTTTATTGGCCGAATAATACCTCACTGACAAAGAACGAAACCTATCGGCAATAAATCCCGCCAATCCAAAAAGCTTTAATTCTTTGGCTGTTTTGTCATTGGCACCGATGTAACGTAAGTAATCGAGTTCTCGTCGCTCTGGCGTCCAACTTTTAGATAATGAATAAGAAGAATTACTAAATCGAATTTCATTGATAAACCCCGGTATGATGGATAAAATAATCAAAACAATAAGCCATGGTTCGAAATATATTAATCCTGCTACGAGAGAGAATAAGGACAACAAATCTTGCAATTGTCCTAGGGAATTTGAGAGTAGAATGACCCTTGCTGTCGTTTGTTGCCTAGCCCGTTCCAGTTTGTCGTAAAATGCTGAATCTTCGAGTTGACTTAGTTCTACTTCTGCAGTTTTATTGATTAGTAAGACCGAAGATTGAATTGCATATTGATCGCCCAAAAGGCCATCAGATAGGTTAATTACTCTGTTTAGGATATCCGTGATTAAAATAATGACCAATTCGAAAGCGACATATTTCCAAATTAAAGTAGGGTCACTACTGGGAACATTCACGAGGTGGATTAGTTCGTCGATGATGAGTTTGCCAACCCACAAAGTCGTAATGGGGCTTAAAGAAACTAATAACCTACAAAGGAGATTAGAATAAAAAAGTGTTGGATTTGTCGAACGAATGTCCTTCAAAAATCTAGGCAAGTGTTGTAAAGCTTTAAAATGGGAAGTAAAGTCGAAATTTCGAAAGCTTTGCAAAGAACTCTTTTGTTTATCCATAAATAAGTAAAAAAACGAAAGGGAAAAAAGTTTTGAGTTAGATTGATTTTGATATCTTCATGAGAAGGTTAGACTAGGTAAGATTATAAAAAGGTTACAAAACTTAGGTTGTGAATTGCTTTTGTTCTTTGAAATGGCCTGCATTCATGAGCGCCATAGATAGAGATCAGCGAATAAATTTAACTATTTGTCAAAGTTATATTGATAAATTTAGAAGTTTACTTCAATTAGATTTATTAATCAATCCGATAATTGAGGTAACGATCGAAGATATTCTGATATAATATTGTATTCTTGTTGACCACTTTTGACAAAAAGAGTATATATTTGTGTTAAAATCAGCTTTGATTATAACACATAGTTACGTTTACCTTAAGTCAAAATAAGACAGATGGTTAGAATAGCCATTGTAGAGGATGATGTTTTTCTATTACAAACACTGAATCTGGTACTTAATAAAAATGAGCAACTAGACGTCGTCGGATTGTTTAATAATTCAGAAAAAGCGTTGCTCGACATTCCTGTTTTAATGCCAGACATTGTTCTAATGGATCTAAATTTAGGTAGTCAGAGTCTTTCGGGTATAGATTGTATAACCAGGTTAAAACCGACCAATCCCACCATACTTTTTCTCATTCTCACCGTATCAGAAGATCACGAGAAAGTGTTTGATGCTTTGGCGGCTGGTGCATTGGGCTATATACTTAAGTCTACTTCCAAAGAAAATATAATTGATGCTATTTTGGATTTGGCCAGTGGTGGTTCACCTATGACACCCAGTATTGCTAGAAAAGTAGCCTTGTCTTTTGCACATAAACCGGAATTTAATTTGCCACAGGGAGATACAAATATGTTAACTTTAAGAGAAAAAGAAGTGATAGAACTGATTAGCAAAGGAAAATTAGAAAAAGAAGTAGCCAGTGAATTATTTATCAGCTACAAAACAGTAAAAGTCCACATTTCAAATATTTATGCAAAACTGCATGTTAACACCCGAGTTTCAGCTCTCAACAAGTATTTTAATAGGTAAAAGATTCTATCGTCATATGGATTTTTGTGCCTGTCTCGGCTGAAATAAATGAAACCTTGCCGTTTAACTCTGAAACTCTGGAAACTATATTTTTAAGTCCGTGGCCCCCTTTTAAAAGTGCGGTTTCAATATTAAACCCCTGGCCATCGTCTTCGATTGAGACATGCAATAAATTATTGGAGCTTCCCCATATTTTAACAACAACTTCAGTTGCATTTGCATATTTTATAACATTATTTAGTGCCTCTTTGACACACAAATAGATGTCTTTTCTTTGTTTGTGGGACAATTCAATACATTCCGTAAGACTGTTGTCGTCAATGACAATATTGATAAAATTGATTCTGTTCAATTCCTGCACATAAATTTTAATGAAAGATATCAACGTAGAGGTGTTTGATTCGCTGGTTTCGTTTGACCATATGATTTCCCTTACTTTCTGATTTAAATCTGCACTAGACTTTACAATTAGTTCCAATTCTTCTGATAAAACAGGGTTGTTTTCCGAAAAGGTATTTTTAAGATATTCTGAATAAAGATGAATGGCCGATAAACCCGATCCCAAGTCATCATGCATATCCCTTGCAATTCGTTTTCTTTCTGTTTCGACGGCCATTGATTTTTGTATTTCTGCTCTCTGAACAGCCAATAGTCTTTGAGTTCTTTGTTGTAATAAATACCAAAATATTGATATTATTGATATGACTGAAAGTAACATAAACCACCAGGTCTGGTAGAAAGGGGCAAGAATTGTAAAAGCAAAACTATCGCCCTCTTCATCCCAAATGCCCTCAGCATTACGGGATTTTACTCTGAATACATAGTCTCCCGGCTTTAAAGCAGAATAAGAAACATAATTTTGACTAGTCAGCTTGTTCCATCGAACATCCAGCCCATCCAACTTCCATGTAAATTGGTTGGACTGGCCATTCCTAAACGACAAAAATGCAAAAGAGAAAGAAATATTATTCTGATTGTAATTTAATCGGTAGTGTGGTCGAAAAAGCAAATGAGTAGAATCATCATTGCCAACTTCTAAATAGGTAAGCATGGTTCTTGGCAAGTCTTTTTCATCTATAATCTTTTCAGAATCGAATACGTACATATTATTGGAAGAAAAATCGGTAAACTGATCGCTTTTATTTTCCCAAAGGATGATTTGGCCGTTTTGCTTAAAAAACATACTGTTAAAATCATATTTACCTTTTGGATAGATTTTCAAGAGTCTACCATCGTCAGACCACTTTATTAATTCATTTCCAGATACCGACCAAATATCCGAATTTCTTCCTTTCACTAATGCACTTGAGTTCCTTGATATATTGGAAAAACCTTTGATATGGTTAAATATTTTGTGATTATATATATCTATTCCAGTATATGTTGAAAGCCAAAAATGCCCATTATTTGTGACTACGAAATCGGTAACATTGTTGTTTTGGATACTATTTTTGTCTTTTTCAGAATGCTGTAAAGAATTAAATTTTATTTGGCGTTTGTCCACCATTTTGCTGATACCGCCACCTGAAGTACTTAACCAAATTTCACCATTTTGAGTGCGTACGATATTGTGAATAACCTGATGATGGTATACTTCCGGTTTTTTTTCATCGGGCAGGATTACTTTCATGTTTTTAGTCGATGGTGTGTATTTATACAAATACCGCAACTTACTTCCTAACCATATGACAGGCGTATTATCAATCGTATCCAGGACGATCGAGTTGGCAGGATTTTCATAATATTGACTTAATGAATAATGATCTCCCTTTACTTCTAGTTTTTTTATTTTTTTTGTGGTAAGCTGAAATATATACATTCCATTGGTGGTGCCCAGTAAATAATGGTCTTTATACCAAAAACAAATATTGATGATGTTGAGTACTTCATATTTTTGGACTTTGATGACATTATTTGAAAAAAAATTGTCACCTTTCAATTTATACATTAGCCCGTCGTTTGTGCCAATAAATTCATTTTTCATTTTGTCTTGAAAAAATACATTTGGAGTAATGTTTTGTTTTTCTTGATATGGTTGGTACTCCTTAAAAAAGTGCTCATTCTCGTCATATTTTGCCAAAAATTTACTTGTAGCCAACCACATTACATTCTTTTTATCAAAATAAATGTCTATAATATTTCCCAATGCACTTATTTGTTCGGGCACATCATATATACTTGAAATCTTATCTGTTCTTGAATCAATCATTTGTAATCCATGGTGTACATTAGAATACCAGATCATTCCATTGGGTCCTTTTTTAATCCTCGAAACCAGCATTTTGTCATGCTTTGCTGTTGTTTTGAATATTTTATAGGTTCCTGTTAGAAAAGAGTATCGAAGTATGATATTATTAGTCAAGCTTAGCCACCAATCAGTTTTGTCTTTTATAAAGTCAGTAATCGACTCGTTTTCAAGTTCTTCAAATAGGCCATTTTTTTTTAGTATCGATCTTAATGGAAGATGTGGATGTTCAATTTTACCATTGTCTGGATTTACAGCTATCATTCTGATATAATCTGCTCCAAAATATATGCGATTATCGGCCATGTTATATTCCATAGCATCTATTTCAGATCTTCTATATCCTGATTCCTTGATTCTGAAATCTATTCTTTGAATCGCTTTACCCGAATCCGGATCAATTTTGTAAAGATCATGACCATCAAAAACTATCCAAATATAACCTTTAGAATCAATAACAATTCTGTGCATTTTATGGCTGGGAAATGGGATGCTGTCGGAAGGGTTTGGGCCATATTTTGTCCAGGCTTTTGCAGAAGGTTGCTTTGGATCCCACCTCACCAATGATTCAGGCGTAAGAAACCAATATCGATCCTTGTTGTCTTGCAAAATATCATTTCTACCCGGTTGAATTTGTGGGAAAACAAAATTTTTATCCTTTAGATCAAATATTGATTGAAAGTTGACACCATCAAATCGATAAATATTTTCACTCCCAGTGATCCACATAAATCCGAAATGGTCTTGATAAATTCCGGAAGTACTTCTGTCTATTTGGTTTGAAATGTGGTTGTAAATTGTCAAGTCTGCGGTCTTGGGTATTTGACTCATGAGTGTTGTAACCCAAAATGTATAATTGACAAGGAATAAGAATATGTTTTTGAATGTCATATTTAAGTCAGATCCTAATAATATTTAAAGATAAGTTCCTTTGGGAGAATTTTGATATCACAGCGCTAAAAAAAAAATCATTTAATTAAATATTGGTAAAAGTGGCAAGTCAAGAAATTAAATACCATGGAATAAAATAGGACTAAAGACCTATATGTAGAATGGGTGTGCTTCAGTATTTTTGTATGTTAATTAAATAATGAAGATGGTGGTTCATAGTGAGAAAGGTAGCTAGCCTAATTAAACGTAATAAAATGGAAAAGTTGTAAGAGTTTGATTGGTTAAATTTTATTAATGTCAGGATAAATCTTTTATTTTATCCAAAAAAAAACAACCCAACTATTGGTATGCCATTAAAATTTTGGAATATAAAACTCTTGGATTTATTTACACAAGATTTATTATATAAATCCCCGGATAAAACTTTAATCTCCTTAGAGAAAAAAGGTTTGTTCCTTCATATTAGTTTATTCACCCTGAATTTTCATATTTCATTTTTTTTTGGTATAAAATATCATTTTTGACTAAGGAAATTTGAATTGAAAGGATTGACATGATTGATTTATTTTTTCTAAATTATTTATGATGAATTGGATGAGCACATATTTTCTACCTATTGTTATGATGACTTTTGTTTTAAGTATGCGGGATTGCTGTTCCGAGAGGGATACCTATCCTTCTTTTGCTGGAGATTGGACTGAAGAATGTACATTCTTTACACCGTTTCCAGTTCAATATGAAGCAGTGTTTCGTGTTTTAAGTGAAAATGTTGAAGGTGGTTTTGATGTAGTGCCAAATGCAAAGGTCACATGCCGGGTTATCGGTTATCACAGACTGCTTCATCCCACTGTACCCGACACATGTTATTGGTCAATTTTCACTGAAAAAACTTTAACGGGCTTTTCAGATGCAGAAGGAATTTTTACCGCATATTATAATTTTACATACGGCTCTGTAGCAGATTACTTTATTCTTGAAGTATTAACTGAAAAAAACGGATATTCACGGGATCTTTTTAGTTCAGATAAAAGATGGCATGATTATGAAAAAAGGGTTCGAAGTAGTGATAATTCGGGTATGTTGCCGGGTTATAGAGAATTGTTTTATTCACCGGAAATAAAAGTACAAAACGAAAATCCATGAAAAAGAATATTATATTTATTTTATCAACATTCATTTGGTTTCAAATTTTAAATGGGCAACAGTTTTCCTTTACATCTTTAAATCCTTATGGCCTGGAATATTTAAAGCAGGATTCAATACAAGCCCCAATAAAGTTGATTTTTAATGACATGGACGCTGACGGAGATGAGGACGTTATTCTGGTAGGTTTTAAAAGTGAAGTCACTTTTCAAAACCGAACGTATAGCAGCATAAAATATTTTATTGATAAACAGGTAAATACGGGTACAAAGCTACATCCTGTTTTTTCACCAAGAGAACCGTTTATGAATGAATTTCCATATCCGGATGGCCTATTTGCTCCGGCAGCAGGTGATTTGAATCTGGACGGCAAACTTGATTTTATTGTTTGCTGCGGTCTCGATTCTTCCTTAAATCTGAAACCGCAATATTATGAGCGAAAATCTACCATTGGAAACGAACAATTTAAAATTGAAGATTCAGATAGCTTGAGATTGCGAAATTTTAGCAGGGGTGGAATTTTTATTCCAGAGCTGGAAGATATGGACAAGGATGGAGACTTAGATCTTTTGATGAGTGGGTTTCAATCAGAAATGGTTGACGACTTACGAAGAGGGAGGAATTATATGTATTTATATGCAAAAAATATTGGAACATTGTCACAACCAAAATTTGATGGTTGGTATCCCAACCCCTACGGCTTGATACCTGCAGACAATATTCAGTATTCCATAGTCGGAGATATAGACAATGATAATGATAATGATATTTTATCCTTGTTTCAGCAGGGCATCCTTGGTAAATTTTCCTTTATAGAGAACATTCCACAGACTGATGGCAAGCCAACATTTCTTGCAGGAATACATTCACCTTTTGGACTTCCGATGTCCGGTGCGGGTGAAACATTTTTTGGACATACATTAGTTGACATTGATGGTGACGGAGATCTGGATTTATTTGTCATTCAGGAATTGGAAAATACAGGAATGGGTATTGGGTATTATGAAAATAACTTATGTACACCAAGTTCATTATTATTAAGTCAGGAAATATGTTCCGGTGATTCTGTTATCATCGGGTCATATATATTTAAAACTACAGGCAATCATTATGTTACCATCGAAAAACCAAACAGGTGTGATAGTGTCATCCATTTGAGTCTGACCGTAATGCCGCTTACCCAAATCAATCTACAGGGAAATATATGTGAAGGAGAGGTATATACCATTGGCAATACAACCTTTGAGCAATCAGGACAATATGTAGTGTCATTAACGAATCATGTGGGTTGTGATAGCATTATTCACCTCAATTTAACAGTTTTGCCGAAGTCTATACATAATCTGACCCTATCACTTTGTGATGGCGAAAACGTCACCATAGGCACTCAAACTTTTTCTCAGACGGGTCAATATGAAGTTACTTTGCAAAATAGTAACGGCTGCGATAGTATTATTTACCTGAATCTCATGGTTAACCCTAAAGCAACAACAAATATTATAAAAACCTTGTGTGACGGGGATGTTTATACAGTTGGAAATCAACAGTTTACACAAACAGGGCAATATGAAGTACAATTAAGTACTGTATTTGGATGTGATAGTCTTGTAAACCATAACCTTACTTTTATAAAATTAATCAACACCATAAGTCAGTTTTTAAACACACTAAAAGCTGACCAGTCAGAAGTTATGTATCAATGGTTTGATTGTTCAGATGAAAGCGACATTGATGGCGCTACATTGCAAACTTTTATGCCAACAGAAAGTGGCTCTTATGGTGTAAAAATCATGGATAATAATGGTTGTATGACAGTTTCCGCTTGTTTTCCGTTTATATTAACAAAGGAAGAGCAAGTGAAAATAGCCGATCAAATCATCTTATATCCCAATCCTACCGCGGAATATTTTAGTATACTGAATCATTCTGACTTTCTGATCTCCCAAATAGTTATTCGGGATGATGCCGGTCGTTTATTAAAATCAATACCGACTTATCAGATTGAAAGAATCAGCACAGCAGGGTTACCGAATGGAAATTATACCATTGAAATGATTGTGAATAAAGTCAGGATTGAAAAAAAGTTATCTATTATCAGATAACTAAAAGTTTTCAATAGCAATAAAATTTATTCCTGACTCTGATTTTATTACTTTTTGTAATTCTTCGATATCTGCTTTATCCTTCATTCGGCCTGTATTCATTTTTGTAAGTACCAAGTCATCCAAATGAATAAATGGAATGATAAAACCATCTTCAACCTTACAAATTATTTTTCTCCCGTAAGCCGTGTCAAAATCCACAAGCGAAACCCTTGTCATAAATTCCATTTTTTGGGGTTCAATACCCAGAAAATACATAATGGCTTGAGTAAAATCCAATTCACTAAACCTTTGTAAATATTTACTTTCAAAACCTAGCGCTTCAAAGGCTTTAATGATATTAAGTTTGTTTTCATTATCCGGTTAAATCCAAACATTCAAATCCCCGGATGTACGATGATAACCATGATAAATCACGGCATATCCACCGATGATTACATACTTGACACGATGTTTGTTGAAGGATTGAAGTATTTCCGTATGTTCTGGTAAAAAAATGTTCATCAAACTATTCTTTAAAATACAATATTTTTGGATTCGTTCCAGGTAAACATTTTTCCTCTCCGTAAATTTGTCGGATTAAATCTACTACATTTTTTATTCTGGTGACAGGATCCGTCTGCTGGCTATATTCAATTTTACTTCTTTCCATGTCTTCAAATCCGGAATAGAATGACACCTTAAATTTGGAAGTAGTTGATGCAGTAGAGTCTAATTCCTTTTCATCCCTTTCCTTACTTATATATTTTTTGTGGGTCATGTATATTTTTAACAAACTTACAAAATAAATATGGCTTCATCTTGGGAAAAACCACTTTATTATTTAATTAACATCCTTAGAATCAGCTTAGTTCTTTGAATAAGAAAGGCGTTGATAAATAACGCTAAAAAACAATAGAGGTTGATAAATAAATTCAGAAAATTTGTCCTGTATACTAGTTTTCTTGAAGGTAAATCAAACTACCCTTAAAAAGGATGTGCAAAACCCGAGCAGTTTTTTGAATATATTTGGATGATTATAATCAAGTTGTTTGATACATATTATAAAAAATCGTAATTTGTGCCAAATTTTGATTTTGACGTCCGAAGTTATTTTTTCATTTATTGCCTACATCAGGGTAGAAAAAAAATATTCTCCCCATACTTGTTTGTCGTACCAAACGGATTTGGAACAGTTTCATGGTTTTGTCTTTAAAGAGTACGAACTAAACGATATCCTTTTGGTCAATCATCAGGTGGTTAGGACGTGGATTGTCCAATTAATGACGGACAACCAAAAAGCAACCTCGGTCAATCGAAAAATTTCTGCGCTGCGTTCCTTTTTTCATTGGGCCATCAAGAAGAAAAAAATTTCCTCCAACCCGATGCTGAAAGTATTGGCACCCAAAAAACCAAAAAAACTGCCTGAAGTAGTGCCAGGCAATAACATCATGCGGCTCTTTGAAACAGATTTGAACAAGGTTATGGAAAAACCCGACTTTGTGTCCGTTCGGGACATTTTTATGGTCGAGTTGTTGTATGCTACGGGGATGCGTCGCAGCGAACTAAAACAACTGACACTTGAAGACATCAACATGAGTAGAAAAGAAATTAGAGTTACCGGAAAGGGAAATAAAGTGCGTAGTATTCCATTGACGGAGCGTTTGATAGCCTCTTTTTTGCTGTACAAAGAAACAAGAAATCAAGTAGAAAATGTAGGGCACTCCTATCTATTTATGACGGAAAATGGAAAACCTATTTATGATAAATTGATCTACAATATAGTGAAGGATAAACTCAAGGAAATCACGACCTTAGGCAAAAAAAGCCCACACGTTTTACGTCATACCTTTGCCACACACATGCTGGACGAAGGAGCAGATTTAAACGCCATCAAGGAACTCCTAGGCCACGCCAGCCTGGCAGCCACCCAAGTGTACACGCACAATTCCATTTCAAAATTAAAAGAAGTGTACAAAAAAGCGCACCCAGAGGGTATTTAAAAAGGGAGAAAAAATTTTTATAAACTTTGTACAATTTTCATAAACCAAAGATTGTTAATTATTGTTAAGAGAGTATATTAAAAACATTGAAAAAAGGAGATATATGCAAATAGATATTCAAGCCGTAAGATTCACAGCAGATCAAAAACTAAGAGACTTCATCCAAGAAAAAATAGAAAAACTTCATAAATTTCACCATAAAATAATTAGCGTTTCGGTCTTCCTCAAGCTCGAAAATTCAGGTCAGGTTAGAGATAAAGTGATTGAAATAAAATTAAGTGTTCCAGGAAGTACTTTATTGGCAAATGGAACAGACAAATCATTTGAAGCTGCCTGCGATGATGCTGTCGAAACCTTAAAACGACAACTGAAAAGGGAAAACGAAAAAAATCAAGCCGTCAGACATTAAACAAGACGTTTTTACCACAAAAAATCGGTAGGAAAAACGACCAGTTATTCTATGTTTGTGAAGTGGAGGAATAAAAATAAATATTCCTATAAAAAACATATGAGGTGGCTTCCTCACGGGCTTTATTATTTTTATAAAAAAACAAGGTAAAATATTTTGTATTCTGCAAAATAGACGTATTTTTGCGTCGCTTTTGGAAAAAGTTCCATTTTGCTTTTTGAAAATTGGACCAAAAAAACAGACGCCAGTGTAGCTCAGTTGGCCAGAGCAGCTGATTTGTAATCAGCGGGTCGGGGGTTCGAATCCCTCCACTGGCTCTAGAATTTAACTAGGGGATGCGCCGAAGTTGGAGAGACGGGGCAGACTGTAAATCTGTTGCTTATGGCTGAATAGGTTCGAATCCTATCATCCCCACAACCTAGTTAGATACTAAAGGCGGAAGTAGCTCAGTTGGTAGAGCATCAGCCTTCCAAGCTGAGGGTCGCGAGTTCGAGTCTCGTCTTCCGCTCCAGTTTTTAATGTAGACCCGGAGCTAGTACAAAAGAAGCCAATGTAGCTCAGGGGTAGAGCACTTCCATGGTAAGGAAGGGGTCGGGGGTTCAATTCCCTTCATTGGCTCATAGGTATATTATTAATTTTTAATTTAAATCCAGAAAATTTAAACTGATGGCTAAATCCACATTTGTTAGGAACAAACCACACGTGAATATCGGTACGATAGGTCACGTTGACCACGGCAAGACTACACTTACAGCCGCTATTACTTTCGTGCTTTCCGAAAAGGGACTAGCTCAAAAAAAGGATTACGATTCTATTGACGCTGCACCTGAGGAAAAAGAAAGAGGTATTACCATTAATACGGCGCACGTTGAATACGAAACTGAAAACAGACATTATGCTCACGTAGACTGTCCAGGTCACGCCGACTATGTAAAAAACATGGTTACGGGTGCTGCCCAAATGGACGGTGCTATTTTAGTATGTGCTGCGACAGATGGTCCGATGCCTCAAACAAGAGAACACATCTTGTTGGCAAGACAGGTTGGTGTTCCTCAAATAGTTGTATTCATGAATAAAGTGGATCTTGTAGATGATCCTGAAATGATTGAGTTGGTTGAAATGGAATTGAGAGAGCTTTTAAGCGCTTACAAATTTGATGGAGACAATGCGGCAATCATCCAAGGTTCTGCATTAAAAGCTTTAGAAGGTGATGCAGACGCAAAACAAAAAATTCTTGACTTAATGGATGCGGTAGATGAGCAAATCCCAGAACCTACAAGGGACGTGGATAAGCCATTCTTGATGCCAATTGAAGACGTTTTCTCTATTACGGGAAGGGGTACAGTTGCTACAGGTAGAATCGAAAGAGGTGTTGTTAATACGGGTGAATCTGTAGAGATTGTCGGTATGATGAAACCAGGTGAAAAACCATTGACTTCTACAGTAACTGGAGTTGAGATGTTTAGAAAAATCTTAGAAAGAGGTGAAGCTGGTGATAACGCAGGTATTCTTTTAAGAGGTATCGAAAAAGATGCTATCAGAAGAGGTATGGTTATTATCAAACCAGGTTCTGTTAAACCTCACGCCAAATTTAAATGTGAAATCTACGTTTTAGGTAAAGACGAAGGTGGTCGACACACGCCATTCTTTAATGGATACAGACCTCAGTTTTACTTCAGAACCACAGACGTTACTGGTGATGTTACTTTGCCAGCAGGAGTTGAGATGGTTATGCCTGGTGACAACGTTTCACTTGAAGTTCAATTGATTAGCCCTATTGCCATGGAGAAAGGATTGCGATTTGCGATCAGAGAAGGTGGTAGAACGGTAGGTGCCGGTCAGGTTACAGAGATATTAGAATAGTCTAATTATTTCTAACGATAAAGGAAAATTAAGCATTCTTTTGAATGCTTAATTTTTCCTATTTTCAAAGGGGAGTAGCTCAATTGGTAGAGTGGCGGTCTCCAAAACCGTAGGTCGCAGGTTCGAGCCCTGTCTCCCCTGCAGATTTAAAAATATAAATTTTTTATCATGGAAAACATAAGGCTATATATTAAAGAAAGTTATAATGAACTTGTTCATCATGTGACTTGGCCTACTTGGCCTGAGTTGTTTAGTAGCGCTAAACTTGTGATTGTAGCCACCATAATATTTGCCCTTATTATCTTTTTATTGGACTTGGTATCAAAATACTTGACTACCGCGTTATATAGCCTGTAAAATATATTTACATGTCTGAAGATAAAAAATGGTATTCACTTCGGGTCGTTAGCGGCAAGGAAAAAAGTATAAAAGAACGAATCGAGCTTGAAGTTCAAAGGAACGAATGGTCAGAAATCGTTACCCAGGTTTTGGTACCTACTGAAAAAGTGTACAAAATCAGGAATGGTAAAAAAGTAATTTTAGAGCGAAATATTTTACCAGGATACATTTTGGTAGAAGCGCTTTCAACAAAGTTCTCTCCTGAGATGGTACAGACCATTTCTAATGTAGTGAACGTCATTCACTTCTTAGGCAAAAACAGCCCTATCCCAATGACACAAACAGAGGCAAATAGGATGTTGGGTAAAGTCGACGAATCTCAAGAAGTTTCGGCATCTATGATTGAACCATTTATCGTAGGAGAAACCATTAAAATTATCGATGGCCCTTTCAACGATTTTGTGGGCGATGTCAAAGAAGTGAACGAAGAAAAGAAAAAATTGAAGGTAATTGTGAAGATTTTTGGACGAGGTACTGAAGTCGAACTCAATTACATGCAGGTAGAAAAACAAGCATAAAAAATAAAAGACTTTAGTTGTAAAGCTTCCCTAAAGTCAAATTGGTTATCATATTTTAAATAAAAAAAATGGCAAAAGAAATTCAAACTTACGTAAAACTTCAGGTGAAGGGCGGTCAAGCCAATCCAGCACCACCAGTAGGACCTGCTCTTGGTTCTAAGGGTTTGAATATCATGGAATTTTGTAAAAGGTTTAATGCTGAAACACAAGATTCTCAAGGGAAGTTATTACCAGTAGTGATTACAGTTTATACGGATAAATCTTTTGATTTTGTAATTAAAACAGCTCCTGCAGCTATCCAATTGATGGAAATAGCTAAGATTAAAAGTGGTTCAGCACAGTCCAATCGTAATAAAGTTGGAAATGTAACATGGGACCAAATCAAAGGAATAGCTGAAGACAAAATGAAAGACTTAAATGCGTTTACCATAGAGTCTGCCATGAAGATGGTTGCAGGCACTGCAAGAAGTATGGGAATTACTGTTTCTGGCGACGGTCCAGGATCAAATAGTTCTAGCGACAATTAATTTTTTAACAAGGGAGCTAGTAAAAAAACTAGCGTTGGTACCTAAAATTTTGTAATAATGGCAAAAGTTAGTAAAAAAAGAAAAGTAGCGAATGCAAAAATTGATTCATCAAAATTTTATTCGTTGCGAGAAGCCGTGTCACTTGTCAAAGAGGTTAATACAACCAAATTTGATGCTTCAGTAGACATGCACGTCAACCTTGGGGTCGACCCAAGAAAAGCCGATCAGGCAATCAGAGGTACGGTATCATTACCGCATGGTACTGGAAAAGTAAAAAGAGTTTTGGTTCTTTGTACCCCAGATAAAGAAGAGGAAGCTAAAGCAGCAGGCGCTGACCATGTTGGATTGGATGAATACATCACTAAAATCTCACAAGGATGGACGGAAATTGATGTTATCATCGCTATGCCAAGTGTTATGGCCAAAATTGGTCAAATAGGTAGAATCCTAGGACCAAGAGGTTTGATGCCCAACCCTAAATCTGGCACCGTTACATTGAATGTAGGAGCAGCCGTAGAAGAAGTGAAGGCTGGTAAAATTTCTTTTAGAGTTGATAAATATGGTATCATCCATTCACCCATAGGAAGAGTGTCTTTTGGCGCAGAAAAATTGGCTGAAAATGCGATGGAACTTTTATCTACGCTTGAAAAAATGAAACCATCCACTGCAAAAGGTACATATCTTAAGGGCATTAGCGTGGCAAGTACAATGAGCCCAGGTATTGCTATTGACACCAAATCCATTAAATAGCTTTAAAATCTAAAGAAATGACACGCACAGAAAAAGGAGAACTTATAGAAGAACTAAAAGAAAAATTTGAAAATAATTCTTTCTTTTATGTTACTGATTCAACTTCATTGACCGTAGAAAAAATAAACCAATTAAGAAGGGTTTGTTTTAATAAAGGTGTTGAAATTAAAGTGGTTAAAAATACCTTGGCTATCAAAGCTATGGAAAGTCAACCAGAAGCTAAAAATTTCAGCAGCATTTTTAAAGCTTTTAAAGGTCAAAGCACGATATTATTTTCAGATAATAGCAAATTACCAGCTACAATCATCAAAGAATTCAGAGGTAAAAAGGATACAGTTCCCACTTTGAAAGCAGCTTATATCGATGCTGATATTTTTTACGGTGATGACCAATTGGAGTTTTTATTGAAGTTGAAATCCAAAAACGAACTCATTGGAGAAGTTATTGGATTACTTCAATCACCAGCTAAAAACGTTATTTCTGCCCTTAAATCAAGTGGTAGTACAATAGCTGGTTTAATGAAAACCCTTGAGGAAAGAGCCCAATAATTTTGGCTTCCAAGACAACGCATCATATTTTTTAAAATTATCAAAATCCATTCAAAATGGCAGATTTAAAATCATTCGCTGAGCAATTAGTAAACCTTACAGTAAAAGAGGTTTCTGAATTAGCTCAAATCTTAAAAGATGAATACGGTATCGAACCAGCAGCAGCAGCAGTAGCAGTTGCAGGAACTTCTGGCGGAGGCGGTGCTGCAGCGGCAGACGCTCCAGCTGAGAAAACAGAATTCGACGTACACTTGACATCAGCAGGCGCTAACAAATTAGCTATTGTTAAAGAAGTAAAAACCTTGTTAAACCTTGGATTGAAAGAGGCAAAAGACATGGTTGATGCTGCTCCAACAGTATTGAAAGCAGGTGCTTCTAAAGCCGAGGCGGAAGCCATGAAAGGCGCATTAGAAGGAGCTGGAGCTTCTGTTGAATTAAAATAATTCGCTTTAAGATTCTTATGGGCTTGATCACAAGAATTAAGTCTTAGAATTAAACGGCATTTGGCTTAACTAATCCACTAGGGTTGGTTAAGCCTATTGTCATTTTAATATTCATTTTTAGATCCGGTTTATTTGTGCCGGGGACATCGTTTAAAAGTAAATGATGAATATTATCTACAAGTTTTCATTACACAGATCATTTTATATTCCAAAGTCTATACTTTGGAGCTAATTATAAAAATTAATTAAGAGGATGGCATCATCAAACGGATTAACGAATGTAACCGGAAATAATAGGATTAATTTCGGCAAGATCAAATTGGCTAACCATTATCCTGACTTGCTGGAAATCCAAGTAAAATCCTTCAAGGAATTTTTTCAATTGGAAACTACTCCCGAAAATAGGGGACATGAAGGACTATTTAAAGTGTTTCAGGAAAATTTTCCTATCAGCGATTCAAGAAATATATTTGTTCTTGAATTTCTTGATTATTTTGTGGATCCTCCGCGATATTCAATCGACGAATGTTTGCAAAGGGGATTGACTTATAGTGTTCCTTTAAAAGCAAAACTTAGACTTTCTTGCAACGATGAAGAACACGTTGATTTCCAAACCATTGTACAAGATGTATTTTTAGGAAATATTCCTTATATGACTAATAAGGGTACATTCCTTATAAATGGTGCAGAAAGGGTGGTTGTTTCCCAACTTCACAGAAGCCCAGGTGTATTTTTTAGCCAGACTTATCACCCGAACGGAACTAAAATATTTTCCGCAAGGGTTATTCCTTTTAAAGGAGCCTGGATGGAATTTGCTACAGATATCAACTCTGTCATGTATGCCTACATCGATAGAAAAAAGAAATTTCCCGTCACTACCTTATTAAGAGCTATTGGTTTTGATAGTGATAAAGATATATTAAACCTCTTTGGACTTGCCGAAGAAATTACCACAGATGCTTCTTCTTTGAAAAAAGCTGTAGGTAGAAAATTGGCAGCAAGAGTTTTAAGAAAATGGTCTGAAGATTTTGTCGATGAAGATACTGGAGAAGTGGTAACCATCGAAAGAAATGAGATCATCCTTGAAAGAGATGTCATTCTCGACGAAGAAAATATCGAATTAATCAAGGATACTGATTCTAGCCATATCGTTCTACAAAAAGAAGATTTGGAGGAAGATTATACCATCATCTACAATACTCTTCAAAAAGATCCATCCTCTTCGGAAGTTGAAGCTGTAGCGCAAATCTACCGACAATTAAGAGGTACTGATCCACCTGACGAAGAGACCGCAAGAGGTATCATCGACAAGTTGTTTTTCTCTGACAAGAGATACAACCTAGGTGAAGTAGGTCGTTATAAAATAAATAGAAAACTTAAACTGGAAATACCTAAAGAAACCTTGGTATTGACTAAAGAAGACATCATCAATATCGTTAAATATTTGGTGAGTCTCGTAAACCAAAAAGCGGAATTGGACGATATCGACCACTTAGCCAATAGAAGGGTTAGGACGGTAGGCGAACAATTATATGCGCAGTTTGGTGTAGGTTTAGCTAGAATGACAAGAACCATCCGTGAAAGGATGAATGTCAGAGATAATGAAGTTTTTACGCCGATTGACTTGATCAATGCGAGAACATTGTCTTCCGTCATCAACTCATTTTTTGGAACAAGTCAATTGTCTCAATTTTTGGATCAAACCAACCCATTATCTGAAATTACCCATAAAAGGAGAATTTCAGCGCTAGGGCCAGGTGGTTTATCCAGAGAACGCGCTGGATTTGAGGTTAGGGACGTTCACTATTCTCACTACGGTAGACTTTGTACCATTGAAACACCGGAAGGACCGAATATTGGTTTGATCTCGACACTTTGTGTCCACGCCAAGATTAATAAAATGGGATTCTTGGAAACGCCATACCGAAAAGTAAATAACGGTTTACTAGACGTTTCAGGAAACATACAATACCTTTCTGCAGAAGCAGAAGATTATAAAAGAATTGCTCAGGCAAATGCGGTTGTTACAGAAGAAGGAGCCTTTGTCAATGACAGAATAAAATCTAGAGAACACGGCGAGTTTCCAGTATTGGCTCCTGCAGAATTGGAGTACATGGATATTGCACCTAACCAGATTGTTGGGGTTTCAGCTTCCTTGATTCCATTCTTAGAAAATGATGACGCCAACAGAGCCTTGATGGGATCCAATATGCAACGTCAAGCACTTCCTTTGGTAAGACCTAAGTCTCCAATTGTTGGTACAGGTCTAGAAGGAAAAGTTGCCCAAGACTCTAATATGTTGATCAATTCCGAAGGAGACGGTGTAGTAGAATACGTCGATTCCAACGAAATTATCATTAAATATGATAGAACGGATGAGCAACAATTGGTTTCATTCGAAGACAATGTAAAACGATATAAATTGGCCAAGTTCGTCCGAACTAACCAAGGATCTTGTATCAACTTAAAGCCAATTGTTTCCAAAGGTCAAAGGGTTTCAAAAGGTAGTTTACTTTGTGAAGGTTATGCCACTGAAAACGGAGAATTGGCCCTTGGTCAAAACTTGATGGTTGCCTTCATGCCTTGGAAAGGATACAACTTTGAAGATGCGATCGTTCTTTCTGAAAGGGTTGTTAAGGAGGATGTATTTACATCTATTCATATAGAAAGTTATGAAATCGATGTAAGAGACACCAAATTAGGTGAAGAAGAATTTACCAACGATATTCCTAACGTAAGCGAAGAAGCTACAAAGGATTTGGATGAAAACGGAATTATCCGAGTGGGTGCCTGGGTGAAAGAAGGCGATATCCTTATCGGTAAAATTACACCTAAAGGAGAATCTGATCCAACTCCAGAAGAAAAACTTTTACGAGCTATTTTTGGAGACAAAGCAGGTGACGTAAAAGATGCTTCTTTGAAAGCTTCTCCTTCAACAGAAGGGATTATCATAGACAAGCAGTTATTTGCCAGAGCTAAAAAAGATAAATTCCAGAAAGTTCAGGAAAAAGAACTTTTGTCGTCTTTGGAAGATGAGCACGCCATCAATATGAATGAATTAAAAACCATTTTGGTGGACAAATTGACTTCCGTATTAGATGGTGCTATATCAGAAGGGGTTAAAAGTATTTATAACGAAGAACTTATCCCTAAAGGAACGAAATTTAGCGTTAAAGTTTTGAAAGATTTGGATTATGCACAAGTAGATTATTCAAATTGGACAAAAGATGTCAAAGTAAACGAAGTTCTTGCGAGAATGCTCCATAATTTTACTATTAAGGTGAATGAGGAATTGGGACGTTACAAAAGAGAAAAATTTAATATCAGTATCGGTGACGAATTACCTGCTGGTGTTTTGAAATTGGCTAAAGTGTATTTGGCTAAAAAACGAAAACTAAAAGTTGGCGATAAATTAGCCGGAAGACACGGAAATAAAGGTATCGTTTCTCGTATTGTTCGGGAAGAAGATATGCCGTTTTTGGAAGATGGAACACCAGTAGATATCGTATTGAATCCATTAGGGGTACCTTCAAGGATGAATTTGGGTCAAATCTTCGAAACCGTACTTGGATGGGCTGGTAAAAAGATGAATATGAAGTTTGCCACGCCAATTTTCGACGGAGCCAGCCTAGATGAAATCGAGACTTACATCAAAAAAGCAGATCTTCCTTCATACGGTCAGACCTACCTTTACGATGGAGAGACTGGAGATAGATTTCACCAGCAAGCAACTGTGGGCGTTATCTACATGTTGAAATTATCACACATGGTTGATGATAAAATGCATGCTCGTTCTATCGGACCTTACTCTTTGATTACACAACAGCCTTTGGGTGGTAAAGCTCAATTTGGAGGTCAGCGTTTTGGAGAGATGGAAGTTTGGGCATTGGAGGCTTACGGTGCAGCCAACATTTTGAGAGAATTGTTGACGGTTAAATCGGATGATATCATCGGTAGAGCCAAAGCTTATGAAGCAATTGTGAAGGGAGATAATATTCCTGATTCAAACATTCCGGAATCTTTCAACGTTCTGGTACACGAGTTAAGAGGACTCGCTTTGGATATCAAGTTTGACTAAACATTTTAATGATTATTTTTATATATAAAATATGCTTAAAAAGAAAAGTGTAAAACCTACAAAAGGATTCGAATCAATCACTATTAGCCTTAGTTCCCCAGACGAAATTCTGGAGAGGTCATATGGTGAAGTTTTAAAACCGGAAACCATCAACTATCGTTCCTACAAACCTGAAAGAGACGGTTTGTTTTGCGAAAGGATATTTGGACCGGTTAAAGATTACGAATGTTTTTGTGGAAAATATAAAAGAATCCGTTACAAAGGCATCGTATGCGACCGTTGTGGCGTAGAAGTAACAGAAAAAAAGGTTAGAAGGGAAAGAATGGGCCATATCAAATTGGTCGTTCCTGTGGTGCATATTTGGTTTTTCAAATCATTGCCTAATAAAATCGGTTATTTACTAGGATATTCTTCGAAAAAATTGGAATCTATCATTTATTACGAAAGGTATGTAGTGATTCAACCCGGTGTGAAAGAAGGTGAAGTAAACAAGCACGACTTACTTACCGAGGAAGAATATTTTGAATTGATGGATACGCTTCCAAGAGAAAACCAAATGTTGGACGATTCTGATCCAATGAAGTTTATCGCTAAAATGGGTGCCGAATCTGTCAAAGATTTATTGGAAAGAATTGAATTGGACGAATTGTCATTCGAACTAAGACACCAAGCAGCCAATGAAACATCACAGCAAAGAAAATCAGAAGCCTTAAAAAGACTTCGCGTTGTCGAAGCTTTTAGAGATGGTATGAAACATACTGAAAATAGACCAGAATGGACGATTATTCAGTATTTGCCTGTGACGCCACCTGAATTAAGGCCTTTAGTTCCTCTAGATGGAGGTCGTTTTGCTAGTTCGGATTTGAATGATTTATACCGAAGGGTAATCATTCGAAACAACAGGCTAAAAAGGTTATTAGAAATCAAAGCACCTGAAGTTATCCTTCGAAACGAAAAAAGGATGTTGCAGGAAGCGGTTGACTCTTTATTTGACAACTCTCGAAAATCCAATGCTGTTAAAGCAGAAGGAGGACGATCATTAAAATCTTTGAGTGATGTCTTAAAAGGTAAACAAGGTCGTTTCAGACAAAACCTTTTGGGTAAAAGGGTAGATTACTCTGGTCGATCGGTCATCGTAGTAGGACCTACACTTTTATTGCACGAATGTGGTATTCCTAAAGGAATGGCGGCTGAATTATTCAAGCCATTTATTATTCGAAAATTAATAGAGCGAGGAATCGTCAAAACGGTAAAATCAGCCAAAAAATTGGTCGATAAAAAAGATTCCGTTATTTGGGAGATTCTAGACAATATATTAAAAGGCCATCCTGTTTTATTGAACAGGGCGCCAACGCTTCACAGGCTTTCAATCCAGGCATTCCAACCTAGATTGGTTGAAGGTAAAGCGATTCAATTACACCCTCTGGTCTGTGGAGCGTTTAATGCGGATTTTGATGGTGACCAAATGGCGGTACACGTTCCTTTAGGACACGCAGCTATTCTGGAGGCACAAATCCTCATGTTGTCAGCGCACAATATGTTAAACCCTCAGGACGGATCTCCTGTGACACTACCTTCTCAAGACATGGTTTTAGGTCTTTATTATTTGACAAAACCTAGGAAGTCTCATGGTGACATCAAAGTACTTGGTGAGGGCCGTACTTTCTATTCGGATGAAGAAGTCGTTATTGCGTTTAATGAAGGACAAATAGACCTTCATGCTGTCATCAAAGTTAAAGTCAACGCACAAGGAGAGGAAGAAGGTTCTTTGGTCAAAAAAATCATGGAAACAACAGTAGGAAGGGTAATATTTAACCAAGCTGTTCCAGCTTCAGTTCCTTTTGTGAATCAATTGATGACCAAAAAGAGTTTGAAGAAGATTATCGCCGACATTATCAATAGAACCGATTTTTCAGAAACGGCCAAATTCTTGGACAAAATCAAAGATCTTGGATTCTTTTGGGCTTATAAAGGAGGATTATCGTTCAACTTAGGAGATTTAATTACACCTTCTATCAAAGAACAAACCCTAATAGAGGCACAAGAAGAAGTGGACGAAGTTTGGGAAAATTATAATATGGGTTTGATTACACCTAACGAAAGGTATAATCAGGTCATCGATAAATGGACCTTTGCCGATAATAAAATTACGGACAACTTGATGCGAGAAATCGCCCAACACAAACAAGGGTTTAACTCTGTGTACATGATGTTGGATTCAGGCGCAAGAGGTAGTAAACAACAGATTAAGCAGTTGTGTGGACTTAGGGGTCTAATGGCTAAACCTAGAAAATCAGGTGATACAGGTGGTGCCATTATTGAAAACCCGATTTTGGCCAACTTCCTTGAAGGTCTTTCCGTTTTAGAATACTTTATCTCTACCCACGGTGCCCGTAAGGGTCTTGCAGATACAGCCCTTAAAACGGCAGATGCTGGTTATTTGACCAGGAGACTTGTCGATGTGGCACAGGACGTCATCATTACTGAAAAGGATTGTGATACGTTGAGAGGTATCGAAACGGAAGCATTAAAAGATAATGAAAATGTAATCGAAACACTTTCTTCTAGAATAATAGGAAGGTATTGCTTGCATGCGATTCTTGACCCAGTTACGGACGAAATCATCATGGGTGCAGGTGAATACATTTCTCCTGAAAAAGCTGAAAAAATAGATCAAGCGGGTATCGAAAAAGTAACCATTCGATCTGTGTTAACATGTGAAACCAAAGTAGGTGTTTGTACCAAATGTTATGGTAAAAACTTAGCTACTGGAAGAATTGTGGACAAAGGTGATGCCGTGGGTATTATCGCTGCTCAGAGTATTGGAGAACCAGGAACACAGCTTACACTTCGTACATTCCACGTTGGGGGTATCGCTTCTGTATCTAAAACTGAATCTGAAATTTCAACGAAATTTGAAGGTGTGATTGAGTTTGATAATATTAAAGTAACTGCCCAAGTAGAAGGAGGTGTTCAAAATCAAATCGTTCTTTCTCGTTCTGGAGAAATAAAAGTGATGGATCCAGAATCTAAAAAGGTATATAATTCATACTTTATTCCATACGGTTCAAATTTATTGGTTAAGGATGGTCAAAAGATTGAAAAAGGGCAAGCCATTTGTAATTGGGATCCATTCAACAACTTGATTATTTCTGAGTTTGGAGGTATTACCAAATTTGAAGACCTTGAAGATGGGGTTACTTATCGTATCGAACGAGATGACCAAACAGGTTATGCAGAAAAAGTTATCATCGAATCCAAAAATAAAAAGAAGATTCCAGTGATTAAAATTCTTTCTGCTAGCGGTGAAGAATTGAAAAATTATAATTTACCTGTAGGTGCCTACATTTCTGTTGAAGAAAATGAGGAAGTAAGCCCAGGTCAAAAAATTGTAAAAATTCCTAGGAACCTTGGAAAGATTCAGGATATCACAGGAGGTCTTCCTAGGGTTACTGAATTGTTTGAAGCAAGGAATCCTTCAAACCCATGTGTTACCGCAGAGATTGACGGAATTGTCACGTATGGTAAAATCAAGCGTGGTAATAGAGAGATTTTTGTCGATGACGAAAAAACAGGCCAACGAAGAAAATATTTGGTGGGTCTATCTAAACACTTACTAGTCCAAGAAGGTGACTTCGTTAGGGCAGGAAGTCAGATGACAGATGGAGCAATTGCGCCATTAGATATTTTGAACATAAAAGGACCATTTGCTGTACAGTCTTACTTGGTGAATGGAGTTCAGGAAGTGTACCGTTCACAAGGTATTGCCATCAACGACAAACATATTGAAGTCATCGTACGTCAAATGATGCGTCGAGTGGAAATATTAGATCCAGGTGATACTACTTTCCTTGAAGGTGAAGCTGTGGACAGACACGAGTTTAACGAACAAAATGACTGGATTTACGACAAAAAAGTGGTCATGGAACCAGGAGATAGCGCCACGTTTAAAGCTGGTCAAATTGTATCTATTCGTCAATATAGGGAAGAAAATTCTAACCTGAAGCGAAATGATAAAAAATTGGTCGAAGTGAAAGATGCGGTTCCTGCAACGTCGACAATTTTGCTTCAAGGTATTACAAGAGCTTCCTTAGGTGTCGAAAGCTGGATTTCAGCGGCTTCATTCCAGGAGACAACCAAAGTATTGAGTACAGCTGCTATAGCCGCTAAATGCGATAATTTGAATGGTCTTAAAGAAAATGTCATCGTAGGTAAAAATATTCCTGCGGGTACCGGTATGAGAGAATTTAAAAACTTGGTGGTTCAATCTAAGAGTTAATCGAAAGTTGTACGCTGTAAGCTTTTAAAGATGTAAATATTTTAGTGTTTTATTTGCACGAGATTCAATAAATAATTGTAATTTTGCGCTTCTTTTTAAATAATGAATTTTTTTAATTATGGTATCTGTAGATATTCAAGGAAACGTTCGGACAGAAGTTGGTAAAAAAGGATCTTCTTCTGACAGAAAAAATGGATTAATTCCTGCCGTCCTTTATGGAGGAGAAAATGTGAAACACTTCACCGTTACACCTGCTGCCGTTAAAACATTAGTGTATACACCGGATTTTAAATTGGCGGTCATCAATATAGGTGGAGATACCCATAGAGCTATATTAAAGCAAGTCCAGTTTCATCCGGTAACAGACCAAATTATTCATATTGATTTTTTAAGATTAATCGATAAAACACCAATCAAGGTAGAAATTCCGTTAAGATTTAAAGGAACTTCTCCAGGTGTAAAACTTGGTGGAAAATTAATTCAACAAGTTCGAAAGGTCAAAGTAAAAACAACACCCGAGTCATTGGTTCACGAGTTATATGCTGACATTTCTGGTTTGGATTTGGGTCAAAGTTTAAGGGTAAAAGACATTATCGTTCCTAAAGGAATTGAAGTGGTTAATAATGCTTCTACACCAGTAGCCTTAATCGAAATACCAAGAGCATTGAAAGCTGCTGCAGCCGCAGAAGCCAAATTGGATAAAGGTAAGAAAAAGTAAATTGACTTTTTAATAATATATAAAAAGAGGCAAATGAACCATTTGCCTCTTTTTTTTTGTTCAAAAATCTTATCTTGTTGTTTTGGAAGTAAAATGCCTTAAAAAATGTATAATTCTTTATTTTTGTTGCTGATTAGCTTTACTACATCAAATCACTATCATTATGGTTACAACCGATATTTTTACGCCCGTCAATAAAGTTCGAATTGTAACAGCAGCATCCTTATTTGATGGCCACGATGCTGCCATTAATATCATGCGCCGCATTATGCAAAAATCTGGTGCAGAAATCATACACCTTGGCCACAATCGTTCGGCTAAAGAAATTGTAGAAACAGCCATACAAGAAGATGCCCAAGGTATTGCGATTACATCTTACCAAGGAGGACATAATGAATATTTTAAATATATGTATGACCTTCTACATGAGCGTAATTGTGGTCATATTAAGATTTTTGGTGGTGGTGGAGGTACGATTCTTCCGAGTGAAATAGAAGAATTACAAGCCTATGGCATCACTAGAATATATTCGCCAGATGATGGTCGTACGATGGGATTGCAAGGTATGATTAATGATGTTTTGCTGCAATGCGACTACCCAATAGGTGATATATTAAACCAAGAGTGGAAAAATATACAAAGCGGGAACCCCAATATTCTGAGTAGGTTGATTTCCGCGGTTGAAAATTTTCCCGAGAAACATAGTGACGTTATCGATCAGCTAAACAAGGAAAATAAAAAAGTGCCCGTCCTTGGTATCACTGGTACTGGTGGATCGGGAAAGTCGAGTATGGTAGATGAATTAGTCAGACGTTTTTTGCTAGATTTTAAAGACAAAAAAGTAGCCATCATCTCTGTGGATCCGTCCAAACGAAAAACAGGTGGCGCACTCTTAGGAGATAGGATTCGTATGAATGCCATCAATAACGAGCGGGTGTATATGCGCTCTTTAGCTACAAGGCAGTCCAATCTTGCTCTGTCAAAACATGTTAATAGTGCCCTCCAGATTTTAAACAAAGGTGGTTTTGATCTCATCGTTCTTGAAACATCGGGTATTGGACAATCAGATACAGAAATCGTCGATCATTCTGACGTCTCTTTGTACATCATGACACCAGAATATGGAGCCGCTTCTCAATTGGAAAAAATCGATATGCTTGATTTTGCCGACATCATAGCCATCAATAAATTTGATAAAAAAGGGGCTTTGGATGCATTACGCGATGTCAAAAAACAATACCAACGAAACCATGGTCTTTGGGATACCGATCCAGATAAAATGCCTGTTGTCGGAACAATAGCGTCCCAATTTAACGATCCGGGGACCAACAATCTCTATAAATTTATAGTTGAAAAAATAAACGAAAAGTGTGAACTACAATGGGCATCAACCCTGCCGTTACCTACAGGTGATAGTGAAAAAATATACATCATTCCTCCTCAAAGGGTACGATATCTCAGTGAGATAACGGAGAATAATCGCCATTACGACACCTGGGCCAAAGAGCAAAGTGGAAAGGCTACGGCATGGTACGTTTTGTCCAAATCTTTGGAAGTTTTACCGAATGATTTTCCAGCTACAGAAGAGATTCAAAAAAATATCGAAAGGAAAAAAGAAGATTTGGATGGCGAATGTAAACGTATGGTGGAGTCTTGGCCGCAAATTAAGCAAAACTATAAAGCGGACGAATTTGTGTACCAGGTGAGGGGAAAGGATATTAAAGTTCCTACCTACACGGAATCTTTATCCAAACTAAAAATTCCTAAAATTTCCCTGCCAAACTATAAAGACTGGGGAGATATTTTGCATTGGAATCTACAAGAAAACCTACCGGGTTCTTTTCCATTTACTGCGGGTGTTTTTCCGTTTAAAAGACAAGGTGAAGATCCAGCTCGTATGTTTGCAGGAGAAGGCGGGCCGGAGCGAACCAACAAACGATTTCACTATGTTTCACTTGGACTAACGGCCAAAAGACTTTCTACAGCCTTCGATTCGGTGACACTGTACGGTGAAGATCCAGATTATAGACCAGATATTTATGGTAAAATTGGAAATTCTGGTGTGAGTATTTGTTGCCTAGACGACGCAAAAATATTGTATTCAGGTTTTGATTTATGCCAACCTAATACATCAGTGTCCATGACTATCAATGGTCCGGCAGCTACCATTTGCGCTTTTTTTATGAATGCAGCCATTGATCAAGAATGTGAAAAATATATTCGAGAAAAAAGCCTTGAACATTTGGTAGACAAAAAACTAAAAGCCAAGTACGACGATCAGGGATTAAAAAGACCAAGTTATAAAGGTGAATTACCTGCCGGAAATAATGGATTGGGTTTACTACTCTTAGGATTGACAGGCGATGAAGTGTTGTCTCCTGACGTATACCAATCATTAAAAACCAAGGCACTTGCATCGGTGAGAGGAACGGTTCAAGCGGACATTCTCAAGGAAGATCAAGCCCAAAATACCTGTATATTTAGCACTGAGTTTTCGTTGCGTTTGATGGGTGATGTTCAATCTTATTTTATCGATAAAAATGTGCGTAATTTTTATTCAGTTTCTATTTCTGGGTA
The DNA here is from genome assembly GCA_049290115.1 of Saprospiraceae bacterium. Classification (GTDB taxonomy): domain Bacteria; phylum Bacteroidota; class Bacteroidia; order Chitinophagales; family Saprospiraceae; genus OLB9. The sequence goes on along the minus strand of JBATMZ010000133.1, from coordinate 11,042 downwards.
CCATATTGCAGAAGCGGGTTCGAATCCTATATCGCAGTTAGCGTTTACCCTGGCCAACGGTTTTACCTTTGTCGAATATTATTTATTCAGGGGCATGAAAATCGACGATTTTGCACCCAATTTATCTTTTTTCTTCTCAAATGGGGTAGATCCCGAATATGCTGTCATCGGTAGGGTAGCGAGGAGAATTTGGGCGAAAGCCATGAAGTATAAATACAAGGCCAACGAAAGGTCACAAATGTTGAAATACCACATCCAAACTTCAGGTAGGTCACTGCATGCACAGGAAATTGCTTTTAATGACATTCGGACGACCTTGCAAGCCCTGTATGCCATCTACGACAATTGTAATTCGCTACATACCAATGCCTACGACGAAGCCATCACAACGCCAACGGAGGAATCGGTACGAAGAGCTATGGCCATCCAATTGATCATCAATAAGGAATTGGGTCTTTCAAAAAATGAGAACCCATTACAAGGCGCTTTTATCATTGAGGAATTGACCGATTTGGTAGAAGAAGCGGTTTTGGCGGAATTTGATCGTATCACAGAACGAGGGGGCGTCCTAGGAGCGATGGAAACGATGTACCAACGAAGCAAAATCCAGGAAGAGTCCTTGTACTACGAAACGTTAAAACATACCGGGGAACTGCCACTCGTAGGGGTCAATACTTTTCTATCAAAACAAGGTTCGCCGACCATCATCCCCGAAGAGGTCATCCGTGCCACGGAGGAAGAAAAACAAGAGCAGATTCACACACTAGAAGATTTACATGCTCGTAATCCAAAAGATACTTTTGAAGCCTTGACACGACTGAAGAAAAAGGCCATTGAAAACCAAAACCTTTTTGAAGAATTGATCGAGTGTGTCAAAACCTGCTCCTTGGGTCAAATCACCCATGCTTTGTACGAAGTGGGAGGACAGTATAGGAGGAATATGTAAGCTTGATGGAGATAATTATTAATGATGAATTATTGTTAAATTCAGGTTTGTAAACCAATTTTAGGCGGGACTTATGTTTAAATATACAAAAAAAGACCTCCTAACTGGAAGCCTTTTTTATTTCATATGTGAATATAAAATACGAATGAGTACAGTGAAATGGTTATATTTTTAAAAACTTAACCATTTTTAATGTTCCATTTTTCGACTTAATCCTCAATAAATACATACCCGGAAGCAAATGGCCAATGGATATAGATTCATCTTGCTGGACTGTTTGTTGTTGGATCGTTTGACCCACCATATCCAACATATCTACGGAATAAGTAGATCCATCCAAACCTTTAATAACGATGCTTTCTGTCGCAGGATTTGGGTAAATACTTAAGTCATCCAAGGAGATGGTTTTACTCCCTACCGTGATGATGTTGTCGTATAAAAACTCAAATGGAATTGGTTCGTAGTTTGTAGCACCTATAAAATTGTTATGGTTTTTATCATAAAACTGTAACGAAGAATGTAAAACATCATTTTTTAGTGCTTCTACTTCTATCGTAAAAACCAAGTCACCTTTGTCTATATTGGCAAGTGTAAAATGATCATTGTCATATGCTAACACAGAAATATAGTCATTGTATTCTACCCATTCGACATTTGGAAAAAGAGTGCTTGTAATGTTATTAATTTTTGCCGAAAGTGTCTTCAATATTTTGAATTGAAAACCTTTGATAGTCATGTCTTTTGAAGCAAAAACTGGAACATTATATTTTTCGCCTGACGTCACCAAAACATCCGTTATGTCAACAGGGATAGGCTGAATACCGTTTTCTACATACGAATTATTTAAATCACCCAACTTGTAACCAATAAAATGTTGACCATAATACTTGACATTGGCGGGGGTTAAAGCAGTGTAGTTTCGCCATTGTTTATTCGCCAATAAATTGAAGTCATTGTACAAAAATTTCCAAGGCGAAGGCCAGTTGGTAAGGTTAACCGTCTCTCCATTGATCAATTTTGTCAATAAAACGGCATCTAAGGTTGTAACACCGTGAACACCATTAAAATCCCCAGATAATACTTGAGTAATGGACAATTGTTTAATCCCTAAAATCTGTTCACGCATTAAAATCAGGTCTCCCAAATCTATTCCTTCTAGATAATCACTACTCACTTTAGTTGGCGTAATGGTAGTATAAGCTGGATCAATCGGAAACTCGACACATGGACCTAGGTCTATAGTATTACCTTGGTAAAGGGTAACGTCGTGTAAAACATTTCCTGTTCTTTGTCTGACACACACTTTGGCCATATCCTGTGGGGGATTCGAAACCTTGATTTTTTGTGTATAAACATGAATGCTTCCAGTAAAAACATTGACAATTTCCCAATTTCTGTCTACATGGACACTATCTATAGATGTAAAAGTGATGTCGTCTGTGTATTGGATTTTGTAGGTAGCTTTACATTCTTCACGAAGGAAAGGTTGTATATTTTGCCAATCAAAGCCTGCTTCATAGGTCAAGTCAATGGGTGAAAATCTAGTATTATTTAGTAAAACATCAGCTGGCCATTCAATAGCATCATCTAAGCTGTGGCCATTACCACAATCTGTTATAGCGCTATCCCATGGTAAAAAATCACATATTTGACACACATGAGGGCCCGGATTATTCAAGACTAATTGTTGTTGATAAGAATAATTTGCACCCGAAGACCAATGAACAACTGACCAGTTTCTTTGAATATTTTTTCCATTACCCGAGTTAAAAACAAGGTCTTGGTATCCTATTCCGACACTAGACGAACAATCTACCAAACCTTCATAAAGTAAAGGCATAAAATCAGATAAGTCTTGCTGCGTATATTCCGCCAAAACCTCAGGCGTTGGATTGTTAAATACAGCATGTGGTAGGTTTGTTAACAAAACATCACATGGCCACTCAACATCATCTGATAAACTATGACCTGTGGCACAGTTTCCTATACTATCACAGCGAGATTTCGTATCACAAATCACTAAGGAGTCGCATACTATACTCACAACTTTTAAGATTGACCAACAACTGTTGTTGGTGCCAATATGAGTAACCCTTATGACCAAATCTTTATGTACATCTTGGTTATCGACAAAATCATTGGGTCTTACAACATTGTTTTCTGAAATCTCCAAAGAGTACTGATCCCAACATTTATAAGGACCTCCTTCAAGAACCATATTAGGATAAATTTTCTGAGATTCATTTTCTGCTAATTTTATAGTTACAATATCATTACAAGTCAAATGAGTCCCACTGTTTTGTGCATTGGATAAATTGGCATCGACAACAGCAATATCACTATTTCCAGAATGATCGAAAACCGTAATTTCAATCTGAAGCGGACTCACCTCCTGACAAGTTACTATGGAAGGTTCAAATGTAAAATGTGATATGCCAGAACAATTATCGTAAGAACCTGCATCAAACATTTCTGCAGTTAACAATAGTTGGCTGTTGGTATCAAGCTTTAGAAATACATTGTTTAAAACATATAATATCGGTTTGACATTATCAACAACATACAGTGTGGATTCACAAGAAGAGGTGCCGCCGGTTAATTTTGACACTGTCAAAGTTACAGTAAACGTGTCGGGTCCAAAAAATTGAAATTGACTAAGGTTGAAAGTATCGAAATCGCTAGAACCATTATCTATGTCTTCAAAGGAGAGATTGGTCAGACAATCATCCATACTCGTGTATTTTGTAATAATTGGCTTGCACAATGCGGTTTGCGCGTGCAGATTATTTGACTGCTGAAAAAACAACAGCAAAACAATATAAAGGGTAAAAAATCTATAATTCATAATACGTTTTTTAAAATGTTTACATTAAAAAATAAGCCTCATGCCGGCCTGAGGAAGCCAATAATTGCGCGCATATATATGTTGATTGGTTGTTATTTCTTGTTTTCCGTAGATCACTTGACATAAAAAACCAATAGGAACATCAAACAAAATAGTGTGGTATATAAATCCACCTGTATACGAGGGGTTTTGAAAAAAGGTAGGCTGTTTTTGTATTGTATGCAAGCCTTTTTTTGCATCTAAAACACTCCCTTTAGTCCACGATATCAATGGGAAGTTTACGCCCAATTTTAATCCTAGGCTATTCCTTTTTTTGGCCATAAGATTGAACTCAAGGTGCGGACTCAAAGCTATGGATTGTGTATTGGCGTAAGAAACACCCTTTTTCCTGACGATTTTTGTAGCCCAGACGTCGCCTACAGTCACTTGCTGTAAACCCGCTTCATCAATGATGATGGAAGTGGTATCCGTAATGAGTAAACTTTCTTTGGTCGTCACGTCGTAGTTTATTTTACTGTGGTTGTTTTGATACATCACGGCAAGATTCCAAAACCAACGTTGTCCACCACGTTTTTGAAGGCCTATTTCAGCCGCCCAACTGTATAAAGGTGCATGGTTGTGGGATGTTTTTTCTTCTAAGGATATTTTTTGATCTTGAATCAGTGAAGCACCTAAGTAGAGTGAAGTATAATAAGCGATATTATTCCGTAAAGGGATTTTTTGAAAGGGTTTATGGCTTGGTTTTAGTTTAAGAGTGGTCGAATTGAAGGCCACTTTTTTTAGTGAAATTCTGTCTAAAAAAGACCATTCTTCAACAACTTCTGGTAAATCATATTGCTTCACTTTTTGTGTCGAAACAAGTTCGTTTTTATCGTCAAGGGGTGATTCACCGAGGGTGCGTTCACCCTTGAAAGATGAATCATTTGTTTTTTGTTTATCTACTTTTTTTTGTGATTTTTTTTCTGGTATTAATGTTGTAACAAATGTTGGTGATTCATTGGTAAAATTCTGGTTATGTTGACTTGTAATTTGCTGACATTTTTTTAATTCAAGTTCAATGGACGTATAGGCTGAACGACTATTGTCCAAATTGGTTTTCAGGCTGTTGATTGTGTTTTTTTGAAGGAAATTGCTGAATAAAAAACCTAGCGTCATTCCGACCAATAACAAAAGTAGGAGGCCTGTTCGGTTTTTCTTTTTTTGAATGGGCAATTCGGGTTGAATGCCTTTCCATAACTCAGCCGTATCCAGATTTTCTTCGTGATTTCTGAGTGCGTTGGCCAATTTATTTTCTCTATCTTTCCAATCCATGTTAGGAAATTTTATTTTTTAATTCACGTTCATTAACTTCCAATCTTAAAAACTGCCTAGCCCTGGTTAAATAAACCCGACTGGATGATTCGGCAATGTCTAATGTAGTAGCTATTTCTGCATGACTATATCCATCTACGACGTGCATATTAAAAACGATTCGGTGCATTTCGGGCATTTGGTGGATGATTTTTTTGATGTCTTTAATGTGCAATAATTCGATTGGGGAAGATTCTGTATAAGTTTCATTTTTGAGGCTATCCAAATCTTCGAGATGTTTATATTTTTTTATTTCTTTTAAGCTGGTATTGATAAGTATAGTCAATATCCAATTTTTAAAACTTCCTTTTTCTTCGTATTGACCAATATTTTTACAAATTTTAATCAAACTTTCTTGCAAAATGTCTTTAGCCCTTTCTCTGTCTTTGATGTAGCGCAAACAAACGGACATCAGCATAGGAGAGTAGGTTTCTACCAGTGATTTAAAAGCCTGTTCTTGCCCTTTTTTACAGCCAGTTATAATGTGCCTCTCCTCCAACTTACTTTTGGTTTATTTGAAATTCTCCTTCCAATTGTTGGTACCTTGCCGTTAAAGGATTATTGTTTTTAACCCAAAATTCACCTTTAAATCGTCCTTTTATCCATCCGTTTTTTTCAAAAGTGTACAACTCAACCTCATCAAACCCACAAGAAGTCGATGTGGGACATAACAATTCAATACCTTTGCCATCAAAATTTGGATCAATCCACACGATATTTGTACTACTTGGGTCAATATTTCCAGCTTGGTTGTTGTGTTTAAACTTTAAATTAAATACTTGACCACTGTACTCAAAGGTAAAATTGAAAATGCCAGCATCTTCCTTAGCTTCAAGCAAAGTGGTCAAATTCGAATAGGTCTCTTGTGTTTTCAGTGCTACATAATTGTCAGTAAATGTTTCACACAAAAATATTTGACCCAGAGCTATATTTTTTCCAGTGTATCGTATGAGGGAAGTCGGCGAACTTGTCGTGGACGATGTGGCGATATTGACATCATCCTGGGTACACAAAGGGAGGTTAATCGAAAAAGTGGAACGGGGAATATATATTTGGATTGGGTCAATTCCATTTTGAACGATGATAAAACCTTCATGGATAGGAAGGTGGTCGCAGCTTTTAAAACTACCCTTAATCGACACATTTTCCCATTCCAAAGTAACAAAGTTTTTAATGTTGGTTTCTACTTGATTTTTGTCGGTTTGAACCATTATTTTTTCAGTATTGACACTACATTCGTGGTCATGGGATATTGTTATTAGCGTGTTTCTGGAAACGATTATTTCCCATTTTCCAGTATTTGAAGTGTAAGTTTCTTGGGTAATATTATTAAATTCGTATTTTATTTTTTGGTTCATCATTGGAAAATCGTTCAACAACCATTGACCTTTTAGGATGGAAATATCTTCCAAATCAGCTAAAGCATAAAAACCTGATTCTGTAAAAGGTATACCATTTTTTGCTGAATAAATGCCTTTATTTTCCCATCTTTTCGAAACCTTATTGTAATATAAAATCACGGATTCCGTAGGAACGATATTTACTATTTCTACTTTTTGTGACGAACGGCAACTTACCGTTTTCTGTGCAGGTGTTGTTAATTCTATATTAAAGGCGACGTGAAATTGGATGAATTTTTGGACACCGTTTTGGTGAATGATTTGTCCACCTGGTAATGCCTTGAGGTGGGTCGGATTGAAGGTGTTTATTTCATAAAATCGCCCTTGTATATTTCCAGCGTATTTTTCTTGGTCGACTGTATAATTATTGGGCGAAAGGTGGAGGTTTATATTCCCGGAAGGTGATGTTAAGTTTTGGTCTTGTGCACTTGAAAAAGCTATTTCTTGTACATTTTTAAACAAGGTGATAGTATGATAATTTACTTCATTTTCTATAGTGTACATTGAAAAATCAAAGGAATGCCCTTTCCCGTCTGTCACGGTGAGAATTTCATTTTCTTTGGATATGTTTTTTGACAAAAAATGAAAATAGGAGGCTTGATTGATGACCTTGTTTTGATGATTAAAGTGGGCACTTATGCCCGATATTGGTAATCCGGTTTCATCTTGAACGTTGACCACTAAATTTGCCTCCGTAATTATTTTTGACGGAATGGGTTTTTCTATCGTTTCGGTTATTTCTTCAGAATCTTCGTAACAACCGAGGAACAAAATTCCCACCAGAAAACTGGTTAATAAAAGATTGATTTTCATTTTTAAACTGATTTCGACTTATTAATGCTAAAAATAAATAAAACGCTACAAATTTTTTACATTTTTAATTTTGAATGATGCACATCGTGAGGCAAAAATATTTTTGAAGACATATCATGGAAGGTGAAATTAAAATATTTATCCGCATTAAAATTGCCTTATTTCTTATCTTTGCTGCCTTAATTCAAAATTCTCATGGCAGACAATAAAGTAATATTCGCAATGGAGGGGGTGACTAAAATTTACCCACCTCAAAAAACAGTGCTTAAAAACATTTGGTTATCCTTTTATTACGGTGCAAAAATCGGCGTACTTGGATTGAATGGTTCGGGAAAATCATCTTTACTCAAGATCATAGCAGGTTTGGATACCAATTTTCAGGGAAAAGTAACGTTTGATAAAGAATATAAGATTGGTTTTCTCCAACAAGAACCCGAATTGGATGAAACTAAAACAGTTCGACAAATCGTAGAGGAAGGTGTACAACATATCGTCGATGTCATCAAGGCGTATGAAGACATCAACAATAAATTGGGCGAACCAATGGACGACAGTGAGATGATGAAGGCCATTGAAATCCAGGGAGAGCTCATGGAAAAAATGGAACACTTTGACGCTTGGAATTTGGATCACAAATTGGAAACTGCTATGGAATCATTAAGGTGTCCTGAAGGTGATGTTAATATCAATATTTGTTCTGGTGGTGAAAAAAGAAGGGTGGCTCTATGTAGATTATTGTTGAGTCAGCCGGATATTTTACTGCTCGACGAACCGACCAATCACTTGGATGCAGAAAGTGTATTGTGGTTAGAACAATATTTAAAAAATTTTCCAGGTACTGTAATTGCGGTGACCCACGATAGGTATTTCTTGGATAATGTTGCGGGTTGGATTTTGGAATTGGATAGGGGAGAAGGAATTCCTTGGGAAGGAAATTATTCTAGTTGGTTGGAGCAAAAAGCCAATCGATTGGAGCAAGAAGAAAAATCCGAATCTAAGCGAAGAAAAACCCTTGAAAGAGAATTGGAATGGGTTCGGATGTCCCCTAAAGCAAGGCAATCCAAAGGAAAGGCTCGTTTGTCGGCCTACGACAAATTGCAAAATGAAGAAACAAAAGAAAAAGAAGCCAAGCTTGATTTGTTTATACCACCGAGCGAAAGATTGGGCGATAAAGTCATCGACATCGAAGGCATGAGCAAAGCTTATGGCAAAAGAATATTGATCGATAATTTTACTTGCTCCATTCCAAAAAATGCCATCATTGGTATCATTGGTCCTAACGGTGTGGGAAAATCGACCCTCTTTAAGATGATCATGGGCACGGAGAAGCCAGACAGTGGTAAAGTCACGATCGGTGACACCGTCAAACTAAGTTATGTCGATCAGTCGCACGCAGACTTGAAGCCAGAGTTGACCATCATGGAGGCTGTCGGACAAGGTATGGAAATGATTATGGTTGGAAAAACCCAAGTGAATGTTAGGGCATACCTGAGTAAGTTTAATATAACAGGGTCTGATCAACAAAAAAAGTTGGCTGTGCTTTCGGGCGGAGAACGAAACAGAATTCATTTGGCCATGACGCTGAAGGAAGGGGGCAATGTTTTGTTGCTCGACGAACCGACCAACGACATTGACATCAATACGTTGAGGGCATTAGAAGAAGCCATTGAAAATTTTGCGGGATGTGTATTGGTTATTTCTCACGACCGGTGGTTTATCGACAGATTGGCAACCCACATTATGGCTTTTGAGGACGACTCACAAGTAGTCTTTTTTGAGGGTAACTTCAGTGATTACGAAAAAGCCAAGATTGAGCGAGTAGGAAACGTTACACCAAGAAGACCAAGGTTTAAGAGTTTGTTGTAGGGGAAATATTATTACTTATCAAAAAGACAGTTTGAAGGTAGACTTGTTTCTGAAAGTTAAGAATGGGTTTAGTTTAACTATATATAAGTCTTCATTTGTTTCCAATTCATGGTTAAATGCGGGTGTATTTTGGGGTTTTTCCCAAGTTGATGAAATCGAAATAAAGATGTTTAGTTTTGTGCTACTCTAAAGCACTGTCGTTCTGATTATCACTAAAGCTGATTTTTTTACCATGTTCGAGCTTACTTAAGATTCCGTTCTACAGGGCTTTTAATGTTTGTCCTGTGCGCATTATGAAAACTTAGTTGTTATATGAAGTTTTTTAGGTTTAAATATATGATTCCTATTAAAATTGCAAATCCAAAGCTTATTAAAGTTCCGATAAGTATATATTCGGTTAATTTTATTTCTTTATTGTCTTTTAGATCACCAAATCTAAAAATTGATTTTGCAGCTAATAGGTATCCTACTCCTTCCCAGAATGATGTTATTACTAAAACAAAAATGAAAAGTCTCTCTAGCATACCTATGTATTTTCCAGCTTCCTTAATTCCATCATTTGGCAAAGGGTAATTGAATATTTCCATTATTTTTTTTATTACAATAGCTGATACGAATGTAATACTTATCAATGCAGTTAATAATAGATAATTTTTGGAGTTAAAAACAAGATCCACATCTATAAAATAATTATGAAAGTAGCTAATAAATAATGCTATTGTGATTGAATGTAATGCTTGATCAACAATAAAATTTGTAAATTTACTAATTTTATTGTTGATCAATATTTTGGTTATTATATCAATTATTAAATGTAAAATAGACAATATAATTATTGGGAATATGTACACTTTTTCAAATTTTGTGATAAATAATAGCAACAATAAGTGAATTAGAATATGATAATATAAATTTTTTGATTTAAATTTTTTATTTTCAATATCATTAACCATTTCATTGGTTTGAAGAACAAAGTCACCAATTAAATGTGCAAGTGTAATCTTTAGTACTAGTTCAAACATTTTTGTATTTTATTTGAGTATAAATCTATTATTTCTATTATTTCATCATAACCTCCTCTTTTTAAGGCTTTATTTACAGTTGATTTATCTTTTGATAATAATTTTGCTATTTCTTTTTGGAGTAATTTTCTGTGTGTTAAAGCATAGAATATTGTTTCAGATGTGATTGGTTTCCAATTATTGCTAATAAAGCTTAATAATCTTAATATTGGATTAAAGTATTCATCAAATTCTAAAAATTGGCTTTTTAGAATTAGTGTATTACTTTTAATTTTTTCAAAACTATCTCCTGAATTTACGTAAGCAGTACCATAGGATTCGGTAATTTTTTCACCTTTAAATTTTTTTTCACCTATTCCTATTGACATTCTAACATCTATTTGATTATTAGATTTTATCAAGGCCTTTATACACATTGCAATTTCTAAAGCATTTTCAGTTTCAATTTCAATCTGAAAACTATCACCTCTATATATTTCCCATTTTTCAGCGTCTAAAATAAATTTTGAAAAATATTCTTTAAGCTTTGGAAGCCAAATTTCTGAGTTTACTTTCCTTGAATTTATTATATCTCCTGTGATTACTGCTACCATTTGTTATTTTTATACAAAAATATAAAAAAATTGGTCAAAAAAAGCCTTTTTTACCTAATTGTCGTTTTTTGACCAATTTTGTTTATTTTGTAACTTATTTACGTAAAAAGTACATTCTAAACTGAAAGCTAAATTGGCTATTTTAAGTCAATTCGTGGATATTGGCTTAAAATAGCCAATTGGGGTAAAGATTACATAACATTGTCA
>JBATMZ010000132.1:0-1799 GCA_049290115.1 Saprospiraceae bacterium | reverse complement strand
GCCCCATCCTACCAATGGAACAAAAATCCAATCGGGGATATTTTCATCATAGTATCTTACATTAAAATATTCACCAAGACTCCACAATCTTCCCTGTGAGTCTTCAACAAAACCTTTTGAGACATTCATTGAATCTTCCAAAGCAAAATAGTTAACACCGTTCCAGGCATGGATTCCATGGAATGTGGGATTAAATATTACATCACCATTTGAAGGTCTCCTATAAATAGCCTGGGTATTGTCTGCAGGATAAGGGAAAGGATGACCCAACCCATAAGTAAAATCATTAAATCCTGTCCATCTTTCGCCATCAAATTTTTGAAACCCGCCAATTCCCGTCCCCGCATTTCCTGTAAGCCAAACATTTCCTTCGCTATCCAATGAAAAATCTTCAACAAAATAGTCATATTGTGATGTATTTGTTATTCTGTAACGCTGCCAGTTTCCTGTAACAGCATCACGTTTTGCTGCGCCTCCTATTCCACAAACCCAAACATTACCTTGATTATCTACATCAATAGAAAGACTAAAATCACCCGGGCGCCATGTTCCAAAATTATTCCATGTTACTCCATCAAACATCCAGGTTTCTCCGCTAGCAAGAACCATTACCGCTTTACCATTTCCATAAGCTTTAAATGCTTCAATATAAAAACTAACATTGGCATATGGTGGTGTGGGATAAATCCAAACTCCATCGGGACGTTGATATTCAAGCGTCTCCCAATCACCGTTTTGGGTCATTCTTAAAGCCCAAAAATTTCCGGCATCATCAACGCAATCTTTCCCGGGTAAACCGGCGATGTCTCCAAAAGCTGTAGGCAAATAATTTGTTATTTGATTTGTTGCACTATTATATGTGAACACCTGCCCAAAATATGTATCTGCTGACCATACCAAGTAACTGCCATCTTGTTTGGGTTGTACAGCAATTCTGATATTACTTCCTTGCCAATTAGTCCAGGCTCCGTTCTTAGGATTAAATCGAACAAGTCCATCGCTTACAAACCATATGGTGCTATCAGGGGCTAAATCCATATCTACAGTCGAACCCAATAATCCTGAATTTCCTGATCCACATTTTTCAATCGATGAAATACCGACCTGAGGATTAAATTTTAATGCGCCGGTATTGTTTGCCATCCAAAGATTATTATCATAGTCTTTGATTATTTCTTCTATGTGTTCTTCGCCACCATCAAATGATCCCAATATTGGATAGTCAACGTTTGAGAAGTTAACCCATTTGGTTTCAGATTGACTAAACTTTGCAAATCCTCCTTCGCCCCAACCACCTGTGTTGGCAGCAATATATGGGTCACCATTTCCATCTATCCAAAGAGCAGTTGCCTGATCTCCCTGAATTCCAGTATTGCCGGGACGATAGTAACGCCAGGAATAAGTTGGTGAATTTTGAGCCGGAGCTTCAGAGATTAAAAACAGAAGACAACTAATTATGATATACGTTGTTTTCAAAATGACACCTATTATAGATTTTATAATTATTTATTTGTGAATTATAGTTCACGGAAACGGAAAAGGAATTTATCTGGTTGTTATTTTATTAATAACAATTTCTTTGTTTCTATAAAATCACCCGCCTGCAATTTATAGAAATATGTTCCGCTCGATAAACTTCTTGCATCAAATGTTATTTCATAATTTCCCGATGGTTGTATTTCATCAATAAGTGAAGCAACTTCATTTCCTAAAACATCATATATTTTTAGACTTACTGGATTACTCGTTGCAATTTGATATTTAATCTTTGTACTTGGATTGAAAGGATTAGGATAATT
>JBATMZ010000131.1:0-38640 GCA_049290115.1 Saprospiraceae bacterium | reverse complement strand
CATTCCGAACAGAGAAGTTAAGCCCTTCTGCGCCGATGGTACTACATTTGTGGGAGAGTAGGTCGCCGCCTGTTTTATGAGAGCCTTGTTGCTTACGCAGCAAGGCTCTCTCCTTTTATGGTTTTATGAATTATTACTACTTACCATAAATACTATTGCCAAATTCTTATTTATTTTCCATTCAGAAGTGTAGTGTTCTTTTCTCAACTAAAAAATGTATTTTTGCCCTTAATACATATTCGTTACATGAATGGTTTTGTTACAATTCGGGCCTTATTTCTATCTACTTTAATGTTGGTGGCTTTGTTTGCAGTTCCTATTGGTTTGTGTGCCCAAAATGTACAAGAAAACCCTTTAGTAGCTAATATCGTAGAAGATTTTCTTGAAAATTCTGAATCAGAGTCTTTCGATTTTAATACCATTTTTGAGAACCTACTACAATACTACCAAAACCCGCTAGATATTAACACTGTTAAGGAAGACCAATTACGAGACCTTCTTATCATTAGCGAAACCCAAATCAGAGACTTTTTTGACCATAGACAAAAATTTGGTGACTTTTTAAGTATCTTCGAATTACAGGCTATTGAATCTTGGAATATTGGCTTTATTCGCAATGTCACCTCTTTTCTCACTATTAGAAATGGATTTGAAGATTTGTATTCTTTCGATTGGAATGAATTTTATAAATCTGGTAAAAGTGTCTTGTTTTTAAAATCAAAAAGGGTAGTTCAAACAAGAAAAGGATATATAGAAAATCAAGAGGGTATCACGCCTTATATAGGTGACGGCAATAGTTACTATGTAAGATATAGATATCAGGCAGGAAATTATTTTAAAGTTGGTATTACAGCCGAAAAAGATCCTGGAGAACCTTTTTTTAAAGATATTAATAAAGCGGGATTTGACTTCTATTCATTTTTTATACATGGTGCAAAATTAAACAATGTCCTTCAATCTGTAACGCTCGGAGACTATACAGTAAGTATGGGTCAAGGCCTAATTCTTCACAATGATTTTGGTGGAAGAAAGTCTTCTTTTGTGATGAATATAAAAAAAGGAAATAGATTTGTAAGACCTTATAGTTCCGTGAATGAAGTGAACTATTTTAGAGGCGGAGCCGTTGAACTAAAATTGAGTAAATGGTTTTCTCTTGGAATATTTGGTTCTTTTAAGCCTGTAAATGCGAGAGTTAATTCAGACTCCATTGAAAGTACTGATTTTGACCTGTTTACGTCTATTGTCGAAAGTGGATTGCACAGGACAGCAAGCGAAATTTCCCTCAAAAACACAATTCACCAATTTAATGTCGGAACTTCTCTAAAGTTTAATTACAAAAATTTAAAAATTGGAGCCAATTACTTGCATACTACTTTTGATCGAACTTTTCAAAGGAGTGGTGGATTATATCAAAAGTACACATTTGCGGGAAAAGAACTTCAAAATGCTAGTGTAGATTACCAATATAGAGTTCGTAATGCGACTTTTTTTGGAGAATTTGCTATCAGTGATAATTCGGGAACAGCGATGTCTAATGGACTGTTGCTTGGACTTGACAGAAAAATCGATTTGGCTTTGTTATACCGGAAATTTGCACCACAATATCAAGTACTAAATGCAAATGCTTTTGGCGATGGTTCTCTACCGATCAATGAAGAAGGTTTGTATGCTGGCTTAGATATTAGACCTTTTCCAAGAATAACTTTGAGCACGTATGTTGATTTTTGGAAAAACCCTTGGGTGAGTTACCGTCGAAATGGACCAGCCACAGGAAAAGACTATTTTATTAAAATTGCCTACGTGCAAAAACGTAAGCTTGAAATATATGCACAATACAGATATATTAACAAACAACTTAATCAATCTTCAACAACAGAAGAATTGATATATGCACCCATCGATTACTTTGTTCAGCGTGTTCGTTTTCATATGAATTTTAAAATAAATCAGGCTTGGGAATGGAGAAACAGGATAGAAATGTCATTTTATCGCAAAGAATCCAAGTCAAGGGGTGTCCTTCTATATCAAGATTTGTTATATAAACCAATAGCAGAAAAAATTTCATTTTCAATGAGGTATTGCATTTTTGATATTGAAAGTTACGATGCAAGAATTTATACCTACGAAAATGACATATTGTTTGAGTTTTTTATTCCTTTTTTCCAGAATAGAGGGTCTAGAGTATACGCCAATATGAGGTATAGAGTAAATCATTGGCTGACATGGGAGTTTAGAGTAAGCAATACCCACTACACCGGTGATCGATTGATTGGAAGTGGGAATGAATTTATTGAAGGTAGAAATCGAACAGAACTAAAAACTCAGCTCAAATTCAGTTTTTAATCATGTATTATGTCATTTTGGATAGGTGAAAAGGTATTACTCAAGAAGTCAAAACGTTTCGGAATTATTGCTGGAATCAGAGAGGATGGTAAAGTAATAATTACTGTAGCAAATAAAACTATATATACGAATAAATCAAATATACAAGTAATAGATAATGAAGAATATATATATCCTGATTGGATCTATGGAACAGAAACATCAATTGAACCAAAACCTACTTTAGAATCTGGAAATACTATAGATTTGCATATTGAAAAATTAGAACCTTCGATGTTAAATCAAAGCGCATCTGTCATTTTACAATTCCAAATAAAAAAATGTAAGCAGTTTTTGGACAAGAATGTAAAGTGGAAAAGTAACATAGTTTATATTATTTGCGGTAAAGGACAAGGTGTATTAAAATCGGAAATTGACCAAATAGTAAAAACAGAGTATTCAGCCAAATTTGTTTTTGAGAAAAATAATGGTGGCATGCTAGAAGTTTGGTTTTAATGCCTAACGCTGAGAAAACTTCACCAACTAAAAATAAATTCTAATTTATAAAAAAAAGAATTGAAATTTCGGTGATAAATATGTACATTTGCAGCCCGAATTCAAAATGTTATTTTATTATGGATAACTTAAAACATTTTTCTTTGCCGCTTTATGGCATGAAAAATGGAATTCATACATTTACTTTCGAATTAAATAGTCTTTTTTTTAAAGAATTTGAACAAAGTTTAATAAAAAAAGGAAACTTCAATGCAGAAGTAAAAGTAGAAAAAGGTAACAATTTAGTAGTTATGCATTCCGAAATCAAAGGATTTATGGAAACAAATTGTGATCGATGTTTGGCAAATATTAATCTGCCTTTGATGTCAAGTAATAGCATCCACGTGAAAACAGGGGATCCTTTAGAAAGTGATGACGAGATACTTTATATAGATGAAGAGTCCGATTCAATCCATATTGCAGCTTGGCTTTACGAAAGTATTCACGTTTCGATTCCAATGACTAAAGTGTATAATTGTTTAGATGATGAAGTTAAACCTTGTAGTACAGAGGTATTGCATTACCTAGAAAGAGAAATGAATTCGGAAAAGGATTACCAATCCCCGAATATATTTAAAAATATAAAATTGTAAGTTTAAAACCTTAATATTATGGCACATCCTAAGAGCAGGGTATCCAAATCCAAAAAAAATAAAAGAAGAACTCACCACAAGGCTGAAATGCCACAATTGTCGGTTTGTAAAACCACTGGTGAGACACATATGATGCATCGTGCTTATTGGCATGAAGGAAATATGTATTACAACGGTAAAATGGTCATTCAAGCTAAGGTCGAAGAAGAAATCGAATAATCTGCCTTTAGCTCATTATAAAATAAGCTCCTTTTCTTAAGAATTGGGGCTTTTCTTGTTTTAACCAAATACTACTTTTGTTGTAGTATTTCCATTTTTTGATAGGCAATTAACATAAAGTATAATTGTACACGTAATTTTTTTGAAAAAATAGAGTTGCCTTCTATGAACCATTTATGTTGATATTAATTGTAAAATTTGGTCGATTTAGTTAAAATTATAATTAAGGCTGACGTATACCCACCTTCCCTTGCACCTTTCGTTAAAAAAATTGTAGATATTCTCTTATAATTGTATTTTTGCTTAATATTATTTTTACTTTAAAAAATTTATAATGGAACGTACTAATTTTATTTTTGGAATTTTCTTTTTTATGATGGTAATGATGTTTCCCCAACAGTCAATTGCTCAACGAGGAGAAAAAGATTATCAGTTACTCAAAATGGCAGAAAAAGAATTGAGCACTGCCAATAAAGAATTTGAAAAAGCTCAAAAAGTGTACGATAAAGCATACACTGCTTACGAAAAAGCAAATGCAAATTATGAAAAACAAATGGGTAAAAATGGTGAAAAATCAGCAAAAATGAAGCTGAAAGATGCTGAAAAGAAAGTGAAATCAGCCGAAAAATCTGTTGACAAAGCCGAAAAAAATGTCGAAAAAGCTACTCAAAAAGTAGATAAGTACAGTGAAAGAATGGGCCTAGACGATGACGACGATGACGACGATGACGATGACGACGATAATGACTAGAATTGATTAAATGTATTTTGAACAACCAAAAAGGACATGGATAAAAAAATAATAAATAGCAAAAAGGCACCAAGCCCCGTAGGACCTTATAATCAAGCCATTTTGGCTGGAAATACGCTTTACATAAGCGGACAAATAGGTATTGACCAATCTTCAGGTAACTTAGTTTTAAATTCCATAGAAGAGGAGACCCATCAAGTGATGAAAAACCTTTCTTACATTTTGGATGAGGCTGGCTTGACTTTTGAAAATGTAGTAAAATGTTCTGTTTTTGTAAAAGATATGGGTATGTATGCAAGAATAAATGCAGTATATGCCACTTATTTTCATGACCCTACAGCTCCAGCCCGTGAATTAGTAGAGGTGGCTAATTTGCCAAAATATGTGAACGTAGAAGTTAGTTGCATCGCCATTAAAAACTAAATTCTTTTGGCTAAATTATTTTAAAGCATTTGAACAGTGATTCAGAAAATAAAATCTATTTTTTTTGAACTTCAATTAACCTATGATTCTAGTACTTAATCATGTAAAATTATTTGTTCAAAAAGTGTGTATATAATTTTTATATGGCAAACATTATTTGGGCAAATATCAGTCACTGAGTTTTTTTTTGGAAATGGTTCGTTGAAAACCAAAACACCATTTCAACAGCCATTTAATATCATTCAAAAAATAGTTTTTCGTTCTTTTTATGTTTTGAAACGAAAAATCCTTAAATTCCGTTTATATTCATGTCATATATTGTTTTCAAAGCTTATTTGATTAAACCTTTAATATACTCATCCATTCCTTCAAAAATATTCCATATGTTGCGTTTAATTTTATTGCCATTTATTTGTCTAAGTTATTTTACTTGTAAACCGATTCCATTTGAACCCAACACTTTGAAACAGAATTATATTCATTTTGGAAACGGAGGAGGATTTACTGGGGCTGTAACGGCTTTTTACCTAACTACTGAAGGAAAATTATATAAAATGGAGGGTAGCAACATTATCCAAATTGGTGAAACTAATCAAAATATTACTGATCAGATGTTCTCCCTTCCCAAAACATTAAATGTAAAGAATAATCCTTATAATGTTCCAGGAAATAAATACTTTTTTATAGAATATTTTATTGACAATGATTTACAAAAGATAGTTTGGGGTGGAGATCAGAACCATCCTAAATCTTATGAAACTTGGTACCATAATCTAATGCATATAGTAAAAATTGAAAACTAATATTACGTTAATTCTGTTGAATAAATCGGCATATTTATCATATTTATCAAATTAAAAAACACATGAAGAAGGTCAGTTTAGTTATTTTGACAATAATTTTTTTAAGCACATTGGCCATGAGCCAAATGAAAAAAATTGAAGGAACACAACCGTTGCCTGGCCTTCAAAAGAACTATCAGTTATGGCAAAAGCCAAACACTGTACGGGAAAAGAACTACCAAGCATCCACTTCAGTGCAATTCAAATCTATACCTTTTGTATCACCTCAACCATTTACTTCCTTAAAACCTGGTATGTTAAATGATGAAGGATTGCCCGTTTATATTAAAGGAAAAATGGATAAGATTGCTAAAAACCTTTCTATTGAAGCCCAAGCATATGCTTATATTGAAGCAGCCAAACCATTGATGAAGATTACAGATGGCAACATTTCGTTTCAATTAGTAAATACTCATTTGGACGAATTAGGTATCCACCATTTCAGAATGCAGCAATACTATAAAAATATTCCTGTCTATGGTGCAGAAATCATTTTGCATGGAAGTGAAGAAGGTTTTGATTTTTTGAATGGACAGTATAGTCATCAGATATTTTTGGATCAAACATTACCAAATATTGAGTTTGAAGAAGCGGAACAATTTGTATTGTCTGACTTTCCAAATTGGCTACCTTTATTAGAAAATCAACGTCCATTTTTGCCCAATAAAAGAATAGACTCCGAATTGGTAATTTTTAAAGATAAAAATCAAATTTTTTCACTAGTATACCACATATCTGCCTACCCAAATATTGGAGAAAGGTGGGAATACTTTATTGATGCCAATACAGGAAAAATATTAGACAAATATCCTTCACTTTGTAAATTTCATGCTTTTGGAAAAACAAAAGGTGAATCATGTAATCATGAACTAGATGGACTAAATACTAATACAAGATTGGCATTTCCTTTTTTTGATGGGAAAGCTGATGCCGTCGCTAAAGATTTATTAAATGTCAACCGGCTCATTAATACTTATCAGGTGGGCAGTAATTTTTATTTGATCGATGCATCTAGAGATATGTTTTCAAACCAATCATCCTTTCCCAATGATCCTGTAGGTACTATTTGGACCATTAACGCATTTAATACTTCTCCCGCAAAAAGTAATTTTAACTATGATCACGTAACATCATCCAACAATACTTGGACGAATAGCCCGGCAGGCGTGTCGTCTCATTATAATGGTGGTAAAGCATTTGAATATTTTAGAATTGTCCACAATAGAAATTCCATAGACGGAAAAGGGGGCAACATTGTATCTTTTATCAATGTAGCCGATGACGATGGCTCCTCTATGGGAAATGCATTTTGGAACGGTGCAGCCATGTTTTATGGCAATGGTGATAATGCTTTTTTACCACTAGCTAGAGGTTTAGATGTTGCTGGTCATGAAATGTCTCACGGTGTAATACAAAATACCGCAAATCTGGTATACCAAGGAGAGTCTGGTGCATTAAACGAATCATTTGCCGATATATTTGGCGTTATGATTGACCGGGATGATTGGGAAATAGGGGAAGATGTTGTCAAATCTTCTGCATTTCCTTCAGGTGCCTTGAGAAGTATGTCTAATCCTCATAATGGTGCTCAAACCAATGACTTTGGAAGGGGATGGCAGCCTAAACATTACAACGAACGATACACTGGAAATGAAGACAATGGAGGTGTACATATAAATAGTGGTATCCCCAATCATGCTTTTTTTCTGTTTTCAAGCGCAGTAGGTAAGGAAAAAGCAGAACGGGTTTTTTACAGAGCTCTATCACAATACTTGACAAAATCGTCTAAATTTGTTGATTGCAGGGTAGCTGTTGTTAAAGCAACCAATGATTTATATGGAGCTTCAGAAGCCAATGCAGCAAAAAAAGCATTTACTGATGTAGGAATCTTAGGAGATTCTGGAGGAACTTATGAAAACGATGCACCACAAAATCCTGGACAAGATTTTATTCTTTTTACGGATCAAAACAAAAATGGATTGTATATGGCAAGTGCGGCTGGACAACCCGTTTCATTTGCAAATCCACTTACCTCTAGATCTATTATCAGTAAACCTAGTATTTCTGATGATGGTACAGAAATAGTATATGTTGGTGCAGATAAAAAATTGTATTACATCCTTATTAATTGGAGTACTAATCAAAAACAAGAGTTTGTTTTGGGTGATGATCCAGTTTGGAGAAATGCAGTTATTTCAAAAGATGGATTTAAAATCGCTGCGGTCACGGAAGAACTCGTCAACGAAATTTATGTTTTTGACTTTACGGGCACCAATGTGGTGAGCAATATTTTTGAATTGTACAACCCGACATTTACAAACGGTGTCATAACCGGTGATGTCAAATACGCCGATGCCATGGAGTTTGATATCTCGGGAGAATATATCATGTATGATGCTGAAAATGAAATCAACGGAAATTCGGGTAACATTACGTATTGGGATATTGGATTTATTAAAGTGTGGAATAATAGTAGTAGTACATTTGCTTTAGGAAGTATAGAAAAGTTATTTTCTGCCTTGCCAAATGATGTCAGCACAGGAAATCCTACCTTTTCAAAAAATAGCCCTTATATTATTGCATTCGACTATATAGAAGGTGGGTTTAGTTATTTAGTAGGTGCAAACTTGGAGACAGGAAATGTACAGACCATTTTCGAAAATGATATCCTGGCTTATCCTACCTATTCATCGAACGACAATCAAATGATGTTCGATTATGAGGATGTTTTTGATCTTACTATTGCCAGAATTAACTTGCAAGCCAACAAAATATCCTCTGTGGCAAACTCAGGTATAATTTGGGCAGAAGGTTTTCGATGGGCAACCTGGTTTTCAAATGGAGATCGGGTTTTATCGGGAAATCAAGATCCAGTTTTTGATCATTACAAGCTGTTTGTCTTTCCAAATCCAGCACATCAAGATGTGTTTGTTACTTTTGAAAACGAAGATGCCTCAGAAGGTATGATCTTATTGTACGATGTTCATGGGAAAGTGGTTTTAACACAAAATATTAGCCTTATACCCGGACATAATGAAATACAAATTCCAGTTTCGAGTATTCAAAGTGGAACTTATTTTATTAATGTGAAAACGAATTCAAATCAAAGAGCCATTAAAATGGTCAAAATTGTAAAATAAAGTAAATTATGTTTGACGGCTTTTTAGAAAATATGAAGGAGCAAGAATCGCTTCTTCATGAAAAATTGAAAAATATTACCGTTGTGGAGAAGACCCAAGGTGTACAATTATCAGGAAATGCGGATATGCAAATGGATCAAATCTCGATTGATCCTGTGTTATTAAATCCAGATCGTAAAGAAGAATTAGAGGAAATTTTAATTTCTTGTTTTTCATCATGGAAAATAAAAGTAGATAAAGAAGCATCTGCGCTCTCGGCTAATATAGTAAATGAATTACTTCCTCCTGGAATGGACGATATGTTAAAAAAATTGAAATAGGTTTATGTGTATATTTATTAAAAAGGTATTTTTAGTTTTGGTTCTTTTTTTAGTTCTTTTCCATACTACATTGAAGAGTCAAACCTCAAACCCAGTTATGTTTAATTTTGATAATTGTGATTTTACTGATGCTAATTCGACTTTAGCACCAGGAATTATTAAAGGAAATCCTGAATGTGTATGTGGTTTGCTTGGCAATAGTTTTTTGATGGATGGAAACGATAGTCTTTACGTGCCAGCATCATTTTCAGATCTATTTTTGTTGGAGTCTTTTACTTTTGATTTTTATTTTACCATTTCTGACCCTAATATTGAGATGGATATTTTTTCGACAAGTGCTACTTGTATTTCGAGTGACTCAACAATGTATTTAAAGTATTTTGGTTCATCCAATGAATTGTTTTTTGCTTTGAGTAGCAATATCAATAACATTCTTGTTGCTCGAATCCCTTTGGATAAAAAATTATGTTGGCATCGATTTACCTTGGTAAAAGTGAAAACAGAATATTATTTTTATATCAACAATGAATTAATCAGGCGTTTTGTTTCTAGAGAAAACATACCATTAGCCAAAAGAAACCCTTTGGTTTTTGGTGCCAACAATTGTAGTTCTGCCAGTACAAGTCCTTTTCAAGGACAGATTGATGAGATATCTTGGATTAACAGACCCTTATCACAATTTGAAATCAAAAACAATTATTTATTTCCCGAACAAATTGTCAACAAAGACACTACCATATTTTTGGGTAATAGTGTCAATATACAAGTTGGAGCAAGTTGTGGTCAGTCGGTTTCCTGGACGCCAAATGCAACATTGGATTTATCAGATTCTTTTGCGCCCATTGCCCAACCTGAAGAATCAACAACCTACATTTCAACCATCAACTATAGGCAATGTACGGTTAATGACACTATAGTTATTTATGTCGTAGATCAGAACGCCATCGATTGTGCTCAAATTTTACTACCAAAAGCATTTACGCCAAACAATGACAACCTCAATGATACATACGGCATAAGTAATCTTTTTATACTTGAGGATTTTTCTTTTCTTGAGATTATCGATCGGTCTGGAGCTGTACTTTGGACGACGGCAAATTCAAATGAAATGTGGGACGGAACCTACAAAGGTGAAGCCGTTAACTCAGGTGTTTACATGTACAAAGTGAAATATAAATGTAATGGTGAGGAATTTTTTAAAGTCGATTCTTTTTCACTGATTCGTTAATTTGTTTTTAGTTCATTTCAATTAAACCTAGTTAATCATCAGATATATACACACATTGGTCTATAAGTTGTAGACACATAGCTCGTTTTTTTATACTTTTGTTTTGTCAAGATGTAAATTAAACATGCTGGAGCAACCAACAAATAGATTTCAAAATTGGACAAAACAAGATAATTTTTACCACGTTTTGTTTTGGGGTGTTCTCTATTTGTTACAATTAATCAATCACAGAGAGTTTAGTCTGTTTATGCAATTAACCATTCCATTAGCGAATGTGTTATTTTATTCCTTTGTTGCATACTTTAACATAGTTTTTTTATTTAAAAAATATATTTCAGACGGAAGGTTGTGGCTTCATTTTTTGATTCTAATTATAACAGCGGCGATCTTGACACCCATAAAAACAATCATTTTGTTTTTTTTGTCGCCGGCAGACCCCAATTATCAGGCAAACATTATTGATAACCAATTTTATACGCTTTTGTCACTGTTTCTGGTAGGTGCTTCAGCCACTATCTACAGAATTATGCAGGAATGGCTAATTCAACAAGGTGAAAAAAAAGAATTGGAAAGCCAAAATCTGCAAAGTGAATTAAAGCTTTTGAAGTCACAGATCAATCCCCATTTTTTGTTCAATACGCTCAATAGTCTATATGCACTGACATTAAAAAAATCAGACTTAGCACCTGAAATTGTACTAAAACTTTCCGAGATGATGCGTTATATGTTGTATGAATGTAATGAAAAGGAAGTATATCTCGAAAAGGAAATCAATTATATGCAAAATTACCTCGAACTTGAAAGACTGAGGCATGGTTCAAAAATGGACATTGTTCTAAATATTGGTGGTCAGGTAAAAGATCAAAAAGTTGCCCCTCTGCTTTTAATGCCTTTTATTGAAAACTCATTTAAACACGGAATCAATAATCAATTAAATAAAGGATTCGTAAAATTGGATTTAATGCTAAAAGATGGAATTCTAAGCATGGATTTAACCAATTCAAAAGCACCGTCAGTCCCCAAAATAAGGGACAAAAAATCTGGTGGAATTGGCCTTGCCAACGTAAAACGAAGACTTCAAATATTGTATCCAAAATCGCATATACTCAATATTGAAGAAAGTCCGTTTGATTATAAAATTCAACTTCAATTAACCCTAATCAATTCATTATCTTAAATCCAATCATCATGATCAAAGCAATCATTGTCGACGACGAACCATTAGCATTAGAAGTATTAGAAACGTATATTCAGCAAATTCCAAACATTAACTTGATTGCAAAATGTGAAAATGCCTTTCAAGCAAACGAAGCATTAAAAAACAACCAAATAGACTTGATGTTTTTAGACATTCAAATGCCACAATTGTCAGGTATTGATTTTTTAAAAACCCTGACAAATCCTCCGGCTGTTATATTTACAACTGCTTATCCCGATTATGCCGTTGAAGGATTTGAGTTGAATGCCGTTGACTATCTATTGAAACCAATCTCATTAGAACGTTTTTTAAAATCTGTCAACAAAGTCTCAGAAAAAATTCAACAAAAAAAATCTGAACACGAAGATGTTTTGCCCGATGTACATGAAGATTATATTTTTGTAAAAGCAGATAAAAAATTTGTTAAGGTGCATTTTGATGATATTCTGTATATTGAAGGTCTAAAAGATTATGTTATTATCCGACATGAAACAGGAAGAATTATCACCTTACAAACGATGAAAAGTCTAGAAGAAAGATTGCCCGACAGCAAGTTTAAAAGAATTCATCGTTCATTTATTATGAATATTAGAAAAATGAATGCTGTCGTTGGAAATATGGTAGAACTCATGGAAGCTGGCAAATTAAAACAATTGCCCATTGGTAAAAATTATAAAGATGAACTACTAGATTTAATTAATGAAAATAAATTATAATATAGTTTATGGATATGAAATGAATTTGACACTTCGTTAAATTAAAAAGTTTGGGGAAAAGTATCTTGCCCGTAATAATAGACTGACTTTAAAATAATTTATTTTTTTTTTAAGGTTTTGAGTACAATTTTATTGTTTCTACCTTCTTATTGTAAGATGGATTCAATTTTTTTTTCATGGATGAATCAAAATGTTTTTATATTGATACGTTTTATGAAAAATAAACCTTAAAATCAAAACAATATGGGTTACTTTTTACCTTTTTTATCTTTGGCTCCTTATACAGGAACTTGGACAAATCGTCATGCGGCACATCTCTTGAGACGCACTACATTTGGTGCAAATTTTGACCAAATTAAAGATTTTACTGCGCAAGGTGTCGATCAATGTGTTGATCAATTGACAAGAGACATTAATATGCCGACACCTCCAATCAATGTCAGTTATGCAGAGGATCCAAATGTTCCAATTGGTGAAACCTGGGTTGACAAAGGCACTTCTCAAAATGTCAATGGATATCGACGTACTTCATTGTACAATTGGTCTTTTGAGTTAATGTTGCAAAATAATCCACATATTAGAGAAAAAATGACGTTGTTTTGGCACAACCATTTTGTTACGGCCAATATCACTGACCCAAGAGCGGTATATTACTACATTGATAAGCTCAGAACTTTTTCTTTGGGTAACTTCAAGGAAATGGCCAAAGTTATCACTATAGACTATGCTATGCTCGATTTTTTAAATGGGCGTGAAAATACAAGGCAAGCGCCAAATGAAAACTATGCAAGAGAATTGCTCGAATTATTTACTTTGGGAAAAGGTGTTAGTGAAGGCAATGGCGATTATACCACTTATACTGAGGGCGATATTAAAGAAATAGCTAGGGTACTAACTGGATGGGTGGAAGTTAGGAATGCAATACCCATTCGTACTCAATTTAATCTTTCTAGGCACGATACTGGTACGAAAACTTTATCTCACAGATTTAATAATGCCATTATTCAAAATGCAGGAGCAGATGAATATAAAAATTTAATAGACCTAATTTTTACAAGAGAAGAGGTAGCTGAGTTTATTTGTAAAAAGCTTTATACATGGTTTGTAAATCACGACATAACGGACGATGTTGTTTTAAATGTAATCAAGCCAATGGCGGACATTTTTAGACAAAATAATTATGAGGTCAAACCTGTAATTAAAGTACTTTTAAATAGCGAACATTTTTATGAGGAATGCCAATTTGGACGGATAGTCAAAAATCCTATTGACTATGTAATCAATCCGTTAAATCAATTTTCTATGTCGCTTCCTGACGATCTAGTTTTGAAGAGCCGTGCATTATCTGGTTTATATAACATCACAAACGCACAACAAATGGCCTTGTATCAAGCACCATCAGTAGCTGGGTGGCAAGCATATTACCAAGCTCCGTTATATTACAAGTTATGGCTTAACTCATTTTCTTTACCTTCCAGAAAGTCTTATACCGATGCTATTGCAAATAACGGTATTTCTTATGGTGCTTTTAGACTTCAAATTGACCCAGTATCCCTAGCAGAAAAATGTGCAAATCCTACAGATCCTGAAGCGTTGATATCAGAATTGTCTTTACTGTTTTCTTGTTTGCCATACGCAACCAACCAAATGACCGTTCTCATTGGTGTATTGCTTGGGACGGAAACACAAGCACAATGGGCTACCAAGTGGAATAATTACATCACATCACCGACGACAAATAATAAACAGTTGGTGACGACCAAGCTTAGGCCAGTCATAACCTATATGACTCGAATGCCCGAATTTCATTTAAGTTAATCATCATTCTAATATAAATTAAAACATTATGAAACGTAGACAATTTATTCAAACCGGATCGTTGATTTCTCTACCCGTTTTATTAGGTGGATTAGAAGTAACAGCCGTGAGTAGGTCATCGCTCTTTAATTTAGTGAATAGTGATGATGATAAAGTATTGGTATTAATTCAACTCAATGGTGGAAATGACGGGCTAAATATGGTCATTCCCCTCGATCAATACAGCGGACTAAATATGGTAAGACCTAATTTGGTGCTGCCAGAAAATAAAGTATTAAAGCTTAGAGACAATACAGGCCTTCATCCTCAAATGCCTGGAATGAAACAATTGTACGACGAAGGAAAGTTGGCTGTTCTGCAGTCCGTCGGGTATCCAGACCAAAATAGGTCACATTTTAGGTCAACAGACATTTGGACTTCTGGTTCTGATTCAGATGAATATGTCACAACGGGTTGGTTAGGAAGGTATTTGGATTTAAAATTTCCAGGTTATCCTGTGGGCTTTCCAAATACGGACCATCCGGATCCGTTTGCCATCACTTTAGGAACTGTGGTGTCCGAAACATGTCAAGGACCATCCACGAATTATAGTTTTGCGTTGGTCAATCAAGCATCAGTGAGAATCATTGAAGAGACTGTAGCTGCGCCTTCCGATCCAGGTTGTTATGGTGCGGAGGTCGACTTTATCAAAACGTCAATTCGTCAATCCAATGATTATGCAAGTACCGTTTTACAGGCGTTTGACCAAGGTAATTCTATGGAAACGTATCCAGATACAAATCTAGGAAGACAATTGCAAATGGTAGCTAATCTGATTTCAGGCGGATTGAAAACAAAAATATATGTGGTTTCAATCGGCGGATTTGATACGCACGCCAACCAAGTGTTGATTGACGATACAGAAAATGGTAACCATGCGACTTTACTTAATACAGTTTCAGAGGCCGTTCATACATTCACTAAAGATTTAGAGAAATTAGGTGTAAATGAAAGAGTAATGGGAATGACTTTTTCTGAATTTGGTCGACAAATAAGGGCTAACAATAGTTATGGAACAGACCACGGAACAGCAGCACCGTTGTTTGTTTTTGGATCTTGTGTAGATAGTAAAATTTATGGTGAAAATCCCGAAATAGACAATAACATTGCACAACAAGAAGGTGTGCCAATGCAATTTGATTTCAGATCAGTTTACGCCACTATGTTGGTGAGCTGGTTGGGTGCTTCAGAATCTCAGGTTCGTGATGTACTGTTTAAAGATTTTACTATGGTGCCTTTTATCAAAGATTGTTCTCAAAGCACTTCTGTACTTGCTGTGGATGAATCAATGGTGGTAAAAGTTTCACCAAATCCAGCCACAGACAATGTAGAAATTTCCTGGGAAAGCAGAGGTGGGGTGAGTCATATTTCTATCATGAATACAACAGGTGCACTTGTTGAAAACATCATGGAGCGCACTACATCACCTGGAATTCACAAATTGAATGTTTCCATAGCACATTATTCCAAAGGATCTTATTTTGTATATATAAGGGAAGGAAATCTTTCCAAAACAATCAAATGGATCAAAATTTAAACAGATTTTGTTTATTTAAATAAATGAAAGTTGCCCGTAATTATTTGTGGGCAACTTTTTTTTATGGTTACTCAAATTAAGAATAAACAAAAATATTGGCATTTTATTTTTTGTAAATGGCTTGTTATACAAAAACAAACATATACAATATATATTTAATATTTTATTGAAAAAGTATACAAGTAATAAATAATTACTAAATTTGCCATTATTTCTTTTTTGCATAATTTTTCATTATGAGAAATCACATTTTAGCCTTATTTTTAATTCTGATTGGTTGTCTTCCTGCTGTTTGCCAAACATCAGCAATTCAGTCAGGGGTAAGTTTCAAAAAACTCTTCCTTGATTATCAATCACAAAATGGGGGAGGGTTATTTAATTTCAAGGATTATAGACATGGCTACGAAATTGGTTATCAACATAATTTTAAAAATAGTTTTGGATTAAACATTCCAATAAAATATGGAAATATTGATGCTACAGACGATTCAACAAGCATAAATTATAGACAAATTATAGGGGCAGATATTGTGTTTCAATATCATTTTAATCGTACAGAAAAAATTGTTGGGCCATACGTAATGGCAGGTGCTGGTGGTGTACAAGAAATTGGTGGTGATTTTAATATGCAAATTCCGCTTGGTGCAGGTCTTAATTTTAGAATTACGGAAAATGCCTATTTTAACTATCAAGTAGAATATAGATTCTCTTTGGCAGAAAATAGAAATAATATCCAACATGGTTTCGGTTTTGTTTATTTGTTTAAAAAGAAACAAGAAGAAGTTAAAGAAGAGCTGCCGGTAATTTTAGACACAGATATGGATGGTGTTGTCGACGAACTCGATCTTTGCCCGAATGAAAAGGGAGTCCCTTCATTGAAAGGATGCCCTGACAGAGATGGCGATGGTGTGCCAGACTACCAAGATAAATGCCCTGATTTGACTGGACCTCAAATCTACAACGGATGCCCAGATTCAGATGGCGATGGAATAGCAGATCACGAAGATGAATGTCCAAACGTGTCTGGAAGTAAGGCAAATAGAGGTTGCCCTTTTTCTGATTCGGACGGTGATGGTGTTTCTGATAATGAAGACAAATGTCCCGACGTCCCAGGTTTAAAAGAGAATGGCGGATGTCCTGTGATGGACTCTGACGGTGATGGCGTAATTGATAGTGAGGATAGGTGCCCAAACCAGCCTGGATTAGCATCGAATAATGGATGTCCAGAAAAAGATACGGATGGCGATGGAATTCCTGATAGTATCGATAAATGCCCTGAAGCTAAAGGTTTGAGAGTCTATGGTGGGTGTCCAGATACGGATAATGATGGTATTCCCGACCATCAGGACGACTGCCCTAAAATTCCAGGCAGTGTGGCAAATAATGGTTGTCCCGTCATTGAAAAAGAAGATAAAAAAACATTGGACGTTGCCATGCAAGCTGTTCAATTCGAAACAGGTAGTGCTGTTTTAAAATCCGAATCTAGCTTGATCTTAAGACAAATTGCGAACATCATGGAAAGGTATCCTGACTTTAATATGATTATAAGTGGACATACAGATAATGTAGGAAGATCTGCCTACAATCAAACATTGTCCGAGAGAAGGGCAAAAGCTTGTTATGATTTTTTAATTAAAGAAGGTGTGTCTGTTTCTAGACTTAATTATGCAGGATATGGCGACTCTAGACCTATAGCAACAAATGCTACAGAAAAAGGAAAATCGTTGAATAGACGGGTTGAATTTAGTCTTATTCCACGCCAATAATGGATTTAGTTATTCGTAGAATATGATCACTTCATCGGAGGTCTTTCGGTGGAGAATAGGCACCTTGCAATCTTCTGAAGGGTAGCCTACAGGTAGAAGTAAAAATGGTTTTTCATTTTCTGGTCTTTCCAATATGTCTTGCAAAAATTGCATCGGACTTGGTGTATGCGTTAATGTGACTAATCCTGCTTGATGAATAGCCGAAATAAGGAATCCGGCAGCAATGCCTACAGATTCTTGAACATAATAGTTTTTAGATTTTGAGTTATCTGCATTAATGTCATATGATTTTCTAAACATCACAATGAGCCAAGGTGCTGTTGTAATAAAATCTTTTACCCAATTTGTTTCAAACTTTTCTAAATCTTTAAGCCATTCATCGGACATTCTTCCATGGTAATTTTCAAATTCTTCTTTTTCTGCAGCTTCTCTTATTTTTTGTTTTATAACAGGATTGCAAACAGCGCAAAACGTCCAAGGTTGTTTGTGTGCTCCTGATGGGGCAGTCGAAGCCGTCATAATGAGGCCTTCAATGATTGCTTTTGGTACATGTTGACTTGAAAATTGTCTTACAGAGCGGCGAGCATTCATCATTTGGTGCCATTCTTTTACCCTTCTACTTTGTTCTTCATTGGAAACGAAAGGTATGTGATATGGAATAGAAGCTTCTGATTTCATCATTATAAATTATAAGTCACCCAATTGAGGACGCAAAATGATTTCTTCGACCACACACGAAGGACCAAGCTCGATGATGTTCCATACACTGTGGGCAATATCTTGGGCTTCAATAAGTCGTTCTTGTGGCAATTCTACACCACGCCAAGAGTCCGACCAAGTTGCTCCGGGCAAAATGGCAGTGACTTTAATTCCAGTACTTTTAAGTTCTTCTCTCAATACTTTTGTAAATCCAAGGAGTGCAAATTTAGAAATGGAATAAGAGCCACCATTTGGATAAGCTATTTTACTGGCTATGCTACACATATTAATGATATGGCCTTTTTTTCGAGCCACCATACCCGAAAGTAAATGTTTGGTTAGGTAGTAAGCACTATATAGATTTGTGTTCATCATTTGAGGCAAATGGTCGTCTGGCTCCTCTGACAAAGATCCACTTAAAAAAATACCTGCATTATTAATAAGAATGTCGGGACTTTCGCAGAATTCTTGAACAATAGTAGCAAAGGTTGATATGTCTTCTTTTTTGGACAAATCTGCTTTGCAAGTGACGAGTACTGTGCCATGGTATTTTTCTGCAAAAGATTTTTTCATTTTATCCAAATCGTTTGAATTTCGAGAACAAACAATTAGATTGACCTTATTTTCAGCTAATTTTTCTGCAATGGCTAGACCAATTCCCTTGGTGGCACCTGTGACTACTGCCCACATGATGTATATGTTTTAATATTACAAAGGTACAATTATCCTAAGTATAGAACATGATTTCCTGTATAAAACCGTTTTTTGGAGTATAAAAAAAGACTGTCCAAAGTAGAACAGTCTTTTAGATGTTTATGATGTAGGCAACAAATTTTACTTTGCTTCTGCTATCTTTTTTTGTTGAGTGGCAAATGATTTTTCGTATATAATCATATCTCGAATTATGTATAAGGTTTCTTCGAGATAAATGTCCTTTTTTAGGTCCTTGATGAAATCTTCATTCAACGCTTGATTTTTTTCGTCCATGTTGATTTTAGGAAGATCGGTGCTAAGATTTGTAATTAAAAGATTTGGAATATCTTCTTTCATGACAACATCATATTTTTTGTTGTCCTTTTCTCGCTGTTCTTTCATGCTCATATAGCTCGTTTTGTTGAGCGGCATAGATGTCATATCTTTATCAGCTTTTACTTTTTTGGCACTCTCTTCAATGAGCAAAAACTGATCGTGGTTTTTTACCCTTGCTTTACTATTTTCAATTAACGTATTTTTTTGCGTTAGAGTAACTACATTTTGGTTGAAAGAAACGGGTTTAATTTCAGTCCAGGCCATAGCATTTTTATATTCTTTTTCACCAACATCGATGTAGGAATATAAGTCAGGAAGCTGTATGTCAGGAATGACACCTTTTAATTGAGTCGATCCACCATTAATTCTATAAAATTTTTGAACAGTCATTTTAACGTTTCCTAACGGTTTTAATTCATTATACCCCCTGATACCTCTATCTAGGTCAAAGAAACGTTGCACAGTACCTTTCCCGAAGGTTGGGGTCCCAACTATGATAGCTCTTCCATAGTCTTGTAATGCGGCAGCGATGATTTCAGAGGCAGAAGCACTAAATTGATTTACCATAATGACGAGAGGGCCATCATATTCGACTGATTTATTTTTATCAGAATGAATGAAGGCGCTTTCCTCCCTACCTTTGACTTGAACGATAGGGCCATCTTCAAGGAAAAATCCACTCATTTCAACCACATCGTTAAGCGAACCACCAGAGTTATTTCGTAAATCTAAAATGATACCATTGACATCTTCTTCTTTGAGTTTTTTAATCTCCATCATGACGTCGTACGCACAACTATTACCACCTTCTAATTCGAAAGAAGAATAGAATTTAGGTAAATTGATATAGCCAATGTTTTTAAGGGTTCCAGGAACATTTAGCATGACCGATTTGGCTTTAGAGTCTTCTAATTGTACTTTATCCCTCTCGATTTCTAATTCAATGATACTATTGTCTTTCTTTTTAATGGTCAGGACTACCACAGTGCCTTTTTTGCCACGCACGAGCTGTACTACATCGTCAATTCGCATTCCGGCCAAATCTACTGCCTCTTGACCTTTTTGAGCTACCTTTAGGATAACGTCATTGTCTTCAAGTTTTTTAGTTTTCCAAGCTGGTCCACCAACTACGACACTAGATACTTTGGTGTATTCACCTTCGGTTTGTAGTCTGGCACCTATACCTTCTAATTGTCCGCCCATGTTGATGTCAAAGTCTTGTTTTTCTTTAGGACTGAAATAGTCTGTATGGGGATCAAAATAGGAGGAAATCGAACTCAGGTAAAATTCCATCCGGTCGGACCTTCTTAGCTCTGAAAGCCTTTTGAAATAGTTTTCAAATCTTTTTTTAACCTCAGCAACCGCTTCCTTTTTTAGTTCCTCATCTGTTTTGACAATTTCTTTATCTTCCTTTTTTTCCTGAGCAGACATTTTAGAAACCCAAGTTTGGAGGATATCGTATTTCAACTCATTGACCCAAAATTGTCTCAACTCGACAACATCTTTAGCATAAGTTCGCTTTTCTCTGTCTGTTTCAATATTTTCATTTTTGGAAAAATCAAATTCTTTAGAAATTTCCTCATCAAAAATAATTTTTGCCCTGTTTATATTGCTTTCAGAAATTTCAATGGTTTTGTCAAAAAAATCAAAGGATCGCTGATTAACTTGATCGTCAATCAAGTATTCGAATTTTTTTAATTCTTCGTATTCTTTTAGGGTGAAAAATATTTTCGAAGCGTCTAGTTTTTTCAAAAAATCGTCAAATACTGTTTTACTAAACTGGTCATCAATTGGTTTAGGATTGAGGTGAACAGCTTGAATGGTTGTCAGTATACTTTCCAAAACCAACCCATCCTTAGTAGGATTAATAGGTGTGGGTTGAATGGTCTTGTATAAGAACATTCCAAATAAAGCTACAATAATTAAAGAAGCACTATACCGCATGATTTTTGATTTTAAAAGTGTCATCAATGGTTGATTCATCGTGGAACTAATTCAATACGAATGATCCAGGTTTATAACCTTTATAGTGGACAAAGTTATTATAAAAAAGTAACTTTTAACATAAATATAACCAAAAGAGTGCTGTTAATCGACCAACAATGCATTAGTATCGACACAGTGAAACGAACTTTTAAAATGTTGGCGCAAACCCTAGTTTTTGATTGGGTGTAATAATAAGGTGAAAATTTTCCTTAAATAATTTAATGGCTATAGCGAGTAAAATGATACCAAATACCTTTCTTAATACGGCTGTGCCGGCATCACCTAATTTTTCTTTTACATAATCTGAAAAGTGCAATACGGCAAAAACAACAATAATATTAATAAAGATGGATACCAATATTTCCAGATTTTCATATTTAGATTTTAAAGAAATCAATGTTGTCATAGTCCCAGCACCTGCGATGAGTGGAAATGCTATGGGTACAATCGATCCTGTACTAGTGCCTGGGCTTTCCCTAAAAAACCGCAGTCCTAAGATCATTTCTAATCCAATAAAAAATAGAATGATTGCCCCTGCTACAGCAAAGGATTGTACATCCAAGCCAAATAAATTTAAAATGGCCTCACCGCCAAATAAAAAGGCAATCATAAGCCCTAATGACACAAGCGCTGCCTGCATAGAATCCACGACAACCCCTTTTTTCTTAAGGTCAATGATGATGGGTATATTACCCAAAATGTCAATAACAGAAAATAAAATCAAGGTGATACTTAGAACATTTTGGATGTCCATGGCGAAATAATATTTTGAAAATGATAAATGAACTAACGTCAAACAGAATAAAATTGTTTTATTAAACATCTCAGCTTTTCCTCTTTGACAATAGATTAACAATTTTTAGTGATTAATAGAAAATAGGTGGTATTATAAATGATTTATATTTTGAAATTCTATTCCTGAATATTTTAATTCAATAAGAAAATTGTATGTTTGCTGTCTATACAACACGAAGCTCATGACCACACTTTCTACCTTAGATATTTGGATTGTTATTTTCTGGTTAGTTTTTATGATGACCTTTGGCATCATTGTTTCTATGCGGAGTAAAAAAAAGACAGCCCAAGATTATTTTTTAGCCTCAAAATCCATCCCATGGTGGGCTGTAGGAGGTTCGCTAATTGCTGCAAATATTTCTGCCGAACAATTTATTGGTATGTCTGGCTCTGGCTATGCACTAGGTTTTGCGATAGCGGCCTATGAGTTGATGGCGGCAATTACACTAATTCTTGTTGCCAAATATTTACTACCCGTTTACATCTCTAAGAAGATCTACACGATGCCCCAATTTTTGGAGACTCGATACAATCATTCCGTTAGAACAGGACTAGCTATATTTTGGGTATTATTGTTTGTTTTTGTCAATATTACATCCGTACTTTATCTTGGTTCTCTGGCTTTGGAGTCGATTACTGGTATATCTTTAGTGTATTGTATTATTTTATTGGGTATATATGCTGCAACTTTCTCAATTACTGGAGGTCTAAAAGCCATCGTATGGACAGATGTAATACAAGTTATTGCTTTGGTTGTTGGAGGACTTGCCGCTACTTATGGAGTTTTACAAGCTGTCGGCGGTGGTGTATTTGAGGGATTACAAACCTTGATAGCAAAAGCCCCTGAAAAATTTGATATGATTATTGAGAAAGGGACGATGATGATATCTGATGGAAAAGGTGGTACAAAAGATGCCTATATGGATTTACCCGGGATTAGTGTGCTCATAGGTGGTATGTGGATTGCTAATTTATATTACTGGGGAAATAATCAATATATTATTCAAAGAGCGTTGGCTGCCAAATCATTGGATGAAGCGCAAAAAGGGGCGGCATTTGCAGCTTTTATTAAAGTGTTTCTTCCACTTATCATTGTGATTCCAGGTATAGCCGCTTATGTTCTACAAGCGGACTTAGAAAAATCAGATCAGGCGTACTCATGGGTTTTAAATAATCACGTGGTATCTGGGTTAAAAGGCATAACGCTTGCAGCCTTAATTGCAGCCATAGGTTCTTCCGTTGCAGCTATGGTAAACAGTACATCGACCATTTTTACATTGGATATATACCAACACTTTTTTCTAAAAGAATCTGAAAACGACGAAATAAAACAAGATAAGTTGGTCAAAGTAGGCAAAATTGCCGCCTTGTCGGCTTTAATTATTGGAATGATCGTGGCACCGTCGCTTGGAACGCTTGATCAAGCATTTCAATTTATACAGGAATTCACAGGGTTTATTAGCCCTGGGGTACTTGCTATCTTTTTATTGGGAATGTTTTGGAAAAAGACATCAACCAATGCCGCATTTGTTGCCGTATTGATTTCAATTCCATTATCAGCTGCCTTTAAGTTTCTATTACCCAATTTACCCTTTATGGACAGAATGGGAATATGTTTTTTAATCATTGTTGCAATCATGGTTTTTATTTCTTTTGTCAATAACAAGGATAAAAACGATGCTAAGGCCATTTACTTCGAAAAAGGATTATTTACGACAAGTAAAACATTTAATATTATGGCCCTAATTATAACCATCATGGTTGCCTGGATTTATTTAAAATTTTGGTAAAATACAGCGAAGGTTATTTTTTGAACTAACAATATCCTCTCGAATTTTTGACCTTCTAACAAGTCAAGTTACAAGTAATTTAACTACAGTATTGAAAAAAAAATTCAATAAATGTAAAAATAAGTTGTATAACTTATAAATACGTTATATATTTGCATTGTTAGTTGAATAAATATGATTTGGCGCAAAATATATTTCATTTTTTTACTGTGTTATTGTGGACAAGTTTCCTTTGCACAAAGCTCTTGTATTTTGGGAGACTCGTTGTGGTTACAACAGTTGCCACTCGAAGCAAAAAAAGCATATTTGAATTGTTGGCAAAAAGACACAAGTAGCATGGAACTGGAACTTTCACTTGCTCATTGTTTATACCAAATCGGAGAATGGCAAGAGGCAAAATTTCATTACCATCGACTTGAAAAATATAATTCCCCTGAAATTATTCTTCGATTAGCGCTCATTTACGAGGCACAACAAAACTTGCCGAAAGCCATTAAGTACAATAATTTATTGAAGGACATGTTTCCTCATAATCCAGAATATTACCGCAAACTGGGTCAGCTTTATGCCTTGGGAAATGAATTTAGGCAAGCTCAATTTTCTTATGAACAAGCATTAATTATTCATCCAAATGATTTGCGTTCACTGTATGGTTTGGCGGAGTTGTTATATCAACTTCAAGAATTTGATACATGTGATAGTCTAGTGTCAATTGGTTTGGAACTTGATGCTACACATATTGGATTTTCATTTTTATTGTCGAGGATTCAGTACAAAAAAAGGCAATATGAAGAAACAGCACAAAATTTATGGCATCTTTCTCATATAACGGAGCTTCCTTTGTTTTACAATAATTTGTTGGGTTATGCTTACATTCAAATTGATTCTCTGGACCGAGCAATCTTTTTTTTAAGGCGAACGTTACAAAAAGAGGCCAAAAATGAATATGCTTTATTTTATCTTGGACTCGCATTTGAGAGAAAAAAAGACTATGATGAAGCATTGTATTTTTTTCAAGAAGCTATTAAAGCAGGCATCTCGGACAATATGCATTTATTCTACCAGGGTAGTGCTAGGATGTATGCTCATAAGGGGAAGTACCGATCCGTCTTGGCAGCTTATGAAAAAAGTATGGAGTATAAATTGGACAATGAGGTATACTATTTTATGGCCAATAATATAGATGTTGGATATAAAAATAAACGTAAAGCCATCATGTATTATCAGAAATACCTCGATGGTAATCCCACGGATAAAGATAAAAGAAACATGGCAAAACAGAGACTGTCCTTGCTAAAGCAAGATGAGTTTATGAAAATTAAATAAGCTAAAAATATAAACAAAACCATATGATTCAAAAATTGACACGAGCGGAAGAAGAAATAATGCAGATGTTTTGGGAGAAAGGTCCTTCCTTAGTCAGTGCTTTGATCGAAGAAATGCCTGAGCCTAAACCTCCACATTCTTCGGTTTCATCTGTGGTCCGCATTCTGGAGAAAAAAGGATTTTTAGATCACAAGTCCTACGGAAAAACTTACGAATATTTTTCAAAAATTAGTAAATCTGAATATAGTCGCTTTTCACTAAAAAAATTGATCAGTCAATATTTTGAAGGATCCGTAAATGAGCTCGTTTCCTTTATGGTAAAAGAAAATGATTTAACGCTTGGGGAATTAGAAAAGATTAAGAAAGACATTTCATCTACTTCAAAAAAATTATAGATATGTTCGAATATTTATGGCAATCCTCGCTTTGTATGGGCATCTTTATACTAGCCTATCACATATGGTTTAGTAAACTTACTTTTTTTACACTGAACAGATTTTATCTTTTAGTGACACTCGTATGTTCCCTATTTTTACCCCTTATAACACCTTTTTTACAGTGGCCTGAGTCCTTATCGCCCATGTTGCATTGGTCATATATGGCAGAAGAAGTTGTCATTTCATCTAGTAGCGGTCAGTTTGCAAAAGTAGGCAATTTTAACTTAGTAAATGTGATAAGTCTTAGCATTTATATAGTTGGAATTTTATTTGTATTAGCCAGGTTTTTAACAGGGCTTTACAAGATTTATGTATTGGCTAAAAAAGGAAAAAAAATTGGCTTCAATGACATAAATATTATTGAAACTCAAGCTGGCCATTTGCCCTTTTCTTTTTATCGCTATATCTTTTTAGATAAAGCAAATAGGACTGTTCCAGGATTGGAGATAATTGTCGAACATGAAAGAGTGCATATTCAGCAAAACCATACTATTGATATTGTTTTAATAGAAATCCTTTATATTTTTTATTGGTTTAATCCATTTGTCATTTTGTACAAACAAGCAATTCGTCAAATCCATGAATGTTTAGCCGATGAAGTTGTCTGTCAACAAAAAACTGTTCCGGATTATATCCATGTTTTGGAACAAGAACAACAACATTATTTTCAGGTGAGGCTTGGGAATCAATTTTTTCAATCACAATTTAAAAAACGTATTCAAATGATGACTAAAGTAAAAAATCAAAAAAGTGCCAAGTGGACTTATTTAGCTACGCTACCCTTGATTGCTATTCTTTTAATCTTTTTAACTCCACTACAACTAACAGGCAAATTTCAAACATCTCAACCTCCTTTCATTTCTATAACGGATACACTTCCTCGGAAAAATGTGCCACTACAGCCAGATAAACCTAGCCGTACTACAAACAAAGATGAAATGGCTCCACCGGCTCCACCAACACCACCCAATCCACCAAAAGCACCCAATGCCCCTGCACCACCAAAAGCAACCAAACAAGTTTCAGAAGTTACAAAATCTATTGACATGATGCCTAGGTTTTACGATAAATCATGTGAAAATAATGAATCCATGGAACAAAAAGAAAATTGTTCTAGATCAAAACTTATGGAATATATTGCGGCCAATATTAAGTATCCCCAGTCTGCAAAAAATGATAGTATTGAAGGAATGGTTGTGGCTCAGTTTATCGTCAGCCAAAATGGAAAGATTAAAGATATAAGTATTCTTAAAGAACCAGGTTCAGGATGTGGCGATGCAGTAAAATCTTTATTGCTTGACATGAATCATAGACCAAATCTTTGGATCCCAGGTGTACATGAAGGTAAAAAGGTAGCCGTTGCGTATACGATTCCTGTCCGATTTAAATTGAATTAGTCAAATTGTAGCAGGCAATTACTGAATTAATTGTCTGCTACTCTTTCCAAGTAAATTAAAAGACTTTATGAGGTTAGCCTTAACCTTTCTAGCAACATTTTAGTGCCTACTTCAGCTAAAGTAACTGAGGATAATTCTTTTTGAAGTTGTTTTTTAAATCCTGCCCAAAATTCGTGTACCGGACATGGTTTTGCCACACCGCATCCAGGTAAACCCAGCATACAAGAATCAAAATATTCTTCTCCTTCGAGAATTCGGATAACGTCGATTAATTTTACTTTTTTAGCTGATTTTTTTAAAGCAATACCACCATTAACCCCACGAGTGGATATAAGTATCTCTTCTTGTGTTAATTTTTGTAAAGATTTTGTGAGGAAATGAAATGATATGTCCAGGTTTTCTGACATCTCGCTAATACTGATATATTCCTTTTCCCTTGTATGAGAAACCATATAAATTAATGCTCTTAAAGCATATATTGTACTATTAGAAAATATTTTCATTTTAAAATTTCTTGAAATAAATATCGTTACGATGTAAAAGTAAGTGTATTGTCTGTAAAGATGTTACAATTGATTATTAAATGTTGAGATATATCCATATTGCGCTAACTCATGGCATTAACTACGAATGAAGGCTACCTGATTTTTTTAAATTAGCGCATGGGTTGAAAATTCATCAACTTAAAAAATTTGTAAAGCAAGATTAAAATCCAAAACCTGTGTGCAATGCAAAAATTTGTACAGTTTGACTTTTGTCATTAGGCCCAAAACGGGTGGGTGCCACAAATTCGATGAAATAGTTGGTGTTTGGTCCGATTTTGAACGATTTATTGATAAGGAATGTATATCCGAACATACTTTGACCCGATTCAAAAGCTAGCCTAAGCCCCAGTGTAAAACCATGATTCAAAGGAAGCAATACGCCAGGATGCCAAAGTAGGTGTACTCCGAAGTTCTTATTATTTTCTAAGGCGGGTTGAATAAAAGACACCATTTCTAAATCTACTTTTAATTTGCAGGAAGTTTTAAGGGTCAGGCCAATAGGAAATCCCAGAGAATATACATCGTAATCGAATACATGAGACCATTGACCACCCTTGACTGTTGCGATGGGTTGTACAACGCCAATATGGTAGCCAAGAACTATGTTTTTTGAAGGCATCATCACAATGGAATCATTTGAATCCTTTTGGCCGAAAATTGGTATTGAAAACAATGCGAGAGCCAGAACACATATTTTACGTTTCATAATTATTTATTTTGCGCCAAATATAAGATAATAATATCTTTAATAAAGAGAAAAAATCAATTTATTTTTACAATTATTATTATTTGAATAATTTTTTAAATATGATAATTAACTTAAATGAAAGTCTATATTATAAACGAATAACCACTATTTATTTATTTAAAATAACTTAGATTTATTTTCAAGTAATAACTTTATAATAAAAGAGATAAAACACTGAAATAAGTTAAATTAACTTGATTGTGTTCAATTATCTTTTAATCACCTGTTGTTGTATGTTAAAATAGTGTTTCTAGTGACTCGTAAAATGGATAGTTAACAATGACTCTTATTTTATGGTGTTGAATTTACTATCCCGTGATTTTGACCAATACATACGCATATAATTTTAATAATGAACACTATTAGTTGATTTAATTCTTGAGTGCAATTTTTATTCTAAAATATTAGTCCAAAGTTTTAATATAAATACTTGAATTCTAAAAAAATAATCTATTGAGTTTATCTGCTCTCTATTTTATTAAATAAAAAACATAAATAAAAAAGATAAAAATATCTTAAATATAAAATAAATATTATTTTTACCGCATATTATTAAAATACATGTATTGTAAAAGTATATGAAAGTTATATAATATAATAAATATTCATTTTATAAAAAAGATATAAAAGACCTTAAAAGGCCAAAATAGTAAGTAATTTCTTTTGTTAATTTGTAAAACTAATTTAATGGAAACAAAAAAAGAGTCAAGATCAGATATGA
The DNA here is from genome assembly GCA_049290115.1 of Saprospiraceae bacterium. Lineage (GTDB taxonomy): Bacteria > Bacteroidota > Bacteroidia > Chitinophagales > Saprospiraceae > OLB9. The sequence continues at coordinate 9,700 of JBATMZ010000131.1, read as the reverse complement.
AATATTTTGACTATTTCATGAACACTAAAAATTGGTGGGGTCCACTTACCTTTATTTTGATTATTAGTCTTTTAGGTGTTGGTATGATTGGTGTTCAAACCTATATAGACGCACCACCTATGACAGGATTTGTCAATAAAATGGATAAACCAGTTATTGAATACAAGTCTATAGAACGAGGACAGGAAGTGTTTCACAAATATGCCCTCATGGAATACGGGAGTTTTTTTGGGGATGGAGCTCAAAGGGGACCTGATTTTACAGCTGAAGCATTACATCTGACGAATAAATACATGATAGATTTTTATACTTCAAACTTTGAAAAGGAAAAAAATCGACCGATTGAAAAATATGAATTAATTCAAATTTCTGAACAAGTTAAGAGTGAACTAAAAGAAAACGCATATTCAAAGGAGAAAAATACTATACTTTTGTCCGAGGCTCAACAGTATGCCTTTGAGCATATTCAAACGTATTATATTGACGCCTTTATACATAGCACAAAAACGGAGGGTTTTCCACGTAAGGGTTACTTTAAGGATGAAAGGGAAGTGGCTGATTTGAGCTCATTTTTTTACTGGGGGGCTTGGGTTTGTGTGACCCAAAGACCTGGGAAAACGTATAGTTATACGCATAATTGGCCTTATGATCCAGATGCTGGAAATACACCTACTTCACCTGTAGTTCTTTGGAGCGTTTTGGGTCTATTAGCCTTTGTACTTATGTGTGGTATTGTCTTGTATTTTATAGGTCAGTACAACCAACTACCTAATAAATTTTTTAAACCGCCCACCAGAGATCTATTTAATATGGATAGAGTGGCTAAATTTACGCCAACTGCAACTCAAAAAGCCACATATAAATTCTTTTTTGTGGCAATACTTTTATTTTTTTTACAAGTATCAAGCGGATTGATCACCATCAATGATTTTGTAAATTGGCTTGGGTATTTCGGTATTGAGGTGAGTAATAGTTTTCCAGTCACCGTTTCAAGGAGTTGGCATCTCATGCTTTCTTTGTATTGGATATCAACTTGCTGGATAGCTTCATCTATATTTATTTTGCCTATCCTTTCTAAAAAGGAATTACCGGGTCAGAAATTTTTAATCAATACCGTTTTTATATTGCTATTTGTATTGGTTGGCGGTTCATTAGCCGGCATGGTAATGGGCCCGCTTGGATTGATGGGTGATTGGTGGTACTGGTTAGGTCACCAGGGCTGGGAGTTTGTTGACTTCGGCAGAGGATATCAGGTATTATTAATGATAATTTTTATTCTTTGGGTCGTAGTTATTTATAGAGGCTTAAAGCCGTCCTTTGTCAAAGGAGAAGTTTGGACATTGCCTCGCTGGATATTTTACTCAGTAGTCGGAATACCTTTCTTATTTCTTTCAGGGTTTGTAGCCCAACCAGAAACCAATTTTGTTATTGCAGATTTTTGGCGTTGGATGGTTATTCATATGTGGGTTGAAGCATTTTTTGAAGTGTTCATTACCGTTATTGTGAGTTACCTATTAGTTCTCATGGGACTAGTAAGTCGTCAAGCTGCTATTAGAGTAGTATATTTTGCGACTATTTTATTTTTGGGCACTGGACTTCTTGGGATATCCCACAATTTTTACTGGAATGCTAAACCTGTCGCTACGATGGCCTTAGGTAGTGTTTTTTCTACCCTTCAATTTGTGCCTCTTATCTTGTTGACAGTAGAAGCTTGGCGATTTAAAAATATGCCGCGAATTGCAGTAGGCGATATTGAACATAAAAACTTAGGAAGTTTTGGTTTCCCAGAAGTATTTTCATTTTTAATTGCTGTAAATTTTTGGAACTTTTTTGGAGCGGGAGTTTTGGGAATTATCATTAATTTGCCGATCATGAATTATTTCGAACACGGTACTTACTTGACAGTAAATCATGCTCATGCAGCTTTGATGGGTGTGTATGGAAATATTTCTTTGGCCGCACTTATTTTTGCTTCTAGGTTATTAATCAAACCACAATTCTGGAATAAAAAAGTCGTCATGTTTTCTTTTTGGAGCATAAATATTGGATTGATGCTAATGGTGGTTTTAGACTTATTTCCAGCAGGAGCTATTCAATTTAAAGCCGTTGTCGAAAGAGGTTTATGGTTTGGCCGATCCGCAGAATTTATTGACTTTGGTGTATTTAAATCCTTGACATGGTTGAGAGGAATTGGGGCGAGTGTTTTCTTTTTTGGAGGTGTTCTACCTATCACTTGGTTTATTGTAACTAGGGTTAAATCTTTGAAAACAATCACCACTGACATTGATAAAATGGATCAATATGACTATAAAAAGGAAGAAAAAGTTGTTCAGGAGGAACCTGAAATGGTTTAAGTGAAACCTTGATGTGCAGTCAAACCATATTATTTTTGTTACACTAATCTAATTCGTTTATTGCTCCATGAAGTTTGTTTTGTGTTCACTAAATAAATTGTTTAACCACAGTCGTTTTGTACATTATAATCGGCATAAATTTCATTACTTCTGTGGTTACAATTTTTTTGTTCATCCTAGTTGATTACCATAAACTATTCTTAGTTTTTCCCTTTCAAAGGCTCCTGAAAAAAAAACTATTTGGCAACATAAAATTGTGCAAGAGCTATTGTTTTATTGCCCGTCTGTCACCAAATTGTCATATTTTTAGAATATGAATATTTTAGCTTTTCTAAAGTCAATTATGACAATGGAGTGACAATTAAAATGAAACAGTTTTAGAAATTTGCACCATGATTTTGATGAGAAATTCAATTTTGTTTTCTTTTTTTTTACTTCCGTTCATAGGAATAGGGCAGAATAACCTTGTTCACCCTTTTGAATTAGATAGTTTACTACATCAATTTGTAGAAGAAACCGTGATCACTGCAACCCGAGCGGATAGGGCACTTTCAAATGTTACAGTTCCCACTACTGTTATTCAAGCTAAGGCTATCCAACAAACAGGCTTACTTAAATTGAATGAAGTATTACAAGAGCAAACAGGATTAACTATTACTTCAACAGTTGGAAGTAGTGCCATAGGTGGTGGCATTTTTGGTAATGGTGTACAAATTCAAGGTATGGCTCCAGACTACACATTAATTATGTTGGATGGCGAGCCAATCATTGGTAGACAGGGTGGGGTATTGGATTTAGCTAGATTTACAGTAGGGAATATAAGGAAAATCGAAATTGTAAAAGGTCCGTCTTCTGCTTTATATGGTAGTGAGGCTATGGGAGGAGTTGTTAATATCCTAACTGATCAACGGCGAATAAACCACTTTAAAACAACCATTAGATATAGTAATATGGGAATGGCCGATTTATTTGGCTCTTTTAATCGAGAAATCGACAAATCCTCGTTATATGTATTTGCTAATGCAAACGTATCCAATGGTTATGACTTGACACCTGAAACTTCTATGAAAACCATTGATCCTCACCAGGATTATGTAGGACAGATTAGATGGACGTACCGATTTACAGATAGAACCCGTCTTACTTGGAGCAATCGATTTTTTCGAGGAATACAGCGGTCAACTTTTATGATTAATAACGAAAGTCAGGAAATATTGGGTGAAGGAATAACTACGGATATAAACGTTAATCCTGTATTGAATCACAGGTGGAACGATAAAATTACCTCTACTTTGAGACTTTATGCTAGCAAATATAGATATGACCAACAGTTGAATATTGAACAAACAGGTGAAGCGTATTATGCGGATGATTTTATCCAAGAGATGTTTAAAATTGAAAAACAATCCGACTGGGATCTTACTAAAAACTTTCAGTTAATTGGCGGCATTGGGTATATCAACCAAGCAGTACAAACCAAAAGATACCGTGAGAAACAAACCCAGGATGTTTCCTATTTATTTATGCAGATGGAATGGAAATATAGAAGCAAGTGGATCATAATTCCTGGTTTGCGTTACGATAATAACTCTGCCTATTCGAGTCGAGTGAGCCCTAAAGTTTCCGTGCAATATAAGCTTACCGAACAAAGCCATATAAACCTCTCATATGGAAGTGGATTTAAAGCGCCTGATTTCAGGCAACTTTATTTATCCTATGCTAATCCTGCGGCACAAGGGTACAGAATATATGGAACCAACGAATTTTCCGTCGAAACTTTAGAAAAAGAAAAAAGTGATGGACTTATTTCTGTGATATTACCAGAAGCATATCAGATTTCGACCTTATCACCTGAAGTGTCTCACGGATTTAATGTAGCTTATCATCAAAAACTACCTTCCAATGATGTTCGATTTGATGTAAATATTTTTTATAATGATGTTACGAATCTCATTAATTATTTGCCTGTAGCAATTCAGCCCAACGGATCATTTGTCTTTAGTTATAAAAATACCAAAAGGGCTTTTACAACTGGATTAGAATGTAACCTCTCTGGAGCATTTAAAAAGCATATAGTATGGAATGTTGGGTATCAGTTTTTATTTTCTGGAGAACAAGCCATTCTCAATAATATTAAAAATAACGAAGTTTATGGAAGAGATACCCCATTGGGAAGTGCTCGGCTCATGAAATGGAATGACTACACTGGATTACTTGGAAGAAGCCCTCACATGTTTAATGCAAAAGTGGCTTACAATAACTCAAATTCGGGATGGGGAGGTACATCTCGACTTGTTTACCGAAGTCGATGGGGAGTTGTTGATATGGATGGAAATGGTTTTGCCAATATGGATGAAGAATTTGCGCAAGGATTTGTTAACGCGAATGTGAGTATCCAAAAACATATCAATCAAAAGATCATGGTCCAATTAGCGGCTAATAATATTTTAAATCATCAAGATGAATTGAATTCGCCCCAAATGCCGGGCACTCATTTTATTGCAACTATTATGTGTAATTTTTCAAAACTTTAAATATTAATATAATGAATCGTTTGAATTTAAATCTATTATTTGTTCTATCCATCATGGGCTTAGGTCTAGCTTCATGTACAAAAGATGTTGATAGCACCCCAGACGTAACTACCCATGAATTAGTGGTATCGTCAAGCCAGACTGGAGAATATTCTTACTTTAATTTTGAACAAGGTACTGTCGTCACCGAGAATGATATGGCCAATTCAACTTCCTGGGATTTTGGTTTAAAACTTGTTTTTTTCCAAGTGAATGGCGGAACTAACCGAAAAGGAGAAGGCGGAGTCGTCATTGTTGATAATACTTTTGATAATGTAACGACAGCACCTGAGTCTGGATATAAGCAAGATAATGGTTTGGACACAGCCATCAAAGACGAATGGTATACTTATGACCCGCTTACCCATTCATTTACTCCTAAAGCTGGAAAAGTATTTATTTTTAAAACGGCTAAAGGGAAATATGCAAAAATGGAAATTGTGAAAGGCGAGCCAACGGACGATAATGGGAACGTAGTTGTACCTCCTGTACTTCCGACCAAAATCAAGTATACGATTCGGTATGCGTTCCAATCTAATGGATCTAGAGACTTATAATCTTGTGGGTTGAAGTAAATCAGATTATTTTACTACTGAAAGACTAAAACACATTTCGGATCATTTTCTTCCGAAATGTGTTTTTTTATTTCGCCATTTAAGTTTGCATTTTTCAACAGTCTTTGAAAATATTCATATAACAAATTTGGGTATCAAGACATTCTTTAAATCAAGGAACAACGAAGAATTCCTTCGAGGCGTAGAACTTATCTTAAATACAGTGGATTATAACTTTATTCTCAGGTATCAGACATGAAAAACGCCTGCCCAAAATTCTTTTACTTCAGACAGGCGACTCCTAATTACGAAAAAAAATACAGTTTATCTTATAACCCTTTTAGTCTCCGGACAATTTCTTCAAGAGTTTTAATTTCGGGGTTCATTTCTTGTACGATTGGTGAATCTATTTTTGTTGTTGCTTCGGTAAAATAATGTTTTCCATCATGTTGATATGAGATTAAAACAAATTTTATGCCTGAATTTAATGGGAGCTTTACCATGTCTTTACAATAATAACCCTCATCTAATAAATGACTTAGAGGTAAAACTATAGAATGGTCATTTATTATGGCAAATACGATGCTATTGTGAGAAGTAAACGATGAATTTGCTTTAACACATAATCTGGATTCGTTTTCTGTTTCAAAAGTCATTGGATTTCCAATTAAATGCCATCCTTTCTTCGAGATTGTAAATGAACAACCACTACCTGATGCCATCCAATCATCCTGTTCTACATTCCAATTTTGAATAGGTGCAGAAGATTTTTGCACCCAATTTTTTAGTTTATTTTCCGAGGTCACTTCTTCGTAAATGAAGCTACTGGTTTCTTCGCTAGATATATTTGTAAACCATTCAATGGGTTCCAGTGGATTAATCAATAATTCCTTTCCATGACCCTTAAAATTAAGATACAATAGCCATTTGCTACTGATCAATTGATTCTGAACTACATATACTTTACCTTGAAGAATTAAATCAGCTAGGTTGTTCGTTTCTATAATTTCCATTTCGACTGTACCAACAAAAATATTTCCATTTTGATCCAAAAGGCTGCCAACAGGTATTTTTAGAATACTTTGATTATCGGTTATGAAAAATTGTGTGGTTTTTCCACACTCTATCAAATAGTGCGTTGGATTATTGAACGATTGAGAATACAGAAAAGCAGGATCCTCCGTTGGTTGGGATGGAATGAAAATTTCTTCATTTTTAATACATGAGACTAAAAACAAAAAGAAGACTAAGGTAAAAATATTTAATAATTTCATCGAATTTCAACATTTGAAAGATACACTCTAAAAGATGCTTTTATTAAGCTTTTCGCTGCCTGTCTTTCAAAAATTGTACTTAGCACCAGTATTAAAGCTTGCAATTATGTATTTATGGACAATTGGATAATCCTTTGATGTAAGTCCTCTATGTTGAATTCTAACATTTGGCTCAATAAATACACTTAACTTGTCGAATAAATTGTAGGAAAACTGTGCGCCCGCATAACTTGAAATCCCAAGAGAATTGTTGAAGGAATTTGAAGAGGCATCAGAAAAGTTTTTTACATTATATTGATTATTTTCCAATGCCATACCACTTTTTTCAAACATAATATTAGCTAAAACTCCGACGTTCAGATGTAGATTAACCTTGTCGCCTTTGATGGCGTGAAATCCAATCAATAAAGGAATATCCACCATTGAATATTGATTTTTAATCTGATAAATCAAGGTGCCTGGAATGAAAATGGTGTCAAAAGTAAATGTGCTGTCTTTGATATTACCTTGACCATCTTTGATGTATAAGGTAGTTTTTACGATCTTAGTTTGAGAAGATTCTGGGTCGACATATTCAAATTTTTCATTGATTTGACTGTAAGTCACACCAGTATGCAACAGGAAATTTTCAGAAACATGAAAGCCCAGTCTAGCGCCTAAAGAAAAGGCATACAGTGGACTTTCGGTATTTTGTCTAGCAAGTACTAAGTCCTTAAATTCTGATGAAGTAGCGCGCAAATGTCTTATAGGAAAATCATGACCGTAAAATGCCTCAAAGATTAATCCTTGTTTGTTTTTGTCAAAACCTTCAAGACAATGATCTTTGACTACAATTTTTTTCGTATTTAATAAAGAAAGTTCGGAGCTGTTATCTGAAAAAACAAAATTTTTCTTTTTATTGAGAAAAGAATATGTACTCTCCTGACCAAAATTATTAGCGGCAGCAGTTGTCTCGTAAGACACTTGGGCATTATTTTCAGTTGGCTGAAAAACCATACCCGACGCTTCTGTGTCAAAATCAGATTTTGCTATTACTATATTCTTAGATGTGGTTGCATAGTTTTTTTCATTCAAAGAAAATGCTTCTGGTTGGTTTTTATTAGGCAGATTATTTTTTTCTATTTCATTGTTATGGTAAGGTAAAGTTACTTGTTTTGTTGCAGCAAACACATTTTGAGAAGATGGAGTAACATGTGTTTTTGGAAGTTTGTTTTCTGAAATTGAAAAAGAAGTATAGTAGTAGATTGCCACCAGTCCAACGGAAACTATCATAAGACTAAGCGTCTTCCAATACATCGATACATACCTTTTTTTGTTTTCTCTGGGAAGATTTGATTCAATCTTATCCCATAAACTAGGGTTTATGTCAGCTTGATGAAACTGGACTCTATCTTTTATTTGTTTATCAAAGTGATTTAAGCTCATATGTTAAATAACCATTTTTAGGATGTCTGTTAATTTTTGCTGTAACATTTTCCTAGCTTTGACTAGTTGTGAACGAGATGTGGATTCTTCAATTTCCATCATTTCACCTATTTCTTTATGGGAAAAACCTTCTATTACAAACAGATTAAATACCATTCTGTATCCTTGAGGGAGTTCGCTGATGTAATGAATTATTTCTTCTTCACTTAAAGAAGATATTACGCTAGGTTCTACTTTGTCATGATAATCAATATTATCTAGTGATTCCAAGTTCCAACCGAGTGTTTTTTTACTATTGTATTTTAATGCGGTGTTGATCATGATTCTTCTAATCCACCCCTCAAAGGAACCTTCAAAAGCAAATGTTCCAATATGTTTAAAAACTCTAATAAATCCTTCTTGAAAAATATCTTCAGCTTCTATTTTATTTTTGGCATATCGTAGACAAACAGCCATCATTTTGGGTGCATGTACATCGTATATTTTTTTTTGACTACTACGATCTCCCCTAATACAAAGCTGTATTAATTCTTTTTCCGTAACGCTGTTTAAAATAAGAGGAGACATTTATATGTCTTTTTATATTAGAACCAAAAATTATATCATTCGCTGCTTCAAGGGATTAAATAATATTAATTTTAATCAATCTTTAACTTCGATGGCTTCATCAATCAACCCGTCAAAATCATCATCTTCTTTTGACTTTTGTTCTTCGGTATGGGCATTTGCTGTTTGTTTTATGTCAACTTTTCCTTCACTAAAAGCATCATAGTGACCGTCGGCATAATGTGAAGCCTTTTTAAAAAAATCGTCTTTACCATCCAAAAGGTTACCACTTGCATCTAAAGTGTCATCGGAAAACTCTTTTTTAGGTTTGGCAGCGTCTTCAGCTTCCATTTTGTTTGCTTTTTCTAATGTTTCGTCAATTTTATCATCTATTTTCCCACCAACTTCTTTAGCTTTTTCCCAAAGTTTTTCGCTGCCTTCAGCCATTTTTTCACCCACTTTTTCGGAAAGATCACTCGTCTTATCCCAAACTTTATTGCTAGTTTCTACAACTTTTTCTGCCACTTTTTCTGCTATAATCGACGTCTTTTCCATAACTTCTTTACCAGCATGGGCTACTTTTTCGCTTACTTTTTCCGCAAAATCTCCAGTTTTTTCCCAAATATCTTGGTGAGAACCCGATGTATTGGTAATTTGTTCGTCAGGTGTTTCAGTTAACTTAACCAAATCATCGCTGCTATTTTTAAAATCTTGTGTAGCTTCTGTTTTTTTGTCATTTACTGATTCGACAAATTCCTCTGCTTTATCCCAAGCTTTTTGACTAGATTCTTTGATTTTATCACTCGCTTTCTCTACAAAATCACCTGCTGACTCTACAATATCTTCTGCTTTATCCCAAACTTTATGTCCGGTTTCTGATATTTTATGACCAACTTCTTCTGCCATTTCCTCCGCTTTGTCTTTAAATTCTTCGGCTTTGTGCGCTACAGACTCTCGTAATCCCGCCGTTTTTT
>JBATMZ010000130.1:0-1754 GCA_049290115.1 Saprospiraceae bacterium | reverse complement strand
GTCTAATAGTTCGCTAACATATTTGTCAAGATTGTCACACTCAAAATAAATGTGTATTCCGTTTTCTGTTGTTAGTGTTTCTACTTGTTGTATTGAAAATGTTGAAGTTCCGTCTGGACATTCAAATCTTGCATAATGAGGTAGCGATTTTACTATTAGTTTTAGTCCAAGTGTTTCATAAAAAGGTATAGATTTTTCGAGGTCTAAGGAAGGAATTGTAATTTGATTTAAGTTCATCTTTGATTACTTTCTTTTTGTTTGACAGTGTCGGTTTTCAAAATGACCGCTAACGGCGGCACTCACGCATACCGCCGCCTGCGTTGGCTTTGAGAGTTGGGCTTGGCGGCGGTTGGCGTTGTGTGCATTGTTCTCACTTTTTCATTAATCGTCCTGTCGCTATTCCTTCAGCAGACCAAATTTTTAAAAAATAGACCCCAGTTTGAAATGTTGAAATATTAACCCCAAGCGTTTGCATGCCTGAGGGCAAGTCAGAGACATGTTTTTCAGCAAGCAACCTGCCTTGCGAATCCCATACCTGCAAGTCCGCAACACCGCCCGGCGAATTGAACCGTACAAAAAACTCACCTGTTGAAGGGTTCGGAAAAATAACCAAACCCGTTTCAAGCAATATAACTGGTTGCACGGAAACAATGGAATCGGCCAACTCGAAAGCCCCAATATCTGGTGCAATGCCTTCAAATTGATTGTTGAAGCCCAGTACGGGCAATCCTTGGTTAATCAATGGGCTGGTGGGAAGGAGGTGAAAGTCTTCATTTTCAGGGTCAACAAAATGTGGTAATTCATTCAGCGTATTTTCAAAAAAAGAAAAAGAGCTTCCCGTTGTGCCAGACAGACCACTTTCCAGATCTCCCATATTTTCGTACTCAAAGCACTCGTTAAGCCCCCCGTGAATTGGGCGGACGATGCCCTTTACATTGTTGCCTGCGTTTACTACATTGTTGCCGATTGATTCGAAACTATACGTTGGCTGGTTCATGACGCCGTCGAACATAAAATTGGATTCCCCTTCACTGTAAAATATGTTATTGCGTAGTTGCAACAATTTCCATGTTGGCGTCCAAAGATATAGGTTGAAGGCGAGTGGTTCATTGGAGTGTACCGTATTGTGAATGAAGTAAATCAGGTCATTTGGGTCGGTTTCAGTCCCGGCATTCAATTTAAGAGCAGTGGACCATGACTGGTGGGTTGCGGTATTGTTACAATCTTGAAAATTCGGGTCGTCTCGATAATTCTTCCGTTGGTCAAGGTGGTGATACACATTTCGGAAAATATATACTGGTTTTTGTTCCCTAAAAATGAGCGATGTCCCAACCGGACAATGGCTGACTTCATTGCGCCAAATGCGTGCATTTCGTTGCCCAGCTACAGCATCAATACCATCGTAGCACCAGGAAACCTTGTTTTCATAAATATCGTTCTCTGTCATGATCGATCCATTGGGAAAGCCTAAACTGATTCCACCAACCACACCTTCCACGGTGTTTTTCCAGACAATATTACCTTGGGTCACTTGTCCCGCATTGGGTGCGATATGGATACCTACGTTTTCCAGATACCTGCCATAACTACCACAACTAGCGTCAAGCAACCACGGAATAACATCTCGTGATGTTTTGAATGCGGCATGAGACCAGTAGCCCGTACCGTCTTTGATTTTGCAATTCATCACAATGTTATCGTTGCAATTGCCTTCAAAAGTCACCGGATAATTGCAAAAATCGAATGTGCAACTG
>JBATMZ010000129.1:0-2451 GCA_049290115.1 Saprospiraceae bacterium | reverse complement strand
CGTCCGCGTGGCATGAACTCAATGGGGCAAGGGGGCGTCACGCCTCAAGCGTGAGTTGCGCAACAACGCCGTGGGATCATTACATGATAGGGTTCGCCTGTCGAAGACGTGCGCAACTGCAAGATCATCCGTCCATGCGCGCCCTTCATTTCAGGTGCGCCAACTACGTTGGGCAACTCAAAATTCAGTGGCGTCTCAAGGGCGCAGCGGTATACGTGATGGGTAATCAAACCCTTCCGACCCCACTTAAGGGAGTTATCATCTTCAAGAGACATTGGCCAAAGCCGTTGCGCCTCCGGCCAATCCAAATCGACGTCCACCATGCCCTTTTCGATCATCATGCCGACGTTGTTGCCCGTCGTGATATTTTCGACGATCTCACTGAAGGTATAATCGCGGTTCGCACATCCACGGTCGCGGGGTTGCTTGCCCTTCGCTCCACTTTGCAGCGGGATCAGCCGATGGTGTTCGGCCAGTTCTTTGAGTTCTTCCATTTTCTTGTCCTAAAAGCGGACAAGCTGGTTCTTCAATTCATGTCGATCAGCGCGCAAGCATTTGATATAAGCAAGTTATCCCGACTTGCTTTGCGCTTATGAAACCGACCGAGGCGAGAACCAACTTGCCTCGGTCATTTCACGCGGCAACGCGCGAACGGCGGAGCCATGCGATAAGGTCCGCGCGCTCATAGCGCACGATCTTGGTCGCGGGCTGGCTATACGGCGGGCCAGACTGCGCCTTGCGATGGTCGCGGAGATAGTCCTCGGACACGCCGAGAAATACCGCAGCCTGTGCAGGCGTCATGATTTCGGGATGGGACTGCGCTTCGATGGATGCCCGCAGTTCGGCAATGAGGTCGCGTTCGGTCATATGATGCTCATTTGTTGAACACCCGATGACCGACCCTGCTGTCCTGCTCCGTAGTAACTCGGATACGAGTTACCCTGCTGGGGTCGGCCTCACGTCACGGCAGGTCACGCCCGCGACGAGGAGGCAAGTGAGGTCAACTTAAGCGCGCGTCAGCAACTCTGCAACTGTCAAAGCAGAACCGCACTTGGAAACGATCTGTTTCGCGATGGCGTTCGCATCGGCGTGAGATCCAAGATCGTGCATGTAACGGCTAGCCGCACCCTGCATGATGGTCACATCCCCGCGCATCCAGTTGATTACTGGACCTGAAAGACCCGCCTTTGCAGCCGCTGACGAAAACAGGTGCCGGGTGTCGTGAGGCCGCAACACACCGCCATTGTTGACGTCTTGCCCCTCAACGTCGATCTGACGCAGCCCTGTGATCGACTTGCCATAGTGCCGCCCCTCAAAGACGATCTGATCGTGGGTGCGAGGGGTGAGGCGGAAGACTTCAAGCGCCGCGTCAGACAGTGGGAACGTGCGCTTGAGGCCGTTTTTCATCCGTTCGAGAGTCAGCATCCCCTCGTCGAAGTCAATGTCAGACCAGCGCAAGGCGCGGACGTTGCTCATCCGAAAGCCCGTGAACAGCAGCGCGAGCCATGCGGCACGGCGCGTCATGTTCGGCACCTTTGCGATGGCATCAAGTGCAGGCCACCGCTTCGCCTCGTCGAACAGCAGTTCCCGCGACCGCGCCTCATAGCCCTTCACGCGGTAGGTCGGGGCATGGTCGTAGCCGTCGTCCCGATAGGCCAATTGGGTGCCGTAGACGGCGGACAATGTGCGCAGCAGGCAGCTTGCCGTCGTCGGCTTGTTCGCCATTGCCTTGATCTTCTCGTTGATCATCTGCCGCGTGATGTCCGTGATGGGCATGTCGAGCCACCGGGGGACGTGCAGGCGCAGCATGTCGGCATAGCCAGTAGCAGTCTCAGCCGACACGTTGCGCTGGCGCGGATCGAGTGCTTTCGTGACGTGCTGTTCAAGTGCGACCCGCAACGTAATCTCAGGCGCATTGCGCGGGCCAGCATCCTTGATCAGGACACCCTTTTCTTCGATACCATCTGACCGCACAGCAGCTTCTTGGGACGCTTCGATCCAGCTCATCTGCGGCCAGTTGCCAAGCGCCTCCGTGAAGTTCTGACCTTTCCAAAACTTCCGAAACCGCCACGTTTTAGACCGTGCGCCAACCTCAAGGTAGAGGTTCGGATAGCGTGGGTCACGAAACCGCGTTGCCTGCCCGCCGAGGTGTGCCGCGTCCTCCAGCGCACCCTTCGTAAACTTCATTTCTGCCGTCGCCATGCTGGTCTCCATGCAATCAACTATGCAATTGCATGGCATCCAACGGCGGGGATGTTCAACCGAAGATACTGATTTTGTTAGGTAAAAACCGCATCGGCGATGGTCAGCACACCGGCATGGGGTGATTAGAAGTCAGGTGCTCTATCCAGTTGAGCTACGGGGCCGTGTTCCTTCTGTTGGCGGTTCGGAAAACGGTTCGCAAGCGCCTGCCGTTTTCTTACCCGATTGTATTCGTTATTCTTTCCTGCC
>JBATMZ010000128.1:0-2005 GCA_049290115.1 Saprospiraceae bacterium | reverse complement strand
GGGACACGCCCTGTGCAGCGCATGATTTACGCAAAAATGCATCTGGAATCTGGATAAGAATACCTGCGCCATCGCCCTCCAAGGGGTCAGCGCCCACCGCACCGCGATGAGTAAGATTTTTTAGTATCTGCAATCCTTGGCATATCATGTCGTGGGTCTGCTTACCCTTTATATGCGCGACAAAGCCCACTCCGCAAGCATCGTGCTCATGGCGCGGATCATACAAACCCTGCTGGACCGGCAACGAAGAATGACTCACACGTTGTTCCTCATTAAATATCTCTAACCCCAAAAAAAGTGGCGACACTCATCGCCACAGCGCTATCCATACAATCTATGCCCACAAAAAACATAAGGCGAAAGGGCGGAAATATTACCTTGTCTCGGGTCGAACAGCAACCTAGAACCTGTCCCAATATGAAATTCAGTCTAAATAGTGGTGTAATTCCACTAAGGACAAGGCCTAAAATACAGCGCCCATACTTTCTTTACATCGTGCAACAATAAACTCGGGGCGACTGCGCTATTTCTCCGCACAACAGCAAACCATAATGGCGAACCAAGGGTACACTCAAAATTTAACTACTCTCGGCTATATCTATCTGAGTAATGGCAGCCGTGCTGCCACATATTAATCCTGGGAATCAAATGTCACTTATTATGAAAATCAGACACGCTAAGAGGATACCTATGTCATTTTATCTTTTGGCAGGGAGCTTAAGGCGCTTGTGTAAGCATGCGGGAAACGTCATGGGCGATTTCTGGTTAAGCAGTTCCTTATTTGCCAAGAGAGTACTCTTGATCGGAATGACCTTCGGTGTAATGACAACAACTCAAGCAGAAAACGTAGCAATATTTCCTGCAAGAGATATATCAATATTTCCTGCGAGCCCAACGAACTTTGAGTCAATCGTAGCCAGCATAAATCTCATCACATGTGGGCATCCGGGTCAGACTAAAGTCACAAAAGTCACACAGGTAGACTCTACTATTAGAGTTGATCTTAGCGCGTTCGAGTCCTGCATAGACTTCGCTGTGCCGTCTCCCTCCATTAACATCAAACTGGGGCAGTTTCAATCAGGGGTGTTCAGTGTCAAATTTTTTCTCACACGCATCACAAGTACTGGCATCGCCCTCCAAGCATCGCAGTTGGGTTCGGCACAATTTACTGTCGCCGATAGCTATGCCACTAAAGTCGGGCCATTTCCTCTCGTTGACTATACCGACCACTGGTGGAACCCACAGGAATCCGGCATGGGCTTCAGCATCATGCAACACCCCAGTGACCGAATATTTGCCACGTGGTTTGTGTATGACCAAGCGGGTCAACCGACGTGGTATACGCTCCAGCCGGGACAATGGCTAAGTTCTACAGAATACTCTGGCCCAATTTACAAGACCACAGGCACTTACTTAGGTGCAACGTACGACCCTAGTCAACTTGTAGTATCGTCGGTTGGGACTGGAACATTTGACTTCAAAAACTATTCGAGCGCCACATTTACCTACACAATTGACGGCAAGGAAGGGGCAAAAGAGATTACGCGCTTATCTTTTTAACGTTAAACTTGCGTAGCAAGCCCTTGTCCCCATCGTTTACCTGCGTATATTGATGGGGCTTTAAGAGGCTTAAGTAAATTAAAAGTATCAAGTTATTCCATTTTCATTCCCAGAAAACATGCCAGGAAATCTCTTTATCATCAGTGCACCATCGGGTGCTGGAAAAACCAGTCTGGTCCGCTCGCTGCTGGCCAGCAATCAACAGGTTGATATTTCTGTTTCCTACACCACGCGAGCGCCTCGCCCAAGCGAGACCGAGGGGGAAGACTATCATTTTGTGAGCCGTGAATTATTCTTGAATATGGCAAAGCATGGTGACTTTTTAGAAAGCGCCGAGGTATATGGCAATCTCTATGGCACTTCACAATCCTGGATTGAAGCTGAGATTTTGAACGGGCGCGACATACTATTGGAAATTGATTGGCAGGGTGCGGCGCAAGTAAGA
>JBATMZ010000127.1:0-45825 GCA_049290115.1 Saprospiraceae bacterium | reverse complement strand
ATACATTTACCACCATACTACAAAAAAATGCACAAGGCTTTAAATTTGGATTTTTTAGTTATCAATTTTCCCCTGACAATTTTTGGTTGCGTATTAATGCCCAATTTACAAAAAATGACGGCTGGTTTGCTGGAGGCGGTGACCAGATTCATTTTATAGATAGAGAAACTTTTTTAGCAATAGGTGGATATGACGAACAATTTGTCATTATGGAAGATTTTTCCTTTTTTAGAAAAATTAAAAAACAAAAAATTGCTTACTGCCTCATTAATCTCCCAGCCAAAGTATCATCCAGAAAATACGAAAATAACAGTTACCTCAAGGTCAATTTTACCAATTTGGTAGCTTTTATCTTATTTTCGTTAAAAGTTCCCAGTGTTTACATCAAAAATTGGTGCCATATAATGTTGGCCAAAACTAAATCTATATGAAAATTAAAATGATTCAATTGATCAATAAATTGGGCTTTTTGCCTCATTTTAATTTAATGTCAAAGGTGAATTTAAGGCAATCAACTTTCCACATTCCCATTTTACATGGTGTTGGTTACGAACATTTATTCCTGCCAGAAAAATGGATGTTGGATATTCTACCACAAGTGATACAATTTTCACATGGTTGTTTTCTGGATGTAGGTGTAAACACAGGCCAAACACTTCTCAAAATAAAATCCATCAATCCCGAAATAAAGTATGTGGGTTTTGAACCAAATATTTCCTGCGTCCAATATACAGAAATGTTAGTGGCTAAAAATTCTATTAAAAATGTAGTGATTATACCTGTAGCTTTATCAAATCAAACCGGTCAATCACCTTTGTTTTTATACAGTGACAAACATACCGATAGTTCCGCTTCTTTGGTTCAGTCATTTAGACCAGGGGAAAAAATATTCTCACAACAAATAGTGAACAAAAGTTCTTTGATTGAAATGGAGAAAAAATACCCCATTCCAAAAATAGGAATTTTGAAAATTGATGTTGAAGGTGTTGAATACGAAGTGTTGGACACTTGTTCTGATCGTATTCAACAAGATCGTCCACTAATAATGCTCGAAATATTGCCTGTATATTCTATGGATAATAAAGATCGGTGGTTGCGTCAACAACAAATTGAAAAAATGCTAAAAGATTGGAATTATGTCATGTATCGTGTGATAAAAAAAAATCAGTCATTCATTGGATTAAAAAAAATTGAGACAATAGGAATCCACCATGACATTTCACAATGCGACTATGTTGTATGTCCAATTGAAAAAACAACCAACCTCCTTTTTACGAAGAATGATTTCTAAAATCTACCAATAATTGGAATACACCTTCTTTTAAGTTTGGAGCATAAGCCAAGATATTTTTACCTGTAAGCCAAGACTGTTGACCTTTTAAAGCCGTAACAATTCCTCCAGCTTCTTCAACAATCAATCCTCCAGCTGCAACATCCCAAGGATTTAAATCTAATTCGTAATACACGCCAAATCTACCACAAGCGACATAACAAAGATCTACCGCAGCAGATCCTAGTCTTCTGATTCCTCTGGTCTGACTTAGGATAAGCTCCAGCGAACTAAAATGAGCTTTAGTCAAATTTTCCTTTTCGTAGGGAAACCCAGTAGCAAAAACGACGTTTTTTGTCTCTTTTTCGTTGGTAACCTTTATTGGATTTCCATTAAGATATGCACCCAATCCAGCAATTGCGGTAAATAATTCGTCTTGGACAATTTCGTAAACAATCCCTAAGACTGGAACTCCGTCTTTAAGCAGAGCCACACTTACAGAAAATATAGGAATGTCGTATAAAAAATTGGTTGTGCCGTCCAAAGGATCGATGACCCAAGTAAAGTATTGATTTGATTGAGTGGTTGTATTTTCTTCGGTTACAAAACCACTTTCGGGAAGTAAAGCAGCCAATCCACTTACTAGGATTTTTTCTGCCGTTTTATCTACATAAGTAACAAGTGAATTTGCACTTTTTTCTTCTATGTCCCCTTGTTTGAATTTTTTTCGCTGCGAACGAATAAATTCTCCTGCTTCTTTTACAACATATTGAGTTTCATTTAAAACGAATTGTAAATCAATCGATCTATCATCCATTTTATCCCATTTCAGAGACCACCTCTGTGACTTCAGGTACCATTCTCTTTAGCATACCTTCGATTCCTGACTTTAAAGTTACGGTTGAAGAAGGGCAGCCGCTACACGCTCCTTGGAGGACAACGGTAACTACCCCATTATCAAAGGATTTGAATTCTATATTTCCACCATCCATCTCGACTGCTGGCTTAACATAGGTGTCTATCAATTCTTTGATTTTTTCTACAAGAATGGCTTCATCACCTGTATACACTACATTAGATCTTTCTTTTTCGATTTCTTTCATAGCTTCTTCAAAACCCTCGGTAATAATCGATTTTTCTTCGCTTACGTAAGCCTTTAAAAACTCTTTCAAAGGAAGCATTATGTCTTCCCATTGGTAGGTATATTCCTTGGTAATCGTCACAAAGTTATTGCATATATACACACCTTTTACATAAGGAAACTGAAAAAGTGCGTCCGCCAATGATGACCATTCTTGCGCTATGGATGCTTCTTTAAAATCAGCTGTACCTCGATACAACATTTTATTGGTCACATATTTTAACGTTTCCGGATTTGGTGTTTGTTCCGTATATAACATGACGGGGCTTTTGATGGCTTCCATTACCTTTATTTTTTGTCAATAACAATGATGTTGGTTCCAAAGTTTAAAAAAACATCAACTATTTAGATTCATTCTAAAAATATTTGAAAATGACGTGGCAAAACAAAAATTGATAAGTTTTCTATTTCATGGGTCTTCATCATTCTCTTGTATTATACCATAACGCAATACTGCTCCGTTATTTGGAGAAAATTTTAATAATCATCCTTTTACGATAAAAGTTATTATCAAAAACTGTTCATGTCAGTATTAAAAATAATATTGTAATCTAATGTCAAATACTTAAAAATACAACGAGTTTTAATATTACTTGGATAGGCAAAATTTCGTATTAAATAATGTCAATATATAAATCCTACATTTTTAGAATAATACAGTTACATTTTTATGATGAATCAAATAATTAATTTAGTTTTGCGTAACTAAAACTTGGGGCATATCAAAACAAAACACCACGGGAGAGGCAAACTTTTACTTACTGGAGAGTATGCTGTTTTGGACGGAGCTAAGGCATTGGCTCTTCCTACAAAACTTGGGCAAAAATTAACCATTAAAAGGACTACATCATCTGACCTTATTTGGGAAAGCCTAGACATGAATGGTAAAATATGGTTTGATTCTACCATTTCACTTTTTGATTTTTCACCAGTTCAAACTTCCAATGAAGAAATTTCTATTTTTCTTCAAAACGTTTTAAAAAATGCCGTTCGCTTAAATTCTGAGTTTTTATCCCAATGGAATGGCTTTAAAATTGAAACCCAAGTTGAATTTCCGCTCGATTGGGGTCTTGGTTCTAGTAGTACTTTAATATATCTTATTGGTGAATGGGCGGACGTCAACCCACTTTTATTATATTTTAAAACGGAAGACGGTTCTGGTTATGACGTTGCTTGTGCCTTTGCAGATGGACCTATTACTTATATCAATTCGCCTGATGAAGTTTCTTATACTGAGGTCGACTTTTCTCCGTCGTTTCATTCCAATCTTTATTTTGTTCACCTTGGACAAAAAATGGATTCTAAGCTAGCTATAAAACAATACTTAAAAGCGGTTAAAAACAAGACAACACTTGTAAAAACGATTTCAAGAATTACGGAAGACATACAAACCGTGAAAAACCTTAAGGAATTTGAAACACTGCTCAACGAACATGAAAATGTGATTGCATCTCATACAGGTTTCAAAAAAGTAAAAGAGGAAAGATTTGCAGATTATTGGGGAAGTGTTAAGTCTTTGGGCGCTTGGGGTGGTGATTTTGTATTAGTAACTTCTGACAAAAGCGCCGACGAAACCAAAAATTATTTTCAGAAAAAAGGATTCAACACCATTGTAGAATACAAAAAAATGGTGCTATAGATCTTCCTGTTTAAATGGATAAAAAACAGTAACTTATCGTATTTTGGTTGAAAAGTGCAGTTAAACTTTCAACAAAAAATTTCAATATATTTTTTCAATTTGTTGGTTCAACATCCATTGACTCCACTTCTTATTAAACGTATGCAACTTTTTGACTGGAATATCTCCCTTGTATATAGGATAACCTGCATTTACCCATTCAAAAATACTTCCGTACAAATTAAATACATTTATAAATCCTTCTTTGCGTAGACGTGCAGCTATTTTTTCACTTCGGTAACCAATACTGCAATACACTACAATGGGTTGATTTTTAGGAAGACTTTTGACCACGTTCATATCCATATAATCGTAGCCTATATTTTTAGCACCTTTGATATGTGAAATCTGAAATTCCTCTTTTTCTCTAGCATCTAAAAAAGTATATAATCCTTGATTGGCAAAAACTTCTTTGACACTAATGACCGGGACACTATAAGAAAGATAGCTATCAACTTTTTTATCAAAATCTGGATTGGCACATGCGGCTGTTTTTAAAAATTGTGCATGAGCACTTTGGAAATACAGAAAACCACCAATAGAAAAAATCAATACCAATAAAACTTTATATTCCATATTATAAAATTGATGGACCCACTCCTATTCCGTCCCTGATGACTTGAAAATTTTGACACTGGGATAGCAAATCCTGATCAATTAATGTTTGAACCTGCAATGAAATGTTTTCAGGATATAACAAGTGGATGTTCGGTCCCGCATCAAGGCTAAAATAAACAGGCAATTTGGTGTCAGCTCTAAAAGACCTAATTTTTTTAATGATGGCCAATGATGCCGGTTCCATCAACATATAAGATGGTTCGGAGCACATCATTAATGCATGTAAAGTCAATGCTTCTGCTTCAGCTATCATTCCAAAAGATTCAACATCACCTGTTTGCAATGCGGAATACAATTGAACAATTCGTTGGTTGGCTTGTGCATACCTTGCCATGGCATAAGGATTATTTTCCATCAGCTGATGACCCGCAGTAGAAGAAACAGATTTTTTTTCAGCGCTAACAATTAGAATATCGTTTTTAAGAGAATTAAATATTGGGTGCACTGACGGCGTTAAGTCAACGGCATACTCATTGTTGGCCTCAGAAAAATTTGGATGTAACCCCCACATAGCCCAATGTCCAATAACAGATCTAGATGCACTTCCACTACCTAGACGTGCTATATGCGATGCTTTTTGAATAAATTCAACGTCTGAAACATTATTTCGCAAGATATTTTTTTCCATCGTACAAAGGCACAAAGCTAAAGCACCCATACTCGAAGCAGACGAAGCAATACCACTGCTATGGGGAAAAGTATTTTTACTAATAATGGTAAGTTCGTAGTTCATCAAAAAAGGAAAATAATCTATCGCAATGGAAGTTAAAAACTTGGTTAGTTTCGACTCAAAAGCTTTGTTTTTTTCACCATCAAATAAAAAACTTAAAGCTATATTTTGGTCATTATTTTTTTTAGATTCCCATGATAGAGTAGTGATCGTTTTTGCTTCCTTTAACGTCATACTAATAGAAGCATTTTGCGGCAATTGTTTTCCATATTTGCCCCAATATTTAACAATGGCTAGATTTGAAGGACATTGCCATGTAACCGATTTTTCAACATTCAAATTATTCAATTTTACCTCGGTTTAGTTTAATATATTTCAAAGATGTTCCACTTTCAATTCGGTAAGATACATCAAAATCTTGGAGCACCGCATCCAAAATCGGATAATCCCCTTTATTGTATCCTTCTGAAAGATCGTAACTATATAATTTTGAAAAGGCATTCCAATAAAATGCAGAAAAACCTCCTTTCATTCCTTTGATTAATTCGTACATAGGTTGGCCCGTTTCCTTCTCAATCATTTTTATCATGATTTTACCTTGAAGCTTAGTCAAGTTTTTAAGCGGCTCTTCAAATTCTTTAGATAATTCCTCATCAAGCTGTTTGATTTTCTTTTTTCTCTCTCTTTTAGATAAATGATTTGAAGCGTATTCTAGTTCGCGAAAAATCCGAATTGCCTCTTTGGCATATGGATAGACTACTTGGGCGTAATTCCGAAATTTCATATATTTTTTATAATCGTCATCACTATCAAATTTGCGCAATGCCGTTATTTGTAATTTGTCTAGGTCAGCCAAAATCAAAGTATCCCCATCAGGTGTTATATAAGCAGAATAAATCTGGCCATTAACGGCAATTTTAGTTTCTTCACCAGCAGGAGGGTTTACTTGAGCTGAAACGGTCAAACTAAAGAAAAATATTAAGGAAAAAAGAAAAACCTTCATGCATGAAATATTTGAAACTATAACGTTAAAATATATAATTTGGTTATCATTGCCCTGTCGTTTTGAAAACATTAACAAAACAATTTAATATTCTGATAAACATTAATATATTATTTTTTATTAATGTGTATATAACTAATAATGTGAATTATATTATCAAAGTTTCTTTTACTTTTCTACTTAATTTAATAAGTCTATCCTTCGTTTATACTCAACATAGTTTAGTGAAATACGACTTCCCCATCAATACTGAATTATATGGTGAAATTTGTCCTATTCTTTCCTATGATGAAGATTTTTTATTTTTTACTAGGATAGGGTCACCAGATTTTGATCACACACTCATCATCGATAGCGTAGATGTGTATAACCAATTAAATGAAGAAGATTACCTTTCGACCATTCGCAGGGTGTACAAACAAATTGAGTCAAAAGAAGTAAACGATGTGGTAAGTTCTTCGTTTAACCAAGATATTTGGGCCGTCGTATTAGACTTATCAAAAAAACCTAGGGATCTTTTCCATCCAGAACATCCAATCAATAATGCTTTGCCCAATAGCATTTGTTCTCGTTTTGACAATCACGGGCGCTTTATTGTAATTAATCAGTTTGACGAACAAGGAGGATTGGATAAAGGTTTTTCTATTACCCAATGGAAAAATGGAATATTTACTTTCCCTCAGCCGTTAAGTATGGAAGGTTTCCATGTGAAAAGTGGTAATGTAAATCTTACTTCCTCCACAGACCAAAGTGTCTTAATTTTGTCCATGCCGTCATCATCAGGAGACATGGACTTGTACGTTTCCGAAAGGCTTTATGAAATGTATTACACAAAACCTCTTAAAATACTCAGCGGCGTAAATACTGAATTCAACGAAATAACACCTTCATTGTCATCTGATAAAAAAACACTCTTTTTTGCATCAGACCGCCCTGAATCCTTAGGTGGAACAGATATTTTTACGGCGACGAGAGTTGGTAATTCATACTTGCATTGGGAAAATGTAACTTCGTTTTTACCGCCTGTAAATTCTAAACATCACGAAATGTACCCTCGTTTATTTGATCAATCATCCAAACTACTATTTAGCACAAACCGAGATGGTAGTTTTGATATTTTCCAAGCTTCATTATTGAGAGAAAAAAACATAAAAGTGATTTTAGAACTACAAATCGTTAATGGCCAAACGCAAGAACCCATGCCCGGTGAACTATATTGGGGGCCTTTATATGAGCTTGGAAAAGAAAATGAAAATTATTTTCGCTTTAGAGATGGCAAACATACCATCACCCTAACAGAAAACAAACCCATTATTCTAAAAGCAATAAATCGAAATTTTTCTAGTGACCATGTCATATTCGATCCACAAGAAATGTGGGAAAGTGGCTATCATCACAAAAAAATTACCTTAGTTTTGACAGCAAATCAGCCTTCCATTATAGATACTAGAGAAATCAAATTGGAGACGCTTCCTTTTAAAGAAATTTTAGAAAACAACTTGGAAGAAGATAAAAAGTATGTATCTGCCGTTTTTAAGAATATCATGTTCGAACAGTCAACCGCCAATATTTTACCTCAATCTCTTCCGACTATACAAACACTGGCAAAATTTATGTTAGCTAATCCAGAAATACTTATAGAAATTCAAGGTCATACAGACAATGTGGGAGACTCAAATGCTTTAAAAGAACTTTCGACTGCAAGGGCCGAAACAATCAAACAATTATTAGTTGTACAAAAAGTGGAAAATAAAAGGATCTCTACCATTGGTTATGGTGCAGAAAAACCCTTGACAGATAATAGTACAGAATTATTGCGAAAGAAAAACAGAAGGGTTGAAATCCTCATTCTAAACAAAGAAGATTAAAAGGTAATTGATAAAATGTTATTACATTTTTTGTTTGAAGGAGATCATTTTATAGACTTCACGTTTAACTTTTTTCTTACAAATTCGTTGTAATATCAATGTAAAAGAAGTCATAAAGGCAAATAAAAAAAATCATGCGTCCATTAAAATATGTCCTCCTCCTCTTATTATTTCCATTTTTCT
This sequence comes from Saprospiraceae bacterium, assembly GCA_049290115.1. Classification (GTDB taxonomy): domain Bacteria; phylum Bacteroidota; class Bacteroidia; order Chitinophagales; family Saprospiraceae; genus OLB9. The sequence continues at coordinate 37,394 of JBATMZ010000127.1, read as the reverse complement.
CCTTCGGTCAAGGAATCGAGTTTTTTGAAGGCACTTGGAAGGAAGCTATGGCCAAAGCAAAAGCTGAAAACAAATTATTATTTGTCGATTCTTATACTACTTGGTGTGGACCTTGTATTCGAATGGCAAAAAACGTGTTTACTTTAGAAAAAGTAGGCAATTTTTTCAACCAGAATTTCATCAACCTTAAGTTGGATATGGAAAAAGAAGACGGCATTAGTTTTGGCCATAAATACCCTGTCAAAGCCTATCCAACCCTATTTTTTCTTAATGGAGATGGAAAAGTAATTAAAAAAATAACAGGTGGGCAACAACCTGATGGATTGATTTCGCAGGGAGAAAATGCTTTAAAATCAAACGACCAGAGTGGTCAATATGTAGAGCAATACGAAGCAGGTAACAGAGAATATTCCTTGGTTTTCGATTATGTAAAAGCCCTCAACATGGCTGGAAAGCCTAGTTTAAAAATTTCAAATGACTATTTAAGTAGTAACCCTGAGATCACAGAAGAACAAAAACTGTTGTTTATTTTTGAAGCTGTTGTGGAAGCGGACTCCAGATTGTTTACTTTATTGACCGATGAAAAGGCAAAAATACTGCCCTTAGTAGGTCAGGACAGTTATGATCAAAAAATCAAAAAAGCCTGTGAAACCACCGTCGAAAAAGCGATTCAGTTTGAAGTTCCATCATTAGTAGATGAAGCGGTTCAAAAAATGAAAGAAAATGTACCTTCATCATCTGAAGCATTTGAGTGGAAATCAAAATATCAGTATAGCAAGACGTTTAGAGATGAAAAAGCATTTATCAAAGCATATCGAGGCACTGTGAAAATGGATTCTAAAAATGAAGAAGTCTTAAAAACCGTAGCAAAAGACATCATCTCATCTTTTCCAGAAAATAAAGAAATGTTGAAAGATGCCGTTACCTATGCAGAAAAAGTCTACGAAATTAAGAGTGACCAGGAATCACTCAATTTTCTTTGCCATGTACTGATGATAGTAGGAGACATAAAAACTGCCGTAAAACATGTCAACGAAGCCAAGGAAAATGCTGTCAAAAAAGGTGAAGATATAAGTTATTTTGACAATATGATTCGTTTTCTCGAAAACAAATAAGGGCAGAACGGCTATACATAACTTATTGTAAGCAAATGATATAAAAAAATAAAAATCATTTGTTGATGATGAAAATCACTGGATGCAATGATTCTACACATGGAGAACAGATGTATTTTAAATACTTTTGTTTTACCATATCTTTTGATCATGCATATAGACGTCGATATCCTATTTACTTGGGGAGCAGTAGCCAAAAAATTTAAAAAAGGAGATATAATTTTCTACGAGGGTGATGCTTGTCGTTACTATCATCAAATTATGGATGGCAAAATAAAAATGTGCTGCTATAATGATGAAGGCAGAATATATACACAAGGATTTTTTGGTAAAGGAGAGAGTTTTGGTGAACCACCATTATTTTTAAGGGTAAGCTATCCTGCTTGTGCTGTTGCAGAATGTGATAGTGTTATTTTGCAATTATCTAAGGATACATTGCTCAAAATATTAGAGGAATATCCTTTGCTTCAAATGTCATTTATCCAAGGCTTTGCTTTGCGGATTTATGAAAAAACGCTTACGAATAAAAACATGGCAAGTTCTAATCCTGAAGAAAGAATATTAGGTTTTCTCAATAAATATAAGAAAACAAATACCCTTTCTCATTCTAAAGTTATGATTCCATACACTAGGCAACAAATGGCAGATTTTGTAGGATTGCGAGTAGAAACAGTGATTCGTACAATTAAAAAAATGGAAGTCAAAAAAAAATTAGAATTAAAACATCATAAAGTATACTATTAATTGCTTATGACTTTAATCATATATATGCTTTTTTATAGAACCTACCTTTGTTTCTAAATAATGGTTTAATATTCATTTTTTATGGTTGATAAAACCCGTTCTTTTATTTGGTTTGGTCTTGTTAATCTTTCGTTAGTAGCCTTATTGGGTGTAGTAATGAGGTATAAAATTGAATTTGAATTTCCATTTCTCAATCAAAAACATATTTTACATGCTCACTCACATTTTGCCTTTTCTGCCTGGGTTTCGCATGTTTTATATACACTTTTGGTTAATGTATTGAAAAAAGACATCAAAACACATCTTTTGTTTAACCGAATTATATGGTCAAACTTAGTGGTGTCGTTTGCTATGTTGTTTTCCTTTTTATATCAAGGTTATGGTACCATCTCCATAACATTTTCCACCCTTTCTATCTTTATAGGTTATTATTTTGCGTGGAAATATATCACCGTTCAAAAAAGATCTCCCTCCGACAATCCTTCATCAAAGTGGTTTACCGCAGCTTTAATATTCCAAGTATTATCCTCATTAGGCACCTTTTATTTAGCTTGGATGATGGCAACTAAAAACTTTGATCAATCCCTCTATTTGGGTTCCATATATTTTTACTTACATTTCCAATATAGTGGTTGGTTCTTTTTTGCTATCATGGGCTTATTGATGGTAGCACTAAGACAATTTGTAACCTTTCGGGAAGATTCAAGGGTTTTTTGGTCATTTGTTTTTGCCTGTGTCCCTGCTTTTATTTTATCCATACTGTGGTATGATCTACCAATGTATGTTTTACTTTTACCTATAAGCGCTGTTATACTTCAATTATTTGGACTTTACAGATTACTAAAAATGGTTTCTACATCATGGGAAGATATAAAGACCCAATGGTCTAAAATGGTCATTGTGATCCTTGGTTTATCATTTTTTGCATTAATTATTAAATTATTACTACAAACTGGTAGTGTTATTCCTGAAATGAGTAATCTGGCTTTTGGTTTTAGGGCCATAGTCATAGCCTACCTACATTTAGTTTTATTGGGCATTACTACCTTATTTTTACTAGGATATAGTGTTTTACAGGGCTATATCACAATCTCAAAAACTGCAAGATGGTCACTATCCGTTTTTGCAGGTGCCGTTATCGCAAATGAGCTTGTCCTAATGATTCAAGGCGTCGGCAGTTTTGACTATATTTTAATACCCTATCTCAATGAATCTTTATTGGTCATCAGTGTAGTTTTATGTTTGAGTATGGCTTTTTTAGCCTTTTCTCAGAAATACATTAAAAATAACGATTTATGATTCAACGCATAAAATTTATATCGGTTTATACCGTACTTTGTAACATAAAAAATCAATCATTATGACACGAATAATCCCTTATTTTATTGCCTTTGTGCTGTCTTTTAGCTTTTCATGTAAAAATGCTGGTAATACCGCTTCAGCGTCATCATCTGAAGTTGGTACTGCTGAAGATGGCGTAGGACAATCCACTGTACAAGATGAAACCTCCACTCCTAACATTGTACAAATTGCCGTAGGAAGTAAAGATCACACGACACTAGTTGCTGCCGTTCAAGCTGCAGGCCTTGTCGATGCTCTTTCTAATGTTGGCCCATTTACTGTTTTTGCCCCAACTAACGCAGCTTTTGAAAAACTTCCTGCCGGTACGGTTGAAGGTTTGTTAAAACCAGAAAAAAAGGCGGACTTGTCTAATATCTTGGAATACCATACCTATGTTGGTTCTTTGAAAGATTATTTTTTTAAAGACGGTCAGGAATACGAACAAGTTAACCTTAAAAAAATTAAAATTACAGTAAAAGATGGTAAAACGTATGTAAATGGTAGCGAAATAGTCGCTTCTATTCCAGCATCAAATGGTATGATTCACGTGATTAACGACGTGCTTTTACCTCAGTAAAAACCTTACTTTTTAGAATATAACATATAGGATAGGATTGCACAAAGACCTTTACTTTTAAGTAAGGGTCTTTTTTATTGATCATGTTTAAAAAATTTTTTAACCCTAAATACATGGAATAAAGCCGGGAAAATAGCTTGTAAAGAGTCTTTTACACCACTTGTAGATCCAGGCATAGCAATAATAAGTGTATCTTTCATAAAACCAGCAATACTCCTTGACAGCATGGAATATGGGGTTCTGTCTTGTCCATAAGAGCGAATCGCCTCTGCAATACCCGGAATCTCAACATCAAGCAAAGGTCTTACCGCTTCAGGAGTCACATCCCTAGGAGACAACCCTGTTCCTCCTGTTATAAGGATAAGTTTACAACCTACATTTTCCAAAGAACGAATGGTACTTTGGATGACAGAAACATCATCTGGAATAATGACATATTCTAATATTGGTGCATGGTATTCTTCCATTTTTTGTTGGATCATTTTGCCTGAACGGTCTTCTTTTTCGCCTTTTGAAATACTATCGGAACATACGATAATTCCCACAGGCACTTCTCCTACGATGTGTTGATAGTCCGTTTTCCCTCCCGTTTTTTCTAGTAGCTTAATGGTTAAAATTTCAATATTTTTATCCAACGGTTTGAGCATATCATACATCGTTAGTGCAACAACGGAAGCGGCATGCATTGCTTCAACTTCTACACCCGTTTTATAAACAGTATGAATCTCCACTTTGATTTCGATGGTAAGTCCGATGACTTCATAAGAAATATGGGCATACTCTACTGGCAATGGGTGGCAATCTGGTATAATTTCACTGGTCTTTTTTGCAGCAAACAATCCAGCTGTTTTAGCCATTTCAAAAACATCACCTTTGGGCACTTTTTTTTCTAGAACAGCATGGATTGTGTCCAAACTACTTACTTTAACTACTGCTTGAGCGACAGCTTTTCGAAGCGTCCACACTTTATGGGTTATGTCTACCATACGTTTAATTATTTCGTTTCCAGGAATAATCCTGATTGTCAAACCATTCTTTTCCCCAAATGGGAACTTCTTTTTTCACTTTTTCTACTAGAAAAGTACAGGCCTCCATTGCTGCTTTTCGGTGTTTAGATGATGTAAAAACAAACAAACATATTTCTCCTGTTTGGACCAAACCAAGACTGTGATAAATGTGCAAACATGTAAGTTCATATTTTTCAAATGCCTCTTCTCTGATTTCGTATAGTTTCTGGTCAGCTACTTCCAAAAAGGTAGTATATTCAATTCCCGATACTACTTTGTTTTCCATACTATCAGCCCTAACTTGCCCTAGAAAAATATTATGCCCTCCAATTTCCGTTTTAGTACTATGACTGGATATGGAGTTCATGATAAATTGAGGACTAATCGGACCATCAATAAATACATTTTTCTTTTTGTGCATAATGATTTAAGATTAAAGGTATCGAACACCAGGTTGAAAATGAAATACGCCCACCTCCGGGAGATTTTGTTTTGCCCATTCGAAAGCTTTTAGACTCCTATTGCCCGTTTGACAAATAAATACAATGTTTTCAAAAGAAGCAAGTATATCTTTTTGTTCTTCTAATTTATTAATTGGAATATTTAAAAAAGGAAATCCTTTAATATTTGGGGATTCAAAACTTTCTCTTACGTCAATCAAAATAGATTTATTTTTATCAGAAAACATGTCTAATAATTGCTGTTTCGTCAGTGAATTATCACCAAAACAAGAGAAATCATATTGCCCACTTTCGATACTACTTCTGGTAAAAACAGCAGTGTTGTCCATATTTTTTTCGATTCGAAAAATCGTTTGATCGTTATTTTTAATATTATAATACAACAATTGATTCACCAAAGGTTTTCCAATACCCGTTAGTATTTTGACAACTTCATTTGCCATCAACATGCCAATTATATTGGGCAAAATACCTAAAACACCTACAACATTACATGATGCGACGTTTATGTTTTTTTCTGGATGTGGAAACAAGTCTCTGTAGTGACAAGAATAAATGCCATTCTCCATAACGTTAAATACAGCTACTTGCCCTTCGTATTGAAAGATGGCTCCATAAATCAGTGTTTTATGCAACATTACACAGGCATCATTGATGAGATATTTTATCGAAATATGATCCGTTCCATCCACAACGATGTCATATTCCTCAATGAGGTCACATATATTTTTTGGATGTACTTTTTCTACAAAAACATGAATAGAAATATCTGCATTCATTTCCCTTAATCTATGGGCAGCTACCAAAGCTTTATTTTTTCCTATATCACTTTCCGTGAATAAAAGTTGGCGATGTAAATTACTTTTCTCTACGATGTCTCCATCGACCAAACCTAGTGTACCAATACCCATCCCCGCCAAAGACATCAATACAGGACAACCCAACCCTCCTACTCCAATGACCATAACTTTGGCATTCGTTAGCTTTTGTTGGTTTGGTTTCCCAAAACCTTCCAATTGTTCATGACGTTGATATCTCTCCATACAATATCTTTATCCTCCTGAAAAGGGTGGCATAAGGGCTATTTCGTCGTTGTGATTCAAAGCAATATCTTCATTTCCATTATACATTTGCTGGTTGATAGCGATGGTAAAAACTTCATATTCAAGCAGCGGATATTTTTTTATCAACGCCTTTTTTAATTCAAACCAAGTGGACATTTCCTTTTCCAATTCCCATTCAGAAGTTATAATATCCGATATTCTTCCAAAACATTTAATTTTCATGTAGCACTAGTATTTCAAAAAATAATTAAATCGTGATCAATTTGATGATGGCGATAAACAATACGCAGGCCAAGACCTTTTTCATTAAACCATTCGAAAATTTGAAAGCACCACTAAAGGAACCTATGATCCCTCCAGCTACGGCAAATATCAGTAAAATGATAAAATTTTCTGGAATGGAGACCGGGTTTTTCAACAAACCAACAAATCCTGCTATTGAGTTGACAACAATAAACAGCGAACTGATCAAGGCCGCTTGTTTGACCGATGACCATCCAAACCAAAGTAATAAAGGCGTAAGGATAATACCTCCACCTATACCAATCAGACCAGAAATTAAGCCTATAGTACCACCAGCTAGTATTAGGACCCAAGTTATTGGCTCTTCAGAATCAATACTATGGCTATTCCAAAATCCAGAAAACCTTATGACGGGAAAAAATAAAACCGCCGCAAGGATATACTTAAAAATCTGGTCATTTAGGTTTATCGAACCTCCCAGGTAGGCCATCGGAATGGAAGCAAAAAAAAGAGGTATTACTAATCGTTTATCTAAAGCCTCCTTCTTCATAAATTGAAGGTATGCTATACCTGCGACAGCTATATTTAACAACAATGCATTGGTTCGTATTTCAGTTGGTGCCAACCCAAAAAGAGCCATGACTGCTATATATCCACTAGCACCCCCGTGACCTACGGAACTGTAAAGCAAAGCCACTAAAAAAATCAGAATAACCATGAATGTTGTAGGCTCCATATTCTTAAATTTTAATAAAAGAAACAACACTTCCCGCCTTCAAACTTTCTATTTCTTCCTCCAAAATGGCCAAACAATTTGCTGCTGCAATAGAATCCATCTTATAACTTTCCTGACCTTGTAAAATTTTAATTTTACCGTCTTTTTCGATTGACTTGAGCCAATGAGTCAAACCTTTTTTCTTTTCAAAATCATGGAGAAGTTTGCCCTTATGATATTCCTGAAAATATTGATTTCCAGAACACAAATTTTTTAAAAAAGGTTTGACATAAACTTGAAAACAGGTATAAACGGAAGCGGGATTGCCTGGAAGGGCAAAAACTACTACCTCGTTCTTACGACCAAAAAATAGTGGCTTTCCTGGTCTTTGTTTTATTTTATAAAAAATTCTTTCAAAACCATTCTTTTGTAATGCGGGCTGCACAAAATCATAATCACCCACTGAAATACCTCCGGTCAATAACAAAACATCCACCAATTTCACTACTTGCGAAATTTCATCGGATAATTTTTCTAGTGTATCTTCTACCCAATGAACAAAAAGTGGCTCCATATGCATTTCTCGTAAAAGTGCCAACAGCGCAATACTATTACTTTCATATATTTGCCCAGGTCTAAGTGTGATTCCGGGTTTAACTAACTCATCTCCGGTAACAATAACACCAACTCTTGGAACTTTATAAACGGGAATAGTATTGATACCAAAACCAGCAAGAAAACCAATCACACCCGCTGTAATTTTTGTATTTTTTTGAAGGATATTTTGTCCTTTTTGGCTTTGAGAACCCTTAGGACGAATATTTAACCCTTTGGTTATGGCTCCATCGGTAATTTTCACTTGATTATTTTCAGCAAAACAATGTTCTTTCATCACCACTAAGTTTACTCCTTTAGGAACAGGTGCTCCCGTATAAATCCTTATAGCTTGTCCAGGTAATATTTCCGAATGGCAAAAACTACCTGCTTTCACCTCATGGATGATAGGATAAAAAGTTGACATTGAAAGACTTTCTATAGAAAATCCATAACCATCCATGGCCGAATTATCAAAAGGTGGAATATCGATAGGTGCCATTATATCCTCTGCCACATATCTATGTATGGAATCTGACAAAGGAAGGTATTCAACCCCAAGATCTAGAACCACTTCCCGAATTTTTTGTAATGCCTCTTTATAATGTATAAATTCCATCACCCGCCAATTTTGATCATACTCCTATTTTCCAAATCTTTAGCCTCTGTTTCTAAGTAACTTCCAAAAAATTGACCTCCCATCATGGCGTGTTTTTTCATCAAAGATTCTTGTATAATGGATTCAATAGGTTGTCCACTACGATATGGTCCAATAATATCCATTTCATCCTTTCCAAACAAACAATTTTTCATTTTGCCATCTGCCGTGAGTCTCATTCTATTACAATCCTCACAAAAAGGTTGACTCATCGTAGTGATAAAAGCAAAAGTGCCTTTGTGTCCATGGATTGCAAATTTTTTAGCTGTATCGTGTTTTTCATCCAACAATTTAATAACATCATATTTTTGATACACCTCCACCATCACCTCATCAAAAGAAACAACCTTACTTTTGTCCCATCCATTTTTGTCAAATGGCATAAATTCAATAAATCGAACATGTAGTTTTAGATCTTTCGTCAATTCAATGAAAGACTCAACTTCATCATCATTCACCCCTTTCATTAGTACAATGTTGATTTTGACATCAAATCCCTCCTTTAGTAAAAGTAAAATATTGGCCCAAACTTCTTGAAAAAAATCTCTTTTTGTTATACTAAAAAACCTTTCTCTGTCCAGAGTATCCAAGCTTATATTTAAGCTTTTCATACCAGTTTTTTTAAACAAATCGATGTGTTGATCTACCCAAAAACCGTTGGTTGTCAATGTAAGCTGCACGGGTAAATTTGCCAAGGATTCAAATATTTGAGCAAAGTCTTTGCGAAGTAATGGTTCTCCTCCTGTCAATCGTATTTTTTTCACCCCAAGGGAAACAAAGGTCTTGGCAATTTGAAAAATCTCATCGACTTGCATCAATTGGTTAGTTGGAAGGCATTGGATTTTTTCTTCTGGCATACAGTAGGTACACCTGAAATTACAATTATCTGTCAAAGATATCCGCAAATAATCATGTATCCGGTTAAATTGGTCTACGAGCATAAGTTAAAGTACTCCAAGATACAAAGGTAATGAATTTTAAATTGGGATAAAGCCACCTATAAAATAATGCTAAGAATGATCTCTATCATTTTTTCAAGATTAAAAAAGTAAAACTTTTCATTTAAGTAATTTGTTTAACAAAAACAATAACTTACATTTAAGTGGAAAAATGTTGATAAGTTTTAAATCTTCGTTTTCGCAAAATTTCTTAAATCATGTAAGATTCATTTTTCACTTTTAGTAAAAATAAGATGAAATATAAAAACTTTATTTTAGCCGCCTTTATAATGACATTTGGACTAGTTACTTTATCAGGCCAACAAACACAAAAAGTAAATAAAACTGAACAAGTTGTCAAATCCCAAACAGTAGAACTCAACGTCACAGGCATGAGTTGTCAAAAAGGATGTGCCGATGGTATTGATAAAAAATTAAAATCTACGGAAGGTATTATTAAAAGTAAAACTTCTTTTGATAAATCCACAAGCAAAATTCAGTTTGATCCCAGTAAAATAAATGTTCAACAAATCATTGCACTCATAGCAGACAAAGGATATAAGGCAAGTGTAGTTTCCAAGTAAACAAAACTTTTACAGTTTTTTTGTTATAGGTAACAAATCTTGATTTAAAATTTTTATGATCATTATTTGGGTAATACTTTTTGCCCTTTCTTTGATTAGTGTTGCTTGTGTTCCCTTAAAATTTTCATCCACAACAGAACAAAACGTAGTAATCCATCTTGAAAAATGATTTTCCGTTAGATGTTTTTTAATGTGTAGTAATTGGTGTTGTAACATTGGATTCCCCGAATAATCACCCGTATAAAAAAGTACGTTTTCCCAAAACTTGTACATAATAGGCAAGTGTTTATCCCAACGTACATGTTGAAAAAAAGGACTCAACACTGGGTCTACATTCACTTTTTCGTAGAATGAATTGACCAATTTTTCGATGTCATTATGGTTAGTTATGTCTGACTTTTTCATGAATAAAACATTATTATTTCAGCAAAATAATATCAAACTATCAAGTTTTCTTACCTGTTACTGAATCCAAATAAGATACCCAATTTTATGTTTAACATGTTAGAAATTTACCAAAATATTGCCTTCTAATTAATTCAGTTAATCAAAAATATTTTCGAATAAAATGCTCTATAAATCTTTTCGTTTAAACAACTTTAAGGATAGAAAATAAGGGGCTATAATCCAAAAAACCATGATAGACAGGGACATCAACAATCCCAGTGTTGTACCAAACAAGTTTTTGAATATTGCGCCAGTATATCCCATCAATGCTGCCACATCAACCTGTAAAATGACCATGATCCTAGCTAGGTCTATTGGGTTTAAAGAAGTTAAAACGACCATTAATTTTTCGATAGGATAGTCAGAAAACTGGAACATAAAAAACAACACCAAACCGTCATAAACCAACGTTAGCATAAGCCACAAAATGATAGAAAAACCTATTCCCCTAGCTTTATCTCGCATGGTAATTGCACACATCATAGAAATAGCGACAAAAATAGTCGTGATCAACATTCCAGACACACAAAGAATTAATCCCGAAATATCTGGGATTAAAAATACTATAGGTAGGCCTACACCCAACAAAAAAGCAACATTCAGCGCTATGGCCAAACCATAAAACAAGGACGACCAAATGGAAGATCTTTTTACAGGTTGGCTGACCAAAAGTTCGATAAATTCAGAACTATTATATAAATAAATTGTAGAAAAAATAATAGAGACCAGCGGCACAATTAATAAAACCACATTAAGCAAGGATAAGATACTTTTGGTCGAAGTATCTTCCAAATTTAGGATACCCCACGAAAATACAGCTAATAATATAGTATAAAAAACAACAATTTTATTCTTTAAAATATCTTTGATTACAAACCCAGTTATTCCCATCATTTCCAATCCTTTTTTAATAGTTTACTGATGGCTTTGGATACTCGTTCCTCCTCCGTTATGTCAAATAATTGTTGTATTGATTTATAAAACATGACCCTAGATTCTTGCATAAAAATAATGTCTGTAATTAAGTCATCCAACTCACTCAATAAATGGGATGTAATGATAATTAGTTTACCGTTTTTTCTTTCTGCGATAATTTTGTCCCTCAATATTTCCGACGCTAATGGATCTAAACCAGCAGTTGGTTCGTCGAGTATCAACACATCGGGTTTAAATAAAAAAGCTAGCGCAGCACTTACTTTTTGTGTAGTTCCTCCAGACAAGGTTCCCATTTTTTTGTGGGCCATTTTGTCCAGTGAAAAAGAATTCCACAATTCCATATCTTCTTCTCCCTGATGATTTCTGATTTTCCTCAACATATTAAAAACCTGCTGAATACTCATATTTTCAGGATACCTTCCAATTTGAGGCATGTACCCTATTCTTCTTTTGTATTCTACATCTCCCGCAATATCTTTTCCATCAAAAAAAATAGATCCCTTGCTAGGGATGACCATACTCAATATACTTTTGATTAAGGTTGTTTTACCGCATGCATTAGGCCCAATCAATCCAATACACGCTCCAGATGGCATGTGAAAAGAAACATCTTGAAGGGCTTTGGTGGCACCAAAATTTTTTGAGATATGTTGTACTTGAATCATAATTTATACACATTCATAACGGGAGTCTCATCCTTAAATTCTATGGGGGTCAGACTTGGAATTAACTTTTCCGTTCGTTCTAATAAAGTGACCATAAAGCTTCTAAAAAGGAGCATGGCAGTCGGGTTGTTTTCTATAATGGTAGAATAAATACTTAATGGATGATATGGTACGTCCCCTACACCATTTTTATCCAAATCATAACCTTCGTATTTGTCCCAATAATTTTTTGAGAATGAATTCATGACAACACTACCATTTGTACTTACATCAAATGTATTTTTTAAAAAATTGTTCCACTCAATTTTATTATCCACACAAGATGCCATAATTTTAATTCCCCATCCATTTTGAGTAAAAATGTTTTTTTGGATGAGAATGCGATTAGCTCCATCTAAAAACAAAGCAGCTGTATTGTTTGAGAAGCGGTTGCCGATAATTTCAGCGTCCGATATTTCCTTTAATAATATACCATAAGCTGCGTCCCCAACACTGCCAATAAATGTATTTCCGTACATCGTGACGTGTTTGGAATACATGACCGCTACTCCTGCGTCATTGGATTCAAAATAATTATTGACATAAGCATCGTTGTTGGAAAACATGAAATGAAGTCCATAACGTAGATTGTTTTTGGACACATTTCGCCATATAATAGAATGAGTGACAAATTCAAAATAAATACCATCGCGATGACCTTCAATACGATTTCCAATGATTTGAAGGCTGTCACTCTTCCAACAATGCACACCATTTCCAATCCGATGTTCGTCGGTAGCTGTCGCTGTCAAGGTGTTGTTCTTCACAATACAATGTTGGCTATATTGTAAATAAATGCCAAAAAAATTGTTTTCAAAAAAATTGTTTTCTATGGTAACGCCTAGGCCGTCATAGACCCTTACACCACAAGGATCATTGATGGAAGCAAAACCTGAGTTTTGGACTTTAAAGCCCGAAAAAACAACGTGATTGGCTTTTATCGACACCACTTCATATTCATATTGACCATCCAAAACTGGAAGATCAACACCGAACATCCAGATAGATTTATTGATGACTATGTTTCCTTCACGATAAATACTGTGGTGCACCCATAATGTATCATTGTCCTTTGTTTCAAACAATGCCTGACGGATGGAAGTAAAAGTTTTACCAGGACCCACATGAATTTCACGAGCATTTAATGGATGCCATACATTCCCAATACACAAAATAAACAACAAAAAGGACCAATTCAATTTTTTCATCTATTCGAATAATCCTCCCCAATTCAATTTTTGACCATTCAATTGAACGGCATATTTATTTGCTTCATCGTCTGTTTTAAAAGCCGCCATATTGCCAGCCATTGGACTCTTTAATTCTTTGCTGTTGACATAAAATGCGCTTTCAGCGGGTATCAATTCGTTTTCTCCTGGAAAATAATGAACAAAATGTTCGGCTATTTCCACATCAGGATTCTCTTTTTTATATTCTATTAAACAATAGATATCATCAAATTTATAAACTCTGCCTTTTTTCGTTTTTAATTCTGAAGCAAAGTGCCCTTCAGATATTTTCATTTTACAGTGTTCACAAGTATCTTTAAACAATGAAATGGGTTCAGGTCCTGTTTGCTGGCAGCTATTAAATGACAAAAATAACACAATCGTGGCTAACGGTAATGCAGATTTTTTTAAAAATGGCAACCATCCAGATTCTTTAAAATATACAAAAGCAATGATTAAACCGCCTAGGATCATCGCCCAGCCTCCAATGTCTGGAATAGAGTAAGCACCAAAATTAAGCAATTGTTTGAATCCAATAAGTGGTGGTTGATACGCCATTCCTGGAATTTGTATCGCCGCTGTTGGGTCTAAATCATGCCCATATGCATATTCCCACTTCCAAAAATCAACCATCGACAAAACGCCAAAAACCAAAAACGCGATTAAAAGCATCAGTACGGGAGTTCTTTTTTTAAGGTAGGCTACAATAAAAGTAAACAACACAAAAAATCCTAAGATATATGGAAGGTATGTAAATTCCCAAAAATCTTCAGAATGCAATGTTTTCATTCCAATGTAATGGTTGAGACCATTTATAACGTCCACATCTCCAGCCAATTTATTGGCGAAAATTTGTAGTGCTAAACCTTCCGGGTATTGAGGTGCATCAAGTTCAATTCTCCAAATGGGAAAATATATAGACGCTGCTATACAAAATCCTGCAATGGTCAACAAGATGGCGGATGTTTTTGAAATGGTTTTCATAAGATTAGATTTAATAAAAAGGGGACATAGAGCTGTCCCCTTTTAGTTTATGAACTGACTAGGTTTTACTTGTTCAAATGGTCTTATTGTGGGGGACTATTGGTTTCACCTACGTGAAAGTAAAGAGGAACTTTACTATTCGCCGGAGATACTCGTACATATCCTTGCATTTCTTGGTGCAGTGCACTACAAAAGTCCGTACAATATATTGGGAAAATCCCAACTCTATCTGGTTTCCATAAAAGCGTTTGTGTCTCACCTGGCATAATGAGCAACTCAGCTGTGTTAGCTCCTTTGACACCAAATCCGTGAGGAACGTCCCAGTCCTGTTCTAGATTTGTTAAGTGGAAATAAACTTCGTCACCTACCCGTACACCTTCGATATTATCCGGTGAAAAGTGAGATCTAATGGCCGTCATGTACACATGTACTTTATTTCCTTCTCTGACCACTTTGGATTCTTTAGACCCTTTTGTTACGTTAGGATGTTTATTTTCTTCAATTTTATAAATTTTAGTCTGGCCATTGTTTTTAACAATATCAGCAGGAATTGCTTGAGCGTAATGTGGCTCACCAATAGTTGGAAAGTCTAAAATAAGCTGCATTTTATCACCACTAATATCATATAATTGAGCACTTTGACATAATTCTGGTCCAGTTGGAAGATATCTGTCTTTTGTAATTTTATTGTAAGCAATCATATACTTATCATATGGTTTTCTTGAATTTCCTCCTGGAACACTAAGGTGACCCACTGAATAATATGTAGGAACACGGTCAAGTACTTTAAGTTCTTTTACATTCCATTTTACCACTTCTGAAGACACAAAAAATGAAGTATAGGCATTCCCTTTAGAATCAAACTCCGTGTGCAATGGACCTAAACCTGGTTTTACTACTTCTCCATATAAAGCTTCCTCGTATTTGATGACAGGAATTCCACCAAACTCACCTTCATACGCTTTTGTAGCTATGGCATTTTGTATTTTATCAAAACTAAATACAGGAAGAACAGCAGCTAATTTACCACTACCTACGATGTATTCTCCTGTAGGGTCAACATCACATCCGTGGGGTGATTTAGGGCAAGGTATCCAATAACAAATATCTTTGAGCACTTCTGCATCCAAAACAACCACTTCATTTTTATAAGAAGAAGTAGCTGAATGGGTTTCTTCATTATATACGTTGTGGGCATATTTCACTTTTTGTTTTACCCCTTTTCCTGCTTTGAAATATTCTTCGGCTTTTTTCCAATTGACAGCCAAGATAAAGTCTTTATCTTTTTGTGAAGCATTTACTTCAAGTAAAGTGTTTGCTTGTTCGGTGTTGTACGTAGAGAAGAAGAACCAACCATGAGATTTAGCTCTACCACATCTTGCTAAGTCAAAACTTACACCAGGTAGCCTAATCTGGAAGGCAAGATCCATCGATCCGGATGTTTTATCTACACTCACAAAACTAAGGTGTCCTTTAAAATTTTCTTTAAACGAACTAATTGGAACATCACCGTTGCTGTAATCACCTGGAACACTAAAACGAGTTCCTGCTACAACATACTCAGAATTTTCTGTTCCGAACGCAGAACTGTGGTTACCACTACTGTTTGGCAATTCGATGATTTCTGCTGTTCTAAATGTTTTTAAATCGATTCTAGCTATCCGAGGCGTATTATTTCCATTGACAAACACCCATTTCCCATCATATTCTCCATTAGTTTGGGACATTTCAGGGTGGTGAAGGTCATCCCAAGGCACAAAACCATGAGAAGTGTTTAACATCGCTTTCGTTTCTTCACTGTAGCCATATCCTTTTTCAGGGTCTACTGAAAAAACAGGAATTACTCTAAATAATCTTCCTGATGGTAAGCCGTATACGGCAAGTTGGCCGCTAAAACCACCACTTACAAAGTTATAAAATTCGTCGTGTTGGCCTGGTGCAACGTATACCTTCGAAGCAGCATCACCAGATGCGGCCGAAGATACGCCTTTTGGTCTACAGGATAACATCATAGTGGTCATCACTAGTAATCCTGCAAATAATACTAAAATTTGTTTTGTTTTCATGTGAAAATTTTTATTTATTTTTAAAGTCATTTGTACTCTTAGAATAATAGGTTTTTGTGTGAATTAGGCATCCAATTCAAGTTGGGTATGATCCAGATATAACCGCAACAATTTATTTCAAACCATCATTTCTTCTTAAATACTCTAGTACATTTCGGGCATCATCTTCCGTCAAACTTTGATTAGGCATTCTTAAAAGACATATTTCAAGTTGTGTTTGAAGTTCAGGGTCTTTATCAATCATCGGATCAGGATTCGTGATAAAGTTCATAATCCAATATGGAGCTCTACGTTCCGTAACTCCTTTTAATCCTGGGCCAACGAGTCTTTCATCTGTAAGTTTGTGACAAGAATGACATTTGACACCTGCGATTTTTTCTCCATTATCTGCCATGGTGGCATTTAGTGAAGATTCTAGTACAAGGGTTTCTTCATTAAATTTACCAATCCCTCGATTAGGATCGTATTCATCTGTTGACGGTGCACTGCTTGCTCCAGGTGCGCTTCCTGTGGTTTCTGGTTTTTTACTGTCTCCACAAGAAATTAAAAAAAAGATAAGTGTAATAATCAAAATTAATGGTGAGGTTTTCATAAAATGTGATTTTAGTATGATAATTGTGCCACAAAAGTGCGGAATTATAGACATTGGATTTTATGATTACGGTCATAGTTTTGGTGCAAGCTTATATGATTTTTATCATTTGAAATGGAATGTAGGTCAGTTTTTTAAGTATCTTGTTTTGTTCTTTAATTTGTCAATACTACAAAACCAAGTAGTTTTATTTTTCTAATCGTCATTGATATCAAAATGAACCGTAAATTTTAGTAACTTTTTTGTTAATATCTTCCGTAAAACATAGAAATGTAAAGGATTGCATAATTTTGTTGGCCTGAAAACAAAAATATTTCCATTAATAAGGCATACGATTTTCAAAATCAATCGTTAACTAAAAAACCTCTCTTTTGTATGCAGTTTGAACAACAACTTCCCATTACCTATTTTGCCGAAAAATACGAATTAACGATTGTAGGAAACAAAGACCTTATCATCACAGGTTTGAATGAAATCCATAAGGTAAAAAAAGGAAATTTGACTTTTGTAGACGTTGAAAAATACTTTCAGAAATCTATACTTTCTGATGCTTCGGCGATTATCATAAACAAATTGGCTGATTTTCCGGAGGGTAAAGCATTGCTTTTGTGTGCCGACCCGTTCAAAGTGTATAACCAAATTGCTAAAGATTTTAGGCCTTTTAGACCGATTCAAAATACATTGTACGAGGGTGTTCAAATTGGAGAAGGAACCTTGATAGAACCCAATGTACATATAGGGGACAATGTTGTCATTGGCAAAAATGTATACATACAACCCGGCGTTTATATCGGCAATGATACGGTTGTGGGTGATAACGTTCGAATTCAAGCTGGAGCTATCATAGGCAGTGATGCATTTTACTATAAAAAACAAGATAAAAAATATACCAAATGGCATTCATGTGGTCGCGTTATTTTGGAGAATGATGTTGAAATTGGAGCTGGTTGTACAGTTAATAAAGGAGTATCGGGTGACACAATCATTGGTGAAGGAAGCAAATTGGACAGTCAGGTGCATATAGCCCATGGAGTAGTCCTGGGCAAACATTGTTTATTAGCAGCACAAGTAGGAATAGCCGGCAAAACGATTGTTGGAGATTATGTGGTGATGTATGGCCAAGTAGGCATAGCACAAGCACTCACTATTGGCGAAGGAGCTGTCATTTTAGCCAAATCCGGTGTTTCCAAAAGCCTAGAACCAAATAAAGTGTACTTTGGGATTCCCGCTGCCGAAGCCAGGGAAAAATATAAAGAAATCGCCAAATTACGCATGATATCGAGAGATGACATTTCCTTGGTTCAAAATGTGTCGTAAGAAGAAATAATTGGTATAAGTTGAACTTAGAGGTACTGTCCTATCGATTGATCTATGTTTTCACTTTTTATAGGATGAGACAACTTCCTCAAATAGTCAAATCTGACAAATCAAACAAATTAAAAAAAGAAAAAGAAAATATTTAAATACAATCTCCCATTTTGTCGTTTGGGGTTCAAGGTAGTACCTTTGCAAAATGGAGCAAACAGTAGATAAATCGATTTTAGCCAAAGCCTACCATATCATGTGTCAAGCAAAAGCTATGACACTCGCATACGAAGATAATTTTAAATGGGTTTCCAAATACGTGCACGCTACTTCCCGAGGTCATGAAGCGGTGCAAATAGCGCTTGGCCTTCAATTAACACCCAAAGATTTTGTTGCGCCATACTATAGAGATGATGCCTTACTTTTGAGTATTGGCATGACACCTTACGAACTCATGTTACAAGTATTGGCCAAAAGAGATGATCCTTTTTCTGGAGGTCGAACTTACTATTCACACCCCAGTCTTAAAGATGACGATAAACCTAAAAGTCCTCATCAATCATCAGCCACGGGTATGCAAACTATTCCCATGACGGGCGTAGCAATGGGTTTGCAATACAAGGAAAAAACGGGTATGCCCCATGAAAAAGGAGCTATCGCTGTTTGTTCTATCGGCGATGCTGCCATGACGGAAGGCGAAATCGCTGAAGCTATGCAAATGGCGGCTTTAAAGCAGTTTCCTATCTTGTATTTTGTCCAAGATAATGAATGGGATATTTCAGCAACAGCCAAAGAAACCCGTGCCATGAATGCCGCAGAATACGCCAAAGGTTTTCCGGGTATCGAAGCGATTTCCATCGATGGAAGTGATTTTTTTACGTCGTATGTTACTCTAGAAAAAATCATTCAAACCATCAGAAAAGAAAGACGACCTTTTTTATTGCACGCTAAAGTTCCTCTACTAAATCACCATACCTCGGGCGTGCGAAAAGAATGGTATAGGGATGACCTCGAAGAAGATAAAAAGGACGATCCCTTTCCAAAATTAAAAAACTTAATGCTCAAGTCAGGGTTTTCCGAAAAGGAATTAACCTCGATTGAGGAATCTATCTTAGCTGACATAAGACTAGACTTAGAAAATGCAAAAGAAGCGGAAGATCCAAGGCCATCAGATTTATTTACACACGATTTTGCACCGACACCAGTTTTAGAAGAATTAGGCGAACGAGAACCCTCATTAGGGGAAGAAACGGTTATGGTCGATAGTGCCCTAGAAGCTGTAAAAGAGTTGATGGAGGAACATCCCGAATGTTTGTTGTACGGCCAGGACGTAGGAGGTAGGCTTGGTGGTGTATTTAGAGAAGCGGCAACCCTAGCCCACAAATTTGGTGATAACCGTGTTTTTAATACTCCAATTCAGGAAGCTTTTATTGTAGGTAGTACGGTGGGTATGTCTGCTGTAGGTTTGAAGCCGATTGTCGAGGTTCAGTTTGCCGATTATATTTGGCCAGGTTTGAATCAATTATTCACGGAAGTGAGTCGCAGTTGTTATCTTTCCAACGGAAAATATCCCGTGAGCATGGTCCTACGAGTGCCCATCGGAGCATATGGTAGTGGCGGCCCGTTTCATAGTTCGAGTGTAGAATCCGTCCTCAGCAATATAAGAGGTATAAAAATAGCCTATCCAAGTAATGGCGCCGATTTTAAAGGTCTGTTGAAGGCAGCGTATTACGATCCGAATCCTGTGGTCATACTCGAACATAAAGGTTTGTATTGGTCTAAGGTAAAAGGGACGGAAACAGCCAAACGAAAACTTCCTGCTAAAAACTATATACTTCCTTTAGGGAAGGCTGACATGACTTTGGAGGCCGATGAAAATGTTTTAAACAAAGTCTTGATTGTGACATATGGAATGGGGGTACATTGGGCATTACAAGCGGCCAAAAAATACAAAGATGCTGTCGGTATACTAGACCTACGCACTATATATCCATTGGATGAGGCCTTGATCTTCGAAAAAACAAAGACGTACAACAAAGTAATGGTTTTGACAGAAGAACCGGTTCAAAATTCTTTTGCTCAAAGTATTGCAGGTCGTATCCAGGAAAATTGTTTTCGTTATCTCGATGCACCCATCAAAGTCTTGGGCTCAGAAAATATGCCAGCCATTCCTTTAAATGAGGTGCTGGAAAAAACTATGCTGCCCAATGCAAAAAAAGTGGGAGAGGCGATAGAAGGTTTGCTTTTGTTTTAGAGTACCTAGTTTTCTATTTCTTAAACTACCAATTTTTATAAAAACAAGTAGGAGAAAAAGAAATACATGATGATTTGTATCGTGTAAAAACCTAGAATCACTACTTTTGCGGCTTAAATTAAAAAAGCATGATTTCTGTTGATGGACTAACCGTCGAATTTAGTGGTAAAACCTTGTTTAGCGACTTATCTTTTTTTATCAACGAAAATGATAAAATTGCCTTGATGGGAAAAAATGGAGCGGGCAAATCTACTTTGATGAAAATCATCGCCGGATCTCAAAAACCTTCAAGAGGTCATGTGCGAGCGCCAAAAGATGCGGTGATTGCCTACTTACCTCAACACCTTTTGACCGAAGATCAGTGTACTGTTTTTGAAGAGGCTTCAAAAGCGTTTCAACACGTTTTTGAGATGAGAGACCAGATGGCAAAATACAATACAGAGCTGGAAACACGAATCGATTATGATTCTCAAGACTATATGACTTTGATTGAAAAAGTGTCAGAATTGGGCGAAAAATATTATGCCTTGGACGATGTTAATTTTGATGCAGAAGTAGAAAAAACACTATTGGGACTAGGTTTTACAAGGGAAGATTTTACTAGAGATACCTCCGAATTTAGTGGTGGTTGGAGAATGCGAATAGAACTGGCCAAAATATTATTGAAAAAACCAGACTTAATTTTACTAGATGAGCCTACAAACCATATTGATATTGAATCGGTCATCTGGCTAGAAGACTTTTTGGTTAATAAAGCCAAAGCCGTCATGGTTATTTCTCACGACAAGGCATTTATAGATAATATTACGACGAGAACCATCGAACTGACCGTAGGGAAAATGTACGATTATAAGGCCAATTATTCACATTATTTACAATTAAGAGAAGAAAGAAGGGCACAACAAATTAAGACATACAAAGAACAACAAAAAGTCATTGCTGATAGTAAGTTGTTTATTGAAAGGTTTCGAGGAACTTACTCCAAAGCTAATCAAGTCAATTCTGTGGAAAGAATGCTAGAAAAAATGGACTTGGTCGAAATTGACGAAGTGGATACTTCTTCCTTAAAACTTAGATTCCCACCTTCTGTGAGATCTGGCGATTATCCTGTCATCGTCAATCAATTGTCTAAAAGTTATGATGACATTGTCGTCTTTAATGATGCATCAATGACCATCGAACGAGGTCAAAAAGTGAGTTTTGTGGGTCGAAATGGAGAAGGAAAATCAACCATGGTCAAAGCCATTATGGGTCAAATAGATTTTACGGGCTCTTGCCAATTGGGCCACAATGTAAAAATTGGGTATTTTGCTCAAAATCAAGCATCGCTTCTAGATCCTGAGCGAACAGTCTTCCAAACAGTTGATGATGTAGCAGAAGGAGAGGTACGTACCCAATTAAAAAATATTTTGGGTTGCTTCATGTTTTCAGGCGACGATATCGATAAAAAAGTTGGCTTCCTTTCAGGAGGTGAGCGAACGAGGTTGGCTATGGTAAAACTATTGTTGGAGCCGGTCAATTTTTTAATTCTGGACGAACCAACCAACCATTTGGATTTAAGGTCGAAGGAAGTGTTGAAGGAAGCTTTATTGGCTTTTGATGGAACCTTGATACTTGTTTCTCATGATAGAGATTTTTTACAAGGCCTTGCGGAAAAAGTGTTTGAGTTTAAACTTAAAAGAGTCATCGAACATTTTGAGACTATCGATGACTTTTTGGTAAGAAACAGGATGGAAAGTCTGAAAGAAATCGAAAAAAAATAATTTCCGTAAACTACTATTTTCACATAATTTAATTTTTTACATACGAAAAGTTATGTGAGTTACGTTTTTAATTTAACTTTGCATTTCAAAGTTCTTTTGTTTCATTACTACAATCTACAACAAGGTAAAAATGGATACCCACCAACAAGACTTAAAACACATAAGGTCGATGATGGAAAAATCATCTACTTTTCATTCACTAAGTAGCCTTTCGGGAATATCTGCTGGGATCATTGGGTTGATTACCTACTACTTAATCCAAATGATTCTGGACAAAAACAGCATAGACTACATGATGGGTAAGTCTACTGTTTATCCAACTGAGGTGTTGACACAATTAATAGGATTGGCCTGTCTTTCATTTTTTGTAGCGTTATTGTCTACGTTTTGGTTTACTTTTAAAAAATCACAAAGTGCGGGCATTACGTTATGGTCATCGTCCACAAAAAATGTACTCAAATCTTCTGCCCTTCCCATAATCATTGGTGGTCTCTTTTGTCTCCTAATGCTGTTTCATCAACTGGTTTATCTGATAGCTCCTTGTATGTTGATTTTTTACGGTCTTGCCCTTATCTCATCCGCTAAATATACGATAAAAGCAGTCCTATACCTAGGAGTTTGTCAGTGCTTATTGGGCTTATTGGGCGCTTTTTATATTCCATACGGCCTTGTTTTTTGGGGCATTGGATTTGGTTTATTGCACATACTTTATGGCGCTTATCTGTATATTACTTTTAAATAACTTTTGGTGAAAAAACTAAATATACATAAGCTCAATAAACACTTTGAAAGTAGAGTTCGCCTAGGCATTATGTCAGTCTTAATGGTCAACGACTGGGTCAATTTTAATGAAATGAAAAATTTACTCGAAGTCACTGATGGCAATTTGGCCAGTCACACTTTGGCTTTAGAAACTAAAAAATATATAGAAGTCCGAAAGGCCTTTGTCGGTAAAAAACCCGAAACGTCTTATCGTATCACTGCCTTCGGCAGACAAAACTTTAATGACCACATAAAAACGTTAGGTCTTTTGTTGAATAAGTCATAAAATTTTTTCTATACGCGCTTTGTAATTCAAAGTACTTTTTTCATCACAAAATTATTTTTCACATGGAAAACTCTTTTATCAAAACATTTTTTCAATCTAATTCGACACAAATCACCCTCAAACTTGTATTAATTTTAATCCTAGTTCTCCTATCACTCATACCAAAGTTGATGATTATCGATTTGGTTGATGAAAGAAAACAATCAGGAGAAAACGTAAAAAGTGAAGTGTATGAAGGTTGGGGGAAATCACAATTAACGACTGGTCCAGTCCTCGTGATACCCTACAATGATTTCATCAAAAACGAAAACGAAAACGAAACCTCCACAAAAGTCAAAAAAAACCTCATCATATATCCTGAAAAATTGTCAACAGAGGGACAGGTAAGTACTACGACAAAAATGAAAAATATTTACTCCGTTTTACTTTATAAATCAGCCTTACAAATCCAAGGTCAATTTGTCATTCCCCCTTCAAATCAATTAAATATACCAGAGGTCAATATATTGTACAACGAAGCGTACATCGCCATAGGTATCACCGACTTAAAAGGAATAGAAGATCAAGTAAATTTTGTTTGGAATCAAAAACCTGTTTCACTCAATCCAGGACTAGTAGACGTTCATTTTGTATATGACCCCCTTTCTTATGATGGCACGATCCAACCTAAAAGTTCACCAAATCAAAATAGCTTTAAAACGGGATTGAGTGGGTTGATTCCTTTGTCCATAGACGACAATACCTATACTTTTTCGTACAATCTGTCTTTGAAGGGAAGTCAACATTTATTATTTGCCCCAATAGGAAAAACGACAACCGTACACCTTACCTCTGACTTTCCAGACCCTAAATATTGTGGAGGATTTTTGCCCGAACATCAAACAAATGAAAAAGGATTTGACGCTTATTGGAAGGTATTGGAATACAATAAAATCCTTCCTTCATTTCAAAAAACTTCCAATGTAATTGATGTAGGCAACAATTCCTTTGGTATATCTTTTGATCACCTCGTAGACCATTATACCATCATCCACAGGGCAAGTAAATACATGTTTCTATTTATTGTACTCACCTTTTTAGTTGTGTTCTTAACTGAAATCGTATTGAATCAAAAAATACATATTTTCCAATACGTTTTGACAGGATTAGCCTTGGCCATATTTTTTATATTACTTTTATCTTTATCAGAATATGTGGGCTTTGATGTAGCCTATATCATTGCTGCTATCGCAACCATTTCTCTTCTGTTTTTATATAGTCTGACGATGTTTGTCCAACGCAAAAGTTCCTTTCTCTTATTTTCGTTGTTAGTTGGACTATTCTCCTATGTGTATTTTATCATCCAATTAGAAAGAATGGCCTTACTCGTTGGATCTATTGGTTTATTTTTTATTCTAGCAGCGACCATGTATGCTACAAGAAAAGTGAATTGGTATGGTGTGAATAAAGAATAATAAAGTTTTATTGAGCGGCAAATTTAATAGCCGCCATATCCCATTCTCTAGCATGGATTATATTGTGGACTACCTCATGTGGGTGGTCCACAAAGGTCCACATATCTAAATGTCGAGGATCCATAAATTTTTCATCCACACATTTTATAAGCATTTCTCTCAATAGGTTGTAGTATCCGTTTGTATTCAATATCGCTATCGGTTTGGTAAAAAGACCTAATCGTTTGAGTGTAATAGCTTCTAATAATTCTTCCAAGGTGCCACTTCCTCCAGGTAAAGCAATGATGCCGTCAATTTCTTCTAGAAATTTAGCTTTTCGTTCGTGCATGGTATCAGTAAATTCAAAATCTGTGACACTTTTGTGTGCCCATTCGATTTCGTTCATAAACTTGGGCATAATACCTTTGATTTTCCCTCCCTTTTCAAGGATGACATCAGCCAATTTTCCCATCAATCCATAGGCGCCCCCGCCGTAAACAACATCAATATTATTTTCAACAAGCAAACCAGCAAGCTTTTCCGTCTCTCGAAAATAGATTTCATCGATTTTAGAACTAGAAGCACAATACACACAAACTCTCATATCTAATCATTTAGACACGAATATAGAAAATATTCTACAAATAGATATGGGACTGTAGGGTAAATTGGCCTTTAGAGCCATCTCTTACAATGTCTGAACCCAACGATTTGTAGATTGGCCTTGTGGCATACTCTAAAGTTATTTTAGCATTATGCCCTGTAACAAAATAATTTAACCCTAAAGCCCATTGAAAACTTGGTGTTTTTAACCTTTCAAAATCCTTGTAGGTTGCTGTTAGATAAGGCATAAAAGCGGTTTCATTACGTAATTTTGGGAGTAAATACCCAGCTTGAACATAGCCAATAGTACCTGTCCCAATCATAGGTTGTGCATTACCTCCACCCGCAAAACTTATTGCTGTTGATGTAGAAGGATGATTGTTTAATATACCCACATTCCGAAGATAATTAGGACCATAATTGATAATATACATCGTTGCCAATACCGAAATTGCCGTACCTTTTTCCCTGTTAAGTGGCATGTCAAGAAATAAGTCAGCACCTAAGGTAGTTTCATTATAATAGGTTGAATCCGTGTCTGTTTTGTACAAGGAAGCTTTGGTGTGGTTGTACCATCCAACGCCTAGGTTTAGCACTTTTTTAGTTCCTAAATGTGAGCCTACGAAATAAGGCAAAATATTGGGTTCTTTGTCCCAAATAAACCAGTGTAAATATCCAGCTGTGGCATAGTTTTCATTATAAACATGGGTGGAAACTCCATTTTTTTCAATACTACTCGGGGAATTGCCAAACACAAAAGGTTTGTTTAAGGAAACTCTGTAATCAAATTTTCCAAATTGACCTTTGGCGTATATTCCAAATTGTCGAGCGAATTGATCTGTGGCTTCGATATTGGACCAATTAAAAATGGGTGCATCTAAAGTCATAAAATTTAAGGTAGAATGACTAGACAAACGACTTATACCATTCCAATATATAAGTCCGGCACCTATATACAGTTTTTCGGGAATAATGCGAAACTCCGTCCAGGCGTCATGAATAAATATTGTAGGCTTTTTCCCTTGATTACTTGCTGAGGATGTTGCATTTGGTCCACTAGGTGGCGTCCCACCATTGATAAAAGATTGATTATTGACACCCCAATGACTGACAAATAAAAACCGTGGACTTATTTGAGCTATCATTTGTAATCTCGACCTTCTCAAGGCAATGTCTGAACTCCATTCCTTAGAACCATTACTACCATCTATGTTAAGTCCATTGACATCCTTTGTCCCTGGATTATTTTGCGTAGCCGTAACCCAGAATTGATGCCACATCACCAATCGAAGATATTTCGACCCGCTTTCATTAAGTTTTAATGTAAGGGGTTTGTAACTATGGTCTTCTGTTGGAGTTTCTTGTGCTTGAACGGTGATACAGAGCAACAGAAAATGGATGGTGATATACAAGTTCTTCCAATTTGTTTTCATGAGATAAATTGTATGAATTGACCAAAATAATTTAGATGCAAAAATGTAAAAACCCTTTCACACAACACCAAATCCAGCCGTTTATTACCATGTATTTAACAACTAATAATACTTACACCCTTGTAGTTATAAGTGTAGGATATTTTTACTGACTGATCAAAGCCAATTTTTGAGCTTTATTACTCCATAATACTACTTCTTTTACTTCGCTGGTAGTCACTATTTTATTTCCTTTACTATTCCAACTAACACCCCATAAATTGTTAGTAGCGATGCCACTATGTAGCAAATTGCCTTTAATATCCCAAATCCTTAAAACATCACTAGTGCTTGCAAGTCTTTTGCCCTTTTTATTCCACCTTATATTTCTATATTCGCTTTTACTAATGTCTATAGATTTTATCAGTTGTCCGTCCTCTTTCCAATATTGCAACCATGGTTTATTCGTTTCGTCGCCATAATCACCGGTGACAAACATTTTACCTGAAGGATGCCATGCAACACATAATAAGAGTACTTCACCATGTCGATGATTTATTGTCTTTAAAAGTGTTCCATTTAAATCGTATTTTCTAATTTTATCACCAACGGTAATAAACTCAGTTTTTGTGGGATGCCAATCAATGCCCGTGATGCTTTTAGAATTTTCATGTTTGATTTGTCGAAGTAAGTTCCCCTTTTCATCATACAAGGATATCAATCCATCATTATCTGCAACCGCCAGATATTCACCTGAATGATGCCAATCCAAACCTCTGCCACCCTCTTGGGAAATCCCAATAAGTGTAACCCTATTTTTTGATCCTATTTCTACTAAAAAAGCGGTTCCCTCATTAGATTGAGTGACAACAGCCAATATGTTTTTTGTAGGATGCCATTTCACATTGGTTATCATATTTTTTACAGGAAAAGCCATTACAGTTTTCATGTCTTTTGTTTCGTATATTTTTAACGAATCTGTATTACCTCCAAAGGCGATGTACCTGTTGTCCGTACTCCAATCTGTGGTCCATAATATTTGTTTTTCCAAGTGTGTTTGGCCCATAGAGACAAACGTTAGAAATAAAAAATAACAGAAAAAAGTACCTCTTGATCTTAGCATATTTATCTCTTTATTAGCAATAAAAGGCAACAGCTATGGTTAAAGAAAATGCTTCCTAAGTAACGCTTCAAACATCATTCTGGATAATGAATGGCCCAATGTATTTACACAAAAATAAGTGTAAATATAAAAAAGAACCATGAAATTTAACATCCATGGTTCTTATTAAAACTATACTAAAAAATAAATTTTGATTGTTTTTAAGGCAACAATACAATTTTTCGATAAGCGTTATTATTGATTTTTACAAGATATATTCCCGGCTTATTTCCAAATAAGTCAATGTCAATTAGCTGAGAAAAAGGTGTCTGAAGATGAACGATTTGTTGTCCTGAAGATTGGTATACTTTGATATCCTGGATTTCATTTTTATCATTTTCAATGAAGATTCTATCAACTGTTGGATTGGGATAAATCAACCAATTTTCGTTCACTTCTTCTGAAGTTGAAACCGTCTTACAATTTTCATCATTAAAGGAAGGTGCATGTTTTTCAAAATTGCCTGTTCCATTGGGACATCTCAAAAATGAAACATCCTTGGTTTGAGCACCAAAAGAAATACTATCGACGACATATCCATCGGCGTAAGAAAGAATGACCCTTTCGCCTGAAGTAGATAATTTAAAAGCTGCATGTAATTCTTCCGGATCTTCGCCATCATCAGCCCAAACAATCAAATATCCAAATGGCTCAATCGTCTTTCCATCTGGAAATTTCCATTTTTGTGTAGAAGAATACGAATCGGAAAGAAATAGATTGTCTAAACTCAAGGTATTTGCCGTATTGTTGTACAATTCTATCCAGTCATCAAATTCACCAGCTGCATCGGCTTTTGTTGTACCATTATCTGCCATCAATTCATTGATGACCAAATCACCTTTTTGTATGGTAGCGATTTGCACATTAAGTGTATAAAATTCGTGTTCAGCCCTTTGTGGTGAAAATTTACCTGCATTAACATTTTCAGCATAAATATAATATTCTACAAAATCACCAGTCAACTTGACATCTATTCCGTAAATTTTATCACCTGCTATACCGTCATCGTGCAAACCATCGTCCGCCATTTTTACCTTTGTAAATGGATTCTTTTTTGAAAATCTGTACCCCAGCCACACGTCATCTGCAGTTTCAATGTTTGCATTAATGTACACCACGCTATTGATCGAAGGATTTGGATTTGAAGAAACCACATTTGATATAACAGGTGAGATTGCTGTAAAATCATTTTGCGAAAGCAAGTAGGTGCTTCGACCATCCATTAGGTTTTTAATTCCGGGTGTCGATCCCATTCCACCACCTACGTCCGACGTCAGATTACTTTGGTATTGAGTATACGTAAAAAATTTGTTGGGGTCGGCCATAACTGCATTATCGATAATAGTCTGTAGTTTTTGACCAGTTGTATAATAAGCGCTGTTACTGAAATTTTCTTCAATCATGGTCTTCATATGGGCAACATACATTCTTTTGTATCTAGGGATAGATAATAATTTATTAACCAATGGCCATGCAGCATCATTAAGGTGTAGTAAGTGCGTCATTTGTTTTTTGGCCGTTGTGTTTTGAAGATTGATAGTACCTGTTTGACTAAAGGTTCCAAACGATTCGTTGAGATCCCAAACCACAGGAATAAATATTCCGTTATCGTCCTGATATAAATAATAGTTTTGGGCAAAACCTCCAATATAACTATCTAAATTGACTAAAACATTATCAAAAGCTAACATCCAAAGTGTTCGATCGACATCCAATATTTTTTCAATGGCGTTTGTATTGTTTTTTAAAGTGTCACACAACGCAATCAATTGTTTCCAACCCACATCTGACTTCATCTCATAAGCCGCATAATAAGCACTGCTGTCTGTACCCAAATAAACTAAATTT
Organism: Saprospiraceae bacterium; assembly: GCA_049290115.1. Taxonomy (GTDB): domain Bacteria; phylum Bacteroidota; class Bacteroidia; order Chitinophagales; family Saprospiraceae; genus OLB9. The sequence continues at coordinate 7,567 of JBATMZ010000127.1, read as the reverse complement.
GGTATTGCCGACGTACCTGGTCCAGCACCGTCAATCGGATTACATTTTACCAATGTATTCTTTTTAGAATAAAAGTATTTATCGACAAACTTTTTACCCACAGATTCTGAATTGGAATATAAGCCTATAAGCTTGCTATTGACATAAACATTTGCGTAATTGGATAAAGGTGCATCCATATATTGCCTCAAAATATCGTACGACAAAACCTCTCGAACAAAACTTGGATCCTTAGCCACATTACTTAACTTTATATCAGAATATCCTTCATAAATATGGTCTTTGTAGGTATCAAGTTCGATGTGAAATGGATTTTTTGTCTGATTTGCTTGATAGGTACTATTTCCTTTGTATTTTACACCTACGCTATCAAAAACGACTCCATTAACGGTGACAGATTGAGCCATGATATAGCCGTCTGAACCAGCTTTTGCCGTGTCAAGTTGATAGTCCCAGTTAGTTTGTGTGAAACTAATCTCAATTTTTTGAATCGTATTAATATCGTAAAAACTTTGGCTGTACGCATAATTAGCCATGAGGAAAAGACTAAATAATAAATTATTTTTCATGAGAAGAAATTGATTTTACTTAATGTTAAGGTTAAAAAAAGAAAGGCTTGTGTTTAGTACAAGCCACTCATTATTAACTTAGACGATAATTTGAATCAAATCCTTCGCTTTGCCATTAATTTTATTAAAAATCAATGTTTACAATCTATTCACTTTTGCGGCGATCTTATGCGCAAACTTTGGAGCATTAAAATATTCATTATTAGAAAAAACAAAAACAGATAATTCTTTATCTAAAAAATGTAATACAAACATAATATTCCCGCCCCAATTTCCTGAATGGTAGATGACCTTTTCGAATTTATCATCTTTTTGTAATTCCCATCCAAAGCCGTAGTTTGACACATCACCCTTCGATGTTGTAAACGGCTTGATAGCCTTGTCAAAAGTCTCTTGTTTTACAAGACGATATTCCCTCAACGCATTATCCCAAAGCGTCATGTCAACCAAGGTAGAAAGTACGGCTCCATCACCATTGATACCGTCTAAATACCGATAATAATCGAGTGCTTCGACCGTATTGACCAAGACGTGTTTTTTATATTCGGCAGAATAGGCATGCCCTTTAGAGTAATTAATGAGGAATTCATCTTTCGTATATTTTGTATTATATACCCTTGAATTTTTCATTCCCAAAGGTTTAAAAATATGTTGGGACAAATAATCTGCAAATGATAATCCAGATACTTTTTCAATAATCAACGAAAGCAAAACATAACCAGTATTACTATATTCGTACTCTTTGCCTGGCTTGAAACTAGATTTTGGTTTGTATTGAATTAAATAGTCCAAAACATCCTGATTGGTAGCTATTTTAGTTAGATCCCATTTTTCTTCCAACAACTCCATGTAATCGGGTAGACCAGAAGTATGGGTTAATAAGTTTTCTACCGTGATATTTTTGTAGGGAAAAGTTGGAAAAAACTCATTCACCTTGTCGGAATAAAGGAGCTTTCCTTGTTCTTGCAATATCATAATGGCCATTGCAGTAAACTGCTTACTACAAGAAGCCAAGTCAAATTTACTGTGCTCATTCAACGGTGTTTTTTCCTCCATGTCCGTATAACCTGCACACTTTTTATACCATTCCTTTTTGTTTCTTACTACCATCACGCATCCATTAAAACGGGCTACCTTTTCTTTGAGGTTTACAAGGCTGTCAATTGTTTTTAAGATTTGTGTTTCGGAAGCAAGGTTTGTTGTGTTGGTTTTTTCAAATTGAAACTTAGGATTTGAACTGGATAGGCCTATGATCTTATTTTTTTTAGAAATGGACAAGCCCAATCGTTGAACTTCCGTCGTATCAAAATCATATTTTAAATCGATATAATAACTCTGTGCTGATTTTGTTGTGATTTTATCTATAGCCGCATTACCCAACATTTGATGTTGGGTTCCATACAATTCACGCACTCTATTTTCAGTAAAAAATAGTTTTAAAACCTTGCTCATCGAATGCCTCATCAATTCGAAATCCTGGGTGTTGTATCCGTCAACAAATTCATGGATAGTCTTCAAATGAAGTTCGTTGATTGTTTGTTGAGCATGGCCGTAAGGCAAATAAAACAGTAAAATTAAAACAGAAGTGTAGATTTTAAACATGGGCCAAATGTCTTATATTTTTATAACAAAAAATACTACCAAAATAAACGGTACAAATATGCAGATTAAATTTGACGAATGGTTTAATAAATACGCACCATTAAAAGTTTAGGCTGTTTCTCCTTTTTTATCTTTCACAAAAATGGAAGCGACATACGCCGTGAATATACCAAAAATACCCACGCCAAAAGTCATTAAAACCATAGCAATTATTCTACCTTCTGTGGTCACTGGGTACTTGTCACCATAACCCACCGTAGTAATGGTAGTATAGGTCCACCAAATCGCATCTTCCGCAGATTTTATGTTGCTCGATGGATCATTTTCTAGTTCTAAGATGGCAATCGAAGAAAAAATAATCAGCAAAATGGCTATGATCGACACAGAAGCAAAAGTTCCCTCCGCTTTGTTTTTAAAAATATGGTGAATCAATTGTTTGGTAGATTTAAATGCTCTAACAACTCGAATCAATCGAATCAATCTTAAAACCCTGCCAGCCCTTAAAAAATCTATCATTGGAATACTCGACAATAAGTCAATCCATCCCCATTTCATGAAACTTAACTTGTTTTCAGCATGATAAAATCTATAAGAAAATTCTATGAAAAAAAACGAACAAATCAATAGGTCAAAAAAGGCTAATATTTTTGACGTTTCTACTGGTAAAACATAAAAAGTATCTATAATTAAGGCAATCAAAACGTAAATCGTCAGGATGATTACCGTCAAATTGAGAAAACCTAATTTGTTATTGTTGTCCATTGGATAAAAAAACAAATGTATACAATTTACCTTTCTAAATTTAAGCCTGTTCTAAGTTTTTTATCGTACTTCTCATCATTGTCGAAACAATCAATTTGTGAAAGGGTCTAACAGGAATAAAATAAAGCCTACCCAAAAAATTGTTGTAGAAAACCGTTGTTGAAATGGTCAGTGTTTTTGAATGGGCTTTGCTTTGATGATTATTCAGGATGAGGGAAACCCTAAAATTTAAATGTTTGTCGTCTTCGCCTAGGACAACTTCCTTTTCAGAAACATAAAACACGTTAAACAGACCAAGACGATTGCCTGGCTCTAATCTAAAATTATCTAATTGTTTTTGATGATCTTGAGAAGTTTCAGGTATTTTAAGTCCAAAAAGAGATACAATTTTATTTCTTAAAGCAAATAATCTACCTATCCAACTGGGTCCACTTTTAAAAAAGGACTTGCCTACCACCTCAAGAGTGATGGTGTCGTTTTTGTCTTCAAATGTAGCTGTATAACTGTCCATATAGTGGTAGTTAATATTGTCAATATGTAAGACAGAATCGTCGGGAAGTTTGTGGGTACTTTTCATGGTAGGGTTTTAAAAAGAATATAAATTTACAGTTACAGTATTAATATACAAAAGTTGTGAATATTAAGTTGGATATTTTTTTTCTTCATCGTTGAAATCAATCGGCATTTTAAGTCTTTGTCCAGTACTTGGTTTTGTTTAAGTCACCTATTTTCTCAAACAGGTTTAATTCGTATCCTTTGTTTAAATCTCGGCTGGCAGTGGCAGAAGAGATGTCTTTAAAAACATCCTTATATTCCTTTCTGGTAAATTCATTTTTTCCAAGGGACACAAAATAATCCAATCTGGTTTTTTCATCAAAATTGCAATTATTAAAATTCAATAATTCTATCAAAGAATGGTCGATGACTTCCAACATATTTTGGTTTCTTAATGTTGGCGATGGTCTTTGTAAGAAGATGGCATTCACTTCACCTAATTTTTCAGAAACGGAAACAACTCTTTTTAATATTTCAGACGAAATTTCATAGAGTGGTTTCATGAAGATAATATCATTCCTTTTCTACTACTAATGTTACAACACTCAGTTTTGAAGAAAACGACTCTTCTATTTTATAAGCCAAACTTTCTAAATTTCTTCTAAAACAGATTGCCCCTTTGAATAATCTCCCGAAGTCCATTCCCAAGTTTCGTGGAGTCGTATTTTTCCATTATCCAAAATTTCGGGTTTTGATATACAAATACCTGTCATTAGCTCATTCTTGAGGTTGATTTGATGGTAACGCATTTGGATAAAACCATTTTCAACGACCAAGCCGATCAAATGTCCCTTTTTGATCTGTCCTCCACTATATTCAGAAGTCAATATATTTCCTTCTTGTTTGTAAACGAATATGGTCTCTTCATTAGTTTCTCCATTTTCTGTATTAAAAATGGCTCTAAATTGTTTGTTGTTGTAATTCATGGCAATAAAATGCTTAAATATTAACGAATATATGGCTTTATTTAAAGTGTGTAATAATCCCATACGGCTTTAGCAATATCAGAAATAATCCTTTCGTTGGTTTCATCATTTTCTAAAGAGTTTGACACTAAAACGCTGATAAAAAGGACATCTCCATCTGGTAATTTAATCACCCCAATATCATTGGTGGCTACCGATAAATTTTCTTCATTCCTTCCCGAAGTTCCCGTTTTATGTGCTACAGACGTATTTTTTGGAAGTTGTTCTTTCAATCTTTTTTGACCAGTGGAGGTTTCTTCCATTACCTTCCAAATAAAATCAAAATTGGCTTGAGAAAAAAGGCCATCATTTTGATAAGTTTTAATAAGAAGATGGGTTAAAGCTGTAGGTGTTGCCCAATTTTGAAACTGAACATTCCACTCTTTTTGCATTTCTTCTTCTGTGGTATTGATGGAAATATCGTCCAATTGATATTTTTTCAAAAACGCTTCAATGGTAGGAATACCAATAAGTCTTATTAAAATATCACAACCATTATTATCACTTTGAGAAACCGTGTATCGAATAATGTCGGCAATAGTCATGGTTGTTCCATTGGGATATTGGTCTCTTATAGGGCTCCAAGTATTGGGTAACAAATCTTTTTTAGTGATGACAATCTCTTGATGTAACGCCAATCTTTTTTGATCAATTTCGGACAACACAGCTAGAGCTATTGGAAATTTATATACACTCTGCATGGGAAAATGTACCTGTCCATTTATATTCAATGTGTCTTTATAGTTGTTGGCAATTATGGACAATCCTACGGTTACCTTTTTGTCTTTGAGAATATCTTCAATTTTACCCTTCAATATATCGACTTGAGCAAAGGAAATCATGTGAAAAAAGAGAAGGACGGCGGTTAATAATTGGTAAGTTTTCATGGTTTTGTTTTTTGCGGATTTGTATTGATTTGGACAGTGATTTGGTTGAACCTGACGTCAGAGAATGTTGGGTTCATTTCAATCTAATGGCTCCATGTACTTTACATGATAGTATAAATAATTAATTACTTAAATCCCAAGTTTTCATATTTTGCGTAAGCAAATAAGTTTTAATCCTTAATGATTTTATAAATTTCTGGTAAACCGTTGTAATACTCAAGGTAAAATTTATCGTATTCAAATGAAACTAATCCTTTGAGCAAGAACGAAGAGGCAACAGTTGATTTTCCAACTCCATTACACCCAACAATAATAATTAGTTTAAGCATTTGATTTTAACACACTCTTTATCTCAGGAATTAGTTTTCCTTCTCTTTTTCGAATGTCAAATAATTCAGCCTGGGGAATCATTTGAATATTTAAAATCATTTTTGCTTTACTCATTTTCGAGCAACATCCAATCTGGTTATTAATTTTTCTTTACCCATCCTACAAAGTTACTACATTTTTATTCAAGTCTAGATGAATTTTTGTGTAGGTAATTTCTTGTTGTGTAGTATAGATAACGGTATTATGGCTTTTCAAGTAATTTTGAATTCCATTTTTTTAACCTAATATAAAAACAGATGTTTCCTTTCTTCCAAACTACCTATATTCATAAATATGCAAAATAAAACGCACCGAATAGGGTCATTATTCTAAAATATCGAGGTGTCCAATTGCGTAAAAGGGTCGTTATTTGGAAATAAAAGGGGTTTTGCGCTTGGGATTGAGCTCTTTTTTGCTCGGACTAGTTACTCCAAAAGTTTCTATATCGATATAAGTCTTGAAATGTAGGTTTGATCAATATAAAGAGGCGAGTCTTTACCTTACATGTTTAATTTCTATTCTTACAACACTCATATGAAAGTAAAAGAATCGTTTAACTGTTTGAATTCATTACACCAACAGGTTTAGTCCTCGGATGTAAACTGCACTTTAATGTTTGAAAACCGTTTTAAGCAAAATTATGCTGGATCGTTGTACCTAAAAGTTAGTGCTCCTGAAGGGCATTTGTTGACAGTATCAATGATCTCTTGGGTGCTTGATGCTTCGGGTTTGATCCAAGGTTTTTCTCTAGGCTGAAATACTTTTGAGTTGTTTCTAACACAATTACCCGAATGGCTACATTTTCCTGATTGCCATACGATGGTGATTTCACCATTCGTATACTCTTTGGTGAGGTTATTTTTGTCCATAATACATCATTTATAAAACATTTTGTATCTCTTCAACTTTGTCAAATACTGATTTAGCAAAGGGGCAAAGTGGTAATATTTTAATTCCCTTGTCTCGAGCAAATGCAACAGCAGCAAAAACCAATTGTTTTCCCGCGCCCATACCTTTTAGTTCTGCGCCCACTTCTGTATGATCGATAATGATTCGATCGACCCCAACCCAAACGTAAGTCATTTGCGCCACTTCTTTATGGTCTACTTCGATGTAAAATTTCCCTTTTTTGTCATTGCTAGAATGCAAAATCTCCATTTTTTGGATGATTGTTGTTAATCAAACAAATGTAAGGTAATTCTAATTACGGAAACAACTTCCTGCCGTAAAAAACGAGGAGTAGCGCCTTCAAGCATACTACTCTTCCTCCGCTAATATTTTTGTTTTTTCTCTTTCAAACTCTTCTGTGGAAATTATTTTTTATTCATGAAGCTGTTTTAGTTCTCGGAGTTTGTCGGCTTTTGACCTTTTGTTGGTTAATTTTTGAGCAACTATCGGAGTAGGCTGCACTGTCGAGGCATCGACAAGTTTGTACCTGTGGAATGGTTAATATTTCATAACTCATAATAAAGGAATCAATGAAAAAATCCTCCGACTACTGCCCCAACATCGAATTCTTCATCCCTTGAAAACGAGGTATTTAAGGTAGTATATCCTTCTTTTTCTACCTTTAGATAATTTCGACTTCTTACAAATCTTGCATCCTGGTGGGTGTAAGGTGTAACGCCAACCGACTCTCCGTTAAGATACAATTTTGCCCCACTTGAAACTGCTTCTATGGTGGTTGTACTTACACAACTCGTCCAAAACATGTCGACCAATAAAAGTATAACCGTTATTTTAGTGAACGAAGGTCAGATAATAGATTAGTTTGAAGAAGTAAAGTGGGAAGCACCAGATTTATAGTTTTTACTCACCCCCCTGCCCCTCTCTTAAAATAGAGGGGTGTTCAAGTTGT
>JBATMZ010000126.1:0-1546 GCA_049290115.1 Saprospiraceae bacterium | reverse complement strand
AAATTAGAAAAACTAGTTTGTTATGTTAGTCAATTAAATGCTCTTGATGTTTCAAGTTTGCTAAATTTGAAACATCTATTATGTGGTAGTAATAATCTATCAACTTTAGATGTATCAGGATTATTTAGTTTAGTAGACCTAGATTGTGCTTATAATCAAATTGCAGATTTAGAAGTAACAAGATTGGTAAACTTGAAAACTTTATATTGTGAGAACAATCAACTTACAAAGATAGAAGTCTCTAGTTTGATAAATTTAGAATCTTTTGATTGCGGATATAATCAAATTACTTTTCTTGACCTTTCAAATGTGGTGAACCTAAAACTATTAAACTGAGCTAAGAATCAACTTGATACTTTAGATCTTTCTAGATTGGTCAATTTAAAGTCAGTTTACTGCTATCGCAATCAATTATTATCTATAAATGTTGATGGGCTTGAAAATTTAGATTCGTTGATTTGTAGAGACAATGATCTCTCAATTTTAGATGTCTCAAAATTAGTTAACTTGATAAAATTGGACTGCAAGAATAATAAACTTACATCTTTATGCATTCAAAATTTAAAGGAATTAAAAACCGTTGATTGTGGCTACAATAAACTAACTACATTAGATGTCAAAGGATTAGAAAAATTACAATTTCTAGATTACAGATTTAATAAAATCTCATATTTAGATTTTTCAGAATTGCTACACATAGAATCATTAAATTGTTCAGGCAATCAAATTAGTACATTAGATATTAAAGGTTTGGTGAATTTAAAAAGTTTATCATGCGGGTTTAATCAAATCATTGATTTAAATATCTCAGAATTATTGAGTTTGCAAAGCTTAGGCTGTGGAGAAAATCAAATAAGTAACCTACATGTTAATCATTTGGTGAACCTAAATTTCTTGAATTGTGAAAATAATCAAATTACTTCCTTAGATTTAAAAGGATTAATGAATTTAAAGAATTTAATGTGTGAGGATAATCAAATTACACCTTAGATCTAAACAGATTGTTGAATTTAAAAAGTTTAATGTGTCAAAATAATCCACTTACAACCCTTTACATAAAAACAGGGAAACCTTTGGTTTATATTTATTTAAAAAATAATGTCAAACTTGAATATATTTGTTGCAATCCAGAAGATATAAAAAAAGTTAGAGAACAATCTATATCTAATGGATTCGATAAGTGCAAAATAGACTCTTTTTGTTCAGTTAAAAGATAGGGCTATTTTAAGATGCCATATTTTGTAAATGTAGTATAATCCATGATATATCATAGTTGTCTACCTCAAAAAAGACCTTATCGCAGCCACAGTACGCTCAGGAGCTTCTTCCATCGGTACATGTCCTGTTCTATCCAGAATGACCAGCGTATCATTGGGTAGATCTGCTTGAAATTTCATGGCATTTTCTACCGGGATCAATTTATCATTTTCTCCCCAAAGGATCAATGAAGGAACATACAAAGCGCGTATTTTTTTTTCATGATCAGGATAGTCTGAAAAATTCATCCTGTCTATAAAAGCCTGACGGTTTCCTTCCCTGAGAAATA
>JBATMZ010000125.1:0-12132 GCA_049290115.1 Saprospiraceae bacterium | reverse complement strand
AGGTATTTTTTTCCATTACTCTGATGGTAGTCAAAAACCCTTTTTCCCAGATAGGAAACCGCCAAATAGAAATCCCTTGGTCAAGATAACTGCAAATAAAACGAAACAAAAACGGTTGTATGGCTAGATCCAAATCGATATTGTACAGAGATTTCCATTGGGATCTTAATTGACCTATACGCCCTTCTACACGATCCGCAATAGGCTCTTCGATCATTTTATGTCGCCAAAGAATGTCTTGGTTTTCACCTTTTTGATGTAGAATAGCTTTTGTTATACATTCCTCTTGGATCTTGTGATCCGAATAAAGCTTTCTATATTCTTGAAGCGAAAAACTGGTTTTATACCCAAAGATGACACTGGCTTCGGTGAGTGCATCGTAAAATTTTCTATCCTGAAATGCATGTAGGGTATTGTGGTGTATAAAGTCCTTCAGTGCCGCTTGGGCAGGTAAATAATGTTTTAAATGATGAAGAACATTCTCTTCCCGAAAAATCGGTGAGTTATGATTCATGATGAATATTTAGTAAATTGATTAAAGTAAAATCTGGTAAACTTTATTCCTGAATATAATCACTTTCAACCACAGAAAAGTCTTCTTCTGCGTCGACAATGCCCAAATATTTTTTTCCAATGTAAAAGGCAATGGTTCCCGTTACAACTGCTACATTTAAATCAATAAAAACAGTTATAAGTGTTGAATATAAAATAAAGATAAGTTGAATATTCCTTAGTTTATTGTTCTGCCAACTGTTTTTGACATACGCTAAAACAAAATCTCTATCTACCACATCTAGTCCAGCTTTGAATAAAACACCTACAAATACAGCGGATGTAATCATAACAATATATTGGCTGAAAATAAGAAAACCCAAAAGAGCAAAAACACCAACCATTACACCAGCCAATCTTGTTTTAGCCCCTTCCTTTAGTAATAAAACACTTCGGATAGTAGCCTGAGCACCTGGAATTCCTTGTGCTATGGCAGATAATCCATTGGCTAATCCTTGCGCCATCAATTCTTTATCCTGCTTGGTTTTTTCTTTGGTCATGTTATCGACGACTAAACTGGTCAGCAAAGAATCTAAATACGCTAGTAAAGTCAGTTGCAAAGCAAAGGGCAGTGCTTGCATTAAAATATCCGTACTAAAAATTTGGGGATTGGTTGGAAAATAATTTTTTATGGTTTGATAGAATTCGGTAAAACTACTTATTGAGTTTCCTAGGCTTACATGTTCAATATCGGTGTTAAACAAAGATGTTAGAATGGTGGCAAGTATGATAGTCACAAACATGGAAGGTATATACTTTCTAATATGATCAGAAAGGCCCAATTTTTTGAGGAGAATAGGAATGAGATAAATGGTAGCCAATGTGGCCAAGGCTATAAAAATATTAGTCCACAATGAACCCGTAATTTGGATTTTATCACCCAGTCCAAACAATCTTTTAATCTGGTCGAACCATATCAACAAACCAATACCATTCATAAATCCAAGTATAATAACCTGAGGAACGTATTTAATAAATTGCCCTAACCTTAAAAGACCCATGGCGATTAGAAATAAAGCATTGAGTAGAAATACAAGCGTAATGAATTGTTCGGCCAGTGCCTTATCGGGAAAAGATTCATAAGCAAAGGCTACTACTAAAGCAGACACAGCGGTCATAGGTGCTGTAGGACCTGATGCCTGAAGGCGAGTGCCTCCAAAAAGAGAAGTTATAATGGGAATAATGGCAGCACCAACCATTCCGGCAAAAGCTCCTCTACCCGACATTGTGCCAAAAGCAGCACCAAGACTTAATGCGGCAAAACTAACTGTAAGCCCTGCGATGATATCAAAAATAAATGTATTTTCTTTTTTTAAAGAATGCATAATGGAAAAATTGTAGAATAAACAGATAAAAAATCCCAAACTAAATGTCAAAATATTCGTAGAGAATAGAGACTTTAGAGCAATAAGAAGCCATAGTAGTGGCTACTATGTACTCAATTGATTATCTGTTATAAGTGAAATTTCCAGGCGTGGAATAAGACCAACTTGGAAGCTTTTTGGTTGAGCAGTAAAAGGCTTAGGTAGCTTTTTTGGGAAGTACTAATGTCAACAAAGTCTAAGTTGTTAGAATTTTCTACAAATGGTTTTTTTCTAAAGATATAATGTTTTTGTTGGTTTTCTTCTTCTTTATTTTCGGTGTTTTCAATAATTTCGTAAAAATCAGAAAAGATATTAGAATTCTCAGCTTTTACATTTTGAACAGTATAAGACAAGTCACTTTGATCGGATGAAAGACTGATAGCTGAACGATACACTTGTTCTGGCATTGCATTACCTACCAGTACCAAAGCGGCAAAAAATCCAACAAAAATATATCTAAACAAAAGGGTCATGAAAAATTTAAAAATATTTCAGCGACAAAATTAGGGTATTGAATTGGATTGGAAAGTAAAATTGTATGATTAATTTGAATATTATGAAAACTTTCACATTCGGGGATTTGGTTTGAGTTATATTATACGTTAAAACTTATGGTTGTTTTAAGATGGAGAGTAATTGATTATGAAACATATCACCGATAGAAGTTGTATAGCCACATTTGAGGGTGATGGTTCTTTCTGTTTGCCTGTAAAAAGATATTTGTTTTGAATTAATAGATTCATAGCGACTTACTTGTATAAAATAGTCAGGCAGTTTTTTCATTATCTGGGCCAATGTTAGATTACACGAAATGGTCGTTTCATTCAAAAAAACAACGGTTTTACCTAGTCTTTTCTCACCTGTTTTGACGGATATAATATCTGTTGGTATTACATGGGTAAGTTGTCTGCCTTCTGGTAAAATGATGACTTCATCTTCTAGAACTGTTTCGTATTTATTGGTACGGTTTTTCTCCAAATAAGCAAAGATTTTAATCTTATTTTGATCCCATTGTCTCCAAAATGGCTTATTTAAAATGATAATAACTTCTTCATGCAAGTCATTGTGAATCATTTTGGCATCATCAAAATCCTGGTAACCTGTAGTAATGACAACAGGAGGAAAAGTGATTTGATTTTGTTTCAATTGGTATAAAAGTTCCAAAGAACTGCCTTCTATTAATTGTATATCTAAAAAAATGATATCTGCTTCCGTTCGCGTGATAAGATGGTATGCAGTACTTATGCTGAAAGCTTCACCTACCACTTCGATTTCTCCAGATTCATTCAAACCGTCAATAAGATCTTGGCGTATGTCATTTTCATCTTCGATGACAAGGGCTTTATATTTTCTCAAATTCATAGTTAAAGTTTTTTGGAAGAACGATGATTACTTTTGTACCAAATTTATTTTCTATTATTTTATCGTGAAAAGATACAGAAATTTTTTCTTGATTGTAAGAATTTAAGATAATCAAAAGATCATTCATCATTTCTGTACTACTTTTTCTATTTGTATTTTTTGATTCAATGTTTGAGCGCCCATTGCCATCGTCATCAATAATAATGGTGACATCATTTGGATTATCTATCAATTTAATAGTCAATTGATTCGCTTCAGCTCTGTTTCTAATACCTTTTTCAACTGCGTTTTCTACATGTATTTGAAGCAACATAGAAGGGATAAGACTTTTTTGAATGGCTTCAATATCATAATCCAATGTTATTTTTAAAGTTTGTTTAAATCTTACTTGTTGAATATCCAAATAATTCCTAACAAGTTCAATTTCTTTGGTTAGATTATGATAAGCCAACCCATTTTGAATGTTAAAATAGAGTAATTCTACATTTTTAGCCAAACTGTCAATCATAGTGATAGTTTGATCATCTGATCTATATCTACTTTGTAGCCAATGAAGTGAATTATTAATAAAATGAGGATTAAAAAAATTGGACAATGATTTAATCCTATAGGAGTCTTGTTTCCTTTTGACTTTTTCGAGAGCAAGGTTGTATTCCGTCTTTTTTCTTTTAGTGATGGCTGCATTGAGCAAAATAAGTAATGGAATCAAAGTTACCAATCCAGTAAGAAATACCCAGAATAGTATTCTTTCACTTATCAACATAGGAATAATGATTTTTTTTTCATAAACCATATCCAATTGGTTGTTTTTATAAGCTTTTATGATAACCCTATAGATATTTGGTGGAAGATGTTGAATATAAAAATGTTTGTCTCTCGTTTGATTTTGAAAAAAAACAGTATCGTTTTTTGGAGAAAGTATGAGTATAGATGCAAACAAATTATTTTGTAAATGGAGATTTCCTTCTGCTTTCCAAACTATATCCAATGATCGACGTCCTTTGGGACCGACGATTATGTTTTTGGAGACATCCATTTCCATTTCTCCTATTTTTACAGATACTAGGCTTATTTTAGTTTTACTTGTATCAAACTTTAATTTATTTACATCCAATCTGAGGACTCCTTCATACGTGCCGACCCAAAGGAATCCTTTGCTGTCTATCATCATGGTGTTTTGTTCTGACCCTTTTCCAGGAATTTCTTCACCATACCAAAGAGAAAAAATTTTGAAATTTCCTTCAATCCTAGATTTATCAGTTTTATCGATTAAATGTATTCCTTTGTTTGTACCGACAAATAAATAATTATCATTTTCAGTGATACTAAGGATTTTGGCCATTTGATTTCCTGGCAAAGTTACCTTTGAAAGATGACAAAAAACGGATTGGTTTTCAATATCGAAATGATGGGCATTTTTTAATAGTTTTAAACCATATGGAGTACCTAACCACAAATCTCCATTTTGATCTATTTTAGATGATGTAGCACCAACAGATTCTGGATCGTCTGGCGAAATCAGCCAAGTCACTATAGTATCTATTCCGGGATCGTAACAAGCGATACCTTGCGAGGTTCTACCCATCCAAATTCTATTAAATTTGTCTTCACTAATCGTTTGCACATTTTTCAATAACAAACCATCTCTAGAATTTTTGATTAAATAATTTGAAGGCTTTTCAGGGTTAAAAATGAGTAAACCTTGTTCTGTAAGTCCGGCGCCAATTTTACCCGATTTCAATAGCGTAAAACAATAACCCAGTCCAACTTTGACAGGAAATTTAACACTCGTTAATGACCCATTTTGAATGATATTTAATGCCTTGTTATCTTTGTGTTCATCAAAAAAGTAGATTTTCCCTTTGTATGACAAGGAACCAGGCAGGACATTATTGGACAATAAATGCTGATCTTTAGGTCGTTTTAAACCATTTTTTCCTTCCCAATAACTCCACCCACTTTGGTTGTAGCCACCAAACCAGATCCTTCCGGCATCGTCTTCTGCAATCGTATGTAAGCTATTAAATAAATGAATAGACTTCTCTGAAAAATAACGTATATGAGGATTTCTACGATACAATCCATTATGAGATGGATACCATAAATTATCCTGTTTGTCTATGATGAAATTTGTGTTAGGATATCCTTCTTGCAAATTGCTGTATACTTTTTCAAGATAGTTTCTATCAAGATAAGTCATTTCCCCAGAAGAAAACTCAAACGCTGCCATGTCACTTGAAGTCTTGAAATATTTATCTTTGGAGATTATTTTTAGTTTTTCATCTGTCAATTCAATAGTATCAATACTAGTCACTTTATCCTCTCCAAATTTATAATAAAGATTTACTAATTTTTGTCCTCGTTCGCAATAAATAACCATACATGTTGAATCGACCAATTTGGCATCGACTATTTTAAGATCTTTTTCGATAAGGTTTTTAGGAAAGATTAAATCAGATTGGACAAATGTATTATCTACATATTCATAAATTTTATGGTCACTACCTAGATAGAGTATTTCATCTCTATGATAAAACAAATCTTCAATGATGATACCTTCTTTTTGAAAGAGGAAACATTTATTATTGAAGGTAACGTAGGCAAATTTTATCAACTTAATATTTGGGTAGAATTTTGCTAAACATATACCTGTTTTGGTGATTTTTTTGATTGCAAACCCATGTTCAATACCGAGATTGCCAAAATCGTGATGCGTCCAATTGATTCCGTCAAAGTGACTGATATAATCTTGGGTACTATATTCTACCCAAATATGACCGTTTTTGTCTTTATAGATATTAGTGACCTCTTGATAAGGTAAACCAGCAGAAATGTCATAAATGACCTCATGTTCATACTGTGCGAACAATACTGTAAAACAAAAATAGGTGGCAATAAATGTTATTACTTTTTGAATCACCAGATGAATTTGAATTTTTACAAAATTAGAATATTCAAGTGATATTGAGTAGAATTATTTTTGGTAGTAAATATATGGCAGATACAATGTTAATCTGGTTGCTTTAAATAACTGATTGGTTGCCTTAAAAATGGTATTTGGTGGACAAATCTATAACTGCGTTTTTTTTTTAAATAGCTTTGTGGTGAATCATTTCGGGAAAAAGTGACGTAAATTTTGTAATCCCTTAATTATATACATTTAAGACAGCCCTCTGACTTTCTTAGAAAATTATCCATTTTTTTATTCAGATTGAGTTTTTGAATTAAACTATTTATTTTAAGAGGAACAAAATTGATTGTACATATTTCACAGCCCTCTGTTATCATTTTTGGGATATTATAAATCAAATAATAATAACAACGAGGGTTGTTCTTTTTGTCTAGGTCAAGTGTCAAATTGATCAGACCTTTAGGCAAATGTACACCTCTTTGTTTGAAATAACGTTTGTTAAGGCTTTTAATCTTATGGTTGTATCGTTTATGATTTCTAGATAGGGAGAGATTTTTGTCAAAAAATGCGTTTTAAAACAATGCAAGAAGAACAGGTTTCTTAAAGACGACCTGTTTTGAACGTGAGCAAAAAATATAAGTCAAAATAGGATGGATATTATCTTTCTGAAACTTTGGGGACACAATATGAGGTAGAAACTCAAAAGATAATCACTCACATGCCCAGTTATTTTTATACATAACCCAAAAAGTATCTCAAATACACTATACCTACTTTGTGAATACTGGAAGTGAGGTTATGATGGCTTGTTTCTAATCAATGTTGACTGTGGAAAACTTCTTATGCCCAAGTTAGTCAGGAAGGGTAAGCAAGATGTCGTGCCCTTTTAAGTTAGGTTTTTGTATTTAGCCTTCATTCAAATTTGAATTTATATTTCCGACATTAAACCCTCCATAAAACAAGAGTGCCAAGTTCATCACTCAGCTCTCTTGATGTATTTTATTCTATTTTAACCAATCGATAGGCATTTTCTCCTTTGGAATTTTTAACCCAAACGGTGTATAATCCACCCGGTAGTGGTTCAAACTCCCTGAGGTAGATTTCATTCAAACCGGCAGAAACTTTCCATTTCCTTTCAAAAACGGTATTGCCCAATACACCGATAACTTTCAAATGAACATCATCTTGCAAACGTGAATCCAAACGAACATATATCCCCTGATTAAATGGATTTGGATAAAAACGGATGGAATTTGATTGTTCACTTTGGATTGCGCTTGAACTAGTAAAACCCTCGGAATTCTGACTGAATGATTCTGGAATGCCTTTAATAGATTCCGTGGTTTGACCTGTATTCCACAAATATGTATAAGGTGTATTTCCACCTTTTACTTTTGGTTTTAAAATTATACCTGAAGATGAACAAATATAACAAGGGTTTGATATTTCGACAGTCAAAGGTCCATAATAAAAATCCCTCATACTTTTACATCCTCTGCTGTCGGTTACTGTAATTGTATTATCTCTATCATCATTGAGTGTCCTGTTCAAAGTTGGAACATAAATTGTGTAGTATAAAGGCGAATAATATTTGCGATTATACTGCCAACGATATTCTATGGCTCCTCTCCTTTATTTACCACTCAACAGTTATATAAATAATTAAAACATTAAAATAGGTCTTTAGTCCTATTTTACACCAATATTATCCATATTATCTTTGCGCATTCTTTTATTTCAAATCAATGGTATGAGAACAATTTTCACCTTCACCTTTCTTCTTTTATTCCAAACTACAAACCTTTTGAGTCAATGTTGGGATCAAGTTTCTATAGGTAGAAATCACACTGTTGCTATCCATTCAGACGGGACCATCTGGTCGTGGGGTAATAATCAATATGGCCAACTTGGAGATGGAACATCTGTTTCTAGAAACATACCTGGCCGAGTGAATAATGAAAAAGACTGGAAACAAATTTCTGCAGGTGAGGATTATAGTCTTGCCATTAAAATTGATGGCAGTCTTTGGGTATGGGGAAGGAATGAATATGGGGTTTTGGGAGATGGGACTAATATTAGCAGAAATTCTCCAAAGAGGATTGGGACAGATTCAGATTGGAAACAGGTGTCAGCCGCTAAATATCAATCTGGAGCCATTAAAATAGACGGTACTGTCTGGGTATGGGGTAACAATACTTATGGACAATTGGGCGAAGGACAAGGGATAAACCATAGTTTACCCAATAAATTAATGAATTTTTCCCAATGCAAACAAATATCTGCGGGATATTTGTTTTATACTTTTCTGAAAGATGATGGCTCTTTATGGTCTCAGGGAGTGAATTCCTATGGTCAACTTGGGGATGGAACATATATAGATAGTACCAAACCGGTTAGGGTAGGAAGTTCAAATGCATGGTCTTTCATTTCTTGCGGAGGTTTTCATAATTTAGCCCTACAGCAAGATAGTACACTATGGGCTTGGGGTCGAGGTGAGGATGGACGACTAGGTCTTGGATCTCTTTTGAATCAACCGGAACCAAAAAAATTAGGCACCTCAAAAGATTGGAAACAAGTTGCGGCAGGATATGATCATAGTATGGCTATTAAGTATGCCGGGACTTTATGGGGATGGGGATCTAATTATTCAGGACAGTTGGGTCTCGGCTCAAATGTTAGAAAGGATATTCCCACGAGGGTTATAGCCGGCAGCGAATGGGATTATGTCGATGCTGGAGAACTGCGTGTAAGTGTGGGACTCAAAAAGGATGGAACGTGCTGGTTATGGGGAGATAATTCTGCAGGACAATTGGGTGACGGTACAAATATTGATAAAAATTTCCCTGCTAGGATTATGTGCACAGAAGTCAATTCAGATACTACTATTTGGTTTAAACAAAACTTATCTCTTCCTATTGAAAGTCGGGGAATGGATGCAAAAATTGTCAACGAAAATGTGGTTTGGTTTTATGCAGAAGGAGGAACTTTTTTACCTAGCTGGGAAAAAAGTTTTTTAAATTATTCCTTTGCCAGAACAGTTAACGGTGGTCAGCAATGGCAAACCGGAATTTTTCCTTTCAACGGGAAATTAGGCGAATTGTCAAATATGGCGGCCGTTGATGATTCCACTGCCTGGGTTGCTTATATCGAATCACTCGATGCGGAGTTTGGAAGCATCAGTAGTAAAATTTACAAAACGACAAACGGAGGTCAAAACTGGGAATTAGCCAATATCAGTCTTGGATCTAATTGGGTTAATAATATTCATTTTTTTAATAAAAATGACGGCTTTATTATAGCGGATGCCACTAGCACCGACTTTAATATTTATACCACTTCTAATGAAGGTGCGACATGGACAAAGGTAAATGATGCCATGATTCCTGACCTCATTAGTGGAGATGAATACGGTGTCAATACATATACTACCAGGGGAGATAAAATTTGGTTCCCTACATGGGCTGGTAGAATCTTTTATTCTCCTGATAAAGGAAAAACCTGGGAAGTTATCAACGGGCCGGCAGACATGATTGGACTTATTTTACAAATTGCCGTGGATGATATTGGCAACATTTATATTGATGATATTGATTTAGAAAATGATAAACATCGATTTTTCAGACGGAATGCTTCTGACGGTAACTGGATAAACCTGACACCATCAAACGACAAAGGGTTTATTTTTTTTAGTTGTGTTCCCGAAACCAATACTATTATCATGGTTGATTCTAAAGACAAAAATACAAGAATTAGTAGTAATTTTGGTCAGTCATGGATGGTGATTGATAGTATTAATGCCGACTCCAAGTATTTTGTTAAGTTTTTAAATTCCAAAACAGGATTTTGTTCCAATGTCAATGTTGGTATAGAAACGAATAGCATTTTAAAATATGTTGGATCCCCGTTGTCTGGCTTATTATCACTACATGATCTCAATATTGATCTGATAGTCTATCCCAACCCATCTGTTGAACTAATAACGATCAAATTTGACATTGTCAAAAAAGATCACTTTTGGATAATGATTCACGATGTAACGGGCAACCTAATGTTTAAAAAGTCGATAAACGAAGTGGGATTATATACTGAAGAAGTAGATGTAAAATCACTCATCGCAGGCACATATTTCCTTACCATTTCTAATCAAGAAGGATTAAAGAGTCGATCGTTTCTTAAATTATAAATAATTTGCATCATTATTTTGATAGATCTAATTTGGTATGCCAAACTCTTCTCTGAATAGCTTGTTAAACTTGGAATACGACAACAGCTAAATGTAAATTAATATCTATATTTCTTTGAATAATACTCATCAGAATTTGATGGGTATTTTGTTTCAACTATTTGACAATGGCTGACCAATAACCCTAGCCGACAACCTCGTTTTGAACAGTTCGGCAAACGAATGAAGGTAGACATGAATTTTCTCCGATCTTAGGTTGCTGTAGTGTCTCTAATCCCAAACTTAGGTTCATGAACCTAATGTTTATATTTTGTTATTTTACGCCAAAAACCAAATTATTAATAAAATCAAGTTTATAAAACCTTTTGCCATAAAAGTGTGAAAGCAGATATTAAATTTGACGCCACAATAAATTCTTTACTAAAACCTTTATCAAACAGCCAATGCATCCTCTCTTTTTGGAGCAGGTGAAATCAACTTTAATATAAAATTCTCATCCAGGTTTGTCTGTAAATCTTATTTCCTAATAAATATTTCCTGACATTTTGATTGGTTTTTCTTTACTAATTGGTCTGTCCGGTTACGAAGTTATAGAAAAGCATCAAAATGTGACAAATGACATTTTTTTACGACGCATCATTCAGTTGTTTTGTGCAATACAATTTTTTAGACAAATCAAAAGTGTATGAGTTCTATAGCTGAAAATATAAATCAATGTGAAAATTTATCTAAAATTTAAATTTCTCCTTGGAAAATTATATTCCCATTTATAGTAATAATGTCATTATGCCATTTAACTGTTAAATTTTTATCAATATAGAATTTGTTTACATTTTCAATTTTGTCAACTAAATGTATTTTCATTATTGAACTTTTATAAATTTTAGTTCATTATCTCTAAATATTGAATTATTATTAATCAAACCGATAAAATCTGTAGAATCTTCAAATTGGTAAATGTCAAATTCAAATAATTGCTTCATTTTTTCAATACCTACTCCACCTTGGTTGTTGGTTTAAACAAATCATAAGCCTTAGTCACAAATAACTCTTTAAACGCTTCTTTAACTTGTATTATGGTTGCTTTTTCGACATTAACAACATATTGAAAATCATTTATAGAATTAACTTCAATCCCTCCTACCTATCGCTCAAGATGTAAATGTGAATACTTGGTGCCGAAAACCCCTAGCGGTGCTATATCCCATCCTGTTTCAATTTGGTTTGTTGTTATAAATGTATTGTTACCACATAGGTTGATATCCAGATCCATCACTGTGACTTGTTTTCCTGGTATGGTTGCATAACATCTGCATGTATTATTGGGAGGGTACCTTTCAAAATCAATTATAGCCCAAGTAAATTGGGTATCAATTTTTGCTAAAATAAACTTTCCAAATCTTTGAAATCGACATCATCATTTGTAAAAATTTGCCCATAACCGTAACCTCCTGCTTTTACAATTTTATAATTGCCACTATCTCCCCTTGGAATTGACGTGATCAACCCTCCATTAACAGCTTGGAGAGTATATTTTTTATCATCTTTATCTATGACAGTATAGTCGATTGCTTGATGAAAAGTTGAACCGGAATTTACTTCGCTAACTACCATTTGTTTGAAGGAGTCGCTGTAGACTTTCCTCTCATTGTTTAAATACTCCATTTTTAATTAGGTTTGTGTAAACCTATTTCAGGACGATACAGACATTTTGACCCGTCTATTTTTACCCAACCCCCAACCCCTTCCCTTGAAAAGGA
>JBATMZ010000124.1:0-141340 GCA_049290115.1 Saprospiraceae bacterium | reverse complement strand
ACCCAAAATGAATGTATCAAAAGAATCTATGCTCAAAGGAGTAGAGATATATTTTGATGCAATAAGTTTGATGTGTCGGGAATTAGAATCAATGACTATAGGTCAATAATAGCTTCATTTATTAATTTTTCTATTGCTTCATTGTTTCTTTTATCAGTTTGACGGAATTTAACTGTATAGTGTGCATCTCCGTATTTATATTGCAATGCTTCTTCGATTTTAATTATAGCAAGATCTTTAGTTTTATCATCTTTGCTATTTAAAAATTCAAATAAGCCATCGGTTAATAATATGTTGCATCTTAATCTTATTTCTGCTCTGTCAGGATTGTTTTTTAGAGGGTCTTCACGTAAGTACATGTTTGTTTTTAATTTAGTTGTTATGTTAAAAGAAGGTTGTATTTTTGTTTTTAATTCTGTATAACTAATCGTGTATGCGACGTGCGACGATAGGAGCATGTACGTCATACACAAAGTTATATTTAAAGTATTGTATAATGAAAGGATGGACACAGGCAGACATAGATAATATAAAGACACCTGGTGTTCGTGTTGATGGTGTTGTTGTTTCTCAAAAACCAATTGAAAAACCAAAAAAGAAAAGCAAGTACGGAAATAAGATAACGACGCTTAGTTCCGGACTTGTTTTTGATTCAGAAAAGGAAGCAAACAGATATACCATATTAAAATTGCGGCAAAATGCAAAAGAGATAACTGGACTTCAGATGCAGGTTGTATTTTATTTAACAGCATCAAAATATATAGCAGATTTTACATATTTTGATTTTAAAATTAAAAAATTTATTGTTGAAGATGCAAAATCTGTTGCTACAAGAAAACTAACTCCATATAGAATGAAGAAAAGGGAAATGAAAATACTTTATGATATTGACATTTTAGAAACGTAGTTATGGATTTAGAAGAAGGTTTGTTTTATATAAATGGGTGTATCGAAGATGATTTTTTTGATAAAAACCCGGGGTTAAAAAAATACCCACAAATAAAAAGGGTTATTGATGAAGAAGGACCAGAAGCGGCATCTTTTATTATATGGAGTTTATATCTACTAATAGATCCAAGGTCTTTTATATTCGATAAAAAAACTTTTAGCGAAAGAAACCGGTTTGTTGTTGGAAATTACTACTCTGATTTTAACTATCTGAAATATAAGTACCTATTTGAATTCTATGAAGAAAAGATAATCATAAATGAACACATTGTAGACTACCTCCAGCTTAAAAGAATCTATGAATCAAAAGTAGAGAATGATAATAAATTCCTCATTACAAAAGCCATTGATGATAAAAATTCACTAATTATTTATAGTCAAAAGGCATTTAGTGTTTTAAATAAATCGGAAGAAATCGTTTCTGGTGAAAAAAATAAATACCCAAGGACAATTGTTGGAGATCCTGAGAAGGATAGTATTTTTGAACACAATCGGGAATTGAAATACTATCATGAAGTAAAAAATCTGATTAAAGACTACGGAGAAAAGATTTCTTCAAAAATATTATGGTCATTTTTTTATACCAGAGATCCAAAGTCTTTTTATTTTGATAAAATGGATAAAAAGGAACTTGAAGAAAGATGTATAAAAAAATACTACAAGATAAACTTTGATGATCATATAGACATTGATGAATTTTACACTGAAAATATTATTCTTACAGAAGATGTTGTTGACTATAACAAACTTAAAATAAAGTATGATATTTTAAAGTCTTCAAATGATAGCCGAACATATACAGTTAGTATGGCCCAAAAGGATAGGCAATTATTGACAGGTCTTAAAAATAAAATATCAAAAACAGCCACCATATATAAAACTATAGTAATAGCAGGTAAGAAGCAGCCTGGATTGATAGCGAGAACAAGAATAGCCTGATGAAGTATACCGATCCTCCACATTTTAAACTATTTGACTTTAAATTAAATAATATTGAAGAATTTATCGAAGGTGATTTCCCTGAGATAAATCCTGTTTTAGATGAGAAAAGATACCGTGATCTATGGGAAGGTGTTCTTTATAAATGTATGAACGGAATGTGGGGCAGGGATTATGATAAGAAAAAAGACATAGGTGGATATCGGTATATGCCAAATGATCTTTATCATTATAAAAATATATTCTATATAGCAAAGGAAGAACTTGGTGTTGGTAGTGAGTTGCTACATCCGTCACTCAGGGATTTCGATTGGTTTGTGACTTATAACTTTATGATAATGGAAGGTTTTTCCGGAATGTCAGAAGATAAAAAGAATACATGCCATGCGTTTGCATTAAACTATAAAAGCTACAAAGACATTACCGGTTCAAATAAAAAATTACTTGACGTTTATGCGGATGATATTTTAGACAAATATGGAAAATTTAAAAACTATGTAAACCCTAGAGAATACCTTTATAATACACACAAAGAACCGGTTGGTATTCCATTAAACCAGAACGTATTTTCAAATATGATCTGGTATGCCGGCAGGCGTTTGGGTAAATCATATCATTTGATCAATAAGCACCAAAGGGGAATGGTTACTAACAACGCTAAAACGGTACAAGATTATTACAGGGGAAAGACAAAGTACATAGGAATCATGGGATCTTGGGATTCATCGTATGTTGATGAACACTATAATAAATTTATGGCATCATACAATGAACTTGCAAACCTTGGTGCATACCATAAAGATGGAATTTATTATGAAGGTGCTTTGTGGATACCACTTACCGGAGCAAAGGAAGTTGGAAATGCAACCACAAACTTAAATAAAGAATTGGGTGGTAAGTTAGATGTTGGTCACGGTTCACAGATACACAAGTTTACATTTGGTGGTAGTATATCTGCTGCAGTTGGTGTGGCATCTAACTTTGCTGCCATGGACGAAATTGGTATATGGGATGACCTGGAAGGTGTTCAGGCATTAACTGAACCAACACAAGAGAGAGAAACTAAGATTGGAACACAAATATATGCAGGTACCGGTGGTGAGGTTTTAAAAGCATTGAAGTCAAGACAAGCTTTTTTAAATCCATCAAGAATAAAAGCATTGGGATTTCCTGATCTGTGTAATCCATCAAACGAAAAAGAAATAGGGCTTTTTACCCCGGACGTATACAGGAAGGATTTATACAGAGATGAAAATGGAAATACAGATACCGTTCTTGCCCATAAAGAACTTTGTATAGAAAGGCATGATATGTACAAAAAGGGTTTGGAGCCATACATTAAGCACATATCAAACTACCCATTGGTTTATGATGATATATTTATGCAATCATCGAGTTCCATTATTCCGGTAGACCGTGCATTGGAGAAGCTAGGTAAAATAACAAATATTCCAGTAGACAAAAGGCCATCTACCTATGCTATAGGTAAAATGAAAAGAGAAGTTGGTACCAGAAATGTAGATTTTATTACGGTTAAGAATATTTTGCCAATTACAAATTATGATACCCTTAAAACTGCCAGTGATGAGCAGAAAAAGGGTATATGCTTAATGTATGAACCACCTGAGAAGGATTCCAGGTATGTAACGACTTATGATACGGTTAAAGATTTATCTGGAACATCTATGTGTATTGCATCTACATGGAAATATTACGGAAAAGGTGGTGTCAGGTTTAATTTGGTGTGTGAAAGTATATTCAGGTTTAGGAGACCTTCAGAGAATGACGATGTCGCCATAAACCAGGCATTGTATTATGGCGGCAAATTGTGTCCGGAAACTAACCTTCCACACATCATAACTTATGTAGAAGATCTCGGATTTACAGATATATTTGAAAAAACACCATATCTTGCAATCGGAATGCTTGTGAAGAATCCAACGACAAAATATCCATGGGGTGTTTTTATGTCAGGGGATATGAAACAAAAAACACCAGGGGTAATTACAGAATTACTCATAGCTTCGGTAAATACAAAGGATGTAAAAGATGGTGTAAAGGAAGATGTATTAATGATAGACGAAATAGAAAGTGAGTTTCTTTTGAATGAGATTGTGTATTGGAACCCGGAAGGAAACTTCGACTTTATTATAAATTTATATATATTTGCACTTTTAATAAAAGAATGGGGGCTTAGAAAAATGTTAGAAGAACCAGAAGAAGGAAATGATCTTTTGAAGAAACTGACAGAAGCCTTAGAACAGGAAACAGTAGAAATGCCATATGAAGACGTGTACAATTATTGAAAATGAATAATTAACAATGAACACATTCAATTTAGGTTCAAAGGATGATGAAAATAGATTGGTTGATAAAGATAAATTTGTCTATTCAACTAAAGAAAAAGAAGCCGACAATTTTCTTATCATAAAATCTATTGCTGATTCCGTAGCGTCTCAATACAGGTCGGAAGAAGACATTAAAAAGAATGTCGAAAATATGAATATTCACATGGGCCGGTGGAATAACATTATGACACCGAACCAGATTTTAATAAAACTTAAAGGTGGAGAGACTATAAAGTATGGCCGGACGACAACCAGGCATAGCCCATATATTGATATTGTCACGCAGTCTATAGCAAAAGACTTTAAAGACAAGCCAATAAAAAATATTATAAGAGACATGTCTGCAAATGCTCTTATTACAAGAAAGACAAAACAAAAAGAAATTACAAAAGCAAAATTACAAGAAGTATTAGTTAGACCAGTTATTCAGCAAGCAACTCAGGAAGTAGATTCCAGAATGGGAGATCCTCTTCAATTAAACAACGAACAACTTTCGCAAAGAAATTCAGATATAGAGAGTATTGTAAGTAATACACTTTCTGATGAAATAAAAGCAATGTTGGAAAACCTTACACTTCCAACAGAAGAATTGTTAAAGAAGTTTCATGATATTGCTTTTGATCGAACAGATATGAAGTTTACTTTTGAAGAAGGTATAGACTATTTTATATGTACAGGTATCGAAGCTTATAAAAAAAGGTTTGGAAACAAGGAAGTGTATATGGATGCCATATCACCACCAGATCTTACATACAAACTTAAATACAACAGCATATTTTTCGAAAAAGGACTTTATGCAAACCATAAGAGATATTTAACCCCGATGGAAGTAATCCAGGAGGGTTATCATGTTTTTAAGGGGAAGGATTGGGATGAAATAGAAAGGATGTTTGTGGCAATACCCGAAACATCTTATTATAGTACCGGTGCTGATCTCGTTTACAACAGATCTTATAAAAATGTTGATCCTGGAATAAGTTTTACGGTTCCAATTGTAGATGGTGGTGTGGATGTTGCAAGAAACGAATATCGTCCATATATGCTTGATGGTAGGAATGGTGTTCTTTGGGCCAACAATATTATGAATAAGATGACAGAAGCTTTCCAAAACAGGAAGGTTGGTATTATGGTAGATTCTCCTACATGGAGAATGAATGCTAAGGCTGTGGTGGTTACCAGAAGTGTGAACGGAAGAAAAGTTGAACTTATCCGTGGTGAGAACTACAAAATGGATAAAACAGCCGGAGACCTTGAAATAAGAGATACTGTTATTCCGCAAACCTGGGGATTAGATATATATTCAAACAAAATATATTCAAACATAGGTCCTATTATTGGGCAATATTCTGATCCTATAGATATTTCAGAACCAAATCTGAATATATATGGTGCTGTTTATTCCACAATGAGTAACAACGTTTCAAACCTTTCTTTAATGGAACCGGCAAAGGTTTATCAATTAAGGTTGAATCACGTGGAGCACTCTATCGAAGAAGCAATACAGTTCAATATAGGTACTGCATTGGTGGTCAACAAAAAAACATTTGAAGGTTCTGGTGGTCCACAGGGATTTTTTGATATGCTTTACAAGTTGAAAACTATTGTTACAGAAGATGAACAGTTTTCCGGTGGAGGTGGTAATGATACAGCCAGAAGTATTAGGCCGATCAATATGAACAATGGAATAAATATTGGAGAATACACAAATTTATCCCAATATTACCAACAGATGATTGTTAAATCTTTGAGATATAATAATTCAAAGATGGGTAATGCCGGGCAATATGAAAACCAGGCAAACATCCAGGCTGGACTTGCTGCCCCGGACAGACAGTTGGGTAGGTACCATGATATAAACTTAAAAGTAAGGACAAATGTAAGTCGTGCATTACTGCAAGGAGCGTTATATGCTTATAGAGATAATGATCCACTTCTTGAAAACTACCTGGATGAAAGACTTTATTATCATTATAGGGAAAACTATAATTCCGTAATAGGAACATCTTTTACTTTTAATTGTGAATCATCTGTTGAAGAAGTAAATAATATCAGAGAGTATAAACAGTATCTTAAAAATTTCATGGCTACCGGTGGAAACCTGGACAACTTGGCTGATGCCATAAGAGCCAAAGATATGGATGCTGCGAAGGAAGTTGGAAAACTTGAAAGGTTATACAGGGAGAAGCAGACAATGGAGCAACGTAGGCATGAACAGGAGATTGCTGATAAAAATTCAAAAGCAGTAAGCGAGAGTACAAGAGCACAAATTGAAGCTGACAATAAGAGACATGGTATCGATATTGATGCAGGTAGGGAGAAGGCATATCTTAATAGTATGCAAATGGCTAATGCCAATGATATTAACCTTAACTCTATTCCTGATCAGATTGAGAGAGATAAAGAGAAGGAACAAACAACCTTAAAGATGCATGATGATAAGATGGAAATTGAAAAA
Source organism: Saprospiraceae bacterium (assembly GCA_049290115.1). Taxonomy (GTDB): domain Bacteria; phylum Bacteroidota; class Bacteroidia; order Chitinophagales; family Saprospiraceae; genus OLB9. Next base: position 134,650 of record JBATMZ010000124.1, on the reverse strand, counting down.
GAAAAGCTTAAAATTGAAGAAAAGAAAGCTGATAATATATTGAAAAAACCAAAAACATAAAAGTTTTTTAAAAAAATTTGGTAAATATTAAAATAATTAAAATATCTTTGCAATGGAAACGAGAATTTTTGATGATGCATTTGAGACAGTTGGTTCTACCTTCGTTACAGATGATCACAAAACAGGGGCACCGGAAGGTGTTGGAAAACATATAGACGACACTCAATCGTCTACGGTAAAGACCCTAGAAGAAAACAAAACGCCAGAAAATTCTGAAGTAATCACAACCACCCAAGAAGTAAAAAAAGACGACTCGGGAGACAAGATTGTAGATCCTGTAGAAAAAACTCCTGAGATGATCGAGTTTAAGGAAAATGTGATACTTAGAAGAATTGGAGAATCTTTGAAAGAAGAGGGTGTTGAATTTGAAATACCTGACAATATTGATGTTAAAACCTTTGTTAATACATTGACAAGTACAATTATTAACAAGGAAGTTTCCGATCCGGAATCACCAATCATGAAATCCATCATAAATCGGTTTGCCGAAGAAAATGGAATAGATGAAACAACATTATCTATAGCATCTGGAATATCCTATGGTATAGATAGAAAAGAGTTTTCTGATTTAATAGAGTTGCAAAACTTTTCTCAAATTGATGTTGATCCGGCTGACGAGGAACTCGTACAAGACATTTTCTTTACATACCATACTTTGAACGGTATGGATGAAAAGGCAGCGATTGAATACACTAAAATTGATTTAAAAAATGCAGATATAGACCTTATAAATGCAAGAAAAAAATCAATAGGTGAATTTGCTGAAAAAGGACTTAGCAATATTGAAAAAACGGTGAACGAAAGAAAACTGTTAGACAAAAAGCATAGGGATGAAAAAGTAGAGAAAATAAATGCTCTATATAAAAGTAAGACTGTTGCAGGACACACGTTTACTAAGGAAGAATGGGATTCATACCTTAAAGCAACGAGTGAAAAAACAGAAAAAATTGTTTATCCAAATGGTGTTGAATCGACGGTTACTAAGTTTGACAAAAAGAGATATGAAGAGGGAATAAATAACTTCGAAAATGCTCTCTTGCAGAACATGTTGTTTTGGTTAGATAAGAAAGACCTAAAAGAAAGTCAGAAGAAGGATAAAAACCTTACAGACACAAAAGGTAAATTTCTGGATGGTTTGAATAACGATTTAAAAGAAAGTAAGATATCCAACAGAAGTGTGGAATATAATAAAGCAAAAGAAGTGGATGACGATGTTATGGTTGTAGCTTCTTCATTTTAGTAAAAATATTTTTAATTAAAAAGAATACAAATGAATCAGGGATTAGTAACCCAAGCTGGTGGAAACCAGTGGAAGATTAAAGAAATCAACTTTAATAATGATGCAGACGTTGGAATGTTTTTGGATTCAGCGTCCATGTATCATATCTGGCCAAAGATTAAGGGTACTGAGGATGTAAATATCCTTTTGAACTCTATGGCCAAAAAGAAAATGGACTTTTTGGGTCCTAAATCTGAGGTTTTTTCTCTTTTAAATAAACGTATCGTTAAAAAAGACCTTCAGGGTAAAAATTCGATTACTGTTTATGTAGAACTCCCTGAACAGGAAAACTACATTGAGATTACACAGCTTCATGTGGTGCCAGGAACAACTACTGTTGGTAGGCGTAAGTCACCATGGGAAATGACTGTAAGATCAAACAACTTGACGAACAAGAATATTTATGCGTTGGTGGATTACCCTCATATTCAATTTCAACCAAAAACATCTGGAATGCCTGATGGAAATGGTGGTTATCGATATGAGTTTATAGTTTCCGGTGGACAGTTTGAAGATTACATTCAAATTACCAAACTAAAACCAGGATCTCGTTTTGAAAATATTGGTGCAGTTAGGGAAGAGGCAGTAATCAGAAGGGGTTCTGTTGAAATGAAACTTGGAGGAAAGGCTTATGTAGTCTACAAATATCCTGTAACTAAAATGGGCTTTGAAGTAAATGTTACGGACGAGGCACATAGAATTGGTACTCACTTCTCAGTTATGCCGGATGGTAGCGATAAATTCAATGAATACATGGGTCATTCCCGTTTTGTTTTCAGTGAACTGGATGTTAAATTTAACATGGAGACCGACAAAGTATTTGATAGATACTTAATGATCGGAAGAGGTTATTATCCTGGTGAAAACTATATGGTTGATGGAACAACACATTACCCTTATACTCTGGGGCCATCATTTATGGACTTCTTCCGTGCTGCCAATCAAGAAACATATTACCATCAAAACTTCAAAATCGATTATATCCTTGATAGAATCAGACGACAGATCACTAAGATGGATATTTCTGATAGGAAAGGAATGATAATTGATGTCATGACCGGAGACGGTGGATGGGATCTTTTAAGACCTGAACTTGACAGAATGGATAATCAGGGAGTTATAGAAGCTGATTGGCTATATGGTGTTACTGAAGGTTTGGATTCAAACAGAAAAGGTGTAATACTTAACAAAAAGCAAGTTCGTGGTTTGTACCTGGATGATTATGGAACTGTAATTTTCCATAACTCAGAATTATTGAACAGAGGTATCTTATCTGGACAAAGAGAAGTAAAGAGAGGATTCAAACTTTCTTCTTACTGGTTCATTATCATGATATCTAAGGCCAACGATCCTGCAAATCCTGTAAATAATGCCATAAATCTATACGAAAGTAAGAATATGGAAGGATATGGAGTTATAGTAGGAACGTACACCCCTACGGGTCACGTTATGAACACCACGGCTAATTATCGTTCACATGATGCAGGAATGGGCCACATGTATAGAATCATAAAAGATATGGAGAAAGGTATTTATGTGCCGTCCATGAATGGGCTTCATATTCTTTATCCTGATATTTATTTCAAAGATTAATTAACCAAATAAAACATAGACGAAATTATGGTTTATAATATCAAATACAACGATCATATGATACACGAATCCTTCATGAAAGGGTCTGTTGTAAAAAAGGCAAAGGATGGAAGTGATGTTCCTGTAAAGGAGTTTGAAGGACACACGATTCCAGGTACTGCAACTGTTATTAGGATTTTAAAGGATCAAAACAATGTTCCTTGTGTTGGAATAACAGAAGAAAACCTTAAAAAAGTTGTTCCCACTTTTGCTTTGTATGATTCTGATAAAAAAGAGAGAATTGTTTCCGCAAACCCGACACTTGGTATTGATCCTTTTTGGAATCATCCGGATTTAAATTATGAGATTTCTAATTTTGGACAACAAATCGTAGTCGATGATTATGATAAAACTCCAAAGACGGCTTTTTGGATGGATGTTTTCAAAGAAGATCCAAGGTTTTGGATTAATGATGGAAAAACAGAAAGGCCGGAAAGTTTGAGAGAAGTGATGTTTATCATTACTCCTGAGAATCATGAAGTTAAACCGGTTATTACTAAAGATTTCAGTGAAGATGCATATAAAATGTTTACATCTTTGACGAACATGCCTAGATTAAACAAGCAGTTTATTATAGATGAATTAGGAGATAACCTTTACGACCCGATAGATACACCTGATGATGAACTAAATATACTTATTATCAGAGGAGTTTCAACAGAAGGAGATAAAAGAGTGTATACAGGAGATACTTTTAGAGATTTTGTCACAGATGTATCAAAATACGATCCTAGAAGGCTAAATCTATCTAAAGCGATAAGGTTGGCATCTAAGAATGATGTTATAAAGTATCTTGGTGACAATTTTTACTTCCAAACTTTTTCCATGGGTAACTCCTTGAAAAAAGTTGAGGAGTTTTTAAATAATCCAACAAATAAGAAAATCACGGGTGCAATTTTTGGTGAATTAAAAACAAGGGGATTGCCTTTTGACTAATGAAGTCAACAGCAGTAATCTGGTATTTTGACAGACAACTCCATGAAACTTACGATAAGAAGTACATGGACATGGAGACGGGTACAAAGGTAGCCATCTTAAATAGAGCAAAAGATATTTTTTATAACAAAATAATTTCAAACAGATCTAAGAATCCAAGTTTCGATTTATGGTTACGGCCACTGGAAGTAGATGATTATGATCTGAAATTGATAAAAAGTTTAAAAGAATATGATCTCTATGGATATCCTGAAAGATTTGGTGTAGCGACGACATCGAGAATATACACTACTAAAGAGAAGTGTACGGCGAATTTCACACCAACACCGATAATGGATTCAAGTTCTTACGATGCGATAAACAATTCTATGTGGGAGCCAAGTTTTGAATTTGAGCAAACATTTAGGACATCTGATTCGAAAGGTATTAAAATATGGCATAAGTCAGATTTTAAAATAGACCGGGCGGTTATGTCGTATCTTAAAACAATACCAGATATACATAGTGCTGGTTTAGTTAGGAACGGAAATGGAGGTTATGTTTATATCGATGGAACAAAGATAACTAAAGATGTAGATCTTGAAATTGGTGAAGGCGGTTATGATCCATTGGTAAATATTGCGGTTTTAATGGTTGAGGACAATGGACAAGACCTTAGTTTACAGATAAATAAAATTTTAAATATTAAATCAATATAGTAATGAAAAGAAGTCTTTTTAGAATGGTAGCAACAACAGGCAACCAGTCACTATACACAACAGCACAGCCAGTCTACAGTACCACAACTGATAAGCTTTTACCGGCTGTAGGTCAGCCAGTTTTATGGGTTCCGAATGAAAACATATCTATAGCTGCCGGTGATCTGGCTACGCTTGGTGATAGAAAGGCTTGTCTTTCTGTTGTCTATAAAGGTGCTGATGGAAAGAAAAAACTTGTTGATGTAAATGGGTCTGATTGGGACCTATGCAAAGACAAGTTTAGGATCACTAACACGCTTCCGCAATGTAGTGTAAACCAGAAGGTAGACCAGTTTTTTGACTGTGTTTCACCTGATACCGGTTATTCCATTGAGATCGTTTACCAGGATGCATACATACAGGCACTTGAAGGTGGCGAAGGTAGAAGGTGTTATCAATTCAATTATGCTCCTAAGCTTAATTCGGATTGCGGAACGTGTGATACGCCTACACTAAGTTGTTATACCGTGGCTTGTGGCCTTGCTGATGAAATCAACAGGTATAATGATACCAAAGAGTTGGAACAAGTTGGAAGGGTGAATACTGGTGGTCAGGTTTATTTCCCAATTAAGGCAGTAGCACTACCATATGGTAAGAAATTCCATAAGATATGTTTAAGCCCTGGAAACTCTACTTGTGCTTCATGTGATACCCTTAGTGGTCTGGTTAGTTTGACACTACACACTAATGCATATACAAATTCAGCAGATGAAGAAATAGATGCTGCAGATGTTGTGATTAGTTTAAGTCAATTTAATATTGAAGATGTCACAGATCCAGAAGTAATGCTTACTGAGATAGCTGAATACTTGAATACAGAAATGAAAGCGATAGGTGCGTTTGTAAATATATCTGGTGGTACCGGAAAATGTTGTCAATACGAAATTGAAGTAGGGGGATGTTTTGACACAGCAACATTGACAACAGAAGCAGGAGCAACTTTATTGACAGAAGAAAATCCATGGATTAATGTAGCGCAAAGTACAAGATGTAAACCATGTGAAGATGCGGCACCGGCTGATTATGTACCTACTTGTTTGATCAGGTATTATACTGAATCTATTCTTGCTAAGTGTAGCTGTTTAAATCTGCCTGGTGATAATCTTAATTTCAGAAACTTCTATAAGCAAATCATAGACATTCACCCATTAGAAGGATGGAATGTAGATAAATTTGTCATCAATGAAGTTCAGGACCAGGTTTATCCTAAAAATCTTGGATATTACTTCCTTACTGATCTTCCTAAGCAGGCGATGGGTGGAAGAGGTGCTGATCTTTGGCAGGGTGGTGGTTATTATGGTCAATATCCACAGGAAATGACTAATCATAAATTCTTTGATTCTAAATTCAATATCAAGTGTGAAGCGGCTTATTGCTCAATCAACTTAGTAGCGAGAAAAGGATCAGAAGATTGGCCTATACAAAATAGTCAGGCATCAACAGTTGAGCATGAGACACTCTTGCTTATACCAACAACTGATCCCGGAACATTTGCAAGTTTGAAAACGGTTTGGGATGCCCTTGCAGCTTTGTCTGCTTGTAATGTGATTGCTGATGGATGTTTTGAAGTAGCAACGTCGGCATCGATTTCTGGTTGTTTGGTTGGAACTCCATTGGTCGTACCAGGAACAAGACAGCTTACCGCTTCTGTTCTTCCGGTAACGGCACCACAAACCGGTACATGGACAACAAGTAATGCTGCTTTTGCAACTGTAAGTTCTACAGGACTTGTTACGGCGGTAGCAAATGGAGATGTTACGATTACATTTACGGCAAGTACGGGTGTTGCAATAACTGCTACTTGTGCGATTAATGTAGATGCAGCCTAATAATTAAGTAAAATAACGGGCCTGATTAATTTCAGGCCCTTAAAATATAAAATATGAACGTAATAGCAGGTTTTTTTAAAAACGTAGTCTTTGAAATAAAAAGAAGAAACAAGGTTGTTACCGATGGTTTTGATGATATTTTTAAGGCGAAAATGGATTGTGGTACTTTTGGATATGATACGTGTGATGGTATTGTTCAGATACCGCAGTCTGAAAAGAACCGTAATGCCGGACTTCCAAATAAGGCTTTATACTTGGCTGATAACGGTGATCTATATTTTGGAACCGTGGCACAGGCCAGGACATATAGAAAGACTGGTGCAAATGCAGGTACTAAATTAAATTAATAGATGTCAGATTGCAAATTTTGTATAAAGAAGATAAATGTTGAATTCAGAAAAATATCAGATGATTTATATTCAATTATAGATTTATCTGAATATGAGTTTAATGACATATCTGATTTAGACAAAGAAGCAGTAACATTTAAAATTGATACCCCAACGAAGGAATCGTTTGAAGTAATGGTTCCGGCTGGAAGATCTCAGATATTTTCCGTTAAGAACAAAAAAGTTTTACCATTATTAGATGGAAAATATTGTGTAAGTTTATATAGTTGTGGTGGACCGGTAAAGAAAAATATTGGCTATTATCCGAATATGGAATGTGAAATAAATAATGTTATTGTTACATCTAAATATAAGAGAGAAGCCATTACTTTATATAATGATTTTAAAATGATGAAAATCCTAGATGAATACGGAGATAGTTCAACAGCAAGCAAAATCTACGGAGATATTTCAGATATGCTTAAAGGATGCAGGACTGGAAAGAAATGCATGGGACAGGTTCATAGTAGGATGTAAAAAGAAATCGAACAATAAAGATTGTTCTTGTTGTGACAAAAATTGTGATTATCCATCATCGGAAGATGTTGTTGAACTCATAGAAAAGATAAATTCTTTTATAACAAAGAAAGGTGGGGCGTATGGACAGTTTTTATCCTATGGATTCCCACAAGTCTGTTTACAAAATATAGAAGAACTGTTGATATATAAAGATGTATTAACAAAGCTGAATGAAGGGTTGGTGTTGGAAGAAAAAGGATATGTAAAAACAAATTGTGTATGTCCAAATAAATTTCCTTCAATAAGATCAAGTGTAATTTCAATTATAGGAAACCAGGGAGTAGATTATTATAATCAGGAGAAGGATGAATCAGGGATGGATGAATGGTTACTTAAAAACCCAAATTGTGTTTCTTTTGACAGGTGGAAAAGAGTTTATTATAAACTTGTTCCGGATTATAAAATAACCGTTACGCCTGTTGCTGAAAAAGAGTGTGGTTTTATTTATAAAGTCATAGTTGATCAGGAAAAAACACTTGATGTTGTTGTTAAAGCACTAAAAGAAGCGGATAAAAATTGTGGTGTAAAATATTCAGCCAGCTTACAGGAAGATAGATGTAAAGAATCTTTTAAATCTATAGTTCAAGAATCGAAATGTGATATTAGTTATAAAGCATTTGTTTCAGCCATGAATTGTGGATTTTCTGTAAAATCGATTCAAAATTTATATGCTTGTGGTGTCAAAATTAAAGCATCCAGTAAAAAAGATAATTGCATAATTTCTTTTAATAGTAATGAGGAAGTTATTTGCAATAAAGATAATTTAAAAATACTTTTAAATAAAATACAATGCGTTATATAGTTCAAATCACAGATGTTTTAAATTGGAATGGCATTACATGTTCTGCAGCCGATACAAATATAGTCTTTGAGCAGCCTGGCTGCGGAGATATAGTATGTATAAAAGCAGATAATCTAATAACTATAGAAATTCCAGATGGCTGTACCCAACAGTGTTTTTATGGAATAGTTTCTTGTGATTCTGATTGTGATGATTGTGGTGACAGAGAAATCAAAATATGTCCTTGTGTAAACAATAGTGATTGTGATAGTTGTTCTACTTGTGATCCAACTAATCATGTTTGTGTTAATAAATGTCCTAAAGGAGAGATTTGTTCTGAATCTTGTGGTGGTTGTGCTCAGTGTGATGAAAATAACCCTTGTACAAATGGTAGAACTTGCCAAAATTGTAAATGTGACTGCCCAACAGATAAACCATATCTGAATTCAAATAATGTATGCATAAACTGTAGAACCAATGATGATTGTCCTCTCGGACAGCGATGTACAGAAGATGGTTGTTTGCCGGTAGATTGTGAGACAGGAGTATACGACAAAGAAACAGATAAATGTGTACAGTGTATAACACGAGCAAATTGCGAAAAGCCAAATGAGTGTTGTACTGATGACAATAAATGTGAGTGTTGTCCTGGATTTGTAAGAGATGCAGACGGAAACTGTGTTACTATTGATTGTAAGTTCGATTCTGATTGTAAAGATTGTGAATATTGCGACATAGCTGGTGGATCTAAGTGTAAGCCGATAGTATGTCCTCCTGGAACAATTTGTTCTGGTGGTGGGTGTGTTGATATTTGTGATTGCGACGATCCTTTATGTAACAGCAATAATGCATGTATAAGAATTAATGGTGATACGTGCGGATGTAGTAAGTGTGAAGGTAATTGTGCCAACGGTGAGCCATGTGGCCCTAATTGTTATTGTGATAAGTCAGGAACTACACCTACATGTAGACCAAATCCTTGTGCCGGTTCATGTACGAATGGTACAGATTGTGGCCCGGGTTGTGGTTGTAATAAAGATACTGATCAGTGTGAACCCTGCAATGGGGTTGATTGTGGCGAAGGTTGTAATAAACTTTTAGGTTGCGGTTGTACTGATGGTGAAAATTGTGTAAAAATTCTGGATTGCGGAAATGAATGTTCTGTTGCAGAAGATTGTGCAGATGATTGTGGTTGTCACCAAGGTAAATGTGTTAACTGTAAAAATTTCCCTTGTGATGAATGTGGAAGTGTTGCCGGATGCGGATGTTCCGATGGCATAAATTGTGGATCTGTTCCAAAAGATTGTACAGATGTTCTTACCATATTAAAAAATGAAGACAATTGTAGTATTACGGGGGTCTTGGATGTAAAAGGACTTTGTGCGTGTCCAATATTAACATCGGGAGTTATACCTACAACACTTACTCAGAATTTGAGTAAACTTAGAGGAGCGTTTAGAGTAGAGTTGAGAAAAGGAAATGTAACAAGTATTGGACTTTTCAATAATGCTCCATTACTTAATGATCTTACGGTAAACGCTCTTAATGATCTTCCTTTAGGTGGTCTTATAGAGATTAAGACAATCGCTACATACGACGAATACAATTGGGATTTAGAAGCATATCAATTGAAAAAAGAAACGGTACATACTGAATCTAAGTCCGTTGGAAATGTAACTTTGGTTGATTTTACCGGAATAGATATCGCAAACATAAACTTTGGTACCAGAAATCCATATGGTATTAAAGTGAAAACTTTGGGCGAATATAAACCGACTATCCTGAGACATGTAGAAGTTATTTTTACATTAAAATCTACACTTGATTTTAAATCAGGATGTGGTTATGATCCACAGAGATTGTTTAAATTATCTTCTGATGTTACTGTTACAAACGATGTTTATCAGGTAGATTGGGTACTAAACAATGTTGCAAAAATAGTAAATCTTTTATCTGATGATCAAAGAAAACCTTTGATTATATGGTCTAAGAATAAAAATGCTTCACATACCCAAAACACTATATTCAGAAAAGTATATGCAGATAAAGATTTAGATGGAAAATACAGAGATACATTATATGGACCAGGAGCAAGCCCAATAGGTCTTGAAGCATGGCCTTTGAATTCACCAGAAGGAGAGTTATGGGCTGGATATGATTATGAATTGTCATCTGATTGTTCTTGTGATACTGCAAGCATCGATGATCTTGTTTTCTGTAAACCACAAATTGATTATGAACTTGATAGTTGCAATAAACTTTTCAAGGTAGTATCAAACTTTACACCATGCCCAATAAACAAAGATCTTACTCAGTATGATCCTAATGGAATTTTGGGTAACAAGGCATTGGTTACTGACTATGATATACCATTAAATGCTCAGGTAAAATACGAAATACTTTTCAATAATGTATTGAAGCATACATTTGTTGGTTCTTTGAGTGCTGGTTTTGAATTACTTAATGATGAAGCCATTACTTCTGTAATTATAAGACAAAAAATTGATGGAGTTATTTATTGTGTGAATCAATATAATCACCCAATCAACATACCTACACCTCCATATGTAATAAGTTGTTCAGGAAATGGAATGTACTATTCTGTAGATATTACAAAGGTATTTTCAGAATCAGGTGAAACATTTTCTGTAAGTACAGTTTTCGGACCGGCAATAACTGTTACAACTGTAGGAAATACAATAACGGTTGGAAATCTTGTTAAGGGTGGAAATACAACTTTGGTCATCACTTATGGATCAGGATGTACAAAAAACCTTGTTGTAGCCGACAATTGCTGTCAATATACAACACTTAATGTAACTTCTGATCAGTCTATTTGTAGCACTGGACCGGCAACACTGACTGCTATAGCAAGTGGTTTCTCTGGAACACTCACATACTCATGGAATGGTGGAGCATTTGGTAGTTCGAGTACATTTGTTGCAAATACAGCCGGCACATATAATGTTGTTGCGAGAGATGGTATATGCCCTGATAAATCAGCATCTATACTTGTTACAAGTGTTGGTGGTGGATTAAATTTCAATTTGGTTCCAACAACCATTTGTAGCAATGGATCGGCTAAGTTGAATCTTTCTGGTGATCCTGGAGCAATATATACCATAAATGGTCCTGGTGGTTCTATTATAACCGGTGTTATTCCTGATAGTGGAACGGTTCCAGAAGTAACAGTTACGGAAGGAGGTAGATATTATTTGAACAACTATAGTTCTGGACCATGTACATTTAATCCAGGATTGACATTTAATCTTACAAAGTTGACTAATCCAACAGCAACATTGACATATCCAAACTCAATAGTATGTGCAGGAACGCCGATATTGCTTAGTTTGACGGGAACACCAAATGCAGTAGTAAGCTTATCTAGTACAGGAATATTGGCAAGTAGTTCTGTAACTCTAAATACATCTGGATTAGGGTCGACTACAGTAACTTTTAATAATACAGGCACAAGTACTGTTACAATAAATTCAGTAACTCTTGGTACTGGTTTAACTGCTTGTACTCATGCGCCGGCAACAGTTTATACACTTACGTCATTGATTGTAGCAAGTCCTGTAATTATGTCTGCTGTAGCTGTGTGTAACCAAGAAGATCCTTATAGTGATTATTACATAGAAGTTGTTGCTACACAGGGAAGTGCAGTTACTTGTATTCTTGGGCCAATATCTTTAGAAACACCACATAGTCCTGGGTACTCTACCTATAGATTAGAAAGTGTTGCACCTATTCCCGGATCATCTCTTTTAATTACAGCTACTTCCGCTTTAAGTGGTTCATGTACAGCTACATTAAGCATACCTGTACCATCTTGTGATTGTCCTACTATAAATATAACAGCAATTGGAGCAAATGCATGTCCTGGTGATTCCGGAACTTTAACTTCAATGCCTGTAAGTGGACCAGGTACATATACATATCAATGGTATAATGCGACAACAGGAATAGCTATTCCAGGTGCTACAACTTCTACATATACAACAAGTGTAGTTGGTAGTTATTATTTAAGAGTAAACCAAGTAGGAACGACTTGTTATCAAGAAAGTGCCAATGTGGCATTAACAAATACAGTTGACCCGAATCCAGCCATAGTTCTTGTTGGTCCTTCTATACATTATATAGGACTTGAATATACATTCAATGTTAGTTTAACTCCGGGTGTATTGGTTACTGGATTTACAAGTTCAGACATGACAATAGTAAGTCAAACGAGTACACAGGTGGTAGTAAGTGCGGCATCTTCAGGAACAAAGAGTTTTACCGTCACATATACATTTGGAGGTTGTACATTTACAAAAGTACAAACGGTTATAATTTCAAATTGCTATCCATTAACCGTTTCTATAAGTGGTTCAAATACAGAAGGGTGTGGTGTTTTATATTGTACAGCAACAGGTGGAACTTCACCATATACTTATCAATGGACTGGAACCGGAGATCAGGGTACAGTTGTAAATGTAACAGGAAACACATTTAACGGTGCTTTGTATTTATTCCAGGAAGAAAACATAACACTTTCTATAGTAGCCACAGATGCAAATGGATGTTTTGGGTCTACAAATGTTGTTTATAATAGGTGTGATAATTTCTGTGGAGGAGGTTCTTGTGAGGAAATTTATAGTGCAGGTGTTAATTCATCAATTGGAACTAACGTCACTGCTGTATCATATCCTGGTAAATTTAAAGCAGGAAGGCAGTTTAATTGGGCCGTATCAGCAATAGGTACATCTAATTCAGTTAAAGCTGTATTAAAATTAGATGGAGTGATTATTTTTGACACAGGTTGGATTACCAGATCTTCAACAGCATGTGGACTTACTTTGTGTGAACCAGGTGTAGAGTTATTAGGAGATTCTCCGGCTTCAACTGTTACTCTTACTGGAGGTACATTAGAAACTGGAGTAACAGCACCTTTAATTGTTGGTGGTTGTGATAGATTAAATTATTTATCTGGACCTTCACCGTCTTGTAGTGGATTTATTTATGGAAGTGGAGCTAATGTTATTACTTTACCGTCTGATGGAGTATTAACAATGGAGTTTACAAGAGGAACGTGTACTGGACCTGGATCGTCTTTAGTTGCATCTTTTGTTATAGAAGCCATATAATATTAATAAAAAAATATAAACAACAATAATGTCAAATTATAGTCATAATACATACGGTTGCGGTTGCGGCCAACCAACAATAGTCGTTGATCCTGTACAAAATTGTGATGGTTGTATCGTGGCCCCAAAAATAATATGGGGTTGTGATGTTGGTCCTGAGCCTGGAAGTACCATGACTTTCAATATACCGGCTTTAACAAATATTAAAACACCGGCAGGACATACATACACATATGAGTATTATGATCACGATGAATCTGGTTTTAATAGTGTTACCGTTTCCGGAGTAGGTAATGTAGTAGCTGTATTGCAAAAGAAGTATGAAGGCAGGAAGAAATACAGAATCAGGTATAAAATCAGACAGGATGACGGTATTCAGTCTAAAACGGGAGAGATATGGGTGTGTGTAAAAAACATGTGTTTACCTTGTACCGGTGATTGCGATCCACTTAATGGAGATTGTGCAAAAATGTCTTTCGTATCAAGTACTGCTGAGTGTGGATTGGCATGGTCACAGGCAGTTCCTTCTTGGGATATTGACGGTATTATCTTTGATGAAGTTCCTATATGTTTTACCAATATTGCATATAATTCAGGGACAAAAGTACTGAGTGCTACCCTTCTTAATTACGGTTGCACCATAGGCGTTCCTTTGACCATTAAAATGAGAGGTATAAAAGGTACTATAACTGTTTCACAAAATATTGAGGTTACTATTGTAGATAAGTCGATCGGTGTCATATGTCCACAATTCCAGATTGCCAATAGGTGTACGGGTATTTGTGAAGCGGTTACAATAGACCTGGAAGTTTCTGACGGGCAACAACAACCAGATTTATCAGTTTCCTAAATTAAGAAATGAATAGTCCAAGTCCAAATTATATCACAATACCAACCCAAAAGGTAATATGGAAGATAGTAGCTTCCAATACGGGTAATATAAATGTAGGTAGTACCGTAAAGGTATCTCTTACGTGGAGTGACCCTATTGTTTACCATAGGATCAGCACAAATACAGATTTGGTTCCGGGTAATACGTTTGGCGATGGAAGTACAGTTGGGACGGTATTCAATTCACTTACGAATGTGTGGGAAATTGGTCCGTTGTTGGTTGGTGAAACAAAGACACTTTTTATTGAAACATCATTTGCACCCGGTACTGATTTAAATGCAGTATTGCCATTATCACTAACCAAGGTCATAGAAAGTGCATATTCTGACTATATTACTATTAATGATACAGCAATAGATGTACTTACCAATTACAATCAAAACTTATCTTGCCCACCAGTGGCAGGTGCCGTTGATGGAATTGGATGCAGGTGTAGTGTAATAAGTAATGTTACTCCATGTAATTATGGAGTGACTGTATTTTCAATAGTTCCATTAAGTTTAGTTAATACTACACTTGATGGTCTTAATTTTAATACAGCCACGGGGGAATATAATAGATATCTTATAAATCCATTACTACCAGGTAGTTTTAAGTTTGTTGTAAACTGTGTATTTGACGGAGACACATATGGTTCATATGGAGAATCGACACAAACCATACCTGCATTTTTCCAAGAAGCAGAAGTTGGACCACAAGGACCTACAGGAGAAACTGGTGCACAAGGTCCGCAAGGTTTAACGGGACCACAAGGAATACAAGGTGTTACGGGAGCCACTGGTGCTACAGGTGTCGTTGGACCTGCTGGACCTCCAGGTGCACAGGGACCAATAGGTCTTACTGGTGCCACAGGTGCTGTTGGTCCTACCGGTGCCACAGGTGCTGTTGGTCCTACCGGACCTACTGGTGCAACCGGCCCTGCTGGACCTACCGGCGCAACCGGTGCTGCTGGTTCGAATGGTACTAATGGTGCTGTATGGAGAAATGGAGCAGGTGCCCCATCAAACGCACTTGGCGCAAATGGTGATTATTATGTGAACGACACTAATGGTGACGTTTACACAAAAGCAGCCGGTGTTTATACTGTAACATCAAACATAATGGGTCCAACCGGCCCTGCTGGTGCTACCGGCGAAACCGGTGCTGCTGGACCAACTGGTTCTACTGGTGCAACCGGTCCTGCTGGCCCTACCGGTCCGACTGGTCCGACTGGTGCAACAGGCGCAACTGGACCAACTGGTTCTACTGGTGCCACTGGTGCCACTGGCCCTGCTGGTCCAACCGGCGCAACTGGTCCAACTGGTCCTGCAGGAGTTGCTGTGTCTTATAATTTTGATGTATCAATTACTGGTCCTGTTGGATCAATATCAACCGGATCTCTTGGTTCTGTAGCTGATGGTACTTATTTGTGTTTTGCAACATTTAGATTTACAGGAGACGGACCTGGTGCAGCATCTAATGCAACAGGACAGGTAAAGAAAAATGGTGTATTAGTTCCAAACTCTTTAGCAGGATTAAGAATAGAAACTGCATCTGCACATACAATAACTATACATTTTGTAGCATCATTTCTTAGTACTGATGCAATTACATTACAATTAAATGCAGTCACAAATATATTAGCAAATGGAAATCAGAGTTTAACACTTTTAAAATTATCTTAATAAATGAGTAGTCCAAATCCATCACATATAACTTATTCATCTGAGAAGGTGGTATGGACTATTGTTGCCAAAAACAACGGTAGTACTCCATATAACAGTGATGTTAAGGTTGCTCTTTCGTGGAATCATCCCGTTAACTATCTGAGAGTAAGTTCAGACACGGATGGTATGCAGGGGGTACAGTTTGGTGACGGATCGGCTGTTGGAACGGTTTTTAATCGAACAACATCTGTTTGGAATGTTGGCCCATTATCAGTAGGTCAGGAAAAGAAATTGTATGTAGAAACAAGTTTTGATGAATTGCAGAACTTGGATAATTTACTTCCACTGATACTTACTAAAACGCTTACGTTGGATAGTGGTATTATTCCTAACAATGTCCATGTAGTTAGTAGTGATGTTTTAAGGAAAGGTGTTGTTCCATTACCGAATGAAGTAGATTGTTCTAAGGTTCGATATGGTCCTCCGGGACCTCCGGGGCCATCTGGTTTAGATAACTATACATTAGCAGTACAGAATGGATTTGTAGGTGATATAGATGCGTGGATTTTAAGTTTACAGGGAGCAACAGGACCTGTTGGTCCTGCCGGACAGGGATTGGCTGCAGGTGGAACTATGGGTCAGGTTTTATATAAAACCAACGGCACTGATTATATGACACATTGGGGAAACCCATTGTATGATTATTACTTGGCATCTATTGGTACATTTGACCCATTAAATCCACTTGTTGGATGGACACAACCATCATTGGTTGATGCGTCAAATGCTGTTGTTCAGTTTACCGATGGAACTATAGCTTATTATTCTTGTAATGGTGTAGTATGGAGCCTTTCGTTTAAGGACGATGTAATTAAACGTGTTGCTAACTATACTGCACTTAGAGCGTTAGATAATTATTTTCACAATACGGTGGTGGTTGACGATTTTTCTTATACCGGACCCGACGGAAATCCATATACAACACTTGGTGGTATATTTATAAAAGTAACAGCAGGTACAGAAAATGGAGGTACTATTATAGTATCTACAAATGGAGATATTTGGGAAAGAGTTTGGAATAAAATAGAAGTACAACCTGAGTGGTGGGAATGTGGAGGTTTTAATTATTTAGGTAAAAACTATATTGATAGATTTACTGGAACAGTATCTGGAGCTGTTAATGGAGTTATTGAAATGGATGGGGTTTATAATGATTGTGATAGAGTAAGAAACGCATCTATAGTTGGAGGAGAAAATGCAATTATTAAATTAGGTGCTTTAGTAAAAGAATATGATATAGATATAAATATTCCAATTTTTAAACACCAGATTTTTGATATGAACGGTGTTGTTTTTAAAAGGAGTAATACAGAAACACCAGATATATTAAGTTCTAGTGGATTAACACCTTCAGGAATTAATATTATAGTTAGTTCTACAGGTGGTTATAGGTTAGGACAATCTACTATTATGCTAAATACTACAGCAACTTATGACGGTCAAGGTTATAATGAAAATTATAATCAAAATCCTGGAGGTACTGGAATTATATATGCAATAGTTGGTACGACTATATCTTTATCTCAACTTGGGGCATCTACACCTGTTAATGCAATTTTATGTTTAGAAGTTACAATGTTAGGTAAACAGATTGGTGATTTTGGAAACATTGTTATTCAGAATGGAAACTTTGATGGTAATAATACAAATGGATCTAATCCTTTATATGGTAATGGAATGTCATTTTCAGCAGATTGGAGATTTAATTACACAATAGAGTTAGGGAATCAAACAAATAATGCTCTTATTAGTAATTGTACTTTTAAAAATACGCCAGCAGAAAACATTACATTTGCAGCAGGTACAATAGAAAAATGTACTTATAATGATCTTGGAGGAAGTTTTGTTCACATAAGTAGTGGTGATACAACAACAACAGGTATAAGCATAGTTAATTGCAAAGGCGTTGGTTCTAATTTAATAGGTAATCAAATAATGTATCATAGTGAAGCAGTAATTACTTATAGTGCAAATCCTCAAAATTGTAAAATAATAAATTGTAAATTTGAAGATGGATATGAAAATATATTTGGACCAGTTACAGAGTATTGTAATGTAAATATAACATCAAGCACATTTATAAATTTCAATCATATTGTAGTTGTTTCGGTTGGAGGTTTCCCAAACCAATCACAAGAATTTAAAATTACAAATAGTACTTTTCTTAATTGTAAAGACTTGTTAATTACATCTTCGGTTACACATCCTTTTAAAAATATATTAATAAGTAATAATTATTTTGAAAACACAAGGTTTTATTTTGTTTGGGTAGATGGTGCTTTGATATCTAATAATATTATAAAAAACACAACATCTTTAATACCTAATACATTTTCAAGTGGTATTGCAGCATCAAAGTCACAAATAACATTATGGGAGTGCTCTAATGTGTCAATTCAGGAAAATAAGTTAATTGCAAAAAGATCTCTGGATGTGGAGTGTATTGGTGGAATATCTTTTTTTACAAACTTTCCAGAACAATCAACAATAGATAGTGATTATTTTTTATCATCAAATATTGTAATAAAAAACAATAATGTTGAAAATTACAAAAGAGGAATAGGTTATTGGTCAGATGTGTGGTTTGTTCGTGAAAAAGAATGGATAGGGTGGATTATTTCTGACAATATTATAAAAATGTGTCAGGATTACAATGGAATAACAGAACAATGGAGTTTTGGTATTTATTCAGAACCTGGATATATTGTTTCAAATAATATAATATACGAAGGTTATTTACATCCTTCAAATAGAAATTATTTAAGTTATCCAATAGTTGCAAATGGTATTGATGATCAATTAGATGGGGCTAACGAAAAATCTAAACTCAGAGGATCTGTTATTTATGGAAATAAAATTATATCAAATTCAATTGCTAATTATAGTATAGCCCTCGGCACATATGCTTATGGAATATATAATTTTTATAACGTTTCTTTAATAAATAACATTATTTCAAAACCACACTATCATTCAAGTGCAACACCAATAGCAAGTGCGTATATTTCAAATATAAATCCAATATTACCTGATTTAACTACACCTGAAAATATAATTTGGTAATTTATAATAAATAATAAATAAACAATGAAGAGTCCAAATCCTAGTTATATAACCATACCAACTCAAAAAGTAATTTGGAGAGTTGTTGCCACAAATAATGGCACTATAAATGCACTGCCTAATGTAAAAGTAGTTCTTGCATGGAGTACGGCACCGGTTTACCATAGATTGTCCAGCGTTACGGATGGAACGGGTGTTTTATTCGGTGACGGAACAGCAGCAGGTACATTTTTCGATACTGCTACTCATACGTGGCAGTTAGGAACATTGGCTGTTGGCCAATCAAAAATACTTTATGTTGAAACATCATTACCGGCAATAACAGATCTTGAAGTGGCTCTGCCTTTGACATTGACAAAAACAATATCTCTGGCCGGACTTACAGATTCTTATGTAGGAAATAATGTGAGTGTGGATATCCTTAATCCGGTAGGTACCACTATAGAGTGTGCTCCGGTGGCAGGAAATATAGATGGGGTTGCATGTAGGTGTAGTTTACTTCCATTTACAACACCATGTAATTTTGGTGTAACAACATTTGAACTTATCCCGGGTAGTTTTGTGAATACAACAGCTTTTGGCCTTGATCTGGATGCTGCAACCGGGGATTATACAAAATTCTTACTTGATCCTACACTTCCTGGTAGTTTTGATTTCAGAGTTATTTGTACAGATGGATTAGATACGTTCGGACCTTTTGGTTCGGCCACTATCACTATCCCGGCATTATATGATTCTACGGATGGAATTATAAATGTTGCTAATTATGCTGCTTTACCGGCAGCGAATACCGCAACAGGATTGTACTACTATTTGGTTGCAGACCAGGGATCGGGTGCCACATATAAACAAAACGGTCTTTGGTATAGTAATGGTACAAATTGGATAGCTTCTCCTACTTTTATTCCGCAAAGTTTTACAGATATATATGTGGCAAATCCTCCAATTTCTGCGGAGGCTTTCCCCGTAATTACAGCAACACCAAGTACACTTCTTTTTGATACTAATATAACAAATGGTTCTTATACGTCAGGAGATGATACTACCGGTGAGATAACCATTTTGAAAACAGGATTATATAGAATTGAGTTTTTAGTTTCCGGAAATTCAGATACAGCAGGAAGTATTATATTTGTGGTGGAGAAAAATGGAACAACAGATATAAGGTATGTTCAAAAGACCTTCTCGGCAACAGCTACGGACTTTCAGATAGTAAATATGAACTTTACAGAAGCACTTGTACTAAATGATGTATTGGCCATAAGGGTCAATAGAAGTACAGTAGGAACATCAACTTTAACATTAGATCAGATGAATTTTAGGATAACAAGAGTGGGATAAGATGGCAGGAAAATTGTTTACAGATTTTGAAGTATCTCAAAAAATTAGAGATATTTATTTAAAACTTAATTGTATAGTTTTAGAATATCCTGCATTTAACAAATTTCCACCAAAAGGAAAAGCACACACTCTTTATATAAATACATTTACTAATCCAAACGAACTTTGGAGATGGGATTGCACATTGAAAGATTATGTGCAGATAGGCGGTGGCGGTGGTGGTGGTGCACAAGTAAATTCAGATTGGAATTCTATATCCGGAGTATCGCAAATACTAAACAAGCCTACAGTACCAGTTATTACTCAGGTAAATGGAGTAACCATACCTGCGGCAAGTTTTTCTCTCGTTTCAGGACTTTATGAAGCGACGTATTCTAATGTAGCAATATTATCTACATCATACGTAAGTATAACACCAAAAAACTCAACAATATCAATAGTTACGGCTGCGGCATTTCTTCCAGAGATAACAGTATCTTTAGGATCAGTAAAAATGTTTTGTACAAATCTTCCAAGTGCAGATTTTGATATAAATATTTTGATTATAAATTAATTTTTAACCCCCAAAATTTTTTAAAAAAAAGATGGATGAGTTTATGATACCAAGTAAAACTGTATTTGCGGATATTTTTCATGTAAGGTCTATACCTGAAATCGTATTAAATGGAATATTGGCTACCATAGGTGGGTTTGTAGGGTATTTTACAAATATTGTGGATGCTAATTCAGATGCATTTTTTGCAATCGGATTAGTTGTCGGTCTGGATTTTGTTTTTGGCGTATTGAAAGCTTTTAAAACAAACACTTTCGAAACCAGAAGGGCATTAAAAGTGATATGGTATTTTACGGCATATTCTCTTATACTTGCAGTTATGCTTAGTATTGAAAAGGGGTTTTCATTTGCATCGTGGATGGCAGAAGCTGTTATGCTTCCGATTATTACATTTCAGATGATATCTGCTTTAAAAAATGCTTCAATAGTTGGAGTAGTACCAAGGGGTGTACTTTTAAAGATTTTGGAAAACATAGACAACTATAAAGACAATATAGGTGGAAGTGATGATGAAGAAATAAATAATGTAGATGACATAAACGGTCAAATTAATAAAAAAGAAGTATCATGAGTAAAGTAATCGAAGTTGCCAGAAAAGAAATCGGTGTTACAGAGAAACCGAAAAATTCAAACCAGACCAAGTACGGGACCTGGTTTTCTCTGTCTGGCGTTCCATGGTGTGCGATCTTTGTATCATGGTGTTATTCCATGGCTGGTAATCAACTTCCTGTAATTGGATTTAAGAAGGGATTCGCCGGATGTCAGACCGGTTATGCATACTTCAAAAAGAATGGTTGGATAGTAAAAGATCCACAGGAAGGAGATATAGTTTTGTTTGATTGGAATGGAGACGGTCGTTATGATCATACCGGATTGTTTGTAAGGTGGATTGATAAAGTACATTTTGAAACAATTGAAGGTAATACATCTCTTACAAATCAATCCAATGGTGGGGAAGTTATGCTAAGAGTTCGGGCAAATAAAAACGTTATATTTGCCAGATATATAGTTAAAAAATAATATATTTGCACCAATGAACCAGATAAGTACCAATTTAGTAAAATATACCGGTGTTTCATATCCAGAAATGGGTATTGAGAACGGGGATGACTTGGGTTCTGTGTTAAACAAAATAGTAAAATATGTTCTTACTTTCACTAATAAAAAGGTATCTTTATCATCTCCGGATGCAAATGAAGTAGATATATTTTCTGCTATTGGTCTTTTAGATCATAACATAAATAATATCAATTCAGATAATATCAATTTTAACGGAGGTGGAATTTTTGATAACGGTGTTACAGCTACATCAATACCGCTTCTAAATAAAACGAATTCATATACTACTTCTATAAATGCAGACAAACTTATTTATAGTTTTGACCTGAGTAATCTTGGAAAAGATTTACCTTCAGGATATAATTTGATATACACTACTACCCGGGCTTACAATGTTAATCCAAGTAAAAATTCTCTTATACAGGATAACAGGTCTATTTCAGGAACAATACAGATAAGCCTTAATAGTTTGCCGGTTTACATTGAGACGGAAGCCAGGTTTAACACACCTGATGGAGATATTATACTAAAGAGTACCAATCCAATCACATCTGCAACTAAAGGCAGTGGTAGTGTTATTTTTGAAGTACAGGATTATACCACCAATAAAACAACAAAAACAAGTGTATCAGATTGGTCGAATACTATATCTTCCAAAATAATTGCACTGGATAATCTTAAAAACCAGATCAACACATTTAAAATATCCGGATTAGAGAATATTCCTGAGCAACAGGGACTTTTACAGTGCATAAGTACTCTGTATTCTTTCTGCGATTCACTCAAAGGTGAACTAACCAGTTTGGGTACCTTAAATATTCCTGAACTTGGAAGTTGTGCAAAGAACACGAATGGTACTGTACAAGAAGGAATTAATAATTTATTCAAAGCTTTTAAAGAACAGGAAACAACTATAAAAAATTTAAAAACATCAAATGAAAACCTTAAAACAATAGTACAACAAGTAAATGGATATTATAGTGATATTGTTAATGGTGCGAGTGGTGGAACTTTAAATTTGGCTCCGGCGCCGGTATTTGATCCACCGTGTCCAAGTGGTGATTGTGGAGAAGGAAGTAATTTAGTTTACACAAGAATACCACCGGTAATAATATCTCCGATAACATTCCCTACATTTGTTTTAAAAGATGTTTCTGCGATATTGGTATATACCGAAGGTTGCGCATCTTGTGATCAACTTGAAGATACCATGTCTTTTTTACATGGGTATTATAGTTCAGGAAATTTTAAGGTAAGTATAGGTAAGATAAATATAACAACATATCCTGATTTTGGATCTACTTATAATGTAATTTCAACACCACACTTGATTTTGTTTAAAAATGGTGTTAAGGTAGAAGAAATAAGTGGATATCATGGATATGAATTTATAAAGAGTAAAATAGATAGTTTTCTATAAAGAGTTCGTCTATATGTTTTGTTTCCAAAGGGGGTATGGGTATTTCGCCCTTACCCTTTTTTTTTAAATTTTAGATCATGGATAAAATTCGGGACCACATAAATGCCATAAAACTATTAATTGAGGATCCAAGCATCCATCCTCAGCATACTATTGCCTATCCGAATAAGATGGTTTATTATGCTCTTTTGCTTTCCAAGGATTCATACATGTTTGAAATTAAAAATGCCCCTGGGATAAAAAATAAGCCCATGCAAGCGAAGTATTTCATTCCTTGTATATCAATGGAAGAAGTTGATCAAAACGAATGTCCATGTGCTCCAAATGTAAACTGTACGTGGATGCGTTCTAAAAATTTTCTTCCCAGATTTCGTGGGAATAAATTAGATGTGGTAAAACCGGTGGATACCATAAATCAGGATGATTACGGTTTTGTTCATTGGAATGATATTACTCACCTAAAAGGGTCTAGAAGATCACAAAACCTGAATAATAAATATTCACTCAGAAACCATCTTGGAAAGTATAGACTTTACATACATATATTGAACAGGGTGAAAACAGAAAAGGTGTCTGCTCTGGCCGAGATGGAAGATATGTATGAACTTATGAAGTTTATGCAGAATGAATGTGGATGTGAGACCATGGAGTGTGGATTTTTGGACAGAAACATGGACATACCTGCAGAACATAGAAAAACAGTATTTACCAATGCTGTTATTTTCCTGAAACAATTAGTAGATCAAAATATACTTCCGGACAGACAGACCGATGATGTTGATGGAAGTAGACGAAAAGATATGGCATAATGAGACATTTTTTTTCTAATCAGGAAACACATTTGGAATATTTGGAAGCAAAAAATTACTTTCGAAATGTTGCTACGTCATTTCCACATAAACACTACCTTAAAAATGGTGGAACCATTACAGATAGGACCAGATATTTATCAATATTGAAGGCTATATCTGTTGAAATTGTAAATGAGATACTCACCAAAGGATCAAGAATAGAAATTCCTTTTTTCGGGGAGTTATTTATAGAGGAGAAACAAGTACACCATAAGACCAGAAATAGAAAAGTAAAGAGAAACCAATATTTATATCCATCATTAGTTTTCAAGACTTATTTGCAAAACAATTACTACATGAAAATGTACACATTGTTTGATGTGAATGACAAGAAATTGAGTTTTGACTACATGAAAAATGGAAAAATAAAGTCATATTATAAAAAAACATTACATAGTGATACGGGTATAATGTTTAATGTCCTTGCATCAAAAAGGAAAAACAAGGTATATTATTTCAAGAAATTATTAAAGAAAAAGAAATGATTAGCATATCTGATATAGTTTTCGAAACCAAACAGTTTATATCTGATGAAGATATAGAAGCATTCAATGATTTTGATGATTTCATTAAAACTAACGGGGACATATATGTTGACCGCATGATGAAAAAAAGATATGCTGAGTTTATTGTAAAACCAATAACCGTGTCTGATTTTAAAGCTGTTCTTCCAAAATATCATGAGATTGTTCAGGTATCCGGAAGTGATAATGAAGATGTGATCAGACGGTACCGGCATAATTGGTTTGTTAATTCAGAAGTGGCCGCATGGATTAAGAAAGACTACCAGGATAATATCTATACCGTTATCAAAAATAGAGACAAATGTTCTACAGATGAATGTGATACAGAGTTGATCATGAATGCTGCTTTATTCCATGATGAATTGGCCCGGGGTGGATCGTATAGTCTTATTAAGAAGATGTACACCGATTATGATACAGATGATAAGGGTTGTTGTAAATCATCCATTGATAGGCAATTTAATATAATGCATCCAACTGAATCAAATACATTTGGTCTTGTTGAACAATTTACCAAGGAAAGCATAAATTTTAGTTGTGGTAATATCAATGGAACCAAGTGGGATTTTGATATCAGGTATTCTCCTACAGATAAGTGTAGGATTATGAAAACAAATTTTAAGGAAGGAGTAATTTTACTTTCTTATCATGGGAGGGTGTATGATGAAGATGGATTTTTAATGTTCCCGGAAGATAAGCCAAATTTTTTATTGGCTACAAGGTATTTCATTCAGAGTATGGTTTTTGAAAAATTAGCCAATCAGTATAAAACTAACGATTACAATAATGTACTTGCCCGTGTTAAAAGAGATTTTTTACTATACAATAACATGGCCATTACAGAACTGAATGATTATTCATACAACGAATTAGCACCGATAATTGCAAGGGCAAAATTCCATTATAATGAAGAAAAAACTTTTGATGCGTTAACTCAGCGTGATCATCCTGACGGATTTAGACAAAGATTGGAAGATTCGTATAACTATTAAAAGAAAATATTATACCTTTGTATAGATAAAAAATAAAAAATTAATTAAGATGCCTATACCGCAAAGTGTTTTACTTACGATGTCTCAAAGAATGAAGGAAGGCAAGAGAAAGGTGGCGAGAGATCTTGACCAAACTTTAAAGACATCTGTATTTCCTGCAATGGGAGTTGCCGGTTCGTTGGTCAACATGCAGAACGATCAATCTAATGATCCTAATGTGAGAACATCTGTAATTTCCGGTGCAGTAAGAGATGGGGCCATGGGTTATCAATCTGGTGGAATAGGTGGTTTATTGGCCGGGGGTATTACCGGTGGTATTACGAGTGCATTAGCTACTTTAAACAGGAAAGAACAAAACTATGAAGCGGACCAGAATAAATATCTCAATGATATGTATGGCTCTGTGGTTGGTGATGATTATAATTTTGCATCAATGGTTAATGCTGCCAAAGGTGGAGAAATGAATTCTGCTGAAGGAGAACAATATGTACCTATTCAGACAGAGGCGAAAAGAGTGGGCCGAAAATTAATAAAGGAGAAACTTGTATTTTCCGATGGTACCATGGCTGATGTGAATGCTACAAAGCCACATAGCGAAATGAAGAAGGATTTAGTTACTGATGTGGTTACAAGCGGTACTTATGTATTTCCTGTGAATACTAAGATTACACAGAAAGATTTGGATTTACTTATTTCATATACAACAGGTGATTATAGTGAAAATGGCAAAAATTTTGGGGTTGAAGAATTTACGTTGCGTGACATTTTGGGAAAGAACTTCGAAGGGTCTTTTGCTGAGGCAGCACATATCGTTGATAAAAAGTATCCGGTAGCGGACACTGAAGATGTTCTTGATCCGGTGACTAAGATCACCAATAGTGAGAACATTGCTAATCGATCAAAGATAATTGCCCATTTGATCAGACTTAACGAAGCAAAGATAAAAGGTATAAAACTTGATGAAAACAAAATAAAGCCGGAAATGAATGCTAAAAAAGGAGGATATGTAAAGTCTTTTAAGAAAGGAGGATCTGTTATTGATCCTGCAAAGATGAAGGCTGAAATCCAAAGAATAAATGAAGAAAGAAATAATCCTTCACGAACAGTTCCTTTGGCAAAAATGCCAGAAATGGGTAGTGTTAATGATCCTGTATCAAACAGGGTTACTGGTGAGTATGGAAATGCTGCCAGTGCATATGATTCTGATAAAAGCAATAAGGAAAAGTATGATGCAATGGTTTCAGCTAAGAATAATTATTTTAACTATATGAAGTCTGCCGGAGTTGGAACAGGACCTAATAATACGGTTGCGTTTAGACCAAAAGCCACATCACAGGATGACTACATGGTACAGAACCTAAAAGGATTAGGTATGTACGATAAAAATTCAGATATTATCAGACCCAATGTTGGGTATAGTTTCTGGAATACCCCGGCACAAAAACAAAACGCCATTGTGAATGGTGGTGCTGTTGCTGGTGCGCCTGCAGATCCTAATAAAACAACAGCACCCGTATCAAAAGGAACAGGTACAGGAACGGGTACAAAACCTGGTGGTTCTGGTATTGGTGGTGGACCAAAAGACTGGAAAGATAAAGCTTTTACCGAAAGATGGCAGAGAAAGCTTAAAGCTGCAGGATTATATCAGGATGGAGTTGTAGATGGAATGTGGGGTGAAAAAACAAATAAGGCTTATGCTGAATATTTAAAAACAAATAAAAAAGGAAGTAATACTTCTCCTGTTTCTTCGCCTGTTTCACCTGTTGTTGCCCCTGTTGTGCCAAAATCTGTTTCTTATGTTCCTGGAGAATCAACCATGAAATATACAGCAACGGATTACAATCCAACAAATAATAGTAATCTTGCAGCACCAGTATCTTATTTCGAACAAAAAGGATTACCATATTCAGATGTTCCGGATGTGATAGCTTTAAGAAATGCAAATGAAATGAACGCAACGGCTCTTACGTTTGCTTTCCCGTGGCTTGGATATGGTCAAAAAGGTGCTGCTACCGCTGCAACTGGTCGTGAAATGGCAAAAGTAGTAACTAAAGAAACCACTAAGGAAGTAGCAAAAGCAGGTACTAAAGAGATGGTAAAAACCCAAGCTGCAAATAATTTTTCCAGACTTGGAAGTGGTTCGATTAAGGGTGCCGGTTCTTTTAAAAATGCTGCCACTGGAGCCAAAGCAGCTATGGATAGTGGTGCTATTAGAACTTCTGTTGAAGCTATAAGAAATGGTATTTTACAGGCAAGGAAGATTGGTAACAGGGCAGAAGTTCAGAGATTGATGAAAACCCTTGAACAATTAAGAAAATCAAACCCATCTGCAGGTATTTATAAAAGAGGTGGATATGTTATGAAGATGGCCGTTGGTGGTTCACCTGACCCAAACCCAAAGGGAAAGATATATAAGAGAAAGAATGAACAAGGGCAGGAAGAAGAAGTGTTGATTGGAGATGATCAGAATTTATATCTTAAAAATCAGGGTGGTGTTTATGAGAAGAAAGATAAGAAATTATACGATTCTTTTATGAACGTCATTGGCGGTGGTGATAAACAAGGATGGGCTATGTTGAGTAACAGTTCAAGTGGTGTTGATGATATTAAAAAAAAACATAGTACACCTGTGAGTGCGTGGTCTGATGGTGCTACAGAGTATGATCCTGGTGTAACGGGAGATTTAACAGGAATACCAAACAAACAACAGATGTATGGTACCTTCCCCACAGGTGATAAAAAAAGTGCATGGTCTGATGGTGCCCCAGAGTACGATCCTACATTAACCATGGACGTTCAACCAAAATATCAGGATATGTATGGTAGTTTCCCATCTATTTATGATATGGGTCCGATAGATACATCAACTAGTGGGGATAATTCAAATCCGGTTTCGAATAATACTACAAACACAGATAATACCAATTCAAATAATGGCATAGATGATATTCTCAATCAACATAGAGATATGATTGACGAAAGAATGACTGATGCCCATAGGGATGCTTTAGATGCTAAAAGTACTTATAAGGATTTGGCAGCAAGAGTTGGAGCGAGAGATGTTGCCGGGGCCATAGGTGGTATAATGGCATTGAACCTACAAAACAGAAAAGAGCCAAGAGCATTTAAGAGACCAAGATTTATGGCTGAAAGATATAGGGGTCTTTCTGCACAACAAATAAACCAGGAAGCGGAATCTACTACCGGTGCCGGTGTTGAAGCTGTTAAGCAAATGAATAGAGAATCGGGAAGTATGACTTCCAGGTTGGGATCAGCATTGATGTCAAGGTTGACCGAACAACAGGGACAGATTAGGAAACAGTATGTAAATCAGAATACTGAACTTGAGAGAGCAAAGTATAATGAGTATGCCGGAATTCAAGATTTCAATGTAGGTGAAGAAGCCCGGGCGAAAAGAATAGAGATCGACAATGGAAATAAAGTGATTGCCGGAACACAGGGAGTTATAAGTAAATATTTTGGTTCTGCAAATGAAGCAGATATGGCCAACACTTCAATCAACAGACAGATTGACCTTAAACTTAAAGATGATATTTATACTTTATCAAATCAGAGATTAGGAATAGATGTAATGGGTATGGATTATGATCAGCAAATTCGTGAGATAGATTTGAAAAAATCCCAGATAGAAGCTGAGTTGAAAAATATGAATATCGGGGAAGAAGAAAGACGCAAATATGAAGAATCGTTAAAAACAATAAAAGCACTTGAAGCTAAGGTTGCTGCGGATGATTTGAAAAATAAGAAGAAATGATATATGATGTATTAACCAGTTTCAATTCTGGTAATGTAAAATATGATAAAGACAGTACAGACCCATCTATTCCAATAGAGGGTCTTAGTACTTTTGTCAAAAACAACATCAATATACAAAGTACAAAATTGGGTGACATTGAAAAGTCATTCAATGATTACTCCACTATGCAGGATGATATTTTGGGTATTGAGATTCATAATGAAGATCAGTATAACCGGATTAAGGATTCCCGGATAAGAATGGGTATATCTGATGACTTTTTTGATTTCTCTTTGGAAGACCTGAGTAATACCGCAAAAATTACCCAGGCAAAGAATAAGATAAAAAGATATGTGGATTCACCGGAACTAAAATCCATACTTGAAGAACAGAAAGAAGCCAAGGATTATATGGCTAAAGTAGGGAAGATAAACAGTATGAATCCCGGATTGGCTATATTGGCTAAAAAAGATTACATCGAAAAGTATGGAAATAGGAAAGATAGATCGTATTCTGGGTTTGATTTGGATATTAACAACTATCTTCCTCTTGACATAGATGAAGAAATGTCTAAATTGGCAAAAGATATTGAAAGAGAATACAGGCTTGAAAGAGATCCTAATTCACCAACGGGAGAAGGGTATTTATTTATAAACAAAGTTTCCGGGGTAACAGAAAACGGTAGGGAGATTTTTGACAGAAAAATGAATATGCTTAGGCAGAACAAAAGGTTTGATAATAATGTAAATTCTTTGATTGCCTTAAATTCTGAAAATAATGATTACAAAGATGAAGAAGCTAAAAACTTATTCATCACTACCATGATGGAAGATCATTTGGCTGACAAAGTGGAAAGTACGGAGATTAAGAAAATAGAACTTCCTAAGATTGACAAGGATGGTAATTCAACTACTAAAAATGTCGATGGTGGTACAGAAGTTAAAACAAAAGTGGACAGGGTTAAAGATGTTATGAGTGGCCGTAAAACGGAAGCTGAAAGATATGCAGCCGAATTGAGAATGATTTATGAAGAAGATCCTGCATATGATAGTTATGATTTTTCTAAGTTTGATGTAGATGCAAGGCAGGTGAAAGGTGTTGCTCAGGACCCGGTTGTGGATGAAAAAACAGGAGATCTTATGATTACATTCCTTGATAATAATCAAGTGAATGCTACTTTAAGAGTTAAAAAAATAAAGCCAGGTGAGAAAAGGAATGTTCTTCTTGAAAAAGGAGAAGAATCAACTACTATTTCACAAACACCTGCAGAAGTAAAGGCATCTCAGGATGCTATTTCAAAAGCAACACAGGATTTAAAAGAAGATGTTACAGTAAATAATCCAGGCAGGAAAAAAGCCGTGGATGAAGCCGGTGTAAATAAGAATTATTCTGGTGGTATGACACCGGATGGTAAGTGGGTATATAAAGGTGCCGGTACTTCTGGAAAGGTGGTTGTTATAGATGATCCTGTGGCTGTAAAAGATATTGGGTTAAACACCAAGGATACAACCAGGAACGGAAATGGTGCGGACATGCATCTTAATAAATCAACAGCTATGAAGGCTAAAGACTTCCATGATACTTTAGGGTTAGATTATCAGATAACAGAAGCCGGTACAGATACGCTTGATTCAGTATTTAATGGACACAAGAACAAAAAGCACTATGATGGCACGTCATATGATATGTCGTTGCGTGGTGACGCTGCAAATGATCCGAATGCCATATTTAAAACAATCGTTAAGGCAAATGAAAAAGGGCTTCGTGCTCAGTTTGAAACAAATGATGCTAATTTGGCCGCTAAGATAAATGCAAAGATTAAGGGACATAACATTGCTAACCCAAAAAATAAGATTGTCGGAAGTGCTGCAACCGGGTATAAAATAACTGGAAATCATTTTTCTATTTATGATGATGCTCCGGTTGAAAATATGATTAAAGAAGGAGATGTTGCTGCCATAGATATGGCCGGATCAGGAAATAGTGATTATGCTAACTTTGTGGATAACAAAAGACTTAAATTTGTCAGCCGTGAAGATGTTGTCACAGAAAACAGTAAATATCTAAAGGATAAGCACAAGCCGGTTTTTGATGAATTGTCTAAAGCTAATTCAAGTGATACTCCTTCATTCGGACAAATACAGGGCATTATGGGATTAATTTCTCAATCTAAAAAATTGGGTAATTACTTAAACCAAAATCCAAAAGATGCCATTAATTTATACAAATTCGTTCGATCTCCGGAAGTTCAGGAAATGTATATGGATAGTTTGATGGATTCATATTCTAAAAAAATATCAACATTACCTGACGAAAGTAAATTCAGTGATATTGAAAAGTATGTGATCATGCATACGTCTGGTGAAGGTGGTGGGTATGATAAGATTAAGGGTTCAAAGATAATGAATGGTCCTGAACTTCTTAAAAAACATGGCTTTTTGGTTGATGATGAATATGTTTATAGTAAATCAAAATACGAAAAAGCAATTAGTTCTATTTCTGATGAAACACAAAAGTCTCTTTTCAAGATGGCTATTATGGACGCAGAAGGTGAGTTGGATCAATTTAATGGAGATACAAAAGAGATTTTAGGTTATATTGAAACAAATCCAAAGCAATTTGGAAACAAGAGATATATGATTGTTAATCCTGGAAGTACTTCCGTTGGGAAGTATCAGATTATGTGGTCAAAACATTCAGATAAATTAAATAACATTTTGGGTGTTGTAGATTCATCATATGTGGATGATGTTGAAGAAAGTCAAAGTGTGGTTTCGGATAGTTTAAGTAGGAGAGAAAAATATAATATAAGATGAGTAAAGGCCGCTTTAAGGATCAATTTTATTATTCCGTTTCTGAATATGAACGAAGTATTAACCCAAATATAACAAATGAAGAAGTATTTGCTAAGGCAGAGGAATATAGACAAAATCCAGAAGCGTTCCATGCAAAATCATACAAGCAATTAACAGGTAAAAATATTGATGCTAAAACACTTCAACGAGTTTCTGAAATTGAAGGAGTAAAATATGATCCAAATAAGCTTTCTGTAGAAAGTATAAATTGGGTTGATAATGAAAAGAGAGATGCCATTGAAGAACGAAAGCAGATCAATAAAATAAAATCCACCATTTCGGTTCCATTGGATGCTACAGATTTAGAAATGGAACAATTCTATAAGGTAAATGTAATGCCTAAAGAATCCAGTAGGTCGGTTAGTTCTATGGGTGGTTCAAGTTATAATTTTGATGTAGGTAAGAAAAATTGGATTGATTCAGAAAAGAAAAGAATTGGTGAATTTTCTGAAAAAAAGAAGGCCCATGATGAAAAATATCCTGGTCTTGATTTAAAACCGGTACCAATAGATGATTTCTTCAAAGATTCACAGAAGGTTACTAGTAAAAATACAGCTACAGCTAAAGTGGCTGCTGCCGGTGTTACTCAGGGATTTGTTGGTGCAGGTGGTGAAATATTATCTTCCGCATGGAATAGTGCAAAAGACTGGTTTTCCGGTAATGATGCAAAACAAGAACGTGTTAATGCAAAAATAGATTCAGATACATATGTTCAGGTTCTCGAAGAAAAAGCAAAACAGAGATTTGACAATGTTAAAAATCCTGTGGAGAAAAAGATTCTTAATGAAATGTTTAGTGGCAAAAAGCCACAGGTACCGGAAGGATATAAGCCATCAAAGGAGATGGATGCCTTCTTGAATGATTATGATAATCTGAATGTACAATTAGACATTAATGCTACTCAGTTTGGTAGTATGGTTGGTGATAAGAAAAAATCTTATTCAGAACAACTGAAAGATTATGAATCTGGTGTTGTTAAAGTAAGGGATGAAGATCAGGGTTGGTTGATGAAGGGAAAGAAAAAATCTCCGAGTGTTGGAAGGACATGGGTAAATATGGCCCTGAATGGAATGATTGAAGGCGTTGATGTATTATTTGATGCATTCGGTACAAATACTAAAGAGCAGCGATTAGCCGAAGCTAAAAAGTCAGGTAATACAGAAGAATATTTGAAATTACAAAGATCATTTGCTCTTGATGATTTTAAAAGTGCTCAGGAAAATATAGATGAAACTGCCCAAAGAACAGACCTTACGGCACCGTTATGGGAAAATCGTGTTAATGTAGATGGGTTTAAGATTCAGGTTGACGAAAAAGGAAATGTGCAAAGAATGGTGGATAATTCCGGAAAAACCATCCATACACTTTCTAATTCTCAAAAAAATGCCATTGCAAAATATGAGACAAATCCTGAGAAGTATAAAATTGAAAATGGATTAAGCACTAATTACAAGGGATCATTAATGAATGCCGTAGGAACAACAACGGTACAGATGGTTCCTATGATTATTGGAGGTATTGCAACTGCACCGTTACGGGGTGTTGGTGCCTTTGGTACTTTTGCAGCAAATACGATACCTATGTCTACCATGTTTGTTCCTCAGTATGGTAGATACTTTAATGAAGAATTTGAAAAAAGTGGTGATTGGGCCAGAGCAAGCAAGTATGGTACCGCTATGGCAGGTTTCGAATCCATGATTGAGTGGGTTGGTGGTGTGGAAAGTCGTTTTGCACAAAGGCTTACCGGGAAATCACTTACCGAATCAGTTATTGATGCAGGAAGAAGAACAACTGATTTTGCCATGAATGTTACTGATCTGGGAAAGTTTTCTTATTCAGGAAGATTTTTTAAAGAACTTTCCAGTGATATAGGAACTGAAATGGCTGAGGAGATAGCAACGCTATACGGTCAGGCTGCCATCGACGGAGCATATGGTAATGACAGTTCTGTAGATTTTAATGAACTACTTACCACTTTATTGGTAACTCCATTTGCGACGGCGCCATTAGCATCGCTATCAAGCATTGCTAATTACAAAAACAACAAGAACGAATTTAGGAGTATGGTTCTTGCTGCTTCAAATGATTATGACAAGACAGCCGAAATAATGGGTACCCTTATTGCAGGTAAGACCATAAGTAAAGCTGATGCCGAGAAGAAACTTGAATTAGTAAAAGCAGTAAGCGACAGGAGAATAAATTATGCTGAAAGATCCGGGAACCGTAAACTTAATTTTACCAACGAAGAAAACACACTGTTGGAAAATTATATGTTTGAAGAAGCAGTAGGTAATGTAAATGGTAAAAAAGTAAATTACGACAAAGAAGTCGATGCCATTATAGCTGCAGCATTGAAGCGAACAGTGTTTGATTCAGTAGAAGAAGAAAATGAACCAATAATACTTGATGATAATGAAGAAAATACAGAAGAAACAATAATTGAAGAAACCGAAACGGAAGAAGTTCCTGTTTATGAAGCGGAATCAGAAGCGGAGGCTATAGTCGGTGAAACACCTGTTATTGAAAATCCTGATGAAGCGGATCCAATAGGTCCTAATCAGCCTGGTCCTGATGGTGAAGAAATAACTCCAGATGCAGAAGGATCACCAAGTCCTGATTTTTATGAATCAAAGCAATATTCATCTGGAATAGTAGATTTATGGATTAGGTGGAAAAACAGACCAAAGAAGGTTGCCGCAGAAGATAATTTCAAAAAACATAAAACCATTGGTGTTGATGGTCAATATAGCACATATACCAACGAGCCGGGAACTATAGAAGAAGGTAGGAGTGCTTTAAATTTTAACATAAACAAGGATGATGCACAAATATTGGCCCAGGAAGTAAAAGCCATTGCTGCAAATACGGGAATACCTGTAAGGGTGGACGTTGCTGATATCAACAATACCACAGACATTCCATTGAGAGTTTCTTTCCTTAATGATAACGATGCAAAAACAATGCATTCATTATTGGAACAAAGTGATTATTATAAGAATGTAAAACCTGAACCTACAGATAGAATATTAGGTAAAAAACTTAATGACTTCGTTCAGTTTGGTGTTGGCAATATGAAGGATTTAAGGAATGCACAGGATATAATTGAGAATACCACAAAGGATCAGGACGGTAATTACATTTATGAGAAAGACGGGGATCTAATACCATTGTCTCCGCAGGAATACGAACAGATAGGTGAGTTTTTATTGAGGGCAGAAAAAAATTGGGATAATGCAAGTAGACAGGAATACGTTAGTGAAGAACCTCCAAAAGTACCGTATCAACGACCTGTTGATGTTGCAGCAAACAACGATGGAAACCTTAGAGGTAATCAACCAGGTAATAGAGGAGAAGTCCAAACGAGAATCACGGACGAAAAACAGGTCCAGAAATTAAATAGTAAACCCAATGTTTCTCTAAATACAGCCATTGAATATAGTGAAGGAGATCTTAAAGAAATACCTGTAAGTTATAAAGGCACCAACGGTTTACTTAAAGTAAATCAGGGTGGTGTGGTTGAGTTTGATAATGGAAGGGGTATTTATGAGTTTGGAAATATTTCTGATATCGGTAATAAATCTCTTTCTGATTTAGGAATAGAATCGACAATAGATTTTAGGGCAAGTTCAAAAAATGAACTTATAATTGGTGATAGGACATTTGTAAATTTATATGATAGTCCTGAAGGAGCGATAAATTATGATGAAAATGGTAATGTTCAAAGTGTTGATCTCCAGGAAAAAATAGTTACCGGTGGATACAATGGTATAAAAACGGGTACCACATATCAACCGATTACTTTTACCGGCGAACAGGCCATGGACGTAGCTGTTATGCTTATAGAAAATGAGATTACTATCAATCCGGAAGAAAAGGCTATTTTTGAGATGGCACCTATTGTCGGAGTTGAGCCGGTATATGTGAAACCAGATGTAAATATTTATACAGTTACCCAAAACCTACTTCCATACTTTCCCGGTGATCCTGAGAAGGCGGCAGATATGGCCAAGATGTATTTTATTGTTGCAAATAGAATGTCATCAAATTATCCTGAGCAGTTTCCTACACCGGAAAGTTATGTTATCAGCAGGATAAATAAGATAAACGATTCCATTGTTTATAGTGAAAACAACATGCTTATTCAATATCTAAGAGGACTTTTGAATAGTACGGATATAGATATTGATA
This sequence comes from Saprospiraceae bacterium, assembly GCA_049290115.1. Classification (GTDB taxonomy): domain Bacteria; phylum Bacteroidota; class Bacteroidia; order Chitinophagales; family Saprospiraceae; genus OLB9. Next base: position 98,158 of record JBATMZ010000124.1, on the reverse strand, counting down.
CCATGCAAAGTTTCATGGATTATATAGATGATTTATCGAGAGTTTCTGAAATATATGGTGAAGAAGCAAAAACACCAGAACAGATAGATGCTGAATTGCAGGACCTTATAGAAAATACTCCAGGTGTTATATTAAGGACGGGACCAATCAACAACGATGATGCTTTCTTTGCCTTTCCGGGACAAAGTCCATGGGGAGATATTTCTAAAGAATTACAAAGTGGTAATGTAACTGCATATACTTTGAGTGAAGATTTCCGGGCAAAAGATTTGAGTGATGTGGTTTTCGATCAGTACATGGAAGAAGGTTTGGCTCAGGAGTTTAAGAACCAAGGGTATGATGGAGCCATCGTTATGGAGATCGATGGTGAACCGGTAATCCATGTATTTAATTTATCAAAATTAAATCTGCTTGATCAGAGACTTCCTGAATTAAGACAAACAAAAAATCTGGAAAAAGTAACAAGAGAACAGGATGAAGAATTTGATAATTTGATCAGTGGATCTGCAATAGAAAACAGAAAGAATGGATTTTATGTTAAGGATGGAATAAGGTATGACAGGAATGAACCAATTACAGGTCCAACAGGTAATAAAGGAAGTGTTAGTTTTACAAGAAAAGTAGAAGTTCCTTATATTTATATGCTTGTTGAAGCGGCAACATTACAGGCATCGCATAATGGTGGTATAATAAACCCATCTTATTTTATTCCAGAAGCACAACCTAAACCAAGAACCGATATATCAAGTATAAATGCTGAGTTAAGTTTTGCAAATAACCCTGACTTTACAAAACTTGGAGAAAATACCATGGCGTATAGTGGTGCTCCTATTGTAAATCAATTTGGAGAGGCTGTTCAGGGTAATAACAGGATTGCCGGATTAAAACTTGGGTATAATCTAAAAAATAAAGATTACAGAAAAGCACTTATAGCAAATGCTGAAAATTTTGGATTAAGTCAGGACGATGTGATGATGATGAATGAACCTGTTTTGGTTCGTAAAATAAATACAACGGATGAATATGCTATAGAACTTGGTAATTATGACGTAAAGGATATGGAAACCGGTGGTACAGAAAGGATAAACCCGGGAAGGATAGCCATGAGAATACCATTTGAGATAAAGGGACAGATTACCAATGCTCTTTTCGTGGGTGAAGAAGACTTAACCACCCTGGCAGCCATAAGGCAGAATCAAAATAAAATATTACCATTCATATATCCTTTTATGAATGAGGCCCAAAGGAATACTATAACTAATGCGGACGGTTCTCTGAATGATAAGGGTATTGATGATATTGCCGGTGTTATAAATTATTTCCTGTTTAATGGTGGTGATGTAGAATTGCCACAGATATTTGAAGATCTTACTGATGTTCAGAAAAAGGGATTATTTAAGGCATTACCATATATATTTTCTGTTCCGATTGCAAAAAGCATATTGCCGGAGATACAGAATGCCATTATCATCATGTCTACTTATCTGAATTCTTCCACAAAGGATTTTGATCAATGGACCAGACAAATAGATATGTTTACCGGAAGTACGCCGGTGAATATGTATTCTCCTTTTGAGATGGCCTTAGTAAATATGATCAGACAGGCAAAAACGCAAAAAGAAGTAAGGATAAAGATAGGAGAGTATTCGGTTGCTGTGCTTCCGAGTGCAGGAGATATATTTACACCGGCATCTGATGGTATGACCAAAAAAGATGCAATTAAACAAGTATTTAATGTAGAATATGATGAAAAAGTTAAGCAAGAAAGCCCTGAGAGAGGCACAGAGACGATTACTGGACAAGAAAATGAAAACGTTGGCACAGATCAGGGCGGAACAGTTGCAGAAAACGAAACAGTTGCAGAACAGCCAAATGTAATCGGTAGGGAAAAAGTAAAAGAATATATAAGTACTTTATCCGAAGATAATTATTTGTTTACCCATGTTACAACAGAGGAAAATGCACGAAGTATTACAGAAAACGGAATGTCAGTCTCTTTGGGTACCGGGATATCAAGCACTCTAACTACTTCTGGTAAGGAAAGCGCAACTAATCAGGCAGAAAGATTAATGAACGGAGAAGTTGTTCATAGAGATTTATATAATAATAGTATGGCAATTATTTCTGTTCCAAAATCTGAATTAGATAAAATGTCAGGTAAAACTCTTGACGAAAAATTTGAAAATTGGTTGGTAGAAAATAATCATATTAATGATAAAGGTCAATTATCAATACCAAAAGAATTTAATGCAGGGTATTTAAGTGGCGAAAACTTTATTACAAATAGTGTAAAAGAACAAACCACACCTACCCAACAAACCACACCTACCCAACAAACCACACCTACCCAACAAATAACACCTACTACTTTAGAAACACCCGTTATAGAAAATGTATTAAATGGTGATATAAAACCAACAAATCAACCACAAATAAATACAGATAGAAATCCAGATTTAAAATATGATCCTTCAATAAAAGAAATAGGAGATATTGCCATTATGGATACTGTTAAATATAGACATGCTAATGAAAATAATAGATCAACTGGAGTAGTTTTAGGATTTTCAAATGACAGGTATTATAATGTTTTTGTTAAATTAAAAGAACCTTTTATAGACGAGTGGGGGCAAAAACATAAAAAAGGTGATACTATACTTGTGCAGGGTGGTTTTTTAGATAAAGTAATTAAAGATATTCCAGTAAATATTGAGCCTGTAAAATCAAATTCCGAACAGGATATTGAACAGGCAGAAATAGAAATTGAAGCATTGAAGAAAAAGATGCTTCTTGGTTTTTATCCAGATATGTCAGAAGATGCACAAAAGATTCTTGATTTGAGAGATTATGTAAAAGTAAAAAAAGCAGTTGCTTTGGATGAAAAAATAAAGAAAGCGTCTGATGATTTGCTGAATCAGTTTAAGAATTTCGCCAACAATGGTGGTAAACTTGGTATTTCCGGTTTTGATCCACAGAAGCAAGCAGAAGATTACGCCAAGATGCTTCAAATGGGTAAACAACTCATAGAACTGTATATAGAAAAGGGTCTTGTGTCGTTTAAGGAAATAGCTGATGCCATCATAGAACTTACCAATGAAACATCTAAGGAGTTTATTGATATGCTCAAAGGAGTTTACCTATACACATCTGTTACCAATGATGATCTTGTTGATGGTAAAAATGAAGTTAAGGCATATCAGAATGAAAAGATTACCGGTTATGATAATATGCCAACCAAAGATCTTGTGGAAAGAGATCGAATTGAGAAGGTAAAGAAATCTGCCCAGGATAAAATTGCAGACATAGAAGAAGATATTATTTCCAATGAAGGACAGAGTGATCCTGAGTTAGATTTTGAGATAATTGAAAATGAAGCTATTATTGAAGAAGCTGAAAATGCTCTTGGAAATAATAAGTCATTATTGGATGAATATTTTGATTCAAGTTTATCTGAAAGGCCAATGATTGGAATAGAAATGCTTTTTTCTGAATATCTGGATAAGGGCCTGATGGAGTTTGAAGAAATAGCCAGGGATTTATATCATAAAAAAGGTGTATTACTTGAACAACGTTTTGAAGAAATAAGAGGATTGTATTCTCATATTCAAAAAAGAAACATCCTGGGTGTGGGTAATCTTCTTGAAGCAGATGTCTATATGTACACATATGATGGAATGTTCAACAATAGATTACCTGAAGATATATTTATTGATCTGGTTAGAAAATATCTAAAGGATGGTGTTGTTATGAATATTAGATCTTTACGATCTCTGGCGGCACAGTCCGGTTTAGTTGATTTTAAAGATACACAGATTCAGGAATATACAGAATTGGCTATCATTGAGAATGCCAAGGAAATATCAAAAGACAATTCTTTAACAAAGGAAGAAAAGTATGAGAAGGTTGTAGCACTTTATGAACTACAGCCAAGTCTAAATATGAGAAGTAGTACAAGAATTGAAGATCAACAATATTCTACTCCTATTCCTATTTCATTCATGGCCGGTGAGTTTGTAAATGCAATAACTCCCAAATCCGTATTAGAACCGAGTGCCGGAAATGGTATGATGATTTTCAATGTCCCATCACACAAAATTACGGTAAACGAAAAGGATTCTGTAAGACTTGACAACCTTAGAAAACAAGGATTTAAGGAAGTGTTGAACCAGGACGGTAGAGATCCATTTTCAGGAAAATATGATGCAATAGTCACCAACCCTCCTTTTGGTTCAAGTCCTGAGCAAATATATGGAAGATATCGTATATCCGGACTTGACGAACAAATGTCTATTAATGCCCTTGAATCCATGAATGATAATGGAAGGGCATCAATAATTATTGGTGGACATATGAAGTATCAACCGAATGGAGTAGTAATGTCTGAAAGAGTATTTATAAATTATCTATATCAACATTACAATGTTGCTGATATCATAAACATAAGTGGAGATTTATATGCCAAACAAGGTACAAGATTCCCAATAAGAATGATTCTTATTGATGGAAGGAGAATGAACATTGATGAAATGAGATATGCTCCAAAAGAAAGTGAAGTAGATAATTCAGTAGTAACAAATTTTAAAGATTTATATAATCGAGTAAATAAAGCAAAATATGAAACTGTATCACAGTCAGACGAACCCATACCTGTCATTGGTGGAACTAGACTATCATCCGGAGGTAATAACGGAGCGAATCCTGGAATCCAAGGTGCTCTCTTTGATCAACCAATACCAATCACAGGGGGACAATCCAATGCAACTGGTGTCGGACGTGGTAAGCCCACCAGAAAACCCGTCAAACGTACGCCAGGCATTAACAGCAATAATGGAGACGGACGAAATGATACACCTGATCAAGGAATGCAAGATGGAGACAGCAGTTTTGACTTCGGACCCAGAATTGATATCGTATTGGGAGCAAATAACACTGCCGATATTTCTGGAAGATCTGATTCAATAAATATAGAAGAAGAATCTTTGCCTTATAATCCACAGAGTAAATCTATGGGATTGAATTCGAAGATTCCAACAAATATGGCCCAACCATTATATAATATTCTTCAACAATTTGGAGATATTGATTCTTACGTCCAACAAAGACTTCAATATAAAACAAAAGAACAATTATATAAAGCCTTGTCTGCCGAACAGGTTGATGGTGTGGCATTAGCAATTTACCAAATTGAGAACGGAAAAGCTATGGTTATTGGCGATATGACCGGAATGGGGAAGGGGAGGTCGCAACCGATTGATAGTCAAGTACTTACAAATAATGGTTTTGTAAATATGGGAAGTTTATCAATCGGAGACAAAGTTATTAGTGTTGATGGTACAGAAACAAATGTAATTGGTATTTACCCACAAGGTAAAATTGATGTTTACGAAATTATTTTTTCTGATGGTTCAAAGACAGAATGTTCAGCAGATCACTTATGGACAGCAAGAAATAAACAACAAAAGTTTATTGAGAAAAGTAAACCTGATAGTTTTTGGGCCAAGTATAAAGTTTTTGAAACAAAAGAATTGATGAAGGAAAATAGAATAAAACAACAATATTCTATTCCGATGGTTTCTCCAGTAAATTTTGAGTATAAAAGTACTTTAGTGGACCCATACTTGTTGGGTGTTTTGTTGGGAGATGCATGTATTAGGAAGCATGGTGTTGAGTTAACAAGTGCAGATGAAGAAATAATATTAGCAGTAAATAGTTTGTTGCCTGATAATTTAACGGCCAAGAAAATAAGACACCAACACTATCAATTAACAAAAGGTAGTACTGGTTTTCCTAATAAACTAGTAGAATCGTTAAGGTATTTAGGCTTAACTGGTAAAACGGCACCAAATAAATTTATACCAGAAGAATATAAGATAAATTCAATAGAAGTTAGGTTAGCTATTCTTCAGGGATTGATGGATACAGATGGAGGTATTGAGAAAAATGGTAGCTGTTTATTTTACACATCATCTAATCAATTGGCAAAAGATGTTGATTTTATTGTCAGGTCTCTTGGAGGAACCACAACCAGAGGAATTAAAGCAGAACCTAAATATACTCATAATGATGAAGAATTGACAGGATTACCACATCACATTGTTTATATAAAGTTACCAAATGAGTTTAAGCCGTTTAGATTACAAAGAAAATTAGAAAGGGTTAAAGATTTTACAAAATATTTTCCACAAAGAATTATTAGGTCTATAACTTTAATTGGACAAAAGGAGTGTCAATGTATTAAGGTTGATCATCCAAGTAGTTTGTATGTTACAGATGACTTTATAGTTACACACAACACTGCTGCTGGTTTAATAAGATATTCTGTTTTACAGGGAAAAAAACCAATATTCATAACAGAAAAACCAGACCTTTTTTCTGATATGCATAGGGATTTATTGGATATTGGAAGTGGTAAATTAAAGCCATTTATCGTAAATAGTAAGGCTGATAAAAAAGATCCATCTATAACTATAGAAGTCGATGGTGCAGATGGTAAGAAAAAATTAGAAGTTGTACATAAGGCTATGACCAATGAACAAAAAGCACCAATATTTAAGTCCGGAAGGATACCTGATGAATTTGATTATGTAGTTGCTACATACTCACAATTTAGTCAAAAAGATTCAGCAAATGGTGTTAAAAAACCTTGGCTTTCAAATGTTATTGAAGATAATATTTTTATACTTGACGAAAGTCACAACGCAGGTGGTAAAGGGAATACAAATGAATTCTTTCTAAATATTATTGGTAAATCACAGGGAGGGGCTTTCTTGTCAGCTACTTTTGCAAAAAGACCGGACAACATGCCGGTGTATGCATTAAAGACTGATATGAGTAAAGCTAATATGTCTCAGGATGAAATCATAGATGCTGTTAAAAGTGGTGGATTGCCATTACAACAGATAATGTCTACAAACCTGGTTGCTTCCGGCCAGATGATCAGAAGGGAGAGAGATTTTACCGGTGTGACGATTGATTGGGATGTGCTTGATGAAAGTAAAGCAGAGCATGAAAAAACATTTGATTCTGTTACTGAAATATTTTCAGAGATTATATCATTTCAGAGAGAGCACGTAAATCCGATTATAGAAAACCTTAATGATGAAGCCCAGGGTGGATTGCAGGGTATAGATACTAAAGGTATAAAAGATTTTGGTATTTCAAACACACAATTTGCAAGTAAGACATTCAATGCTATCAGACAACTACTTCTGGCACTTAAAGCCAAGGATGTTGCCAGGATAGCTATTGAAGAACTAAAAGCCGGGAGAAAGCCGGTTCTTGCCCTTGCAAATACCATGGAAAGTTTTTTGAGAGATATGGGTTTTGCTGAAAACGAAACAGTTCCGAGTTTGGACTTCTCGTTGGTACTTAAAAAAGGATTGGATGGTGTTTTAAGGTATCGTGAAAAAAACCTTCTGGAAGATGACATACCAAGATCAATATCTATAAATGATCTTAGTGAAGATGGGAGAGATCGGTATTTTGAAATACTTAATAAAATAAACAAAGCTTCTGTTGGAATAGCTGTAAGTCCGATAGATGTAATGATCCATGAGATTGAAAAGGCTGGTTATAAAATAGGTGAACTTACCGGAAGGGATCAGAGGTTTGATATTAATGATGATGGAAGTGCCACATTAATAAAAAGACAGGATACCGATAAAAAAACATTGGTAAGTAAGTTCAATTCTGGTGAAATGGATGCACTCATAATTAATCAGAGTGGATCAACCGGTATATCATTACACGCTTCAGAGAAATTTAAGGATAGGAAGCAAAGGGTAATGATATTTGCTCAAACACAATTGGATATTAATACAGAAGTTCAATTACGTGGTCGTATCGATAGGACCGGTCAGGGAGACATTAGGGGAGCATATAGGTATATCATATCTCCTGTTCCGGCAGAAAAGAGATTGATCATGATGTTCAGGTCTAAACTAAAATCCCTGGATGCCAATACCAAAAGTAATCAAAAGTCTAAATTAAATGAGACTGATGTTGTTGACTTCCTGAATAAATATGGAGATGAAATAGTTATTGAATATTTGAAAGAGAATCAGGATATAAATGACAAGGTTCTTGATCCATTTGGATTTGATGAAATGAGTGATGAACAAATAGATGCATTTACAAATGAAGAAGGTGCCGCTTCTAAGGTATCCGGAAGGGTTGCATTATTGCTTGTAAAAGAACAGGAAGATTTTTATCGTGAAGTTTCAGACAGATATGCTGCCCATATATCTTATTTAGATGCCAACAATGCTAATGATCTTGAAATAAAAATTCTTCCATTAAACGGGGAAACCATAAGTTCTAAAGTTGTTGTTGCCGGAAGTGATAATGAGAATCCATTTGCTTCTGATAGTATAATGGAAGAAATAGAGATCGATGTATTGAAAAAGCCAATGAATGCATCTGAGATAAAAGCATCCATGACAGATTTGTTAGATGGTAAGGATATTTATCAATTCAGAAAAGATCTTGTTGAAGGAGTAGATGAATATACAGAATCAATAATAGAAAAAGCTGTATTAAAAACAAGGTCTGCAGAAGCTAAAAAAAGGATTAATTTTATAAAAAAATTAGAAAGAGAGAAGCAGGATTATAATAGCATAAAAGAACTTCTTGCTAATTTTGATAAAGCTACCGAATCTAAGGTTGATAGAATAAGGGTTAAAAAAGAGAATGGTTCCAATTATATAAAAAGAGCCATAAATCTGTTTAGTCCTGGAAAAGTGTATTTGGTACCCGTTTCTGTTACAGGTAATGTGGAAGCCGGATGGAGTGAAGGTATATTTATTGGATTGAAACATAAATCAAACCTTAATGCTTCTGGCATATCTGCTGTTTTTGCTGTAAGGGATGGTCGAAGAAGAATAGAAGTTCCATTATCAAAAACGGTATATGTAGAAAGTCTTATTGCTAATTCAATGCTAAATCCAACGAGAACTGATTTAGATAATTGGGATAGTAAAATACCTGATGTGAGTAGGAAAAAAGCCTATATAGCCACAGGAAACCTACTTCAATCGTTTTCGGTAAACAAACATGGCCAAATGATCACATTTACCATGAGAGACGGTACAGTAAGACAAGGAATACTTATGCCGGACAATTATAAGGCTGAAAACCAAAAAATGCGTGTTCAGATCATAGAAGGATTTGAACAGTTGAAGTTTAGTGGTTTACTTGAAGATATTTCCAGGAAAATAAAATTTGAAGGAGAATATACCAGGTCGGGGACATGGGTTTATAAAATGTATGTTCCAAAAACAAAAGCTGATGGTGGTAAGTACTTTTTGGATCCAAATCTTAAAGAATTTACTATGGAAGGAGAGTTCTCCCAAGTAGGTAATAGAATGAGTGGTACTATTAAGGCTGATAAGATAGAGGAAGTTTTGAAATATATGTCATCAAAACATAATACTTCGATTGAAGTTGATCCCAAGAAGTCGGCAGATAAAAACCAAGGTACTCTTTCAAGAAAACCAATTGACTACAATGCAATGATACAAAATATGATAATTTCCGGAGAAATTCAGGAAGTTGATGATATTTCAGAAGAACCTTGTATTAAATATTAATTTTGCGTAAAATATATTTCAATGGGATGTGGAGGATATAAACATAAGGGGATTTTTTTTAAGGACAAACAAGAACTTGTTAATTTCCTGGAGAATGGCATAAAACCACAAACAAATAAATCTACGATTGGCGTAAAGGCCGACTTGTTAAAAGAATCATTTTCACTACCAAATATGAAGTTGGCGATATCCAATATTTTTAATGCTTTTCCTGACTTCTCAAAAGATGATTTCCAAGTGTTGAATAATACTTTTGGAAATATGAATAACGCTGCCGGTGCATATGTGAATTATATAAACACGGGTGTTTTAAGTGGTAATAACCGGGGAGAAATAGAACCAATATTCAAGGATGTATCTGTGTTCATTAAAGACACAAAAACAGCTATTGATTATGCAAATAATTCAAGTGATAAAAAGATCGTTATATCGGGTGGTGTAAGCGAATTCATCAATAAAATAAATTCTAATGATAGCAGAAGATTTTTACCAACTACATCCGGACCAGAAGGGGGAAGCAGTGCGACAATACCTAAAGTACAAAATGGACAATGGTTTAATCCCGATGCCGAAAAACAAACCAAAAGTCCAGCCGAAACCCAAGGTACAACAGCCGAAGAAGGAGGAGGAACCCAAGATGCCGGAACTCAAACAGGTACCAACGTCAACGCCAATGTCAACGACAGGAAAAGGGATGGTTACGGAAACCCTGAACAAAGGAAAGCAGATACAGCAAGATACTCTGGATCAGTTAATAAACACCCAGAAAGAGTTAGAATCGAAAGTGGAGAATTTATCTCCTGGGATTCCGATACAAGAGAGTGGACCCATATCGTCAAGCCAACCGGAAACGGAAAGTGGGGCATCGTTAGAGCTGCCAGTGAGCGAGAGCGTGTAGCTGCCGAAGCCGAACACCAAAGTAAGATTATAGACAGAGAGATGTTTATGATCATTGGTGAGCGTGGTGCGCATAATCTGGATAAGGAAGGTGGTGTCACAACAAGGATGAAAAATCTAAATGTTGCCACTCAAATGAGAGAACAAGGAAAAACGCCTATCGAGATACGTAGGTCCACAGGTTGGGAGATGGGTGTAGATGGAAAATGGAGGTTTGAAGTTGAAGATTTTGATTATAATTTTACAGATCCGTGGGTTCAGAATAAAGTAAGAAAAGGGGAGTTTATGCCTTTTTATTCATTACTTACCAATCAAAGTTTTAATAAATATAATAAATTATATCCTGAATTTTCAAGCATTGAAGAAACAACACTTTATAAAACAATGGTTATTATTGAAGAAGCTGAAGGTTTTGAACAATCAAGTGCATCTTTACAACCATCAAGTTACCCTGGAGATTCACATGTTATTATAATTAAAGTAAATTGGCTTCCAATTAAGTTTTCAGAAGATTGGATAGATGAAGTAACGACAATATTAACACACGAAATACAACATGCTATACAATACGAAGAAGGTTTTGCTACTGGTGATAATCCAAACAGGATTTATCAAGAAAAAGTACAATCACGTGTAGATCAAATATTTGATACATATACAATAATGATCAATGATGCAAGAGATACTGATGAATATAAGGAAGGCTTTAAGAATTTTGTACGTGAAAAATATAATGCAGAAATAGATGAATTAACTACTTTACAGTGGATGGAAACACAGGATGAATATGAGAAAACCGGAATTATAAAAGATTTGAAAGATGGGCGTATAGAGCAGATGAAAATAGAGAAGCGTGGTCTTTGGGCACAAGAACAGTATATGTTAAATGCCGGAGAAACTGAAGCTAGAAATGCTCAAAAAAGATTTAACTATTCAGCAGAACAAAGAAGAGACATCACACTTGAAGAAAGTGAGGATAGACCAAGAGTTTTACAGGAGATAGTATTTAACACAAATGGTCCATTGGTTCAGACCATTCAGAAATTATCTGATGCCGGATATATTGACATAAGCCCTTCTGATTTATATAAACTATATAAAGAGAACTTTGATGAAGTGGGTATGGGTGTGACAGAAATAGCCAATGCCATCGGAACGGATAATTATCCACCTATTGACCCGGGCCAAATGAATGCATCCGGCATTGAATCATATGCGATACTTCCGGATAACGTAATAAACCCAAAAGGTTTTTATGAGAACATTGGTTTTGCTACAAATTATGCTGATACATTTGCTTACATATATGATCAAATACCCGAAGGATTCAATAAGACCAAAAATGCCTTAAAGATTGGATTAGAATTGTTTTATCCTGAAAAAACTGGACTTGGTGTTTTTAATTATCTTCCATACACTACAGAAGAAATGAACGATATAACATCAAGATATAATGAAGATCCTGCCGGCAAACTTCATGATGTGTTTATGAGTGAATTTGTCAAAGGTGAAATATCGTATGGCCTCCAAAGAAACAAGGCCATATTGGATACCATTGTAGAGAAAGCGAGGCTTAATAACATACAACTTCCTGAGCAATATGAAGACTACTTCAAAGCAACCACAGACTTAAAATCCTTCTTCACTGTTGGACAAAGGTTGATCGGAGCCGGAGACACTATGGTTTTTGTTGCCGGAATAGATCATTCTGATCCAAGGAATACCGTTTACACCATATATGAACCTGGAAAGAATGCATATTATGAGATCGACATGATCAATATGGATGCTTTTATGGATTATCCGTTCACTGAGATGGAGAAAGATGTATTTGACAATATTGAAGCTGTAAAAAATGCTTTAGCTGAAATAGATACAGAAGTAGATGTAAGATCAGGAATGTCCATGAACGACAGACCTGGTAGTTATTCTATTATGTCAAATATCATACATCTTAATATTGACAAACTTACCAATAGGACATTATATCATGAAGCGGCACATGCTGTATTTATCCGTGGATTCAAAGTTGATAAGTCCAGGATAATTGAGATGCATAGAATTATCGAAGGTGTATTGGCTAATGGTAATGAGCAGGAACAGGAATTAGCAAGAATGCTAAATCTGTTTCTTATCAATTATAATGATAGTGAAGCACGTAAATCAAAGATGCCATTGGATGAATTACGTGCACAGGAGTTTCTTGCTGAATTAGTGGCTTTCCTTGCTGAGAATGAACAATTCATAACACCTGTTTCTCAACAATCTATTATTGACAAGATTGTAGAGTTTTTCAAAAAGGTGTTAAATTGGAATCAAGATTTAAAACTTAATGATATTAATGATGTCATTGATTTTATAAATGGAATATCTTACAAGATCAGAACAGGGGAAACCATAGATTTTAACAGCTATGCAGAAAAATTATCGAGTAAGAATATAGTAGATGGAGAGTTGTTCAGTACTGAAAGCGAAAATATATTTGTTGCTGGCCGTAACTTTGTTTTGATCGATAAAGAAAGAAATCTTACTACTAATGTAGTGGTTGATTTAGCTGGAAAAAACAATGATGGTGATATTTTTGTAGATTTAAGATATAAGGATGGGTCCATTGTAAGGATTTTTGGAAAGAACATATCTTTGATCGAGCAAAAACAGAATCCGGGTAATTATATCATTAAAATTTTACCGGCAGGGCAGCAACAGGCAAATCCTACATATAATGCATCTTTTATTTCAGAAGTAGACAAGGCTGTTATAAAAGATTTTGCTCTGGAAGAAAAATCTGATGGTAATTATGAATATACCATACCGCAATTGTGGAATACATTTAAGGCAGAAATGCCAAATATGAATTATGGCATATTTGTGGCTTTAATAGATAGTTATCGTAATGGTAATGGACCAAAACAACCACCGAAGGAACAAATACCAGTACAACCACCAAAGCCAACAAGAAGGCCGGTAAAGAAAACACCTCCACCACCTCCTCCACCACCGAATAATCCACCACCGCCACCTCCGGGTACACCACCGCCAGGAACACCACCACCGCCAAAGAATCCTCCACCACCGCCACCGCCACCGAAAGGGCCACCGGTGAATAACGATCCTATTTCTGATGCAGAATTTAATGCATACAGCAATGGTGGTATATTGAGTAATAAAACGGTTGAATCCATTGCACGTAAGATAAATAAAGGAAAAGGTATTGGGTCATTAAGTCCGAGAGAACGTCAAATATTTATGGATGGAATACCTGGTCCTACGGGTTCATCTCCTACAGAAAGGATAAATGATGTTCTTAAAAAGATACTTGCAGAACAGAATGGTACCAAGACAAATCCTTCGTCACAGAATGATGATACCAGAAGTACACTGGAAGATGTGATACATAGAATATCCCATATGGATATTGACAAGAGTACTATTGATAATTTCCTGAAAACCGGAAATATGCCGGAGTATACAGATGCATATGAAGATTTTGGTTCATATCAATCTGGTGAAACTATGAGTAAAAAAACAAGTGTGATGCCGGAACCAGGTACACAGGAGTTTTTTAAACTTAATATTCGTAAGGCAGGAATAATCGGAGATGAAATACTTGCAGATTTGAAGGGTTTATATGGGGAAAATTATGTGGACAAAACACTTGAATTGTTATCTTCCATAAGATCATCAATTACGGGTGTTGCATTGATGTATGCCGTATTGGAGAACGACCTTCTGGCTAGAAAAGATACTGAACCAGATATTGTAAATAAGCTGGTTCGACAGATCAGGAAAGTAAGGAGATCATCACAGGCACATATCAGAAATGCATCTGTGGCATTGAATATCAGGAAGTTGGCATATATCCAGAGAAATGAAGTGGTTAGACCAACAGATGTTGCAAATATGGTTTTCTCAATAAAGACAAAAAAGACAAGGGATTCGGTAAAAGAAGCAACAGAGAGTGTTGATATTAATGATGCAGCTGCAAGTCCTGATGTAAATAATCAGACCCGGGCAGAGAAGAAACCAAAACTAGATTCATCCGGAAGGGTAAAGTCAGATAAGAAAAATTGGCAGAAGCCAAAAGGGTTTGAATATAGACAAGGATTGGCAGATAGGATTAATGAATTCATAAAAAAACATTGTTAAAATGGCAGGAGTAGGGTGTTTATTGAAGGACACAGCAATAATTCAGGATCTTGCTGATATATTAAAAGATTTGGCTGCTGAGTATATTGCCAATGACAGAGTTTTTACATTAAATGAAGCTTTTAATATCATAAAAGGTTCGGGACTTGAAATAGACCTGGAAAGTGTAGCATATGTTTATGAGAATGAATTCAACCTCATGGATGCTAATTTTTCATCACAACAACAGGTAGATACTTTAATTGGCAGGGATTTTTATGAGATGTTGGATAAAATTTCCCACACAAGACCATTTACCGGGGAACTTAAAATAGACAGGCGATCACCGGGTAAGGCTGCTGCTGATAAGATTGCTCAATTATTTAAGTCCGGTATGAGTTTGAATGAAGGAACGATGTCTGAAATGAGATTGTTTCAGGAAAAAATGTATAAGGCTGCAAAAGCCTTTGCTGATAAAGGTGTTTTTCCTGATAAATCAAGGGTTGATAATCGTGGATTTGAAGAAATATTGGCAGATGCATTTGAGTTTAATGAAAAAGGTATAGAGACTGTTTATGGTACCTTAAATTCAGCGATGGATGTATTCGAAGAATTTAAAGATGAAATCAGAAGGTATGTTGCCGGATTACAGGCTGGTGTAAATGCAGGTACCGTAAATGCTGATGCTCTTGCACAATTTGAAATATACGCACAGGGCATAATAGATAAGAGTTTTGACCTTCTTCTTTCTCAGAAGGAAATGAATGCTGTAATAAAAGATGCTCTGACTGCTGCCGGATTTGTGAAAGTAACATCACCAGGAGGTGTCCGGACCGTGGTATTGGATTGGCAGCAACTTACAGACGGAGCCAACGATGTAAATTTCCTGAAAGATAATGTATCGGAAGCCATGCGTAAATTCACATCATTTACTGAACCACAGATTGATGTGATAAATGCTGCCATGGAGAGAGAGTATGTAAGGCTTAGGGAAGATATAATTGCCAAAAGACTTGCTAATCTTAAAGAAAGAAATGAAATAGCCATAAATCCTGAGAAGAATACACAAACAAGAACGTTGGCTAAATTATACGCAATGGGGTGGTTTGAAGCTGCCCCGGATGCATATGAGAAAATTGTAAACAAAGCTTTAAGCCTGGAAGACATAGATGTGGACACTTTTAATGAACTGCAGGTTCTTGGAAAGGCACTCCACACACTCTATAAAGAGAATTATGCTTCTGATGAATATACTAAGACCGCTACCAATGCGATAAATGAACAGATAGGTACCATACTTAATAGGTATGCCGCAAATAAATCAGGATTATATAAAACAGCCAGATATATAAATGGATATTTGAGTATGGCACTAAGAGCATTACTTACGAGTATATCGAACTCTTTTTTAGCCAATCAAATTTCCGGACTGGAAGCAAAGGGAAGAAACAATTTATTCTCCATGATCCGTGGGGAATCAAACAGTCAGAAAAGAGAATTTAAAAGAAGGCTTTCACGTAATGTTTTTAAGGATATTGCACTCACAGGAGGGCTTCAATATGGAGACCTGAGTTCCACATACATGAACAGAAATGAATTTGATACATGGTTGAATAGCTTA
Organism: Saprospiraceae bacterium; assembly: GCA_049290115.1. GTDB lineage: Bacteria > Bacteroidota > Bacteroidia > Chitinophagales > Saprospiraceae > OLB9. The sequence goes on along the minus strand of JBATMZ010000124.1, from coordinate 81,928 downwards.
TCTGATTCAAAAATATATCACACTGTAGTTTCTGCTGTTACCGGACGGGCATTGCTTGATGGTTCAGATTCATATTTTAAGGCATCATTGGTCCACAACTATTTTATACACAATATCACTAAAATTTTGGTTGATAAATTTGGATATAACAAGCAGGATGCTATAAACGAAATAAACCAACAGCTATACGGTACGTCTTTCGAAGATATGGTTGTTGAAGCACGAACTGTAGTTGATAAGATAAATACACAGGCTGGTAAAATTATAGTTAAAGATAATGTTGAAAACATAGAGAGATTGGCGGCAGATATGATTATGGCTAATCTTTTGAAGGTAGACGACAGGATTAATCATGAGATAGTTACCCGGGCTTACATGGCTTCTTATGATGCCGGTGGGTATGAGATTGGTCATGTACCAAATAACTTCCTGTCAGAACTTGTTTCTGGTTATAACAGTAAAATTCAGCAAAGGGTAAAATCTGCTCTCAGGGATGGTAATTATAAATTGGCTTCCAGGTGGTCATTAACACAGACGGTATATAATACATGGGTAAATCCTTTTGGAAATGGAGGTATGAACTGGGTATTTATAATGGGTGAAAGAATGGGATTAGGTATTTTAAGATCACTGAATAAGGATTTCAAAAGATTTGCCGATGTAGACATAAGTACCAACGAAGGTATAAATGATTTACAGGATGCATTGTTTAATGAGAATAAGAAAGATGTACAATTTAAACGTGGTGTTTTTGGAGCACTTACAAATCTGATAATGTTTGCCACCGTAATGGCATTCATAAGTGAAGGTGGTGATGACGATGAAGAAAAAAAATCTAAGCTTGATAAGTTTGGAGATTTTTTCGAAGAAAATAAGTGGTTCAGGAAATATACGGTATCGTTGTCGCTTGAATATACATTCATGGCGGCCATGCTTAAAACGGGTAACTATGACTACATGCTTAAACTTCTGAATCTACAGTATGACAGGTATAAATTCAGTAGTATTATCACAGAAGCTATTAAATTGAAAGGCAAAGGTGAAGATGCAGAAGCGATTGGTAAACTTGGAGAAGCTTTTGGTACCATGCCGGTAAATCCAATTACAATACACCGATTATATAGTCAGATAGATGAATTATCCAGTGGACTTGGAAGTTTATATACCGGTGTTCCTTTGCCAAAAAAACAATTTACCAAATCAAGATCATTCCTGATGGGATATTTCAATTATGGTATGGTAAATGATATGGGTCTTTTTAAAGGTAATGAGTGGTATGATATAAGAAATCCATCTTACGATTTAAGTTCTTTGCCTGGTGCCGGAGAAGCTACATTGGGTAAAATGAAGGATATGGGTTTTGGGTCCATCGAAGATCTTAAAAAGCATATTTATGAAAAATTTCCCGGTCAATCTATATCTGTAGGTTTGCGGTCCATAAAGACAAAAGACAAGGCAGGAAGGATGATGCCATTATTTGATAAAAATGATGCTGCTCAAATTGAAGAAATAATCGAAAACGGAAACAGATTACCTTCTATAACCATTGGAGATACTGTTAAGGATGCAGAGTTACAAAAGAAGTTCAAAGGATCAGGAATAGCTACCATGAGCCAACTGGTAGGTGCTATAGATAATGGTTCTTTTGATGCTCTTATACGGGCAAATAATGTCTCAGAAAAAGATGAAAAATTCATGAGAGATCAGGCAAAAGCATTTTTGGATGAAATAATTAAAAAATAATTTTAAAATTAATAAAAAATTATTTGTATATTTGAAATGTTTGTTACCTTTGTAAAATAATTGATAATAAGGGAACTTTTTTTAAAGTTTATCAGTTATACATTTCGAACAACAAATATTTTAGAATGGAAACCGCAAGACACGAATTTACTGACCGACATAGGGTAAGTAAAATCATCAAAACATCCGATCCAAAAGAATGGTCCCCAGATAGGGGTAAAACATTATGGATAGTAGAGATTACATTTGAAAACGGTGATATAATTAAGGCATTCGAAGATACACTTCCACAGGCATTGCAGTATTGTGTAGGTCAGAAGTATATTTACCAAATGAATATCGTCACCACTTTGTATGATGACAAAGAAGCTAAGACTTCCCGTAAATTTGCATTTAAGAGACAATGTCTACCTGATTCTGTAGAATCAAGACTTAACAGGGTAACAGAAGTTCACCAATATATTAAGCGATCTGCTGAATTAGCTGTACAGTCTATGCAGGGTGATGTGTGGACGGATTCTGATTTCAAAGATAGGTACAAGCTTATTTATGATACCATGAAAACCACATTGTACGAAGAAGATTTTGGAGAAATGGAAGGAGATGACTTCGATACTTTTCTCAAAAAGAATGAATCAATTTTAAATTAATTTTTAACCATTAAACAATAAATTTTATGAAAGCAAGACAGGCCAGGTCATCGAGTGGTGTTCCAATGTTTTTCGTATCGTCAAAAGAAGGTAAAAAGGGTTTGTTTTACCGATCTTCGAGTAATGAGGATTATATAGATCCTGAACTTGGAAAGATACATGTAGAAGCAGGTAAAGACGGCAAAAACGTTTATGTTCAATATTTTGAAGATCTTACCGGATACATTACTGATATAAAAGTTAAAAAGACTTTTAGGGAAATGCCGGGTAAGGGAAAAGTACCAAGTTACGATATAACCATTGAAATGGAAAGTGGTGATAGTCCAATTAGGATTATGTTCGGTTTTGATAGCGGCTATGGGCGTAAATTTGCGCAAAGATTCAGGAGCATAAAATTGAAGGAAGAAGTAACCATTAAACCTTACAATTTTATTCCAAAAGGTAATGAAAAGGCCGTTCTTGGTGTGAACGTATATAGGGGAGATTCAAGGGAGAAAGAAGATATATATCCAGCATATTATGATAAAGATAATATGCCATCTTTTGAAAGCGATGGTCGTGATGGTCCTGAATTTGATTCTAAGGCTGCAAACAACTGGCTTTACAAAAAATTCATTGAGGATGTGTATCATGCATTTGATCACTATGAGGAAGAAGAAAAACCAGAAGATGATGACAGGGGTAGACAGGATGATAAATATGATCCAGGGAAAAGGAAAGATTATCGTGATAACATGGATGCTGATAGAAAATCTTCTGGTCGTGATGATGACAGGCGTAGTTCTAGAGACGATAATCGTGATGAAAGGAGAAGTTCACGTGATGATGATAGACCTGATACAAGTCGTGGTTTTCACCAAGATGTTCGTAGGAGTTCCAGAGATGATGATGATCGACGTAGTACAAGAGATGATGAACGTAGACCATCTCGTGACGATGACCGTAAAAGTTCCCGTGATGATGACAGAAAGGGCCGTGAAGATGAAAGATATAGTCGTACAGAAGATGATGATGAATATGATCGTTCTGAACGAAGGGAATCCAGGAGATCAGACAATAAGAGTGGTGATGAAATTCCACAGAGAAGGCAGCGTGACGAGATAAAAACCATGTCCAAGGAAGAATTCGAAGCGGAAAGAAGGGCTAAGTCCGGAGATAGTAGGCCGCCGACAAAAGACAATTATAGTGTCACGGGTGGTATGGAAGGTAGGAGAGGAAGGAAAGAAGAAGATGATGATCTTCCTTTCTAAAAACGTTTGTTGTTTAATTGGGGAGGTAATATCTCTTTAAAAGCCTCCCCGTTTTTAAAATCTTAAAACCAAAAAAAAGTGGAAATTGTAACCATAGCGAAGGAACTATATACAAAATTGGCTATAAATATGGGTGCTATATCTAAAAACCCGGTATTACCAATTACGGAAGATTTTCTTTTTACCATAAAAGGAAATGATCTTACTGTTACATCGACAAACCTGGAAGTCACTATAGTCAATAAATTCCAGATAAACAATACTGGAAAAAAAGATGGTTCAGTGGCGATACCTTCAAAGGTATTTCTTGAAACATTAAAAAACCTTGGAGACATCCCGGTTACCATGGATTTTGATAAAAACCTACAAATGGTAATGACCACATTAACCGGTAATTACAAAATACCATGTGATAAGCCGGATGATTTTCCGAGTATTCCGGATGAAAAACTTGAAATAGATGTCACCATAAACAGTAAGCAGTTGCATAATGGTGTTTTGAAAGCTATGGTGGCAATAAGTGATGATGCACTCAGGTTGGCATTAACGGGTGTTCTTGTAGAGTTCAATGGCGATCATGTATGTTTCGTGGGTACCGACGCACACAGGTTGGTTGAGTACACATGCTCGTGTGAATGTGATGGTATATTGGATAGAGTAATTATTCCCAGAGCCGGTGTTCAGATATTGAAAAGTATTACTGAAGGAGATGAACAGGATGTTCAAATTTCTTTTAGTAGAAAAAACATTAAGTTCATAGTAGGGGATATAACGGTTGTATCTAATCTTATTGACGCAAAATATCCTGAATACAAAGCTATTATGCGTGACAGTTCTGATATAAAATCAGTTATAGATAAAACTGATTTTATAAATTCACTTAAAAGAGTGGCTTTGTACTCAGATGGTGGCACTAGAATGGTATCTTTTGATTTCCAATCTGATAAAATGAAAATTAATGGAGTGGACCTAATGTTATCAAAAGAATGTGTGGAAGAATTAAGATGTGAAACTACCGGAACTTCATTAGAAACATCAATATCTTTGAATAATAAGTATCTCAGGGAGATGTTGGGTGTATTGGAGAATGAACAAGTAAATTTTGGTATGGTAGATGGAACAAAACCATGCCTTATTATTGAACAAAACGAGATTAGCAAAACTACATTACTACTCATGCCGATCAGAAATTAATTTTTTAATCATTAAACAATAAAACAGATATGAAATTGTATGACATTGCACAGGAGAATTTAAGAATTCTTGAAATCATTGACGAGATGGAAGGGGAAATGACCCCTGAGTTGGAAAAAGAATTTAATGAAATCATGAAAGCCGGAGATGATAAGATCAGGGCGGTATATCATGTGTACAGAAACTTTGAAGCCCAGGTACCTGGTATAGAAGCTGAGTTGAAAAGGCTTACAGCTATAAAAAAATCTATTGAATCAAATAAGGAACGGATTAAGAATATGCTTGAAGTGTTCATGAAGGCTACCGGACGGGATAGGATAGAAAGTGAAGAAATGAAAATTATTCTGTCTAAGAAAGTTACTTTTGAATATAGTGAGTTCCCTAAAGAGTTTGTGGAGACGGTTACTACCGAAAAGGAGCGTCTTGGTGATTTTAAAAATTGGGCCAAAGACAATCCAGAAACAGCAGAACAATTGTATGGTGCCAAATTCATTGAAGGAAAGGCTATACAGGTTAAATAAAATCTAATTCAATAATAATGAAAGTAAAATTAATATCACTCACTCAATCTTTAGTAGAAGGAGTTTTAACCGCAGAAGAACTGTTGGTTTATATTGCAAGGGTAAGTAATCCTTCAAACCAATTGAATACGGAAACATCTGATAAACTGATCGGATATATGATCAAAAATAAGCATTGGTCTCCTTTCGATATGATCAATATGACGGTAGAAGTTACCACGTCAAAGGCCGTTTCCATCCAGATTTTACGCCATTGGTCTATTAAGCCTCAGGAATTTTCTCAAAGATATGCCGAAGTTGTAGATATAGAACCTGTTGAACTCAGAAAGCAAGGAGCAACCAACAGACAAGTTGGTGATGAAATTTTTAATCCTGAAATATATAATGGAGGAGAAATGCAAGAAGCTAGTTATGCTATTGAAACATATATTTCTAAAGGAGTTTCTTTGTATAAGGAATTGCTTGAAAATGGTGTCGCTAAAGAATGTGCAAGAATGGTACTTCCAATGGCTACCAGTACTACTTTGTATTTGAATGGTTCTGTGAGAAGTTGGATAACATACTTAAATCAAAGGCTTTCTCCACATGCACAAAAAGAGCATCGTCAAGTGGCAGAAAGATTGGCTGAAATTTTTAAAGAAAACTTTCCGAGTACTACAAAAGCCTTAAAAGACTTTAATGATTTCGGGGGAGATTTTATGTAAAACAATCACAATCATGAATGTTAAAGATATAGTTGGGCAGAGGTTTGGAAAATTAATAGTTGTTTCTTTTGCAGGATGTAGAATTGTTGGTAAAAAAAGAAAAATAAGTAAAAGATATTACAATGTAGTATGTGATTGTGGGAACCAGAAACAAACACGTGGCGAAAATCTTACATATGGGTTGTCTAATAGTTGTGGATGTGCAGCAATAGAAAAAACAATTAAGAGAAACAATAAATTAAGGTTACCAAATAATCAATCTCATTGGAATAGATACTTTAAGTGTCATACAAAAGATGCAAAAAACAGAGGGTTGTCTACAAATTTAACAATAGATGAGTTTAAAGAAATTTGTCAAAAAGATTGTTATTATTGTGGAGGAAAACCAGAAAGAAAAGCTCATAAAAATCTTTTTGGAGAAATACATAAAAATACTATTGATAGGATAGATTCCAGTGATTCATATCATAAAGATAACATTAGACCTTGTTGTTGGTTTTGTAATAAATTAAAATCCAATTATAAAGAAGAAGTATTTTTAGAAAAAATTAAACAGATTAACGTATACTTAAATTTATAAATCATGATACCAATATTAACAATAGAAGATTTAAAAAAAGTAACAGAATTTTTTGAAAATGATAATCCTATAAGGGCTTACTTTTCAAATTGTGATGGTGACTGGTTTGACCGTGAAAATAAACCCGTCAGCACAGAACGAATGCTTACTATGTGGAAAAATGATGAAATATATACAATTAAAGAATTTAATGATTCTGTAAATCATCCATATAAAAAAAGTATGTCTGAGGCAAGGTTTGATCAAATAGTGGATGAAGTTTGTGAGCAAATTAAAAACACATTACAGGTTAAAGCAAAAGAATATCGAAGGAACAACAATGTGTTTCATAATTTCGATATGGGTAGTCAAAGAAGCGGATTAATACGAGAAAAAGTAATAGATGGTTTTATGTTAAAACATGAAGTATCTATTGCAGATATGACTAATGATTTAGAGAAAGACATATTACCTACTAAGAGTGTACTGGATGAAAAGTTTGGAGATAATATTATATACCTTATTATAAAAAAGGCATCTATAATAGATAAAATAGAAAAATTAAATAACCTTCAAGTAGAATAAAGTCATATGAAAGTAGGAGATACTGTCCGGTTAAATCCTTTATCCAGGTGGAATAAGGGTAATATTTCAAATCCAATAGATACTGATGGTGTAATACTTACTTGCCAACAAAACATATCTTTTGGCATAGAAGTACTATGGGATAATGGAGAAAAAAATTCATATAGTAAAATAGACTTGGTTCTCGTGAAATCATGTGAGATTGTAAGAAAACAGGAAGATATTATTTATGAAGATAATGTTTTGGTAGAGCACCTGAATGATCTTATTACAAAATATAAGTCCGTATTGGTTGGAATTGGAGAACTGAATAGTGGTAAGATATTTGTACGCATGAGTGATGGATTGTGGGTTGTAATGACCGAATTAGGTATCCAAGTAGGGTTTTATATATCTAACAGGGATATAAGCACCGAGAAGCGAAGAAAGACTGTCATTGCCTTAGATACGAGTAATCAGAATCATATTGATTTGATCAGAAATAAAAATTCCTGAAAGTTTGGCTGAAATTGACATATACAGGCATTATATAGGAGCGTATTACGAAGTAGGTAAAACGATAAAATCTCCTTTCCCTGTGCATGTCAGAAAGCCGGACAATCATCCGAGTTTTTCGACAAAATGGTACAACGGTGTTATTTGTTGGAACGACTTTGCAATTAACATACCCGGTATAAGTAGGGGACCCATAGGATTTGTGCAGTTGATGGAAGGTGTCGATGTACTGGAAGCAAAAAACATAATAAAGACGGGAGGGTTCTCTACTTTTAATAGAAACAGAATACTAACCTTTGAAGAAAGGTTGGATATGGAGCCGGTGCCACTTGTTTTCGAATATAGTGATCTTACTCCGGAACATTATCAGTATTACGACATGCTGTTTGTATCTCCAAGAATACTTTTGAAGTATAACATAAAATCATTGGATGGTATATTGAAGAAGGAGAGATATATATGGAGATCATCGGCTTCAAATATAGGATTTTATACCAAAATAGGTAATGGAGATAAGTCGTACATGCCATATAACAATTACTATAAGAATGGATTTCCAAAAGTTATTCACCAAGGGATAGATGTTCTTGAAGGATATGATCAGTTGCCGGCATGGGGAGAAGATTTAGTTATCCAGACATCATTGAAAGATGTGATGTGCTTAGATGCATGTAATTATAATTCATTGTGCTGTAGTAGTGAAAACTCCATGAATGTATTTGTAAAATATGCTTATGAGTTATCGTGCCGGTTTAATAATATAATTGCCTGGGGAGATGATGATAAGGCAGGAAGGGAGTACGCCCAGAGAATAAAACAAATTATAAACAAGGCAAAAATAGCTACATCAATAATAGCAAAGGACCCGAGTGATATACTCATTGAAACAGGAACACAATTTTATATTCATCAAATTTTAGACAGAGCAAAAGCAGCATAAAAATTAAAAATAATTTATCATGAAAACAGAATATTTAACAGAAGATCCAGAATGGGTTTCATTTTATCCTAATTTTAATAGTAGCTTTTATATAGAAAAGGCTGGTTACTTTGATGAAAGACCAGTAATACATACCAGTATTACTCAGTTATTGGTCTTATTACTGCTACCGGCACTGTGCGTGGTGTTCGGGTGGTTTTTAATATTGTTTCCTTTTATTTTCTTTGGCTGGGGGAAGCTGTATATTCATCTTCCTATCAAAACCGGTATACAGGATTGTGATAGTGCTGCCTGGGGTTTTAACTACCACGACAATACGATATGGATTTATGTTGGTGGTGGTGGTAATTTTGAAGGTGGAAAGAAATGGATTACATTTACTATGCCATGGAATTTAGAATGGTACAGAACATCACTTTTGCTTAAAGATCAAAAATCATGGGAACACAGTAACAATAAAAAACGTGAAAGTTTTTATGAAGATAAATGGAAAGACCCAAATTTGGTCTTTATAGAGACACATCCATATGTTGATAAATATGACAATACCACTGTTAATGCTACTATTACGGTAGAAGAAAGGGAGTGGAGACCTAAGTGGTTTATGTGGACAAGTCTATTTTCTACAGTAAGAAAATCTATTAGTATAGATTTCGATAATGAAGTTGGAAAGAAAAAAGGTTCATGGAAAGGGGGAACAATAGGTTGTGGTTATGATATCAAAAAAGGAGAAACACCATTGGAATGTTTAAAGAGAATGGAAATAGAAAGAAGTTTTTAATTACTAAAAATGAAAAAGAATAAAGATTTTATAGAAGGTTTCGGAAGTTTTCTTCTTTTTGTACTGGCCATAGTAGGTACCATATGGATTATTTGTAAAATATTTTTTAATAATTAAATAAATTCGTAATGAATAGGAATACTAAGTTAGAGGAGTTTTTATTAGTTGAAGCTGAGATCATAGAAATTCAGGATGCCATCAATGGCATGACCCAAGAAGTAGATGTTTTCATGAAGGAGAAAGATATTGAGATAAAATCGATATATTCTGCCGGTAATTTAAAACTTGAAGAACTGGACAGGCAGAAGGAAATTATTATCTCCGAAGGTACAGAAAAAGTAAAAGAGATCGAAGCATTGAAAAAGGATGCTGTTGATCAGTTGAATGAAAGGTTGTCACCAATCTATGAGAAAATGGAAAAAGAAATATTCCCAAAGAAGAATGATTTATATCTGTATTTAATGGGAATTCCAAAGGTGCTTTTACCAAAGAACGCAAAAATAAATAATTGATGTTAAGAATACTTAATAACAATATGATTTTAGTCATTATCATATTGTTGAGTAATGTCATGTTTTATATGATAGACAAAAATTTTGGATATACAAAGTCCTGTTATACCGGGGCGGCTGTATGGAACATCTTATTTGGTATCAAGATAACCATAAATTCCTATACGGGAATGAACAAACAGAATATAAACAAAAAACTGAGCAGTAAGTGATTGATTTATTCAGGGAGATAAAAATACTTAAACCGTGGCATTTCCAGGATCGTGTGATCGGAGATGTTATGGAATATGTAAATTCATACAAAGGTGAACGGTTGGCTGGAATAGCTGTTGCACCAACAGGATCAGGTAAGTCTTTAATGATAGCCCATGTCGTATATCGTATGGCAATGCCAGCCATAATACTTCAACCAAGTATTGAACTCCTTGAACAAAATTATGAGAAGTTTACTGATCACGGTGGGGTTGCCACCGTTTATAGTGCAAGTGCGAAGGAAAAGAATCCTAGTTCCGTCATGTTCGCTACTCCTGGTAGTGTTGTGGGTAAGGGAGACTTATTCCGGAAGATGTTTAAAATAAAAGCATTGATTATAGACGAATGCCATTATAAGGTAAAAACAGAGAAGGATAAAAATGATCCTGATTACCTGGGCATGGTTTTAAAGTTCATTGAAGATCTGCAGCCAGACATAATTCTTGGTTTTACGGCCACACCAATAAGGTTGCATACATCATCCTATGGTCCTACTCTTAAAATGCTAAACAGGACCAGAGAGAAACTTTTTAATGATATCATTTCTGTTGTACAGATTAGCGAAGTGTATGATGAATACTGGAAGAAGCTGGAATATAAAATGTATGATTTTGATGAATCAAAACTTATATTAAATTCAGCAAAAACAGAGTTTACGGAAGAATCTATAAAGATGGCCGTTAATTACAACCATGTAAACAACAACATCTGTAAGGAAGTATATCATCAATATTTTAATGAAGGTAAAAAGTCTATTCTTGTTTTTGTTGATCGTGTAGAGAGTGGTCACAAGATGGCTGAGTGGTTAAATTCAAAGGGTATAAAAACGGTGTGCATCGATGGAAAGACACCCAAAAATACCAGAAAGAAACAAGTTGCTCAATTTAAGGCACTGGAATATGCTGTAATGATTAATTACGGAACATTCACCACAGGTTTTGACCATAAAAAATTGGATTGTGTTATGTTTGGTAGGCCAACAAATAGTTTCTCTATGTTGTACCAGATTCTTGGCCGATTGGTCAGGAAAGATGATGAAGTTCTTATCGGCTTATTTATAGATTTCTGTAATAACATAAAGAGATTAGGGTACATTAAAGATATTACATTTGAGAAATTGCCCGGGTATGGATGGGGAATGTTTAATGGAGACATACTAATGACCGGTAGGCCTTTGAATATGCTTCCGAGATACACTAAACAATATCTCATAGCGGAGGCGATGTCTAAGGCAAAGGTTCCATATACCCATATGCATTTTGGAAAGTATAAAGGTGTTGATATTACGAAAGTTCCAAATTCATATTTTAATTATTGTCTGGACACCATGCTTTTTGATTCTGCCTTAATGAGAAAGTTTGAAGATAAGCTTTTTGAAGTGGTGGACGAGAGGGAAGCCAGGATTGCCGAAGATGAAAATATGACCGAACACATGAAACGATTAATCAGAGAAGGAGAAATAGTATGAAAAATAAAGAAAAATATAATCTTTTAGAAGAATCAAAAGCATTTGAATCTCTCAATTTTAAACAATTATTCAACCTGTGCTTTTGGTCAATTTTTAAACAGTATAAAATAAATGAATTTTATAAAATGTTGGAAATAGGCAAGGCAGCAATGTATGCCTACAAAGACGCTGTTAAAAAGACAAAATATGTTGGATAAAATAATTCTATTCTTTTTAAACCTATACTTTGGTGGTCAACGTGGAACATACCAGGATGAACATGGAGTGTATGACATTGACACCCATTTGATATATGAGTATTATGTCGATGCTCCGGTTGAAGAAAAGAAAGTTGTTTCTGAAAACCCGGGATTTAGGATTGTTAAAAGTGAAAAAGTTGATATACCAGAAAAGATAATAGATGTTTTGGTTGGACAGCCCGGGCATATCGGAGCATCCGGCATTCAAGGTGTATTAATAAAAGATAAATCCCAGATTCAAATAATATACCCAGATTTTCCAAAAGTAAGAAAATATAAAATACTAGCTATAATGTGGACACCAAATCCTTCTATTTTTAGAATGGTGGTAGATGAAACATTTTATAATTATTGTAAAGAAACAGATGTTTTTACTTTTGAAGTAGCAAGTGGAGTTAAATTCATGATGTCAAGTTTTATTCAAAAAAAAGGTAATAATTACGAATATTCATTTATGTTGATTAATTCATATACTGTAGATCTATCTTTTATAAGTAAAGAAGATTATTTTTATAAAATTGATTCAGATCGTGTGAATTATTTTAAACAAAATTAAAAATAATCGCAATTCAGGGAACTTTTTCCACCATTCATGTAGTTATCAATTAAAACCAAAAAATATCATGAGAACATTAAGTGCAGAACAAGAAGAATTATTGTATAAAGCATACAAATCATTGTCTAATATGATGAAAGCAGACATAGTAGTAAATGAATCATCATGCGGTTCATTTCACATAAAACCATTCAATAAACATTGGGATGAAACGACAGTAAAGGAAGTCATGTATGGTGTAAAATTGTATCTTGGTACCTGGGTAGCAAGTATAATTGAAGAAGCTTTGGATATTAAACCAGGTGTAAGTATTCCGGAAAAGAAAGTAGAAGAAATACCTGTGGAAAAAGAAGCAAAAACAGAGTTGGTATTTTCACCATCATTCATGTATGAACAAGATAATGAAGAATCATGTATTGAAGAAAGATCAATACACGTTGTTTTCTACAATGGATCTGTTGATTTGGTCCAGGGTGGACAATCGGTGTTGATATTAAATGATCATGTTAAAAAACTATTTGAAGAAATACTACATCATTTACCGGCAGGTAAAAAATATCACGAATCTAAAAAGTAATCATGCGAAAATCTTGGATATATTTTAGTGAAGAAATTCCAGAACTACATGTTACAATTGAAGTAATGCAAGATAATGTGTTGATAAAAGATGTAGATGTAACAAGGTATAACGATGTTCTTAGATTAAGAAAAGTACATAGTCCTTGGAATATTTCTGTATCAGACTTTAAACAAAATGATATGTGGAGATATCAAGTTAAAAAAATTAGTATAATTCAAAAAATTAAAAAATTGTTTTCATGAAATGTTTATCAGTAAAACAGCCATGGGCATCTCTTATCTTTCATGGTAAGGATATTGAAAACAGAACGTGGCATACAAAATATCGTGGAGAAGTCCTTATACATGTTAGTGCAAAAAGCGCAGGAATACCGTCTGAACTTCTTAATGAAGAACAGTTTGATTATTTCAACATAAATCCAGAAAGTGGTATATGGTTACAAGAGTTAATGGCAGGAAAATATATTACGTCCGCAATTATTGGAAAAGTAGATATTGTTGATTGTGTGACAAACCATCCAAGTGTTTGGGCAGAAAAGGGTTTTGCATATGCATCTATGGATGGCACCCAATATAAAGAAATCTACAACTGGGTATTAGCAAACCCGGTAAAATTTGAAAAACCCATATTGAACGTAAAAGGAAAACTTTCATTTTGGGATTATGATGTTTGGGCAGATTATTTAAAATTGATAAAGTAATTTGGCAGCATGTACGAAGGCGACATATAGCCTACCGGAGAGACTTGTTAGGCCGACAAAGAAACGGTGTGATATTCAAAAGTGAGATCAGTAAGTGTGCATATACGCTAAAAATTCAACAATCTAATGTAACGTCACGGCTGCCAAATTTTTAAAAATAAATTTAGTTTAGTAGGTAACGCAAACCGACTGTTGAAAAAGTATGTGAATGGCAGAACCAACATTATCTAATGCCCTTCCCACAGTGGCGGCACACAACATTAAGTCCGAGAACTGCGAAGGAAACACTGTTCTGGTGGTGGAAGATGCTCCTGCTAAACTTTTAAAATATAAATAAATTTTATGGAACACATAGAAAGAAGTGCGGTTATATCATCCTGTGGTAATTACCGATATAGATTAGACAGAGTTTGGGATAAAACCCTTCCAAAAGCAATGTTCATAATGTTAAATCCATCAACAGCAGATGGAGAACAGGATGATGCAACAATCAGAAGGTGTATTGGTTTTGCAAAATCCTGGGGATATGGTGGATTGATGGTTGGAAACGTGTTTGCTTTCAGGTCCACAAAACCAGAATATTTATATGAAGCACATGATCCTATTGGCAAATTTAATCAAGATCACCTAAACCAAATGTATATGGAATCCGCCATTGTTGTGTGTGCCTGGGGAAATGGTAAACTTATAGAGAATATTTCTAAAGTGATAAATGACTATAACCCATTGTCCGGATTTATAGGACATCTTCATTATTTGGAGTTATCTAAAGACGGGATACCTAAACACCCATTATACTTACGTAAAACATTAAAACCAATAAAACACGAATGAGAACATTAGAATCAAGATTAAAGGATTGCGAATTGATCATAAAAGAAACAAGTGCTATAATAGCTATAGACGACAATCTAGCCATAGCATTCTTCGAAAAAGATACCGACAGGCAGATTGTTTTAAAAACACAATCTAAGCTTCAGAAGCAAAAGGTTAAACAGATGATATCCGAATATAATAAATCAAAAGAAAGTAATTTAGGATGAAAATATCATTAAATAAGTGGAATAACATGTTATCCAAGCAGACAAAGACTGTTGCCATAAATAACATAAATTGCTATACCTGTACAGAGTGTGGGCACATTACAAAAACGATCGATGTAGATAGTGGAACAACTCCAATGTTCTTCCAGTGTGAAATATGCGATGCCCGGGCGGTAAGTTCTATGTATAGAGATATTGCCCCGGACAAAGAGCCAACGCAGGAATGGTACCGGCCAGCTTTAAAGAAAGTAAAGAAGATGCAATCGGCATTTATTGATCACATTATGATGGGTGGTTTACTCAGTAGAAAAATAAGTAAAAAATAAACGACTTTTGGGGAACTTAATTGATACCTGATGGCGTTGACATATTATTCATTAATTAATAAAAATTTTTATCATGGGAATTGTTCAAATAATTGCGGTTGTACTATTATCGTTAATTTTGGTTTATCTTCTTTGGGATGCTATAGACAGGAAAAAGAAGTACTATAGGTGGGTAGAATATATGAATCAGCCAATTCAAGTTGGTGACACAGTAGTTCATAAGACTGTTGAAAATATTAAGTGGGTTGTTATTGATATAGGTGAAGAAAAAATTAAATGTAATAGGTATTCTTTATCGCACGGTTCTATTATTGGAAATTTTTCTATATTAGAATTGTATAAAGTATAGTAAGATAGAAATCCGTCGGTGATAGTCGTAAGCCTGGAGGCAAAGGTGATTTGGGTGTGGCGAAATAGAGATAGACGTATTGGCCAATTGTGTTGACTAGAAGATCTTCTGAAAAGGTAGATTCGGTGAAATACTAAGCTGAAGGGGATAAAGCAAAAATACGGCTCCCATGAAGGTTCAACTCCTTCCGCCCGAACAACGCATACAATGGATAGTGATCTCACAAAAAGTTGTGAAATATCGGTTAGCGGTCCGTGCTTGGATGTGTGTCCCTCTCTCCTGGTACTCGAAGATTGACATGCTATTCAATCTGGTAAGGTAACAAAGGGCAATGTTATTACACAAAGAGATCACGTAAGGAAGATCGGTGGTACAGCTTAAAGGCATAAGCCATGGCCACCATTTTTAATCATCAAATACAAACCAATGAGCAAGATAATAAAATACACCTACTTCGAGAACGGAGAAGAAAAGAATACAGAAATCGAAGTTGAAATCCCGGACACAAGGGATTTTGAATTGAAGCCGGTTTATAAGGCTAAAGATGGTAACAGGTATATGATTTCTTTTGATCCTGCATATGAAGATGGAACAAGTTATGTATTATACAAGTATAATGAAGAAAAAGACACTGCCACCTATATAGATCATGGTTTTATTGAAATGAAAAAGCCATGGATAAGTGGTGTCTGGAAAGCAAGAATAGAAGAAATTCTATATGCCCTTGCAGGAATGTTGGTAGTATATGTATTTTTAAAATATTTCAATAAATAAAAACATCAAATACAATGTGTGAATATAAAGACAAATTTAAAAAGATAGAAAACTTTGAAGAACTTTTTGACTTTAGGGAAGAGTTGTTGCAAAAAGAAATGGAAATTAGCCGCATATTTGATTCAGGTGGTCGAACAGATGATCGAGTGAAAGAAATACAAAATGTTAACTTCTGGATACAACACGTTGAAATAAGAATAAGATATCTATTTGTACGTGGTTATTCTATTGATAAAATTGTAGTTGAAAAAGAAGAAGAACCTACGATTAAATTGATTGAAAAAGATATAAACAAGTAAGATGAAAGATGTTAAAATTATTCGGTTATTAGGGTATCTTGAAACAGTAGTTAAAATTGGTAATACACTTGAAGTTAATGAAAATTGTTTTTGTGAGTATTACTTAAATGAACTTACTAGTCATTGGAGACCTGGGTTAAAAGAAAAAAAACTAAATAAGGGCAATCTGGTAGAAGTTGTTGGATTTACAGAAAACCTTTATGGTGATTTTATAAAAGTAAAATTCGAAGGTGAAACATATGAAATAAAACCATATTATTTAAAACAAGCACCAAAAGTACCTGTATAATGAATATAGATTTCAATAATGTAAGGAAACAGGCTATTTATCGCCATGATGAATTGGTCAAAAAATTAAATGACGCAATCATTAAAGAAGATCAGTGGGCCAAACCGAATGATGCATCGTGGGATATTAATATTAATGGATATGTCCTTATTGATTCTGAAAATTTAAACAAAGTTCTAAATGATCTCAGGATGATTGTAGGAACCATAGCTATGACATATGAAGAAAACTCTTTGGAATTTAGCAATGTCTATGAAGAAGTATTCCCGGAAGGCTCAGACAAAAGAATGGAAATTTTTAATAAAGACAAAGAAGAATAATGACACAGCAAGAAGTAATTAAATGGTGGCCCGAAATAGAGGCCTTTAAGAATGGGAAAACCATTGAAGCACGTAAACAACATGGAGTTTGGAGTATATGTCCAAATCCTAAATTTTGTCTCACTTGTGAGTACCGGGTAAAGGCAGAACCTGAGTATGTACCTTTTGATTTTTCAGATGCCGAAGCTATACTTGGTAAAAAAATAATAAAGAAAGATACTAATGTTTTTGTTGCTATTATAGTTTCAGTTCATGAGCACTCAGTTAAATTAGGTAACGATTTTTCATATTATTTTGACACACTACACAAGACGTTTACTTTCCTTGATGGATCTCCTTGTGGTAAATTAAAAAAGTAATGACCGGATTTACATACAAGAAAGAAGAAGTAAAAAACATGGCCAGTGACATATACCATGACTGTTATATGATACTTTACGATAGCGATTCAGATAAGGGAGAAGAAATCTTAGTTTCCATTCTTTCTCAGAAATTTGCAATAAAGATCGTAGAGCGCATAATACTTGCAAATCCACACAGTAACCCACTAAACACCGGAAGTTGGTCCACAATGAGATTTTGGATGGAAGTAAAAGATTATTTAGTACATAAAATACATAGTAATGGATAACGATAATATAAAATACACATTACAAGGGGTATTTAGATTGTGTGAAATATATACAAATAAAAAGAATTATATTTTATTGGTTAATCAAGATATATATAATGCAATTTTTATTGAAATACAAAAAGAACCAAAATTAAGACTTTATCCACTTCAAGAAAGCAAAAACACAAAACCAAGTGTTTATGGAATAGAAGTTTTCATTAAAAATGATTTTGAAAATAACGTAATATATCAGATAGTAAGTGACAAAGATCCATTGTATTATGAGTATAAATAATATCAAAAGAACCGGGCCAAGTATCATGGATTTCTTTACAGATCCAAATGTAGAAGTATGGCAAACAAAAAAATTCAGTGATCTAACAAAGGAAGATCATGAACGTGCAAAAGAAACAGCATTGTATATCGGTGCTAAAATGAAAGATTTAGCAGAGAAAATAAGGAGGGATTATATTTTAAGAAAAGTAAAACCTGTTTTTGAATCCAGAAAAAGTATTTGTAGTAAATCTTTTGCATTAGACCATTATGCATTAGGATTAATAGATGGATATACCAAGGCTCTAAACGATAGAATAGAAATTGAAGATGAAAAAAAAGAAGAAAAATATTAAAGTAGTTCACAATCATCTTGATGCCAAACATGAAGAAGAAATTGAAAAAGGTAATCTTCCATTGCATGTTGGAGAAGCTGGATATAAATTTATGACTGAATGGCTTGACAATAAAAAACCGATGAACAAAAAGGATAAACTTAAATCATCTGTTACGGATCTTCTGACAGACATAGAAAAAAAGAAGGGTTTAGAAATAGTTGTAGTAACCGGAGATACTGGGCACAAATTATTGACAGATTTTTTTGAATATGATCCTTTGGATATGTTCAAAAAACACGGTGTAACCGAAATTGTAAAAGGTAGTAAAAAATTTAAAATTTAAAATAATCATGGGCAAGAACAAAATCATTAAAAAACAGTGGAAAAGAATTGAAAAACTTGAAAAAGAGTTGGCCGATCGCTGCAAGGATGTAGAAAACCTTATCGAAAATCCTGAAGGTTTGGGGTCTATAGAAGCTAAGTTTAATTATAACACCAGAAAGCAATTTAACAACTACAATCTTGTAGCCGGACGACAACCTGATCTAAATAAAATGGGTGCCGGTCTTTATGATCATTTGGTAAAAAAGGAAGTGAAATTACATAAAGACTTTCTTGGCCTTCCGGAGAATTGGTATATTCAAGTTACCAAAGATAATAAAGAAATACTTACTGATTATTTGAAAAATCATAAACAGAGATATGAACAATTTTCAGAACATTGGTACATAGATATATTAACTACAGATGATGAACCTGGTTTTTTCCATTCTGATTCCAAAGATGCTGCACATACCATTCCTGTACCAATGGGCGGATACACCGAAGTAACAATCGAAATGGTTGAGAACTATATGAAAAAATGGCACAAAATACAGGATATCCAAAACAGAAATGTTGTTGTAAAAGGTGTGTCTTTTGGTACATTTTCAGGAGAAGAATATAAGTTTCCAAAAGAAGAAATGGAATCCAGAGAGTACCATGTATCTAAACATGCCCCGGTAAACATGTTTGACGACAAATACCAAAGTTGGATTGATTTTAAAAAGAGAGAAGCAAAAAATGTAGGAGATCAGTTGGCCGCACAAAATGATGTAAATAAAGACGGAAGCTTACCACCTTTTGCTATTACTCAGGAAAACCTTACTCCTATTTCCAAACACGTAAGGGATATTACTGAATCCGGAACACACAAAGCACCTGAGAAGTGGATTAAAGTGCTTGTTAAAGAAGGAAGTATTATCATCACCCCTGATGTTAAAGGTATTTCCATGGTAAAAGCTATGCCAACACAAGATCCCATTCGTGTTGGTGATCTAAGTAAATGTGTAGATCAGGAGTGTAAGCCAATAAAACAACAGTATGAAAAGACGTTGGAGAATGTGACTAAAATATATTCGTTTATTGGTTTAAGAGAAAAAAACTCTATCAGCAAGGGTAATAAAGATATTATTTTTATGAAAACGAATAATTATAATGGTGGGGTTGGTTATTTTAACACAAAAGAACCAAATTTAATGTATTCACCAAGCGAAATGCTTAGTGATTGGAAATCCAATTATGTAAAACCATTAGACTGAAAATGAGTTTCCTTGGGTTTTTGTCCATGTCGGTAATAATAATATTTTTGTGTAGCTATTTATTTTATAACTTTTTATATAAGGAATGATGGAAGATAATAATATACCTTCAAAATTTATTGATCCAGATCTTGAAAAATCAAAACAGGGTATGACTCCGTTACTTGGATCTCAAAGTGTATTGGATATAATTAATAACTGGGGCAGAAAACCAGAAGATAATATTGACCTTAATGTTGGTGGAAAACCACAAGAGCGTTTTATGTTAATGAGACATGATGAATTGCCGGAGTTCACCGAAGAAGAAGCAGGAGCCATTAAAAATCTCATGTCTAATCGTAAGGATAAACCTTCAGATAAACTTGGCACAGTTCTTCATCTTGGCACCGGTGAAGATCCTTCTGGATTACATGCAGCAAGAACAATATTTATGGATGATAAAAAAGATCCATCGGATTACATTGTTGCCTATGATCCGGTAAGAGAAGGTGGTTTCTCTTTGAGTATATGTGGAACTGAAAGGAAGTTTGATATGGTTGTTCCATCATCGATAGATTGGGATATTCCAATAAAACAAGTAAATCTTTTCAGTAAAATCGAAGGACCGGGTACCGTGTTGTGGAAAAGAAAGCACAACATGGCTAAGAACCGTCTCCGTAAGTATATAACCAAATCTTTTTATAAACGATACAAATTAATCTAATGAAAACATACGTAGATTTTTTAATGGAAGGAGTAGAAGGATATACTTTCCGAGAAGTAGTTGATAATATTGATGCAGATCAATTTGAAGATGCTGCTGAAGCATACCATCAATATAAGACCAAACTATCTAAAGAAAGTAACATTGTAGGGCATCATATACATTATGATTTAAAAGGACACCATAAAATCGTTACTATTATTTACAACATAGGTGGTGCATATGAAGCGTCAGAAGTTATGGTACATCTTATGACGGTTTCTGGTCTCAGGAGATTTCTTTTATTAATGGGTAAAGAGCTATCTCTTGATGAAAGAGATAAAATTTTACAATAAAAAATTAAAAATGCAACTTTCTAAATTACAATTATCAATAGATTCTAAAGAAAAATTAGATGCATATATTAATGCAAGGACAAAAGTAAAAGAAGAATATATTGAAAAAATGGAACTTCTTGAAAAAAACAAAATAAAAGGATATTCACCGTGCTTTTCTCCTTTAGGTTTTATAGGTGTTTCCATAAATTATAAAGATGGGACTGAACAAATGTTCAAAGGTAATTTTGATCAGTTTATTGAAACATTAAAGTAGATGGCAACAAATACCGGAAAACGAAGATGTAAAAATTGTCAAAAGGATTTCATAAAGAAAAGACCTTTGGACTACCTGTGCTCTCCTGAGTGTGAATCTCAGTATAACAAAAAGATCGAGAAGGCCCAGGCTGTCAGAATTAAAAAACCGAGCGCCCCAAGAGTACCAATAAAAAAAGTTTCAGAAAATAACAGATATACTCAGTCTGATGGAACTAAAATTTCATCTAAGGCGTTGGAAAGAAATATCAGTAAGGCCAAGGAGATTAAGGTAAATGAAATGATGGATAATTACGGGTATATTTTTTGTGAAGATTGCAATGAGTTTGGCCTACATCCGGAGCCACGTAATGAGATGGAGTTGAAGATAATAGATTGTAGCCACCAGATAAGCGTAGATGAAGCTAAGAAGTCCGGAAGGGCAGAACTGGCGTGTAATGTAGATAACATCCGTATGCGATGCCGTATTCATCATAGGATTCATGACAAAACCAAATAGTATGATATTAGTATTCGCCAAAAACGGAGAAATGGCATATAGATTTATGTCTATCTTAGCTAATGAAAATCCTGATTTAAACCTATCAAAAAATAAAGGATGGATGTATTGTCATAATGATAGCCCAAGTGGTTCATTTGTTCAACACAAGGGAGATGTCATTTTACTAGACGGATGGCATAGACACAGATTTGTAGATTATATAATATTTAGACTAGATATCGGAGATTTTATTGATAAAACATCTTGGTATCAAAAATTAATTCATAAATAATAAAAACCAAACAATGTATTTAAAAGTAGACATTAAATTTGAAGATGAACAATTCCCGCCATTTTTTACCAATCAAAAGATCCTTGATAACATAAACAGTAGATTACGGGCAGAATTGGTAGATATGATCCGGGATTTGCAAGTCTTAGAACACCCCGATCCACACAAACTTACTGAAGTTCAAACAGAAGTAGTTATCATTGTAGATCCAAAATCTTTCTTTGATAAGCTAAAGGAGTTGCATGATCAAAGACTGTCAGTAAAGTTTTTTATGGATAGGGTTATAGAATATGTTTCATGCGGTAATGTTTAA
Source organism: Saprospiraceae bacterium (assembly GCA_049290115.1). Lineage (GTDB taxonomy): Bacteria > Bacteroidota > Bacteroidia > Chitinophagales > Saprospiraceae > OLB9. The sequence goes on along the minus strand of JBATMZ010000124.1, from coordinate 59,616 downwards.
GCAATGAATACTACATTAGATAAGATCAAATTATTTAGCAGTTTTTTTAAACTTAAAAGACCTGGCACATATAGAACTTTGGCAAAAAGAAGGGATTATAAGAAATATTCTTTTTATTTGCATTACAATCTAATTAAAAATATATTTTCTTAAACACAAACCAAATAAAAATGAGTTTAGTAAAAGTAGAAGTAAAAGAAGGCAGTTATATACTTCCTCCACAGGTTTTGGACATAAACCTTGTAAAGATAATGTCAAGTATTAATAAGCCACTGAATAGTCTTACAATCCGGGATATTTGTGCCTGGCACGAGAAAACAGAAAATCATATTGAGTATAGTATTGAACTTCCGGATAAGTATACAAAAACTGTTGAGTACAATGGAGATGGTAAAATGTCTGTTATTTATAAAACTGATTTTGAAGGCAGGGAGTATCGTCAAGTATTAAATGTTCCTATTATAAAACCACCTGTTAAAAATGTTCATAATCCATTAAATATTCAGATCGGTGACAAAATAAGCAGCGATATTGTAAAAGAAGGAGCAATCCTTAGATGTATAGGTCTTTCTGATGATGAACGATTTTTGGATTGGGAAGATTTTATTGGTATTACCGGACATGATACCACATCATTATTTAAAAAATATGTTCACGGTATTGACACATTTGTAATGGAACCAATTCCATCGGCTGCACGTATTCCAAACTCAGCCAGAAGCATGGGATACCTTATTACAGATGTAGGATACGTCCTTGTCAATGTTGTTGAAAACATATTTAAGCGTGGGGATTATATATCTCCTTCCGTTTATGTAAAGGATATATATCAATACACAAACCATTATGGCCTTGTTCTGGATATAGATACAAAGGATTTCATTGATATGGGTTATAAAAACCATAAGGTAAACGGAAATGTTTTCTTAACTAATATTCAAAATGTATTATTTGAAACAGGTCTATTGATCAAACCGAACATAATTGTTGAAAGCATTTTTAAAAACGATTTTGGTCCTGAATCAATTTGTAAATTAAGAATATATGAAGGTTCTTTTGTAGTAAATAAATCCATTACCAAATTTGGAGATAAAAACTTTTACAATGAGAATCATCAAAGTATTTAATTCCAGTTCCGGAGAAATGATGGATATCGACATTGATTCCATTACCGGAGTGATCAGAAATAACGAAAATACACTGAAGGTATTTCTTGGGAACATTCACCACATTGTGAATAATCATGCAGATCTTATTCCGCTAATAAAGAATCAGGTACAGCTTAATATTTTTGGCTTCGAACCACCACCACCCAAAATTGTAGATAAGGGTGAAGAAAACAAACAGAAGGGTATCAGAAGGGCCGTTGATCACGCCAATATCAAAAATGCAGGCACATGGTCGGATAAAGCCTATCATGCAACTTTAAGCTATATCAGCAATAAGAAGAAAGGTTTCTCTTTTATGATGGAAGATGTAAGGGTGTGGGCTGAAACAAACAACATTGTTCCTGAGCCACCTTCAAAGAGGGCCTGGGGCGGAACACCGCTGAGACTTGTGAGAGAAGGTCTTATATATAAATCCGGATTTGGAACAGTTAAAAACGAAAATGCCAACAAGTGCTATGCATCTGTTTGGGCAAAACTTTAACCATGAGCAAGGCAACGGACGATTTTAAGATATATCTTAACTCAATATACCACGATGTAGATCCCGAAATACACAATGAACTTTGGAATAAACTTATTGCTGTTATAAGTGAACAACAACCCCCGTATATTGGTGTAAAATTAGAAGATACTTCTATGTTTAATGAAAATTATCCAATTATTAATTGTAATAAAAAATTATGATGTTAAATAAAAAAACAGTTTTTAGAACAATTTCTTTTGCAAATTACCCTGGATTAGATGATTATCCAAAACATCTACCACTACCAAGAAAAGATGATATAATTCAACTTAATGGAAAATGTGGATTAGTAAGTGTGGTTAAGCATATGACCGAAGGAAATGTTACAGAAATTAAAATTATTTGCATTAGTCTTTAATAGTATGATAATCTAAAAAAGGTCGTTTGTAGGCATAAAAACGATATGTAAGTTAAAAAATAGTACTTTTGTATTATAATTTACTTATATGTCTAATTTACCCATTCTAACAAGGTTTGTTTCATTATTCTCTGATGGTATCAAACAAGAACAACCTAAAAACACTTTCTCAGACGCTATTGGCTGGACGGCCATAAAATCTTCTGAAAAATCAGGATTTATAAGTTCCGAAACCGGTAATAAGAAATGGATAGGTATGCCATCCGGTTTTAAACTACGTGGTGAATTATACCTTGCACAATATGATCAGTGGGTTCTCCTTGGGTTGGTAAAAGGAAAAGGGGAAATTGGAATAGCTGATGAAAAAACTAAAAAATATACTACTTTAGTCACAGATAGTATTCTTGATCGTCCACTCGGACTACAATCGTGCACATGGACTACCGTAAAAGTAAATATACATGCCAATTGCTCACGTGTAAAAATTTACTTCCAGACAAATGAAGTTTACCGAGTCGTAGAACTTTTTGATCCATGCTGCGATTTCTCCAATACATTGCTTATGAAAGCTACCTGTGTTGGAGTATTGAATGTATCAGCCGTTCGTGGTATTGGTACCTTGGTAAATGGTGCCTATCGGGCAGTAATGCGTATTTATGATAAAGATAGCAACGATACTAATTTCGGAACCACCAGTCAGCCGGTATATGTTGCAGACGGTGATTACCGGGTAGATGAAGAAACTAAATATGGTCTTGTTATCGAAGGATTCAATCTACCAAGAGATTATAATTTTTCAGAACTTGTCATTGTGGAAAATATCAATGGAGCCGATAAATATAAAGTGATCAATGATATCGGTTTTGCGGATGGATATTTCAATTATGTTTTCACCGGAGCAGAAGGGTATTATGTAGACGGTAAATCTGCCGACATTAACCATCGTAAGCAGCAATATTTCAATGGACAAGACTTAGAAGAACATGATGGGGCTTTATTCCTTTTTAATACCAGGCCACAAAGAAATTACAACCTGCAGAAGATAGTAAATACTTTTAGAGTTGGATATAAGAGGTGGATGGTTCCCGTAAAATATGCCGATAAACATAAAGGGCTACGTGAAAATGAAAACTATGATTTCTGTATATGGTTTAATGGAATGGATGGTACCAGGACTATTGCCTATAATTTGATCAACCACATGCCTGAGCCTCCTGGAACGATTGCACCAAATGGATATGGAAACTGTCAAAGCTGTGACGTACCGGCGTGGGCCGGGGCAGATACATCGATAAGAACAAAACTGTATTGGGACCAGGATGCATGTACTGTATCACAAACATTTAGAGAAGAATTTACCAACAATTTTAATGCAGGAATAAATTACGAAACAAATCCAAATCCCAAAATAAAAACAGACGACAATATTACGTCTTATATTTGTAATGGTTCTTGTGCCGAAGGCGGTTGTGACGGTGAAGGTGGTTGTAGCGGTGGGTCATGTAATGGTGAAAGTTGTTTTAATGCTTCCAATGGTTCTGATGGATTGTTGCCAAGAAAGAAAAGCTATGATGATGCTCTGTTCGAAAATAATGATGATGTAGTTATCAATAATGATGTGCAGGAACTTTGCGCCATATTAGATTGTGAGAGAGTAACTTTACAGGCAATAGCTGTAAGCATTATCCAGGGTTTATATGAAATAGCAAACGCAATAAGATTGGCTTTCTCTTTGGACCCAATAGTAAACCCATACGAACATCCAAACTGTGTGTGTTCTGATCTGGCTGAATTACAGAATTGGAAAATGAAATTTGTTGATCAGGCAAAAGCTTTTGATGAAAAATATAAAACATCTTATAAGGAAATAAAATATATACCTTCTAGATTTCCTTGTACATCTCCGGGAGAAAAAAGATGCGTAGGACAAATATGTTATGAGTGTGTAGATGGATATTGGAATTATGTAAATAATGAAATTCACTATAAATACAAAACTACTCCATTTACCAGGACCAGAACACAAACTGAAAATCCACTTTTAGAAAGGTCAAAAATTGCAGAAAAATTAGACTATAAGTATGCCGGTAAAAGTCGGGGTAGTTTTGCTCCAACCGGACCTAATGAAGATAGAAATCCATTTGGGAATAACTGTATTGTTGACAATGGACAACCCGTTGCTTATAGCGAAGGTTGGTTCGGATATTGGGAGACAAATGAACGATATCCAGAAACTATAGGTAGAGATGATTGTCAGCCTATTTACGGAGAATATGCCGGCAAGAATGTAAGATTGTATAAAGTCCCATCCCTGGGCAAAGAACCACACTTCTTATCTATGCAGGAAGGTGTTCCATCTAAACAAGATCGGGCAAATGATGAAAACGACAATGGGTTTGTAATATTTACCGGGTTACGAATAGAAGATATTGTCATTCCGGCCGTACTTTCTGATTGGGTTTGTAAGAAAAACCCTTTTACTATTGGTTATTCTAAAAGAGACGAAAGTAATAAGACGGTTATATCCACAGGTATCCTACATGGTACCTTTGAAGGACAAATACAGGGCCAACCATATTTATTCCCCAAACATGCAGTTAATTCGTGGGAGTTTTATGATGCCAATGTAAACCCTGGTGGATTTAATACTTTCAGACGTGGATCAGCAACATCAATTCCAGCTTATATATACCATAGTCCGGACTATCATTTATATGGAAATTATAATGACGGCCATTATGCTTTATATCAAATGGAGTTGAATGGTAAGGGATACCGGCACGGTTTATATGCTGATGGCAAAAAGCCGGATACATGGAGCCTTTCAAGGAAGAATGAATCAGGTGTCCGTCAGGGCATAAACCTGAATCACTACATCTGTAAACCACAACCAATATTCAGATGTATTAAAGGTATGGTTGAAGCCCCGGCAAATTCTATAGTCGGAAAGGATTCATCGCTTAATTTTACCAGGACTTTAGTAAACCTACATAGGGAAGGGTCTCAATACATTGAATTTGTAGGTGGTATTGGTGATGATGGTAATGGTAATGGAGATTGCGTTTGCCCTCCATGTGAAACAGGAGTTACGTTAAGCGAAAAAGCAGTATTAAATGAAGATGGTTCGTGGATTGTAACATATACATTCAATGTTCCTGGTATTGCTACTTACAACTATTGTACAACTTCATTCAATGGATTTGAACAATGTTTTGATGCTGTAGATAATGATACATCTGTTGGTATCAGATTTGAAACAAACGCCAAAGATCCAAATGATGAATATGGTATCCAAACTATAAATATAGATAGCGTAAGTCTTAAATATAATGGATGTAGTTATGTATTAAATTCCATTGGTGGTCAATGGAGTTCAGAAACAGCTACACCGGCAAATCCAGAAGAACAAAACAAAACCACACCAGTACCACCAACAACAGAATTACAAGAATGTGATTGTGAAGAAAACGGAGGAGGAAATGGAGGAAGTGTTGAAGGTGGAAAGGTTGGATTCACTAAAGGTCCTGATGGTCCATGGGGTTCTTTAAATGGTGGTGCCGGAGATAACAATGAATCAGATAATAGTTTCATTGGAGATACCATAAACCATGAGACATTTATTAAAAATGCCCGGGCACATTTGGTAACTATTATGAGATATCTTCCAAATCAGTATGGTCCTATTATAAGCAGGGTATTTATTCCACTTGGACTTCATGGTTCTTATAATTCCGGCACCGGCCCAGATGGTAAGATTAAAATTGAAGGACTTGTTGGTGATAGTTTTATAGGACCATTCAACTACAAAAGAAGCGGTTTTGTTTCAGATAAAACTATTGAAGATATTACTCCGGCAATAGATTTTGGTAAGCTGTTTGATGGTGACGGAAATAGTGATCCTGTTTTTTCAATTTTATTTGATGTATTAAAAAATTTAGCTGCAACTATTTTAAGGGTTATAGGTTTCGAAGAAATAGGAACAACACCCGATAGTGGGAATGCATCTGATCTAAGGAACTCTCAGGGCGGCCTCAGGAATGAATGGACTGGTATGGTTGATGAAACTACACCAATAGGACCACCAAGCGCAGGTGAGTTCCCTGATGCCTTCACGCCGCACATTATAAAAACTTATATTCATACTTTTCTTACATCTGATGCGAATCTGAATTATCGTGGCACAGGATCTATCTTATTTGGTGATGATGGTGTAGCCGAAGTATATAGGTCAAAACTAAAAACCCTGGATATAGACAGTACCATGCCTGAAGGTTTTGAGTTGGCCCGGGCCTGGTTAAACAGAATCAAGTTTAATACCACAGAGCCTCCTAAGTGGAAACTACTCATGAGAATGGTTTTAAATTTCTTCTGGGTATATTATATTGGATTCTATATTATATTGGAAGGTATAGATCTTATTTCTTTTGACACATCCGGATTTACTGGTGCCATTGGAGCCGCTTTAAGTATTATTGCTGCCATACTTGTTATTATCATAGGTATTTCGTGGATTAATTTTTGGGCTGATACCGATGATGACAATAAAGTTGTAGATGCTATGATTGGAATAGATTGGGCATATCCTGATAAAATATTCAGAGAACCAGGACAGGCCGGACAGGGGAGTAGATTCGGAATGTTCCCGGACAGACTTCGACAGTTTGAAGATAACTATTGGTATTACAACTTGTCTTACTCAACCGTAAATCAGTCAGACATAAACTTTGGTATGCCATTTTATTACGACACTGAATTTTGTCCAAATAAATATACCAACAGAATCATAGCATCTAATATGCAGAATACAACTTCTGAAATAGATGCATGGAGACAATTTAGGTCAAATCACTATGTTGATATACCAACAAACCGTGGAAGGATTATGAAGCTGTTTAGCATTGGCAACGGGTTCTATGCTCAAACCACAGATAGTATATTTATGATCAATTACCGTGGTGATGTCCAGGAGCAACAAACAAATGATACACTACTCCTTGGAAGGTTTTATCTGTTTGGTAAATCTCAGGATGTTTATGGTTCTGCAGTAGAAGGATGGGGAGGAACGAAAGATCCTAATGCTTCCAGATCCACACACCTGGGATATTTCTATTTTGACAGAGATGCCAGAAGATTTAAAGTGTTTACAGGTAGTAATACGGATATTCCGCTTACCGGTATAGAAGAATTTATGGATGATAATATCAAATTCTTCCTGCTTGATAAGTTTCCTGATTATCCTTTTGTAGATCAGAAATGTGATTCCGGGGTTCACTTCGATACTGGTATAGATTTTGCCAACAACCTGATCTACATGTACAAAAGAGACTTTTTACCAATCGAAGGAGTAGATTATAAAGATGGTGAATTTACTTTCAATGGTAAAAAAATATCTTTCGGTGATCCTAAGTACTTTATTGATAAGTCATTTATGTATGAGTATAGCATAAGAAGGCAGCAATGGATATCAAGACAGTATTTCCGTCCGGACGTATTTTTAATGAACAGATATAATATGTTTACCGTAAAAGACAATATTATATACAACCACGACACCAAAACAATATACAACAATTTCTATGGTAAGGATTATCCATCATACATAGAGATTCCTTTAATTAACCAGGAAATAAACAATACATTCTTCCTTAAAAATATAAAGGTTGTTGGAGAACTTATCGAAGTTTATGACGATGGTACAGAAAGAGAACTTGATGAACCGTTGTTCGAAAAGTATCAAATCTATAATGGTCGACAGAGTAGCGGTTGGTTATCCCTTAGAGATATATCTTCCAGGGATGACAAAAATATGATCGAACAAATGACAGAGCGTGATGAAAAGAAGTGGACCAGAAAGGGGAATGGTTATGTCCTGGAAGAATTTAGGAATTATTTACCGGCAGGTCAACAACCAATATCAGTTTATAATAAAGAATTAGATATTATGGATGTAAATGGTAATCCAAAGTCTGGTAAGGGAGATTTTGAAGATGATTATTTGGTTCTCAGGTTATTGTCAACCAAAAAACATAATCAGAAGATTCATTTACGAAAAATAATCGTAACTTTGAAGCCTGAACAGGATGGTTAATTAATTTTTAATTTTAAACAACAGTTATGAACCCAATTTTAAAATGGATTGCAATTATCTTTGTCATAGGTCTTGCCGGTTCTTTAGTATATTCTATAAGAGCAAATTCAAAATCAAAAAAAAACGTTTTAGAATTAACAAGCGTTATTGATTCACTGAATACCAGGATTACAAACGATTCCATTATAGTAGAATCACTAAAAAATGTAAATGATCAGTGTTCCAGGTCGGCTCTCGAAACGGTCAAATATTACGATGCCCGGATGAAGAATATTTATTTATCTATTGACAAAAATAGGCAGATAATAAATGAGTTGGAAAAGAAGAAGCAGCAAATTATATCAAAGGATATGAGTAACAAGGAATTAATCGATTACATAAACAAAAATTATTAATGGATCATGAAACAATCATTCATCTTATTTATTTTCTGCATATTATCATCTATCCTGTATTGCCAGGATACCACAAGCATAACATTAAAAGCCGAAAAAGTAAAAAACATGTTACTTGCATCGGAGAGGGGGAAGATTGCAGAACAACAGGTCCAATCTTTCTTGAATATGGATAGTATTTATATGGACTTATCCAGAGAATTTAAGACTACCGTTTCTTCACAGCAAAATAGTATTAGTACCTTAGTCAATACTAATACGATTGGTGTTCAGGTTATTGAAAATGGTTTGAAGAATATAAGATCAGACTTCAAAACATTAGGAGAAACAGTTATTCTAAAAAACCTTTGGCTTGAAGATAGGAATAAAGAATTAGAGAAGAAAGTAAGCAATAAAAATAAAATCATCCTGGCCTTAACTACCGTGCTATCAATGGGGGTTGTAGCACTAGCAGCATTTTAACGCACCCGTTAAAAGATATGAGTTTTAGGTTAGGTTGGTTTTTGGTTTTTCCAACCACGGGCCGGATCATTGATTGATCTGGCCTTTTTTATAGCTTAATAAATTTACCAGGTATGTTACAGTTTTTTAAGCAATCTACATTGTTTTTTCCATAGGCAATAAGAACCGATGGTGCCACAGCATTTGCGCTTGCTCTTTCACCGGTAACATGATGGAAGAATAACCTTCCTTCTATGAACAATAAAGCATCTGCTTTCTTCCATACATGTTCGAAAAACATTTTAGTTTCTGTTCGGGCAAATATTAAAGCACCAGCTATTACCAATTTTTCTAATTCTGTTTTAGCTTTCATTTTTTCAATGGCTTCTTCGCTCCAATTTTCAGGATAAGGCACTCCGCCAATAATTCCCATAAGATTACCAACTACGATTTTAAACGGAAGCATTTTAAATGGACCTGTTGGTAATGAGTTATTGGCTACGTCTTGCATAACCGTATAACCATGTTTTTCAATTTGTTCTTGTCGCTCAATGGCGATTAATTCAATTCCTGTTTTCATTTTTAAATTTGTTTATTTAATTGTCTTTAAAAATTCATCAAATATTTGTGAAGATAGATTGCTACAGATAAAAGCTTCATCATCATGGACATTACCTATAACTATGTGTCCAGTATTGATCACAAAGAAAAACCGACATCCATAGGAATACTTATTCGTTTGTTTTTTGTGCAAATCTTACATTTTGTACATCCTCTATAAAAATCATTTATACTCTTTATTTCAGTACATATATAACACCTTTTAAGTCCTGCATCTTTTAAAGATTTTAAGTATTCTAACTTTCCAGGTTCCTTTATTCCTTTTGAAAAACTCCTACACTTCTTACAACAATTCCTTGTGTTGTCAAATTCTTGAACTGGTTTATGAATAAAGCACTTATTACATAAAATTTCAGTTAATTCTCCATTTACATAAACTCCGTTATCTTCATTCCACTTACTACCACCCATTAATGAATGTCTTTGTTCAAGATGTGGCAATAATCCAAGTTGGAAATTAACACTATGTGAATGCGACCATGTTGTTAATTGTAAATTACAAAGTCTATTGTCCGATTGATTTTTATTTTTGTGCATTATTACTTTCCCAGTTGGCACTTCTTTATTAAAACTTTCCCAAACCAATACAGAAACAGCGTGACTTGTTTTTATGCCATCAAGACTTAACCCAACAGACAATCTTCCTTTTTCTGGACAAATAGATTGAGATAATATTATTTGTTTAACCCACATCACACCACCCCTGCCATTATTAACTTGCCTTCGCTCACTTTTTATTCTTCCCATGTTTGAAACTGAATACGATCCTTCATAGTTAAAAGCATCCACCCATATTTCACCATCAAGTGTTTTTAAGTTTTTATTTCTATACATGTTAATTGTCTTTTTAATTACAATTATAATTAGCGATGGCAGCACCTATGGCTGTGGCCTGGTTTACTTCCACTGCGTTCCCAATTTGTTTCTTCTGATCAGCCTGGGTGCCATGAAAAACATAGTTATCCGGGAATCCCTGAATCTTCTGCAGTTCCTTTATAAACAACATGCGCATTTTTATGTCTACAATTCCATACATAGCCATAAACTCTTTGATCTTGATCATATGCTCAGTATCACCTTCTTCAATCTGTATAGCCACATTACCACACTCTGTATGTACCAAGTATGGCGGCATTTTATCCATCCGGGCAATAAGTGTATGACAGGGATTATTTATGTCGGTACCTGCACTTAGATACTGTGGATTCATGATGTATTGGGTAGATACCAAATTTACTTTAGGTGTTGCCATTAATGCACCACTTGGTTCGTTTATGTCCTGATTTGTAGGATTTGAAAAATCTCTATGAATAAACTGTGTAGAAACAAGGTTCATTTTTGGTGATGGCATTACCGATCCGGATGGTTGTTCTATATCATTTAAAAATCCACCACCGGAAAAATCCCTATGAATGAACTGTGTGTTCACGAGAGTACAACTATCCTTCGTCGGTATCGTTGGTGAAGGATTTTCAATGCTATGTACATTTTGGCCCTTACCATGATACGTCGTAATAAATGAATGTGAATCCACAGTCTTAATTGCACCGGCAGGTTGGTCAATAGAATGATTTTTGTCATATGGCCTACCTGAGTAGTATTTAGATAAAAATTGTGTATTTACTATACCAAATTTATCTTTAGTGGTAATTGTAGGTGCCGGACTTTCTATGCTGTCTGAGTTACTGCTGTGTTGGTAGTTTAGAATAAAATCCGGTGATACCACACCTAATCTTCCCTGAACAGTTACGGTTGGTGCTGGTTGATCCATGTCGGGTGGTACATACACACCTGTTTCTTTATTTATTGAATTGTATTTCAATAAGAATTGATCTTTACCACCGGCAATAAATTTGATTAGGCCCATATATATCCTCATATATGTCTTATCAGATAAATTTGCTACACTCCCACATTTCTTCTTTTTTCTGGAAAATATAGATTCTCCATGTTTATTTAATTCCAATACATCCTTTACCGCTTTCCATGGTTTTAGGTTATTGGTAAACAGGTCTGTTTTATGTACTTTCTTTGCGTGTGTAGGATGTGGCCATGCCATTTTGTACTTCGGCTTAACGAATTGCGCAAAGTATCTCTTACGGCTCGTATATGCCCCAAAATCTGCACTATTAAAAATTCTATAGTCGAAGTTATACCCAAATCTCTTTACATTAGCTACCCACTTCTGATAATCTTCACCGTTTTTCATTGAAATAGGCTTTCCGTTTTCATCCAGTGGACCCCAGGCCATAAATTCTGTCACGTTTTCTATAAACAGCATGTCCGGGTTAAAAGCTTTGAGATACCTAAACAGATCATTAGCCAAAGTTCTGGAATCAGCATCACGAGGTAAACCACCTTTCGCCCTGCTGAAGTTGACGCACTCAATTGATGCCCAAATAGCTATAATTGCCTTCTTGTCTTTCTTCCGAATATCTCTCACTATATCCATCAACGGATGAAGATCAATAGTTCTGATGTCTTCCGTAAAATGTAAGCAATCAGGATGGTTTTCAGCATGGCTTTTAATAGCCATAGGATCATGGTTTATACATGCCACTACTTTTATACCAGGAACATTGCTCAGTCCGGTTGTAGTCCCACCAGCACCAGCGAAAAGATCTATAAAATATATCATACTTCTTTATTAATTCTTCTATATATAATTACGGGTGTATCTCCAGGTATGTCTGTAATCGTTTTATATGATTCGTCAAATAACATAATTTTAGTGTGCTCTGGTAGTATATCATTATCATTTCCATCATACAGTTCTGATACTTCATCATTGATAAATTCCTTATCAAGATCAAATACATAAAAAAACCTACCTTTTGAAAGAAGTATTATGTCGTATTCTTCAATTTCGTTTGCCACAAAAGACAAACCAGTTTCTTGCTTTTCAAATAAATTATTATTGTATTTCATGCCTTGGTAACTAATTTGTTAGGTATTCTGATTATTTCTCCATCCTTCCCATAGAAAGGACTTTTATCTGTCATTGTGGATAATTCAAACCCAACCAGTACGACTGGCTTACCTGCCAAAAATCCTTCGTAATCCTGTAGCATTATATAAACCGGATATTTTTCCCTATTCATTCTTATAAAGATTTAAGATATAAAACAATTTCATCAATATTTTTTGTTGGTATTTCAACATCTATATTAACAATACCATATAAATAAAAGGTATATCCTTTTTTTGTTTTCCTGAAACCAAATAACGGATGTGATTCAAAATCAGATTCTCTTGTTTCATAAGTTTCTTCTCTATTTTCAAGAGCGAACCCCATAAACACCAATGCACTCTTTTTTATCATTGTCCAGTCACAGCAACTAATATTACAAATACGTATATTTATTTCATTATCCGTGTAACTATCTGCTGAGAAATATAAAGATCCTTTATTGTGTTTCCAAAACTTTTTCACAGTCCTATCTTTCATGATTGTTTATTGAAAATTTCATCAATTATTTGAGATGCTATTTCATCATCTTCTTTGGAAGCCCTGTGAGTAACTGTAAAATCTATGACATCATCTGATTTGTGCCTATATATAATGTCATCTAAATCCTGATAACTATTAGAATTTGAGTAAATATTTATCGACGTTGAGTGTAACGTTTTTGTCGTAAACGTAACTACAAACCTGTGAGTATATCCGTCAAATTGCTCTTTTGAATACTTATTTTTCATAACCCTATCTTTTGCTTTAATTTAAAAGGGCCGGTCATCCCGAGTAACCGGCCCAATGATTTCAAAAAGGTCCAGACCCGGTTTCCCTACCCTGGCTATTGGCGGTCTCCCGTACTCCAATAGGATCATCTTGTTCAAACTAATCAATTCATCTTTATACAAATTCAATTAAACCAGTGTCCATATTAAGTTCAATCTGGTTCGGGTCTTTATCCAAAGATTTGTATATTTTTCTATAACCTTCGATTTCTTCCAACCAACCTTCAGGAAGTTCAAACTTATTTTCATCGTCAATAAACTTAGCCCATGATGTGTAAGTCGACCAAGTATGTCTGTACTGTACCGGAGCAACTTCCGTTACCGATTCTGATTCAAGTACTTTCCTGCTTGTTAAAAAGGAGAATCCCTTGTGTTTTAATGATCTCCTGGCTGATTGTTCACCATCACGAACATACTCAACAAGTATTGCTCCGGGATTATCATGCTTTTTGCCTGATCCTGCCTTACATTTTATCCACACTTCAAGTTTCATATTAATTCCTTTTCAACAAGAGAGTTCATAGACTTATAACACGTAGTTACTTTATAAGAATAAAGTTCTTTTTTTTGATCTGGTGTCATTTTTTTATATAACTGACTTGTACCTTTGCCTAAACTTTTACATGCATTTTGAATTGTCAATCCACTTTTAACAAGTTCTAAAACTTGGTTATAATTATCCAAGTTTTTTTGTTCAAAATCAGGTTTTTTATATCCGCTTTTTTCACGAAAACGATATTTGTTATAACAATTAATACAAAATTCTTTAACTTTAGCTTCTTTTCCGCATTCACATAAACCTTTAGGTTTTCTTTCTAACTTAATGTTTATTAATCCTTTCAATTCTCTAAGTTGGCTTACGGTAAGGTTGTCTATTAAATTTTTAAGTTCCATGATTTATATTGTTTTTATATGATAACATCATGATTATCAAAATTAGTTCCCCGTATTCACTTTTTTTTGTGAATAACTATGAAAAAAGATTTGTTTGTGGAAGATCATAATTCGTCAGCAAACATTCTACCTTCTTAAATCCATTTTTCACTCCAAGATTCATCTGAAACTTTTCAACATTAAAATCATATTCATGTATAATAGGATGATCATAACAGCTAATCATAATCTTTGAATTTGAAACAGAAGATGTATCGAGCAACTTCCTGAAATTATCTTCCGTATATCCTTTGTAGTGACCCTGATTAGCCTGGAAGTACGGAGGATCCAAATATATGAATGTATCCGGATTGTTGTATTTTTTAATGACTTCAATTACATCTTTATTCAGAATCATGGTTCTCTCCAAACGGTTTATTATAGAACCTTTGTGAAACTGATTCCTTTTGTTATATGTCCTGATCCCCGGATGACAACTATCGTTGCTATTTGATGTGATCTGGAAACTTCCATCAAACAAAGATCCACCAAAACTCATATTAGCACCTACCCATACCGCCCAGGCTCTCCGCAACTTAGAGTAACTCTTTGGGTTTGCACGATATATCATTCGTGCTTTATTGTACGTCCATTCATCGTGCAACGTATTCTGTATCATTTCATTCAGTGCATCAAAGTTTTCCTTATACTGCACATAGAAGTTTGCAATTTGACCATTGTTGTCATTTATTATTTCTACCGGAGATGTTGGTTTTGAGAAAAACAGTGTTGCGCCACCGGCCATACCTTCCACATAAGTTATGTGTGGTGGCACCCTGGCAATTAATATATCTTTCATTTTCTCCTTTCCGCCATAATAATTTAAAGGTCTCTTTACACTCATAACTTCTTTATATCTATGTTGATGTAAGATAAAATTACTTCCTTACAGGCATCCTGCATAGCATAAGCTATCTCTTTTTTGTCCTGCTCAGTAACTATATCGGCTATTATTTCATCGTGGCGCAATATAAGTATCTTAGACTTCATCCCGGTGGCTATGGCATACTTTGCTGCTAATTTGATTATTATCGCTCCTGTGGCCTGGATGTTGTAGTTTACAAGGTATTTATTTACTTTTTTGAATTTATCACTTACCTGTAGTAATATACCTCGTTCTTTGGCGAAAATATCATTGAATTCTGACTTTATGGCTTTATTCTTTGGATGATCAGAATAATACAAAGGATCATCATCCGGCAAGCTTACCTTTTTAGCTTCAGGAAGAAGCCTATGCAGAATATCCACATTTTCGTCACTTGTGGAAAAATTGTATTTGTTATTCAATAAATAACTTCCGGACTTTGTAGCATAATCCAATAACTGTTTTTTAACCCTCGATACATCGAAGTAATTAAAAACCTTGTTGTATGTTTTATCAATCTTATCGCCGAACATGTACCGGCAATCATCTAATGTGGCTCCATACAAAACCTTTATACAAAGGTCTTTGAATGATTTCCTTGTGTCTGGGTTGTTTTTCTTAAAACTGTCGCTGTCATATCCATATTTATCAGGATATAATTCCCAAAATATATACCCATATATATCTTTTTTCTCTGAATGAATAAAATCATCACATATGCTCTTTTTATATAGACACAAGTAAATCATGATCTCAAATCCGGTAAAATCAAAAGACCATATATTGCCTTCAATTATGCTTGGGTCAATTCCCTGTATGTTCGGTCCGGTTGTGGTAATCCTTCCTGTAATGGCTCCATATGGTTTATGGTTTATGGGTATTTCCTTTTTGGCATATTGTGAGTAATGAAAATACTCTGACTTCTTGGAAGATACTTCGACGTGCCTATTGAGTATTTCATCATTAAACGATAATAAATACTTGTGTGTAAGATTATACTTCCCTGTGGTAATATCCAGACATTTGTACTTTTTACTTTCCATATATGAAATAAGTTCATTCCTGCCCATTTGTCCAACAAGGTTCAGTTTTTCTGAAATTTCATTCTGTTCTTTGATGTATGAATCCTTGATCTTAATCTTACCTATGTTGATATAGGCAATTGTCCCGGCAATTTCTGAATTAAACAATATCGCCTTCTCAAGCTTCAATTCTTTAATAAAAGGTTGCTGCCTTTTATATACAGTGTGAATGGCCTTAATTATGGATTTAATTTTATTTTCATCCTGAAAGCTTTTGTGAGTATATTTCTGGAAAAGTCTCTGTAAATTCTTTGGCCCGGGGAAATAGATCATCTTCTCCACCATACAAATATCAATCTGCTTATTCCGGATCACAAAATCCTGGTTACAAGTAATGATAAAATCCCTTTTATCTAATCCTGCATCTTTGATATCTTCAACATCAAAAAAACTATCTTTTTCAATATCGTATATATGTACAGCGTGTTCGTCTCTATATGCTATATATGTTTTCATAAATTTATTGAATTTACAGGACTATTTATTTTAGAAATTAAACTATCTGAAATGTGAACATAAATCATAGTGGTCTTTACATTTTGATGCCCAGCTAATTTCTGAATAATTGAAATGTCTGTTCCTGCTTCACATAAATGAGTAAAACAATTGTGTCTCATAAGATGAGTACAAACCTTTTTTGATATTCCTGCTTTTCCTGCCAAATTCTTTACTACTTGTAAAACACTTCTATCTGAATACTGCAAGGAATTTTGTCCATTAAAAACATATTCTTTTGATTTATACTCACGATAATATTTTTCAAGCAATGGAATCAAAACTTCAGGTAACATAACCTGTCTATCTTTGTTTCCTTTACCCTTAATTATATTTATAATCATTCGTGAACGATCTATATTATACCACTTCAAATTTATCAATTCAGAAACTCTTAATCCACAAGCATACAAAATACTCAAAATCATTTTGTGTTTAAGGTTGTCGCAAACGTCAAACATTCTTTGAACTTCATCTTTTGATAAAACTATTGGAAGTTTCTTTTCCACTCTTGCGTATGGAATATTTTTGAACTTATGTTTTTGATTTAAACAGATTTCATAAAACTTCTTAATTGCTCCCTGATAATTCCTTTGTGTATTAACTTTTATGCAACTTGATAAAAACTCTTTTATATCAGATTCATTAATATTTTTAGGATGATCTTTTTTGACAGTACTAAAGAATACATTAAGACAACTTACATAATTATCTATTGTGTTCTTAGAGTAATTTCTCCTATTCATCTCCTGAATGAAATTCTTTATGTGTTCAGAAATATTCATCGTATTTTATTGATTTTTAATTAATTATGAAACATGAATACATATATTAGTTATAAGCAAATTAAAAATTATACTTGCTTCGGCTGTTCAAAAACCGTAATATATTTCTCCATAAAAAAACTCGCTGATACCATTTCATTTCAGCTATTTCTAATATGAACTTTTCTGCTTCCATATATCTTTCGGAGCAATCTTCCGTTTTTTTCATTAACCAGTTAAGGTCGGTTTTTGTATATTCCATTTGTCTAATAATTTTTAATCAGCTTATAACAGCGTGTATAAAAAATGGCTACTTTGGGTACACTTGTAAAGCTTTGTTTTTATTGGGTTTATTAGTGTTTTATCAGTTAAATTTAGTGTTTATGGGCACGCCACTTCTTATACACACAAAACGTTAGCGGCTATTTTAGGAAAGTCTGTAATCGATTACGTTCTTCCTTTTGACCTTGTAACTTTCCTTTTTCATATACTTCTCTCAATAAAGTTTCAACCTGCCTATCAAAGCGATTAAACTCATTTCTGTTTATTTTAAACAGTTTCCAAATTAGTTTCTCGAAATTCATAATAAAAACAGCCACTAACATTGTATAAAACGCAAGCATGGCTTATAAATATTGCGTTATATCTCAGGGTTAATGCTGCCCTGCCAGCGTTTATACTTACCGTTATATTCCTGCAAAATGATCAATGACAACCGGATCTCCATCTTCATTGTAATTGAAATAAAAAATCTTAAACTTTTCTCCACCCCTACCATCCTGCATCTTCACACGAGTAGGTTCATTACTATCCCCATCGTCGTCGTCTTCATCATCCCTGTTTGCATATGAGCCCTTCTTAAATGTTTTGATATGGGCAGATACCTTCTTTGCAGCATCATTACCAAGAATACCATTCGCTGATTCGTCTCTCTTATTCTGGTGCATTACTACAACAATTACGGCACCAGTCTCTATGGCAACAGCAATTAAATATCCAAGTAAGTCCATAGATTCCTCCTTCTTATTCACGTCATTCACGAGATCCGAAAGAACATCTATGACAATAATGCCTATATTGTCCTCTTCTTCTATAATACCGTATTTATCAGAATACGTGTCCATGTGCTCCCTGATGGTATTAATAATGTGATTTATCTTATACTCAGGATTATTACCAAGAGCAGCACAGTTAATAGCATGGAACCTATTTGGACAATTATCTTGATATGACCACCTGAGCACATTTGAAAATCTTTCTTCAAACTCTGAATGAAGCATTTCAGTATCGAACCAATATACATGTTTATGTGGATTGATATTACACTTTATGTTTTCATAACACCTTGTAGGATGTAAGTGTGCAGCAACCAACATTGCTGCCAGAGTAGACTTCCTGCTTTTTGGCTTACCGTCGATTAACACAAGAGAACCTGGTTTTGAAAGTCCCCGGTATTTTATTCTTTCATCAAGTACATTACGTACATGATTACTATCTACTTCAAAAGCATAATTAGGCCTCTCATATTTTTTTCCACTACCACTGAATTTAATGGTATTGGCCTGTATTGTTGTCAATACTTCTTTTAATGGAGTATCAGCAATGGCCTTGTCCCAGAAATTCACTTTTCCACGTCGCTTCATCTATTTTTTTATTTTGCCGTCAATATAATCAACAATTTCTTTTAGATCATTAATGGTTTTGTTGAAAATCAATCTTCCGGATTCGGAAGATAGTGTATAATTTTTCACAAGATCTTTTTTAAGATCATGAATTTCTTCTGCTATTGCATCAAGTTTAGCTTTATCATTCATGGCTGCCTTCCTCTCTGCTTCTTCCTGTGCCTTAGCTTTATTTTCTGCTTCTTCCTGTGCCTTTTTTGCCGATTCCAACCTTTGTAATCTAAGTTGTTCTTCCTGATCTTTTTTCGTCTGTAGGTCATCAAGTTTTTTCTTTGTTTTTAAATTAGTTTCAGAAATGTAATCATCCACCAATTCTTCGGAAAGACCATATAGATCATCGTATTTTATAAGAAACTCTTTTTCCGTAGTTCCCGGTATGTCCAAGTATAAACCATCCTTTTCAATTTTGGCACAATCAATCTTAGAAATACGATCCATGATGATCTTTCTCTTTTTCTCTGCTGCTTCGGCCATCTCTCTGGCTTCCTTTTCTTTTTTCTCTATCGCTTCCTTTTCCTCCTTTTCTTCCTTTTCTTTGGCTTCCTTTTCTATTTCTCTAATCTTGCTTTCAACCGATTCAACATATGTGTTGAAGTCATCAACAGACATTTCTTTTATCATGGAACCAGATACCTTTATTATTTCTATACCACTAAAGATATAATCCCCATCTTCAAACTTAAAATTCATAGAAGATAGCAAATTAATCCGTTCATTTATAACTTTCAATTTTCTGTTTTCTTCTTCTTGCTCTAACCGTTCTTTTTCTTCCTTCTCCCTTCTGGTCTTATCCCCTTCATGGGCCAATTTAGCTGTGTCTAAGGCTTTTTCAAAATCTTCCTGGGAAAGTAAACCTATATCAATCATTGGTGGCATGAATGCCCGATATGGTTCTGCTAAAACCTTTCTTGCATCCCTAAGATCATCTTGTTCTTTCTTTAACAGATTTTTAGCATAATCCCTTTTGTTTCTTAAATCTGTTTCCAAAGATTTCAACATACCTTCGATAAACTCGAACATGTCTGTCCACCCGTCATATTCACGCTTGATTGGATCAATACGTTCTGTTTTTATTTGCAACTTCTTTTCATCAATCTGCTTTTTAAGACCTGTTCTTATTTTCAAAATTACACGCCCTGCTTCTCCTGCAATTTTCATACCTTCTGAATCTTCCGAAGAAGTGACCACTATTTCAGACACTCTTTTCTTCCACGATTCTATATCTCTGAATATTGGACCAACAGTAGATATTATATCTGATGTGGTTGTTTCAGGCAATTTCTTGTTTTCTACGTAAGAAACTAACGCCAAACTGTTTTCATCTTCTTGTGGGGTAATATCTACCACCACCTTGTTTTTACCTTTCGCCATTGTGTTTATTTGTTTCTGATTAATTAATAATTATTTTTTAATTTCTTTTGCCATCGCATTCATGGCTTCTTTCGCCTGTTCAAAAACTCGATGTAGAATCCAATACTGATTATCAATAGAGTTACATTCATTTAATTCCTGAAGGTATATTTCGTCAGTCTTGAAAGTTTTCCTTGCGTAACTATCTGCTAACGATGGGGACATCTTAGTGATCTTCACTTTATCACCCACCGTCTCGTCAAACTCTAATTCCATTGCTTCTTTAAAAGCTTTCTTGTATGCTATGCCCTCGGCTTTCTCCTTCCTGGCATCTATAAGAGACCTTTCAAGGGAAACTTCCCTGAAAGTCTTGTCAGATAGCTGATATAATAAAACAGAAAGATCCGCCCTTAGCTGGGCCACTTCATTGCTGGCACTAAAAAGTTCTTCATCAGTAAATAAAGACAATGGCCTATAAAATTCTTCTGACTTGGAATAGTATATCTCTAAAATCTTTCTGATCTCATATACTATGTCTGCTGTTTCAGTGGGAAGTGCTCTACCCTTAAATTCCTTTTTGGAAGAAAGAATGTGAAACTCCACAAATGCATCGGCAATAGAATTATTTTTCTTTATCCAGTCCGGTTCATCTTCATCCAAAATTTCAATAAAGGATAAGGCTTTCTCTTTTAAATAACTATTTTTTATCATTTGTGATCCACTTTTTCATTTTTGTGAAAAAAGTTTCTGGTTTTACCGCTTCAATCTGCTTTTTTTCTTCTGGCTTATTCTCAGACCAATATGACGGATATTTGGCAACAAGCATCTTGTTTTGCTTGAAAACCCAATCAGCATATTTATTTAATGCTTCAAGTCCTGCCTGGTTCGCCCCTTGATGGGCAGATAAAAGATCAAAACCTTTTGTCTTTTTAAGATATGCTGCATAAGCATCATCATAGGCTTTTCTAAGCCTCTGTGAATTTTTCACAGGAAAAAACTTAGGAACATAATAATATTCCTTCTTTGTTTCTGTATCCTGATCAGATGTTATAATTGGGTTTTGTGCCCCCATCACAACCATAGGATCTGACATTACAGTGTTTTTAACTTCACCGTCCCGAATGTCTCTAATCTTTTTTTCTACTTTCACAATCTCCTTTGATGGAGTATATGTAGTTGGAAGATTTTGTACATAGTGGTTAATGGTTCTCTTTGCCCTTTGTTTGTTTAGTTTTATGAATACAGAATAAATCTCTGAATCTTTTGCATCGGTAACTTTACCGGCAATTATTTCTTCTCTTCTTTTTTTGTTCATGATATAAATGGTTTTATTGTTTCAGTTTCGTAAATATCTTCTCCGGGTTCATTTTGATTAGAAACATAAAGTCTCTCATTTTTAAGGCCGCCTTGCAACAGCATTATTTTAACATATTTATTTTTAGTGTTTATAATTAATTCTTTCTGTTTTGGTGTTAACAGAGTTAATTTTCCAACTATGCTTTTATCTTTTTTCATTATAAATTTTGATTAAATTTTTTAATTCTTCAATAATTTCCGGTGTACTTCCGGTTAACTGTGCCATTTTATCCATACCAAACATCTCCATATCTTCAATTGTGGTAAACTTGTGCTTTTCAATAAAGTCTAAAGTTTTCTGTGATAGATTATTATTCTTTATATAATCACTTGAAAATAACTTTTCCATAAGTTTTTGTTTCATATCGGCATTCAGGAAAATTCTACTAATTCCCCTTACTATTCTTTTTTGTTCATCGTTCAACGATAAATAAAAATCACTAATTTCCTTCTCTCTCATTTAATTTTTTCTTTAATCTGTTCAGGTAAATTTCTGAATTAAGTATTTCGATTAGTTCGGTATCGTTTTTTCTACTCAGGAACATAAACTGTTCTATAGAAAAAGGCTTTTCGCTCTTATACAATTTATTAAGAATCGGAACTGCTTTCTCTGGGATGTCAATCCGGTCCATTATTTTTAAATAAACTCTTTCCTTTGGAGATGTTTTTACGGTCTGCGAAAGTAATATATCTTTCTCTTTTAAAGTAGATAATTTTACTTTATTTTTCAAATATGATAAACTTTTTTTTAATTTCAAAAGTAGGTGTTCAGTCTCAACTACCCTTATCCCTATTTTGTCCATATCCGACATTAGAGATAACATTTCGTCTACCTGAACACCTTTACTTTCCAACCGCTTTATGGCCCATTGTTTAGTCATCATAACTTCCCCGGAAATCTTCATCAGTATCAACACCGTGCAACTCCTCGATGTCCATTTGGTCAAGATACTTGTCGTGTCCATCTTCTTCTGAAGGAATAAATGAACTGATCATACTTTTGAATTTGCTTTCCACTTCTTGTGGATCCTTTACTTTACTCACTTTTTTTTGATTTTAAGTTTATGAAAATTTGAATGATTGAAAATATATGAAAGATAGTCGTTTATCTCAGAAACATTTCTGAATCCAAAATGAAGTGTTTTGTCAATTCTGGTGTAAATTGTAAGCTTTTGAATGTCTACCTCTACGAATAACAACTCAGGATGTGGTATATAAATCTTATGGCCGGAGATGGTGTCAATATTTATAAGATCAACAATACCCTGATTGTCACGGGTAAGAGATACTATTTTAACAAAGTCATCGGCTTTCAGTGAATCCGGAAAAATTATCTTTGGCTCACTAATGGCAGGAACATACTGCTTTTCATCTGGATCATGCACGATAAATAAGAATGAAAAGCCCAGGATCATGCCTATGGCAATTCCAATCATGATATTAAAAATTTGATTAATCTTCATTTTTAAGGTATTTTGATTCTTCTTCTTTATAATACTGATACATATTTTCAACAAGAAGGTCCTGTGAGTAATAATCATCTTCTCCAGTAAATTCATCGCCTCTTTCAATGTTGTCGTGGTCAATGAGCATATACTTGATCTCTTTGTTAGATACCACTGATTGCAATACACCACCTTTTATGGTGATGATGATTTTTGTTTCGTCCATTTTAATGCTTTTTTTGGTTAATTAATTCTATTCCATCATGTTCATCCTGCAAGGCATCAAGAAGGTGGATAATACTATCCAATGCGTCTTGATCTTGCTTTCTTACCGTCCTGCGAATATTCACTTCTACAAGACTATTCTTTTGCTTTTTGAGTAGCTTCCAATCTACTTTTTTTAATGCTTCTGCCTTTAGAATTTTTCGTAATTCTGTCAATTTATCGCTTTCCATTTCAAATCTTTATTCGTTTTCAAATTTTACATCAATTTTATCTATCTCGATAAGTTTTTGGGAACCTGGCTGACTATTAGTTAACCTTATATGTTCTTCGTTTATCTCATTCAACATCTTTACACACTTAATAAAAATGTGGTAATTCTCTTTATCCAACTCAAATGGCTTTGTAATAACATGGTCTATGATGCGAAATTCTAAATATATTTCATCATATACGGTTGTGTCTTTAGTTTGTTTGGCAAAATCAATTCTACCTTTTATTCCGTATAACCTTCCACCCAATGCCATTTCATAATGGCTCTTTAGTTTGTCGAAAATTACATCCCAATCTTCAGGTGTAAATGTGGATTGTATTTTTACCGAATATTCAAATTTGTTCATTACTTGATCTTATATGTTAGGAATGAAACATTTAGTGCTGTGTTTCCATACTCTTTTACAAGTTCATACCCGGCATTCTCATATTTAGCTTTCTTCTTTTCGGCAGATTTGATAGACTTTTCACTATCATTATCAATCCTAATCGTTACAGATGCAGGTTTTTTGGCTTTTACTTCCAGGCACACTCCTGTTTGTGTATCTTTTTGTTTTACATCAAATCTAAGAGAGAGTGCGGCACAAGATATGGCAGCGTCCTTATGGGTCAAATAAACCCTATACTCACCATTCTTAACTCTGACTATATTGAATTCACCTGTCGGCTTATACATAGCCAGTTTGATTAATTTTATTGATGGCTTATTCATCTTCCATTACATTTTCACATTCAAAAATAGCCAATGGTGACACTTCAATATTCTCATGCCACAATCCTGCATCCCGGAACCTGGTCTGTGCATCTTCGTTCAAGTCGTCGAAATAAAGTTCAAACTTCTTCATTACATCTTCTTCTCTCTGCTCACAAAAAAATGTTTGTTCATAAACCATTACAATGTTGTGAATAGAAGCTAATTCTTTAAGATCCTGATCTTCTAAACCCACATCTTCTAAAAGGTATTTTTTAGCCTTAATTCCGCTTACTGATGCAGAATCATCATCAAGGTCTTGTTCTTCTAAATATGCTTTATAAAGCTGCTTATAAGTTTTAAGTGATATTTCCACTGTTTTGTTTTTTATTGGTTTTTAAAAGTGTCCGGATGCAAAATATACATCCGGACAATTAATACATTTTTTAAAAATTAACGGTTGCTGCCCCGGCAGATGAAGACACCGATTGAGATACTACACCCATTTGCGCCCGGATTTCTTTGGCAGTTGCACCAATGGTAGACAGACATTTATCAGGGTTCAATCCCATATCAATGCATGCTTTTCTAAACTTAGGTTCACTTCCAACACCCAACATGTTGATCGTAAACGAAGATGCCCAGGCTTCGTTGCTTCTTAAACTTGCAACATGCTTTTTAACATTTTCGGCAGAATTTACGGAAGATGAATTATCTTCCCCATCTGTGATGATGAAAATAGTTGTGCGCACTTCTATGCCTTGTGCTTCCAGATCTTCACGATAACTGATTGCGTGGGTCAATGCTTCATCTACAGCTTGATACAACGCTGTGGCCCTCCCTTGTGGCTTTACATCCAAATAGTCGTCCTGCAAATTAAGGATAGGAAGGAACCCAGATTTATGTTCCACTTTTTCACAAAAAGTGATATTCTTTATCAGAATGTCATTCTTTCTGTGAGAGTTTTTCAACTCCTGCATAAATACGTCCCGTGATGCAGTATTCATATCATCCACATAATCATCAATACTTGGGCTTACATCGGTTACCACTACACACATAATGGCTGTGGATGTCTGATTCGCCAATGAATTTGGATCGAAATTCTGGTTGTTAAAATTTTGAAATTGTTCCTGCATGATTAAATATTTGTGGATTTTTCAATTCTTACCCCTGCTTTCTCGGCGTCGGAGTATATGCCGTTTACGTAATCGTAAAAATCAGAAGGAAGCCCCTGTACGTCTGACATACAATCTTCCAGAACAATTATTTTTGGAGCCAGTTGTGGCGCAATCTGCAACATTTGTCTAAGACTATTTGCGACGCAATGGCTACGGGCCTGACCTGCAAGATAAATTTCGTCATGGGTATTCAATGTTGTAAATATCCCTTGATTTACTTGTGTTGCAGGATCCTCATTAATCGGAACGTTGGCCCTGAATATTCCAAAGTGTTCTGTGTATGGGTTTATACCTTTGTTGATGAAATTAACCCACCTAAGATTTTTTGTCATCCAATTTTTACATGCTCCAAAGAATGTTGGATGTAGTGCATGTCCAGTTGTACCTATAAGACAATGTTCGGGCCATATAAAGTGAGAGAATTCGCCATTGGCCTCCAGCGATTCAACATACGCTAAACTTCTTTTCGGGTCGATACGAGGAACGTATTTTCCATTCTTAATGTCATCCGAAGATATCATTGTAAATGGAGAAACTAATGTACCATCGGCATTTTCCCACCAATCAGGATGGCTAATGTCAAGTGAATAATGTGAATCCAACGACGCAAATATCGTTTGTGGATTCTGTTTGTCAATGAAGTCTGCAATACGTTCTGTATCTGCGGATGCTCCCGGAACAGGAAGTGCTGCTCCTTGAATGTCATGGAAGTCATTCTGTGCGTCGATTACTAATAATGCTTTTTTTTGCATTTTGATTTTTTTTAATGGTTATTTAAATTATTCCGCAGGTTCAAAATTGTCCTCGAAATACTGTTTAGCCACTAACCATTGGTCATCGTGGTTTTTAGGATTACGAGCAATCATATCACCTGCCTTTGGGCTTCCAGAATCTTTGTCTGCTTGCGAAACAGATACTTTGTCTGGTAATACTTCACCTTCTTGAAAAGGTCTCAGTTCCGCAATTTGCTTTCTTCTGTACTGTTTAAAATCTGACATAATATTAGAGTTTGGGTTTTATAACTCCGCCCAAGAGGTTATTGATTATTTTTTAAAAATTCCTTAATTTGTGTTGAAGATGAAAACCTGTTCACATCAAGTATTAATACATTCATTGTGTTAGGTATTTCAACTATAGATGTTTCTATTGATGTTGGAAAATTTAATCTGTTTTTGTATATAAAAATATCACCAGACCCAATGAAGCTTTCAATGATAGTTCTATAATGAGACATATTATCAAACACAATTGCATCATCCACTACTTTCAATGATTTTAGTAGTAATATTCTGTCCTGCTCATTGAATACAGGATTACTAAATTTTGTTTGCTCAATAAGTCTGTCACTATCAACCAAAACTATAAGTCTGTCACATCTTCTTCTGCACTTTTCAAGGAACAAAATGTGCATAGGGTGAAGTATATCAAAACATCCAGATGTAATTCCTAATTTCATTGTTTTGTATTTAGAAGATATAAAGTTTTATTTTCCAACATAATAAGTCCACTATTTGTAGACCATAATTTTGATGATCTGGTACAGTTACTTACATTGAATTTAGTAATCGTATCTCCGTCCTTGTCTAAAACTTCTATAAATCCATCTTCAGGAAGAAATATGCTCGATCCCTTTTTGGCAAATGAAGGAAGATACTCTAAATTCTTAATAGGTTTGCCATTAAAATACAATGTAAAATCTGTACTTTTATTCAGGCTTTCAACCGCTATTACTGAACCACAATAAATAGCATTTTTGGTGTATTCTGAAACTTCTGCCAAAAAATACCTATCCTGATTCGGAATGTTCAAAAACTTCTTTTTACCAAAATTCTGAATCGGTGCGCCTCTGAACAATACTGATTTAGCAAATATGGAAGTATTACCTTTATGAATACTACCTGCAAGCTGTTTGTTTACATCAAAATTATACTGAATATCTTTAGCATAATCTATGACTAACAAACTACCTTCTGTAAAATAAAATTCAGGTTTTATGAAGGTATTGTTTATAGTGTTGTCTTTGCCAGATATTATGTTGTTGTCTTTCATGTAGATAAATTCACCTACATTTATGGAAGGAAATAAAAAGTCTGAATAAAGGTGTCCAGGCATCTCTCTGATCACTTTTAGCGTGTCTGTGGCGAATAACTTCCAATTTGTGGATGTTTTCACGCTAATCTGGTTAATGTTGGCGTACACGTCCAATACGTCCGTTAAAACAACCCTGATAAGCAAATCAGAAGTAGGTATAGGTTGTGTAACTACTATCGGTGTCTTTACAAACGTAGTACCGTCCAAATTCACCATATACCTTCTACCTTTAAATATCTCTGTAAATTGGTCAACTATAGGTTGTGCAAAAGGTTGGTACAATGCTGGTATTTTAACATCTTGTATTTTTGTCAATATTGATTTTCCAGATTTTACCCTTTGCTCCAACGTTTCTTTATTTCCCGGGGATACCCATTTAAACGGATGGACATAACTCATAGACCAAAAGGCCAGAATGTCATAAGCCCAACTATCACTTTTATGGTTTATAATACTTGTCGTCCAATCTCGGATGTCATCAAGAAGAACCCCTGAATGATCCTGAGTAGCTGTTTTAAAACTATCAACATCAACAAAAAGTATTTCTGACTTCTCGTTCACAAAAATATTGTATTGATTCAGGTCTCCTACAAATATTTTATTGCTATGTATTTTTTCAAGTTCTGCCTTTAGTTTATTAAGAACTTTTATCTTAAAACCATTGTCAATATTATTCGATGTACAAAATCCCTTGTTAAACAGATTGTTGAATAACCAATAATCATTCAGGTTTACATATTTCATAGAAAACCCCAATACACTATTTACGTCGGTATATACTTCTAATGGCTTTACGAATACGCCGCTAAGTTTGGTAAGATCTTCCAAATGCTTTTGAAATTTCAATGGCCTTTTCTGGTGATACATTTTTATTACATCCTTTCCGTTTGGATGCTCTATGATCCTGCCTTCTCCACCTGCGGCTATTTCTCTGCTGTTTCTAATATTAGGAAGTTGCATATGATACTATTGTTAAATCATCAGATAAAGTGAATTTCTTGTTTTTCAATATATTCCACATACGTTTCAGGTAGTTTTCTGATTTTGGCGGCGACAATAATAATTCCTGCCACACTACAGAAGATGATTCATATTGGTTCTCTTGTATTGCCTGAATGCCATCTGAGCAAATAATAAACCGATCTACATTTTCATATATCACAATTGGATATTTCATTAAATAATCGTTATTTACTTCTATGGATTTATCTATTTGATAGCCGATATAATCTGGTACATTTCCCTGGTCAATTACATACTCAATGTCGTTTATATACAATACGCCATCACCTAAACATCTGGTATAAAGTATTTTTGTGTTTTTGTCATAATGAAACAGAATACACGTGCTTAATAAACGTGTGTTTGGATTTATCTTTAATAATTCACACAAATCCTTTAACTTACATATAACATCTATTATTGATTCGTCACAAAGTATTCTGTATCTAATCATCCTGAAAATATACGCCATTGTTTGGGATGCCCAATGAGAATTAATACCCGTGCTGCATCCATCGAATACACCTCCAAATACTTCTGTTTCTGTTTCTTCTACCCAAAAAGAATCTTCGCATGAATTATGGGTTCCTCCCCTTTGATTTAAAATTGATAACATTTTTACTTTTTTACTTTTTGAAGTAGCAGGAGGCCACAACACCTCCTGCTTAAAAACAAATCACAAATTATCTATATATTTTGTAGGATGTAATGACAAAATCTTCACCCGTCTCCTGACCATGCACAATAGCTTCCTTTATTTCTTCTTCTGACATACCATAAAAGAAAATTTCGTCATCAATTTCAATATTTTCATCATCACTAAATCCATCATAAGCACTAACTATGTAGTCACTAAATTCTTTTCCGTCATCCTTCCAATATCCAGAAATTTTAAATAATTTTGGCTCTGGGGTTTCTGTTTTACAACTAAACCAATTTAATTTATTGTATTCTTCTTCTGAAATTAAAAGCCAATCTCTTCCGTATAATGCAAGGCCAAATTCTGTAATGGTAGTAACCCCTACTTCTTCCTTAAATGTATCATAAAAACATTGGTTATTTTCGTATGCTTCGATAAGCGCATCTACTCCCGTAACTTCTTCACCTTCTTCATCTTGGTAAAAGTCGTTGTATTCTGCTATTGCATCATTACCTATTAAATAGTATTTAAATTCTGCTTTTTCTTTTCTGAACCGTTTTACTACATCGTCAGAAGATATTCTGTTGTTATACCAACTGTTAAGAGTTTCTGTATTCTCTTGTAACCAATTCAATAAATCTATTTGATTATCCATTGTATTTTTTGTGATTGTTTAATAAAGTGATAACTACATGACTGGGCAAAAAAGTTCCCCAAAATTCAATTAATTGAAAATATGATTTTTAAAACAGCAATCCAGCTCTTTATATGCCTGTTCAAAGGTCATTGGTTCTGCTACAAATTTTGCTGAATGATCTAAAAGTAATTCAAAATAAGCATCTGAATCATCTTCTATTTTTAGATAAAATACCTGAACCAAAAGTAAATGATCGTTCATTTGGTCAATGGTTGATATTCTTAATTCACCTTCATTATCTTCCATCCATGAATGAATGAAGTCAAACATTGAAGTTATTATATCTAATTGTTTTCCTTCTTTATCTGAGTTAGTCATATCTTAAAAAGTTTGATTGTTAATTAATATTAGTTGTTCTTTGGTGAATAAATACTCGTTTTCTGGCTCTGGCGTGACGTAGGCAGACGTTTTGCGTCCGTTCACGTATATTCGGCCAACTAAACTACTTTCCACCGTCTCAAGCTTTATTACCATGTTTTTTAAAATGGGTAGGACATTGATATCCTACCCCTGATTATGAGAATGGTTAATTATAATGCTAATGTTTCCTGAATCTGGTTGTAGCTGAATTTGTGACATCCAGCTTTGATCAGAATATCATCTTTGAGTTTTACTGCTCTATTGACAAAATAGTTCCCTACTTTCACATCAATAGGCAGAACGTCTCCCTCCTTCATGTTTACTGCATTATGAGCAAAAGCCATAAAAGCTTCTTTGAAGTCATTCAGATGTACAGAAATACCTAAACTTGTTTTGACTAAATTTCCATCAACATCTATACTTACATTCGATGATGACAAATCTTCTTCACCAACAAAGTCATTAATCTCCTCAATCAATCTATCTAAAACACTATCTTTAAAATACTTCTTGCTTTCTTCAATTTCGGAAACAATAGACTTAACGGCCTCCAATTTTTCATTGACTTTGGTAATCTCTTGACGTAATTCTTTTATCAAGTCTGGCTTATGCTTAGAGAAGTAATCATACTCCTGCAATATCTCATTAAATTTTTGATTATCTCCGTTTGGTGGAAAATCTTTCAGGTCATAAATAAGGTCTGAATGATCGTCGAAACTAAAATCAACTTCATTATCATCGCAAATAGATAACCATCCTCCGGAACGTCCATACTGCCAAACTTCAAATTTATCTATCTTATTTCTCTTATCCCATTCGTCATACTCCTCCTTGTTTTTTTCAATAACATTTTTTACCCATGCTTCACGGGTTTTAAACTTTCTGGCTTTTTCAAAATTGGATTCAAAGTAGTATTCCATGTTTGGCCTCATGGAAATTGCAGATTCCAATGTCATATCTTTTTGACTGGCATAACTGTAAACCATAAAACATTTGTTGAAGTCTAACAGATCACAGTTAGATTCATATTGTTCCTTCCATTGTGTTACCCAATCTTCACAATTGTGATTGTAAATGGAATTTAACCTATCTTCATCAAACTCCTCTAAAATTTCTTCTTCAAAATGGCTCAGGTTGTTATCTGTAATGACTTTTTTAACGTCATCTTCATCCATCCATTCATAGACCTTTATGTTGGCACATATTTTACCTTCTCTGGTGTTAAAGTCTTTGTGATGTTCTGTTTCTTCAATTTCCACCATCTCATTGATGATATCTAAAATGGTCTGGTTAATCTTACTTAACCCTGCTTTTTTTTGAGTTTGTGCGCTCATTGTGATTGTTTTTGTGTGAATAATAGAATGATAACCGCACGTGCGGTCAAATTAGTTCCCTAAATCCTGATTATTTTTTATATGGAACATAATAATTGCTATTCAATGCAATTCTTAAAACTTGTTGTGTACCTGAATGATAGAATTGTAAATAACCACCATGTTTTTCAGTCATAAGCACACAGTTTTTGTATGTTTTGGGTTTTAGTCCTGCCTTCAAACATCCAGGGGTCAAATCTTCTATTACGTCCGCTAAATATGGGAAGAATTTTTCGTCTGAATCAATTGCACATGCAGGAGGATTGACTGTATAATCAAACGTATAATCCCCTTTAACATGATTACCCTTTTCGTCGAAAAACTTAACACCTACCATTTTATAATCCGGCATAAATTGTTTGGTGTACAATATTGTACCGTCCAAAACGTATTTAACTATTTTATATACACTCATTGCATTTTGGTATTTAAAAATTCTTCAATAGTATCAAAATACTCTAAGGTAATACCCCATTCTGTACCTGAATACTTTGTTTCAAATTCTTCTGTCCATTCTTGGGCAAGTTCATACAAACCACCATGCCCCTGCTCTGTCCTCCTGCTTAGGATTACATCTGAATCATCTATTTCTTTCCCGTCCCATTTCTGTAAATGAAGGGTAATGAATTCAACCACTTCATAGTGAGTTTCCAAAAAAGATATATCCATTTTCATTAGTAGTCTACATTTTGGCGTTCTTCAATATACACCTTATAAACTTCTTCCTGCGTGTAATCGTCTCCCAGTGCGGTGACTGCACTATCTATATCCCCAGTGTAATAACATTCGTGGTTGCTCAATTCGTAGGCTATGTGTGCCCTTCGTTGGTCGTTGGCTTTAACCTGATCTTTGAACCATTTGTCATTGTCTTCCATATCTGCAAGATAAGCATCAAATTTACTCTTAGGTATATATGCACCCATACCCATATTTAGGTATTTTTCACCTTCATCCTTTGGCGTTTTGTTATCATTAAACTGATCTATGCTAAAAGCGAAAAATACACCATATTTTGTTAAAATGGCTGAAATTCTTTTGTCTCTTTCTGCCTTAATTTCGTGAATTGTCAATGTCATTTTTTGTGATTTGTGATTGTTTAAAAAATAGGGTAGGCAATAGATACCTACCCATTAACCCATTTAGTTTACTATAATTGTTCCGTCTTTTCGATATGAAGGAAATATTTCTTTCCCTTTATATTCGTGTGTTCCGTCTCCGTAATCCAACGTCCATGCAAGTTGATTGTTACTATAGTGTTTTGTCCACAACCCCAACCTACATACATACTTTCCTTCAAATCCTTTAAAGTTAGTTCTACAATCATATAGGTGCTTTAATGATTCGGGGACAATACCAATTTTACCAGATATCCAAACGTTACCATTGTAATGATGCTCTGTCCATTCGTGCGTTTCAATATGATTCATGTTTTCCATATTTACCCGTAAACCATTTCACCCATTACAGCAAATTGCATAATACAATCTGCGTCGTCGGCGTCATAGTTTCCAGATTCAAAATTACCCATTCTTAAAGGGTTTTGTTCAAAGGCTTCTTCAATGGATTGATAGGTAAGTTTACCCAAAAGATCATCCTCGTTATCAATATCATAGATAGGTAGTTCATACCCGTCTACTTCCATGAACATGCGTGTCAAAAAGTCTGTAAGGTTTTCATCATCTTTTATACTATCATAATTCGGTATATCCCCACAGATAAACCACATACACCCACCTTCAAAAGCAGTAACTAACAGACTGTCTAATACTTCCCTACTCACTGTTTTGATACCCTGAATAAACCCCAATAAATTCGGGGTGACAATAAAATCAGTTCCCTGATACTCCATAAGGGATTTTAAAATTAAACTCTTACTCATTTGTGCTAATATTTTAAATTTGTGATTAATATAACCTATAACTACATGGAACATAAAATAAGTTCCCAGATATTCACTTTTTTTCATCCCCAGTAAAATATACCCATTTTCCGGGCGAATAAAACATCATATACCCCTTCTCTCCCTATACTCGTCTATAGAGTAAACCTTATCTTTACTTCCTATTACTTCTATACTCCTAATACACCTTACATCATACACCACTAACATATTCTCCCCATACCCAAACCGATTAAATACTTTCCTATACCCTATACCATGATTAACCAAAAAACATATTAACTCCTTTCCTACCCGTCCAGTAGTTTTCTCATACTCTACTATAATGTTGTCAAAATACTCTGCCCTGATCGTCTTACCGTCTTTGCTTAGTCTCATAAACCTATCCCAAAATTCATTTACTGCTCCTTTCTTAAACTGATCTAATACAAACTTAAAACAATCTGTAAGGTCTATATAAACGTCACTTATATCCTTCCCTGATTCCATCTCCACACCCACAACGTAAAACTTCCTATTACCCTTCTGATACCTCCGTGCCGTCTCCCAGTGGTCAACGACATACAATCCATATCCTGCATCCGTTTTACTCTTGTCGTACCTATCCTTCGTCGGGTATCTATGCAAATCCCACACGGGGGGCAATAAGCCTCCATGAAAATAATACTGTACCATGTTTATCCTAATTTTAATCGTTTACTTAATACCTTCATTCCAACCTTATATATATCCTTCCCATTTCTCTCGCAAACCTTATAACACTTATCCATCAACCCATTACAATAGTCTACTTCCTGATCGCTAAATACCCGTAATCTCCCACCAGTATACACATAATCCCTAAAATCATCATCAGGGTGAAAACATAATTCATACTCTTTAACTAAATACCTGAAAAATTTCTTTACATGACTCACTTTCTTAATCTTAAACTCTTTCATTGCTACTATTTTTACTATTATACCATTTAACAAATCTTACCAACAAATTATACAAGGCTTCCTTTGGGTCGTTAAATTCCCTTACATACACGGGGTTTTCCTCCGTCGGGGGAACAGACACACAAGGATTAGGTACAGAACCAATACTAACCACACGATCCAAATCATACCAATTCTCTTTTATCCCACCTTCCAAATCTCCATAGTTAATATCTATAGGATAACCCAAACCCCTTACTTTCAAAACAATTTCCATTAAAAAATTCCAATCCCTAACCTTTCTCTCTCCTATGTATATCCACACATTAGCCATCACCTTCTCACTACTTTCCTCGTGTGTACTATAAAACACTCCATCTCTCCAACTATAACTATTAGGCCCATGTACCACAGGCTTTATACCCATGAAGTCACACAGTAACCTTATATCTTCATTACTCACTTTAAAAATTTCATTACTCATTACTATTTAGTTTACATTGTTACTTAATTCACCAATTACCCAATCAATAAACATTACCATTATCTCTCTCGATGATGCCATTACATTAAAGTCCACTATTACACACAAACCTATACTATCCATATAATCCAAATCTCTATAATAAAACAAACTCGAAAAATATCTGTCATCTCTGTAATCTTCCCTCCTATCCAAAAAACCATGACTACCCATAAACCCAAACTTCATATCTATTATGGCCTTCCTCGATTCTTCCACTAACCAAACTTCCTTAAATTCATCAACATCGCATAAATGCGTATGTATCCAACTCAAACCCACAAACTTAGTCTTCACGGATTCCCACCAACCAACACTCTTTATTAACTCTATACTACTCATTACTATTTATTTTTAACTAATTATTTAATTCTTCCATTCCCACAACTAACCAATTATACCCCACAAATCACACAACTTTTCCCACAAACCCACAAAAATAAAAACAAATCTAAATTACAACCACACCACCACAAGGGGTAAATATGGTCATTTTTTCCCAATTTCACCCCAAAACCACCACAAAAAATAGACTTAAAACACTGATTCACAACTACTTACATGTTATATAATTTGCTATACTTCGTGCGTCCGTGCGTGTTTGTGCGTGTTTTAGAATATTTTACAAAGTTTTTGGGGTTTTTGTGCGTTAAATTATTGATTTTCAGTGTTTTTTGATTGGTTTTTGGTGTCTTTGTGGTGATTTCGGGTAGGAAACACAACAAATCCTACCCGATCACTGCAAAAATCACAAATCACAAAATATCGTTTGGTTTTTGGGTGCGTTTTTTGGCTGTTTTATCAAAATTGTATAGTGGTTGTAACAAATTATATTTTGTTTGCTATCATAAACCTGTTTAAATCATCTATGTGGTTTCTCACTCCTTTGGTACTGTTCTCTTTGGCTGTTATTAGTCTTAGATTTGCTAATGATGCTATTTGTTCTGGTGGAATGTTATTTGTGAACCCATAATAAACAGATATTTTATGATCATATACATAGTGTTTGTCGGAATGGAAGTGAATTCTACCTTTGGCCATTGGCAAAGTACTGTGTATGTCTTTGGTGTTCTTAAATGTTTCAATCCTTACAATTTTGTTGTATACTTGCCATTGTTTTTTATTATTCCTTCTACCTTTGTTTGGGTTTAAATCAATCTCCATTAATTCATCTACCGATTTGATATTTAGATTCTCAAAATATGGGGTAAAATCTTCTACTTGGTCGCAATGTTTTTGCAGCCAAATAACGGTATCTTTATATTCTTCGGGACCAATTACCATAACTTATTTAAAAAACTCCGTTGTAACGGGTAATACTCCTTGCTTTGCGTCGGATAGCTGACAGAACATCATTATAGTTTGTTCCGTCGTACTGATCGTTGATAATGGCGTTTAACTCCGTGCGGTGCTTGACTGCCTTTGCGTTGTCATTGGCGTGTGGTCTGTAATCCCTTTG
Source organism: Saprospiraceae bacterium (assembly GCA_049290115.1). Taxonomy (GTDB): domain Bacteria; phylum Bacteroidota; class Bacteroidia; order Chitinophagales; family Saprospiraceae; genus OLB9. The sequence goes on along the minus strand of JBATMZ010000124.1, from coordinate 22,979 downwards.
GCCCTTCTCCGTTAAACTGTAACGGACGGGAAATAATAGGTACATTTCAGCGTATAAAAGCTTTTGTTCTTTGGCTGCTTGTCTCTTGTTCATTTCTCTGGGGTTGTTTTGGGGTTTATAATAGGTTGTATTCTTCTTCGGTTATAACTGTAAATTCATTCCATCCAATAAACGCTAATAATAGGTCTATTGGTTGTGTTTTTTCTGAATCGTAGGCAAACATAGAATACATAATATCGTTATTTTCGTATGCTTCAACAACTGCGTTTATGTCCCCTTCATCGTATACTTTTATTGCATCTTCACCGAATAGGAAGAAGGTTTTTTTTGGTTGTGTCTGCAAGGTATTTTTAAGGTCTGCAAATGTACCGTTGAATAGATTATCCCCTTCTATTGTGATGCTGATAATTGGGGTATCTCTCTTTTTATAGGTATTGCCCGTGCCTGAATAATCATCTACAATTATGGATGTTTCAGCCTTAAATAGATCACTTGTTGTGATGTCGCAATAACCTGCATGTATTACTTTGTTGTCGCCTCCTTTGGGGCCCTGATATGTTACTTTCATTTGTGATTTATTAAAATTGTGATTAAATGAATTTTAAAAATGGGGACCACTATTTTTTTGGTGCTGTATGGATGTGGTCCCCTGACCCCTTCTCAGGTGGGTTTATTCTTTATAATATACCTTCGTCCGCAAAAGAAAAATGTATATCTCCTGCAATAATAACATGATCTAATAAGGTAATATTAAATACGTTTGCAGCCGTTTTAACTTGTTCGGTTATTGTCTTATCCTGCGAAGATGGCCTTGTATTGCCTGACGGGTGGTTATGGCATAATACTATACCTTGTGCATTATTATTTAATGCTGATCTTATTATTTGCTGAACATCAACAATAACCGCACTAGCATGACCTTTAGAAATAAACTCAGTGGTTATAAGTCCTGAATTTCTGTTAGTATATGCTACCCAAAATTGTTCCTTTTCTTCATCCTGAAGGTGTGTAAATAAACTCGCCGCAATATGAGAAGAAGTAACCTTTATTCTTTGTGGTCGTTCCCTTCGTTCGTGTAGTTCTTTCGATGCTTTATATTCGTATGTGGAATAGTAGCTTTCGATTGATCCCTGATATTTGAGGACGTCTAAGAGTTCTCTTTCTGTCATCGCTTTAAGTCCGTACTGTAATATTTTGTCGGACGCAATTTGTTTTTTGCTTTTCATTGTGTTGTGCTTTTTGTGATTTGTGAATAATATAATGTTAACCTTTGGATGTGGGTTTAAAGTTCCCCAACTACTATTTATTTTCAGACAAATATTTGTCTATCGTTTCAATGTCCTGCGGTGCGGTGTCCTGCTTCGTATTGTAAGCCACGATTATGGCCTTACATACTTCCTTTTCATCGATGCTCGGGTTTGATAACAACATTGTCATTGCACCCTGAAACTGTTTTAATGTAGGTATCATAATTCGTGTAATAATATCTTACAAATTGCTTGGTATTCTTCTTCCGTAATGCTCAGGTTTTTTGTTCTGTTTGAACCTCCCGAAGATTTTAATACTATTGTTCTTCCGTATTCATCGGAATAACTAACCTCATTCAATTGCTGAATCCTATAGTTTTTTGTTGAATTGTCTAAACTCATGATCTTGTGATTTGTGGGCAGACCTTTGCAGACCTGCCCGTTTGATTTTATTGGTGTGAATAACATTTGTGGCCCTGAATTTTAACCCTTCTCTTACATGCTGTACCCTTTGCGGTTGTTGCTCCGCAAGTGTAGATGATCGCTGATCCTGCATTCTTGCCTACTGTGGCGTTCACTGTGCCACTTTCGGCGTGATGATGGCATTTCAGCCCTGCGGCCTTAACTCGCATCTTACAAGGTGTCCCCTTCGTTGTTTCGGCCCCACATCTATAAGGTTCACCCTGACCATATGAAGCCACCGAAGAAGCTAATAATACTGTTGTGGCTATTGCAACCACTAATAGAAGATTTAATACATTTTTCATTGTACTTGTGATTTTGTGATTAATTAAAATGAATGACAAGGTATAGTTTCGTTCACTTCACCATCCCACGGGTTTGTATCGTCAAACTCCCAATCTCCCGAAGGTGAACGATCAAGGCTTTCAATATGATCCTTAATTGCATTCCCCTGCGCTTCATCTTTTACAAAGAAGGTAAAATGTCCGTCAATAAAAACGAAGTCATAACTAAGTGGATATAGAGCATCATCCATTTTGCGCTCATTGTTAGAATTTGATGGAGTAAAAACCATGTACTTGTGTCTCATTGTACTTGTGTATTTGTTTGTTGTGAATAATAAACCAACAACCGCCCAAATGGCCTTGTTAGTTCCCCACTTCACCACTATTTTTAAATTCACCCAAAAAAACACCAAAAAAGAAGGAGAAACACCACAACAACACACAATTTCATACCCAGTAACAACCTTCCAACCTTCCAAACACTTCATCAACCATTTTTTAACACATCTCCACCATCTCAACTGAACACCCAACCACCCCCCAACTTTAACACGCCACAAAACAACGGGGGGGCCTTCGAAATTCCCCGGCACCGGCCCGAAAGCCAATACATACCTTGTACGTCCGAGAGACGAAAGTGTAATTTTTTTTGGGGTTATTTGCTTTTAATATTTTTTTGTGGGTTTGCTTTTTTGGGTTTGGTTCCGGGGCCGGTGCTCTTTGCGTCGATTGGTTTAGTGGGGGGGCGGTGTTAAAAGATTGGGTGTATGTGTTTGTGGTCCTGGTGTTTGTTGGATTGTTGTGTGTTTGTTAACAGAGATGGTTTATGAAAAAGTGTGTGACGACGAAAAAAAGTGTTTGTTTATATGGTGTTTGTGAATAAATAATATTATCTTTGTTATTATTTTAATGTGTATAAAATGTGATATGAGAATGAGACCTATAAAATTGCCGATATATCATTTGCCTGAAGGTGGGGAGAAGATGGAGGAGATGGGATTGGATGTACCTATAGGAGAATGTAATATTATGAATATGTTATTTTTGAATATAGATGCTATAGGTCCTAGTAGTTATAGAAAGAGTAGTGTAGTGTTTAGTGGAGGGAGAAGCTTTGTGTGTGCTATGACAATGATAGCTTTGGAGAATAAGTTGTATAATGAGTGTGGTATAGGAGAATTTGATAATATAAAAAATGGAAACGAAAATGAAAAGATGTAAAAGGAAGTCGGATTTGAAAGAGTACAGGTTCTTTGTATTTGGGGTTTATGATAGTAGTGAGATAGTGGATATTGGGTATTATGATCTACCTGTTGGGTATTTTGTTTTGGTTGATAAGGATGTTCCGGTTGTACTGTGCTGGATGCCTGAGAAAGAATTTAACGAGAAGTATGTTGTTGATGGGGGTGTTGTTGATCCGGTGGAAGAATTAAAGAAGTGTAGGTATAAATATAACGACACAAATATTTACAACTACCTGGTGTATGGTGAGAATCCGGAAAGAGATAAGCTTTTGTTGATAGATGCTGTTTTCCCATTTGGAACATATGTTGTTTTTAAAAATGATGGGCCGGAAGGATATTTCCCGGAACATTTTATTTTTAATTTTGATTTGATCAACGATATTGAGCATGTTGCTTGCCCACCGGAAATTGGAAATGATTTTAGTAATAATCTTGGTGAGTGCACAAGTAGAAAATTTCCCAATGATACTATTTTTGAATATATCATTTATGATAAAAATTCAAAATGGTATCCTAAGTGGTTCCCGAATAAACTTAAAGATCATTTTATTGAACATTTTAATTTAAAAGATGGGGATTTTTTTGTTAATCCTAGGGGAATGGTGCGATGTAGTAATAATTTTAAAATAGAAAAGTTTAATGAATTGTTTGAGATTACGAGGCCATATGTACCATGTATATTTGAAGACCGGATTGTTGAACCTGGTAGTTCGTGGGATATTACTTCTTTGTCAGCAGAGAGAATGGTACCTGATCTGAATCAAAATCCAAAGTATGCTGGTCCGGGTGGTCTTGGGGTGTGTCGATTACGGAATAGTTCTAAAAATAATGCACGTCAATGGTTTTATTATAGTCCTGGGATGACAGTATTTCCAAAGTGGTTTAAGTTGGAAGATTTTAATGAAAAGGACATTCGGTTTTATAATTTTTTTGTATATGATTGGGATAGTAAGAAAGTAAGTCAATATGCGCATGAAAATTTTCACGAAAACTATATAGTTGTTAAGGGATGTATCAGTCCTTTTTATGGTGTATTTGTAGAAGGAAAGGATAATGTTGAAGAAGAATGTGTATATGTGAATCCGCTTGATGTGAATATATGGTTTTATGGATTGCCGGCAAAAGTGATGAAGTATGTGCTGCAGAAGCACGGAATGAAAGAAGGAGTGTTTGATATACAAAAAATTTATAAACTTGAAAATGGTATAAAATGAAAACATGTAAAAAGTTAGATGGAGAAATTTGTGTGTATTTTATTTTTGGATATGATGAAATACCGAAAGGTTTTGATAAATATGATTTTTCAAGAAACGATTTCTCAGAATGTGGAAAAGGAGATTTTTTAGTTTCATTTATTGATAGTAAAAAACATGGAGGTAAGTGGTTTATTTATTCTTCTAAAGAATTTGCAGAAACATTTGTCCCGAATGTAAAAGAAAAAGTTAATGAAGTTACCGGTGAAGAAAAATATAAACGGGATATAGAAGAAAGTAAAAAGGTAGGTACCTGTAAGTCTAAATTATATGATGACGGTAAGGTATTTGAATACTTCTATTTTACCAGAAATATGGAAGTATTTCCTGAGTGGTTTGATACAAAAAAGTTTGTGCTTGAATCTTTAATGAAATATCCATATGTGGTTTACGGAAGTAGATATCCTTTTGAAGAAGAAAAATACAATGTATGTATTTATGATCTACGAACATTTACAAATACTTTTATTATTGCTAAGGATTACTTCTGGACTAATAAAGATAGTGAAGGTTTAGAATTAAGAAACCATGAATGGCGAAGTGTAAAAAGTACGATAAATGTTCCGGATGAAAAAGTTGATGAAAAAGAACAGGAAAATCTTACTTATCTTGGAGAGAGCACCGAAGCAATTAATTGGCTGTACAGTTTGGATCCGGAAGTAAAAAATTACTTACTTGATAAGTATATTAAAAAAAGCACCTACGGAGAGATCTCTATTCTGAATATCTATAAAGAAGAAATGGGTTTATAATGAAGTATGAGATCGACATATTTGAGTTTATGAAGCTGGCCGAACTTTGTTTCTATAGCCGGACCGGAGTTTCCGTAAGTTTTTTGGATAAGGCTATTGGGTTGTATCATAGTATGCCGCCAAACGAAAAGCTGAGAATGAATATACTGGTGAAGCAGATGAATAAGGATCTATTTGCTGGTGATAAAATTTTGGACGAACTCCAGGGTAAATTTTTGGCTAGGTTTGATGCCGACAACCAGTATAAAGTGACAGTTGGAAAGGGAAAAGAAAGAGAGACAAGATTTATGTATTTGTACGATGGAAGATATTGGGATGATGTTAGTACTTTTGCCCCGGAAGAAAATATAGTGAGTAAAAATAAAATATTATTTTCAGAAACATAATGGTAAATATTTTGTTTTTTAAGGAAACATGATTTTTTTAGTTATACAAGAAATGGTGAAAGATAAAGATTTTTCGCCCTTTCTTATTTTAATATTATATAAAGTGACTATCTTTGTTTAATAATATGCTCAGTTTGTTTTGATTGTTATATATAATGGAAGTGAGATTGAGTATTTCGCTTCCATTTTTATTTTAAAAAGTACTGATTAATGTCCGGAACATTTAATTCCCCGGTAGGAATACCTGCAATTTATAAAACAACAGTTTTAAATGGTGCATCTATAGATGGAGAGACAGATTATAATGGAACTATATTATCTCTAGAAGTTGCTGGTGGTCTTGCATGGTCTATTGGACAGAGAGCAAGAATGTCTAAAAGAAACGGAGGACCAATAAACATCTATCTCGTAGATGGAATGGTCACTGAATATAAAAACACTTTAGGTGTATGGACATTAAAAATTTATGTTGATTACCAGGTTACCGGGATTGGAAATTTTGAAAATGCTCTTGTAAACGTAGGAGGAGAACCTGGACCTTCCGGAGGTGCTGGTGCAGCAGGAGAAAATGCAGACGAAGTAGTATTAGCTTATCTATTAATGAAATAATAATGGCATCAACAAATAAATTATATCAGACATCAGTAACCACAACAGCTAAAATAATTATACAACCAAATGTTGGTGATCAATATACTATGTCTCAATTACTTGTACATAATCCAACTGCATCACTTGAAACATTTAAAATACATATAAATGAAACACAAATATTTGAACAAGCTATTCCACCTAAAAATACATTTGCCATAAATGGACCTTGGACTTTAGCATATGGTGATGTAGTACATTGTGAATCTACAAATGATGCTTTGGTATTTATAAGTTTTGGAATTTTAATAACAGCTTAAATATAATAAAAATGAACGGACTTCCTATTGCATTCTTTGGTTTACCACCAGACGGAGAAACAGGACAAGTTTTAAGGAAAAAATCAGGTACTTCTTATGATGTTGAATGGGGTACAGGTGTAGATAAAGAATGTATAATTAGAATTTTTACAGAAGCAAAAGTAATAAATAATAAAAAATTCGTAATAGGAGCAACTTATTATATAGGGACGTATGAACCTGGTGATGATTTTTCAAATATAGGAGGAACAAATATGAGTGGAACATATTTTGTGGCTACAGGAGAAACCGCAAATGTTTTTGGTGACAATGGTTCAGAAATAGAATTAATGTCTCCTATAGCAATACAAACATCTGGTCCAATTGAAACAGGTGCTATTTTTAGAATTACAAATGATGCTGGCGATGATTTTTCAAACATTTCACTTAGTTCAAGTGATTTATTTGATTACCAAATGAGTTTAGACAATTGGGCAAGTAATGGTAGTTTAAGTGGTATGTATTATGCTTTTGAACAACCAATATCTTATGTAAATGGAAATGAAATTACAATAAGAACAAAGCCTAATTTCATACAAAAGAATGATACTGGTATAGAATTTAAAGTTTACTATGATTCTTTATTAGATTTTATCTTTATTTCGGCATCACAACCAATTTTTAATGATCCTAAACTTGTTATAAATATATCTAGTCAATCATCTAAATCATTAGGTGATTGGGCTATAATAAATAAAAAAGTTCTTGTTTATAAAAGAAATTCTGAAAAAGAATTGTATATTAATATAAGACTATTGCCATAAAAATAAAAAATAAAAATGTCAGGAACTTTTAATACACCACAAGCATCTACAGGGGGAGGAGGATCAGAATACTCAGCAGAAGTTATATCTGTACCAGCAAATGCATCTACGCTTACTTTAGATCGATCAAAGGAAGTGTTTATCAATGGTACACTTACAAATTCTAATAGTTTCAGTATAGCACTTGGAACTCAAACTTTAGGGAAAGTAAATGAATACATCCTTATACTTAAAGTTGGTGCTACACTTCCAACGCTTACTCATCCGGTAGGTGTAGTTTGGAGAGGGGAAACACCTATACTGTTTGCAAACGAGACTTGGACCTTTGTATACCAATACATACAGGTTACAGCAGGTCCTACGTGGGAGATTTATGGAACCGCAATCAAGAATGTATAAATGGTAGGATCAGCATTTTGGAATAAATTGAATGGTGGCACAAAAGCTGTTATTGTAAACTCTGGTGCTAACCCTACATCTTGGATTTCTACAAATTTACAAACACCGGTTGTAAATACAGCTATGACTGGATTTACAGGAAGTCCAATTACACTTAGGATAGCAAGAGATAATCCAAGATATATGGTTGTAGTTGGAAACAGTGCATCTTCCGTCGTTGTTGGAGCCTATTCTACAAACGGTGGTGTATCTTGGAATAATATTCCATATAATGATAGTTTTATCGGTCTATGTAATATATCAAATGATGGAAGAATTATGGTTATAACCAGACAGAATGCAAGTGGAGCAATATATATGTCTGTAAACTATGGTTCTTCTTGGACAAAATACACAGCAGGTGTAACTAGTCTACCTGCTGAACCGTGCATATCACCAGACAATAACTACCTTTATCATACTTCATATGTAAATTCTGTTATTTTTAAATGGGATATAAATAATATGGGTGCTGGATATACTGGAATAGTATTAGCACAAATGACACCAGGAGGATATGGAATTCAAATGCTTGATTCCGGAAGAATATATGTTACTGAATATAACAGTGGAACACCTAGACTTTTTTGGGTCGATAATGAAGTATATGTATATGGAAACTTTGTCACCATTGGTTCAGGATCTAATGCTGGTTCTGGAATAGCTATGTCATCAAATGGAAAACATATGATGTATTGCAGAACAAACACACAAGTTCAGATATATGTATCAAACAATTATGGAGTAACATGGACACTCACAAATTTATCTTCCAATATTAGATCTATGAGCCTGTTTGTATCTAAAAGTGGAAGGTATATGGGTATTCAATCGCTTACAGCAAATATTCATTATATAAGTAATAATTTTGGTGCTACATTTACACAATATAATTGGACTGTAGGAGCATCAGCATCATTTTATTTAGAAGAAACTTAAACAATTAATTTAGTAATCAAAATATTTATTATATGAAACGTGCACTTATTTTTTGCTTAATCATCATGGGTTTTATGTTCAGTACAAACTGTTACAAAGAACCTATCATTCCTGATCCGCAATATGAAAAGGTAATATCCCTGGATATAGAAAAATTTGATTCAAAAGCTTTCATGGAAAGTTTACCTGCAGGTGCTAGAGATGGCGGCCAGAATGGATTCAATGCCCCGGCATCCGGAGTTACTTATAATCCATTTACCGGGTTTAATTATACGGTAGCTAATTTAAGACTGGTTGACAGCGTTAAATATGTAAAAACATCCGATGTAAATGCTAATGCGTGGGATATATATTGGGATCTATATAATATCACATATCACTTTAAAAACGGGTCTACATTGGTTTTAGGCCGAACTTATGCGCCGGAATCTTTAGGAGATTTTGCCACTTATATTCCTAATGTTATTTACAATCAGCTTGATCCCGGTAATAACAAAAATTTTGTAGCTTTTTCCAGGATTAATAAGAAGGAAAGATATACGGACTTTGGTTGTGGGGTAGAAAAATTCAGGTTTTACTACAGTATTAAAATTGAAAATGATAGCACAAGGGTCTCAACCATAAACAGTAAAAATTGTGTCACAGATGCTTTTATTACACAATTTATTATACCAATATAAAAAAATCATTATATTTGTATTCAGAATGTAGTTAGCATAATTACTAATTTAAGTTAAAAAAGAAAAGGCCGTCAACTGTGAAGTTAGCGGCCTTTTTAATTTTCTCTAATCTACGTTTCTTAATCCAATACACACCAATCATCTGCGAGAAGATCTGTTTGACTAGCAAGCCATCCGGTGACGATTGATCCTGTTGCAGATTTCATGTTGATGTTTGGAAGTCTTGTTGATGTTCCTTCAGCACCATCTATAAAAAGATCAGCACTTACTCCATCAATCGGTAATCCTTTCTCTTTAATAAAATTATGTGACCCTTTATTCAGATAAACGAACATTCCTTTACTATTCCATCCTTCACGACTAATACTTTTACCTTGTTTTAATTGGTCCAAGGCTTTACCAAAACTCAAATTAGTTGTCATAATAAAAATTTTTAATTGGTTACAAATTTAATTTTACTACCACCCGAATGATTTAAAAGAAGTAATTCCTTTATACCCTTTATTCATCTCTAAAACGCAACATTGAATTCGACATCCCGGAAAAGTCTTTCTTGGAAGGTGAGTAATCGATGCAAGCCCAAATTCAACAATATCGTTTCTTCGCCTTTCTGAATTTATCAAGATAAACCAAGGAAGTAAGGCAATTATGTTATCTGTCATTTCCATTACTTCCTTTAGGTACCTATACCCTTCTTTCATTGGCGTAAATGGTGGATTCATAATTGCCCAATCATATCTTGCACCTGAAGGAATATCTTCAAAATTAAGAGGAGAAAAAACATCTCCTTTATGTTTTGCTGCTTCTACTAAGTTTCCAATACCCGGCGTTGGCTCTAATATGATACCACACTGATCAGGCATTAGACTTGCCATATAGTCAGCTACAATTTTTGGTGTTTGAAAATCAACAGACGGGATATGAGTTAACATTTTTAATTTTTTAAATACAAAAATATACAACAGAAATTATAATTAGCCACAATGCAATTACTATTGCAAAAAGATACCTACACCCCGTTGCTGTTGCATCAATGCCTTCATTCATTTCAAAATCTTCCATAGATCATGAAGATAAAAAATGATATGCAAGCTTACCAAAAAAAATAACGGTTCCAAAAAAACCTATAATTGCAAAGACTATAATACCGTTGTAAAATAAGTTTGACGGAATATCATCGTCTCCATTATCTCGATCATCAAAAAAATCTTCTTCGTAATTCGACATATCAATAAAAATTATAAATTATTAGATAACTTTAAAAACTCAACCAATCGATCATGCAAAAAGAAAAGATCATCTCCTCTCTTTAGTTTTCTCATTTCAATATCACTAAATTTCAACGTAGTGGCCACCCTTAGTGTTTCCGGGTGCATACTCTTTATCCAGCTTAAAGTGTGCACTCCTGAATGATATGTTGGCCTTCCATCTTCATTTATTGCGATATCTACTTTTGTCTGGTGATACATTCCATCAGCAAAAGCAAGAATATACCTATTACACTTTGCTTTAAAAAACAAATCGAAGCATACAGAATTTAAAGAACCACCGGCGATGGTAACACGATCTCTATTATTTGGTCTATTTATAAGATCCAACAAAGACATTCCTACATTTACTGGTCCACCATTGCTGAACAAATATATCGTTACATTCTCTTTTCGATCTAAAATTTCAGAAACCTTTTCAAAATCAGACCAACTTAAATCTCCTTTAAAAACTATTGTATTATTTTTCATAAAAAATCTTTGCAATAATAATTATAACATGTATTATGTTTATCCACAACCAAAGACCCATAAATCTATATAAATCATCTTTACTCCTGAAAAGCAAACAATCTTTTATAAATGATGGTCCATTTTTATTTTCATTTTCAATCATAACAAACCTTCTTTTTTAAAAGCATTAATAACTCTCTCCCAATCTACATATTCAATAAGACCATTTCCTATCTTTGGAATCCCAGGAGCAATGTCATCTATAAATATTTTTACATTTATCGGAACACCATTAAACCTTGGAATACCTTTCAGATTAAATGCACCAGGCATAACCTTATTGTTAAGAAAATCGTCGACCAATATATCATGCTGTTTCAGAAAACTCAATGCATTCTGAAGTGGTATCATGCCTATGTCCGCACGGAAAGTATTCAGTATTATCTTATATCCATGTTCCTTCAAAAGTTTTACTCCTTCTATGGCACCCGGAACAATTTCATCCATACTTGGATATGGACCAACTACAATGGTTTTGTCGAAGTCTAAAATTATCTCCATTACGGTAAAACTACATATTCTTTTTCTGAAAGAATAAAGAACTCTCTGGTGGTCCAATCCTTTCCAAGTTTACAGATGTCGTTATTGTTTTCTTTCAAGAAAAGTAAAGCTTCATCTTTTTCATCAAAAGACTTGGCGATTTTATAATCCTTGGTGAGCATACCTATTGTTCTCAAATAAGAATTATCTTCCAGGTTAAATAACACATAATGAACTGTCATATATATAGGTTTTAATTTTTACAAATTATTGCAGTCCGGCCCATGGCCAATACTGTGGTAAAATATTTTTTGTGCTCACGTACAGTTTTAAGAAAAGCATATCTTTTCATAAAATCACCAGTAACCATTCCGTTTTTAAACATGAAATCATACAACTTCTCTATTTTTTCAAATTCTTCTTCCGGAACATATGGAAGTATACTTTTTAGGTATGTGATATCACAAAAAGCAACACTCACCTTTGGGGCCACATTCAAAAGATTTTCAAACATGACATTTATATCGTTTTCCTTATCCATTGATATGTCATTAAATTAAATTAAATTTATTTAAATAGCCATGTTTTGCTAACAAAACACTTAGCTTTTTTGGATGTGACACACAACTCAATACAGAATCCGAAATTTTAAATTCATTTCCTGTTGCACTTAATCCTAATCTTGCAATATTCAACGCTCCATTAGCATCTGCATTAATTAACTTTCCAGTTGCGGTTACGAAAAGCCCACGATTTTTTCGTTTACCAACATATTTTTCGTGTTTACAAATGGGTTCTAAATCTAATGCAGAACACTTGCTTGTATAGGATTCTTGTGTTAATACCGTTTCAATTCCTACCAATTGCGCCTTATATTGTATCATTTCTATTAAGGTAGCGTGTGGTATTGAAGAAAATTGACGATTATTTTTCTTTCCTATATTTATATTTTGTTTCCAATTTTCATTTTTACCGATTATTATTTTTGTAATATCTTGTTTTACTGCGTTATCAATAATTATCTTACTTGCTTTGTGCAAATAATCTTTTACTTTATTATTCCTAACATGAGTTATCTTTTCAATCCTTTTACTTGAATAAACATCTTGCACCAATTTACTTTGAAGTGATTTTTTACGCTTGTTGTAATAGTGGTTTATAGATTTCAGCGGCTTTCCGTTAACAATAAAACTCTGTTCGTTTGATGCAATTGTTGCAAGGTTATTCAGACCTAAATCTACTCCAATCCATTTACCGTTATAGTCTTTTTTTTCAGCTTCTTTTACGTTATAAACAATTTCAACAACACAATGATTTATGTGAGGAATAATTCTTACTTGCTGAACATTATTTTGCTTTGTTCTTAATGGTTTTAAATTAGCCAATTTTGGAAAGTGAATATATCCGTCTATTATTTTTATTTGCTGGTTTGTAAAAATACATATGGAAGTCTCTTTTTTGTACTTGGGTAATTTTGGCCTTCCTAAAAATTTTACCGGATATTTTTTATACTCCTTCCTAGATTTTTGCCATGACTTAATATTTTTAAATAACAATTTAATAACCTGTTGACTTGTTTGGGCGGGTAATGCCCGATAATTTTCTTCGTTAAATTCTGCAAACAAGGTTGTTAATTCAAATTCAGAAAAATACTTAATATTCCCAAATATTGATTGCCTCCAATAATATAAAGATTGGTTGTAAATATTCTTTGCTTTTATACAAACATCCATAAAAGAAGAATCTTTAACTATATGTTGCTCTACCAGTTGCATCATCCATTGATATATTTATCTATATTATGTAAATATTGAACACGCAAAGTACGAATAATAAAATTATAATCTATTGGTAAATATATTTCTTTACGGTTTTTTTTAATCTTTTCAAGCAGACTTTTAATTTCCGTATTCATAGCCGGTATGTCCGGAATTTTAGTAAAGTCAATAGGATCTCCCGGAAGGTCTTTATTATCCATTATTTTCAGACAACTGTCAAGTTGATAAATACAATATATCTTTTTTGATATACGATCTTCCCACGCTGCCCGATCAAAAGCTATTTGGCTCTGAAATGGCTCATTTGACATGGCATATACGTCTTCAAACTCAGAAAGGCACCTATCTATGAACACATCACCCACAAGTGCGCTCCTGGAAGCCCTAAGTGCTTCAAACTCAGCCGAACCATGCAAGATGTATTCATCTTTTACAAACAATGCCTGTATAGAAGGAATAAACCCATCAATAATAGACCTGGCATATGTTTTTGTATTGAAAAAAATCTTACTATCCTTCTTTCTTGCCGGAACATCAAATTCAGATATGATATTCTCTATTGGTTCAAGTACAACAGATAATATCGTATGTCCATGGTGCTCAGGAATCTCATACACCTCCAACCCGGTAAGTATTTCAAAAAGTCTCATATTACTCTGTTGTAAATTCTTCTTCTACCCTTATTTTCTTATCAGCCATCAACTTAAACCAACCCTTTATTTGGTCTTTTCTTTTTTGCGTCAACTGGCCGGACTTTAATCCACGATTGAATATGTATGCCATTCTTATTGGACACATCAAAGCATAATGAGACGTTCCTGTACCTTCTACTTTTTCAAAGTAAAAAGCAATGGTATCATTTATGCTTTTGTAAACAGTAAGTTGTTTTTTATTAGACATTTCTTAAAGTTGAATTTTTATTAAAAACGAGGTTCCGACCATCTCCCTCACTGGCCGCACCCTTACGCTGCTACCCGAGCATCAGAAGGATAAAAACCAATTATTTTGCCGTTTATGGCAAATGACTTCTATCTAGTAACTCTATTTCCTGTCGATACATTTCAGGCCCACAAAAGCATCCGGGCATCACTCCGGATACTGGCGAAAAACCACTAGGCAAAATGCTGCTTCTGTGGACCTGCCGGCAGCGAGCCGGGTCCAGACAAACTTCTATTACTATGTCAAACAAAATCATTTATCTTAAATGGTCCTTACCATGATAACTTCCTTTGAGTTTATCATCATAACACCAAGACTTTTTCTTACTCTAAATTCCTTAATTTTAGACAAAACCCAACCCTCTGAAATTAATTTATCACAAATTTCGTCCATATCATCAAACTGATCAGGATAAAAATATATTTTACATTTTATTTCCATTGGGTGGGTTTTTCTCTCTTTTTAAACCAGGTCTTTGCTGGCTTTGAATTTAACTACCTTCTTTTCCAGAATATTTACCGGTTCACCCGTTGCCGGGTTTCTGCCAACCCTACTTGGCCTAACAGATGGGGTTAATGATCCAAACCCATTGATAGCAACAACATCTCCGTTGTTCAAAATACGCTTCATAATTGAAAATACAGCATCAACTGTTTTCTTTGTAGAAGCAACACTATCTCCGGTTTCTTTAGAAACTTCTTCTGCTAAGGCAGACTTTGAAATTACTTTCATGATAATAAAATATTTAGTGAATAAAAATTAAAACTTCATATCTTTTCCTGGCCGAAACACGACAAAAACCCTTTCCCTAGACGGTGCAATAACACCGGTTTTTGGATTCTTTGTCAGCCTGGATTCTCTAAAATTAGCCTGGAACGTTCCAAACCCTGTAATAGCAATTGATTTCCTTGAAGCAACAGACTTTTTGATCATCTTTAAAAAAGAATTTACAATCTTCTCTACCCTTTCTTCCGTAATATCAAGATCTTCTGATATCATTGATATCAATTCCGGCTTGTAAATCTCTGCGGCCTTATAAACTTCTCTGTATTTTGGTGTCTCTCCATCACCCAATGGTCTACCTAACTTTTTCATTATTTTTAATTTATGTTTATATCACTGGCATTAGCCATTTGAATGCTATTTAAAGACATATCTTTCAAAGGAACATCTTCTTTTTTTGTATCTTCATCATTATATTGTTTGGTGAAAACATCTTTCTTACTCACAATATACTGATCACTTCTCGTAAGGAACTTTGATGTTATTAAAGAAATGTATTCTTTTCTAGTATCATCAACTATTAAGAAACCTTTTAAAATTCCATAATTAACCTTTTCTATATATACAGAATGATTCTTATTAATAGCGATTATTAAAGCGCTCAATTCTTCCTTAGAGCTATATTTAAAAGACATACCATCTTCTAATGTTACATCTTTTTTTAATTGATATTTTAACATAACTTATTTATACTTATGTGTTAACAAAATTTTGAAAATCTTTTGATGCTGTAGCACCATCCTGCCCTGAATATTTAGCACTTTCTTTTTTGTCATATGACACAAGTGGCTTTTCTGTAATTGCATGATAACTGATCTGACATATCTTCATGTTTGGATATATCCTGAGTGGAACTGTGGCTACTAATTCAAGGGTCCACGTGCCACAAAAACCAACATCACCATATCCTGCAGTTACATGAACAAACAAACCTAATCTACCTATGGAACTGCGACCCTCAAGCTTAGGTACCGCATTATGCGTCTCTGTATATTCGTTAGTAGAAGCAATGTAAAGTTTACCTGGTTGTAGAATAAAACCTTCTTCTGGTATTTCATGTTCTACGGTTTCATTATTTTCTTTACAATCAATAAAATAACCTTTTGTCAAACCAAATAAATGAAACGTTTCTCGTTCTTCATCATGTGTTGAAAAATATGATCTTTTTTGTACATGATTTTCATAAAACCACTTATTTCCATTTACATATGTTTTCATGTGTGGTGCAAGAGTGAGATCAACAGAATTCGTTCCAAGGTTCTTTCGATCAAAAGGAGTAATAACTATTTCTCCTTTTTCCATGCTGTCTAATATTGTTTTGTCCGTTAGTATCATGATTACCCTGTTTGAACACTTATAACATCACCAAACCTTTTCAATTATTCTGCTAAAACCTGATCAACTGCCTGATCAATAATTTCCTTTAATTCCACAGATTCAAGCCATAGGTCAACAGCCTTAGATCTTACATCTGCATTGATCTCAACCTTAAAAGATTTCTTCATCTCCACTCCCGTAAAAATATTGCAGTTAAGAACAAAGTCTAAATCGAACGACGTTTTTAACGTCTGAACATAATTCATTGTCTTATTACCTTTGTCATCATCTGCTTCTTCAAGTTTTTTGGTAACATCTGCATGAAAATTTTTAAGGGAAGAAACAATTTTCGACCACCCACTTCTATCTTCGAATAATACAGAAAGCATTTTAAGCTTATCTGACAACTCTTTGTTAGTGTAGACGTGGTTTTCATTGATATTTAAGCTGGAAAGATCAGAATCAAGCTTTAATTTACCCGTAACGACCATGCCTCCACCATCATCATATACATTTTCAGAATAGGTAATGCTTGCATCTTTTTTGGAATATGATAGAAGCATTCCTGTACTTGGGTACAAAAGACCTTCACCACCTTTCTGTTTAAAATACTTTGCATTGTAAAAATCTGCCGGAGCAGTAATGCAACCATCAATACTTCCTTTCTTTGGTACAGGAAGATTTGATAATGAACCTGTCCTTATATCCAGGCTTTTTCCATTGGAATCAAATTTTATTTCAATTGGCGTGTTTTGATTACTCATTGATTACTTTTTTAATGTTTCTAATATTAGTTTGTCTTTCGTCGGGTCTCATTGGTCTTGAAGAAACAAGATGTCCAAACTGATCGTAATGAGATATTTTGGAATGTTCATAATCCTTCAAAATATAAACTTCTTCGTCCTGTGTGTACTTCTTCGTTTTCAACTTGGAAATGTAATCGGCAATCTCTGAGTTTAGAGATTTTGTTCCTGCTTCGGTGAGTTCTTCGCATCCTTCTATGATCTGAGATACAGACAATAAAAGCATTTCCGGGTCCTGTGTGATTTCAAATTCTTTTTTGATACGTGCAATAGCATTGGCACGGGCCTTGCTTTCTATAGTTGCGGCAGAAAGAGCAAACTTAAAGTTGTTTAATTCTTCCTGGGTATAAGACCTTGTGATCTTCATCGTTTCCGTGTCGTCACATGTATCTTCTAAAATTTTGGGGTCAATCCAATCTTCTGTCATAATAATTATATTTTATATTTACATTTACGAACACAAAGGTAAGGTATATTATTAATATACAAAATTATTTATTAATTATTTTAAAATATTTTTATGGTTCTTGGGAAGAACTTATTGAAGTGAAAAATCTAATTTATAAAGTCTTGAAAATCAGCTTGTTTCAAAAAAAGTTATTATCTAAGGATAAATTTGCCAAGGCTGGGCCTTTTAGAGAAAAACAAGTAGATCCGATAGTATCAGAGGAATCCTTACTAGGGAAATGTTTATCATCGTACACTTTTAGATTTACATCAAAACCGGGTTTAATATTTAGAATCTTGTAATCAGAAAATCCAACTTCATCGGGTATTGAGAATGTATGATCATACTCAAACTTATTTTCTCCGATTCTTTTCCTGTTGGTAAGGTAAACTCTGATTTCTTTCTGATCACCACCATCGATGATAAAATTAGTCATTCTCCTTAACCTTTCTGCCATTTCTATTTCTTTTTTGTCACTACAAACGATGTTGTATGACTTATAACCATCAATCAACGCATTGGCCACCTTAACCTCATCTCTGGTAAAGTTTCTGTTGGTAATGGTATCATTTACGTAATCTCTAAGATTTAGATCAAAATATTCATCCATAAGATCGAGATATTCCTGATTGTATAATGGGAACATCACATTTGACTTATAAACAAATACCTTGTTGTTTTTTGTCAGAAGGGAATGTTTAGGTATTGACTTCTTATCAAACTTTAGGTAGTTAAAGTGATCTTTCGATTCCACTTTCATTAAAACTTCGGTCCTCCGATACTCATGAAGCATTTCATTTGTCTTTAAAAACTTCTTGTATCTCTGGGCTGTAGTTTGAGATTTAGTTCCCGTTATTCTGCAAATACCTTTGAGAGAAAGATTGGCATACTGAGTTCCATCGCACCTTTGTTTTTTCTTTAACTTGCTCTGACTTTTTTCATACCTTTTTAATGACTTATATTCGCCATTATCAAGTAATTCGCCATCATCAAGTTTTATCCTTAATTTACCGAAGTGGAGATGAAGCTTTCGATTGCTCTCTTGCCTCTTTATATTTGAAAATATTGGAATCTGTTTTAAAAAATATTTTACATTGCTGTATTTTTTTAGTTTAGTGATATCTATAAATAAACTGGTATTTGATATACCAATTTTATTATCTAATACTTTATTGCTGTTTAACTCCAACAAATATTCACCTTCAAGGCGTGTTCCATCTTTTTCGAAAAGAAGATGCTTGGTGATATATCCATCCTTGATTAAGCTGTGTATTTTTTTTTGGAAAGTACTCTTTCCCATTTGTAGTTTATTAGCCAATCGGCCCATCTTGTTATTGTTATCATCCGGCTCAAAATGTATTCGCTTTTCCGGGTGGTAATGAAAGAGCATAAGCCAGACAGCCAGGTTATCAAGTTTCCCTTTTTCGTATAATTCTGAATAAAATTTATTGTGGAAGTTTATGCTGCTTTTTTTCCGTAAACTTTGATGATATAGTTCAAGCCTTTTTTCAAAAGTACCACCCGGTTTTTTATTGAAACGGTTGATCATTATATATCACTTGATTTTTTTGGTGTTTTAAAAAGGGGTGTGAACTTAATCACCTCCCCTTTTGACGTTTTACGGAAAATCCCTTTCGGCGATTTTATTCTGTCAGTCAAACAGATTGGTCGCAAAAGTATATTTTAAAAATAAAAGAAAAAAATATTTTAACTATTTTTTTTCAAAAATTCAATTCTTTTTTCTAAAACCTTCATTGCATGTTTCCTGTAGTATAAAGTTTTTATATATTTATGCTTACCATTTTCAGGTACATGCAATAAACAATTACCAAGTATTTTGCATCCAAGTTTCTCTTGCATAATAGAATACATAGATTGTTTTAATGAATATATATAGAAGCTACAGTCCATGAAGTAGTTCATTTCATCTTTCAGCATTAAGTATCCACGATTGAAAAAAGATTTATAATCTATTCTCTTATCTGTTTTGTAATCTTTATTAAAAATACCAAATTGCCGGGCACCAAGATATTTGAAAAAAGAAACATCTTCCTGTCCGGCAGACTTTGATTCATTGTCAGCCACCAGGCATTCCAGCATACACACATTCTCTCTCATTTTTAAAACTTCCGGAATAAAAAAAGAATTATCGTAGGTATCACTTCCCTGTCTGGGGATCACCTTGTATTTCAATCCGTCGAATGGATTTATCTTATACCCACGAATGGTATCTTCATTTTCAAACTCACTATGAATGCCTGTACCGTATTCTTTTCTTTCATCACAATATTCTTTCCATCCAATATTTAATTCAATTGATTTTTGTAAAACTTTTTCATATTCAATATCAGAAATATAAGACCTGAGAATATCAAGAATTTTAGGATCTCCAAAATTAACAATAGAAGTTGCTTTCTTATATAAATCTTCATTAAATAACCGATAAGCCATTCTCAATGATATAAATTCATCATCAAAATCTTCTTTAAAAGGCTCAATAAGACCTGAGACAGATTCATATTTTTCATCCCATAAATTAAAATATGAGTGATTTTTATCATAAAAATATACCATAATAAAAATTAATTAATTATATTTGCACAAAAATAATAATTATAAATTAATTATGATAGATAAAGTAAGAGAATTTTGCATTGATAATAAGATTTTTGGACACATGAAGGTAATTCAAGATCCAATAGAGTATTACAGCTATTTTATCTCCATAAATGATATAACCAGAAAGCCTAAAATGAGGGCATCTGAAACAGAGAAATGGCTATTGGCCCACATTATACATTTCATCATGGAGAACGGGGAAATAAAGTCAAATAAGAAGTCTTTTGATCGACTAATGGCTTTTTTATTTGAACGGGGTGTTGTTGCTAATAAGAATTTGTATTTAGCCCACAAAAACAATTTGGGAGAGAAGGGGTATGTAAAAAAGAATTCCACAAAGTATTGTTTGGCGCTGGAAGATAAATTTAAAGAAGTGGTAAGTCATGATCAGATAAATATCTTTATATCAAAAGGTAAAGATGTTCGATAGGAATACACTTATTTTAAAAAATAGGTTTCTTAGACAAAGGTTTAAGAACGGATTGAAGTCAAATCTGAATAAAAAAAAGAAAACACCCAGGAGTAGTTTAAACTTTGCTCCAAACATGGAGTTGCAATTGGCATTCAGGTCGGTGATCAAAAAACTTGAATTGAAGGATTATGAATATGATGAAGTAAGAAAATCTTATTTTTTGTATTTTAAGTTTTACAAAGAATTGATATCTGATGGAAGTATTGTTCCTGTTGATTTTTTTAAACTTGGTAAAATTCTTCCAAGTGAAAATCTTATAAGATCATCAATGAATAGTTTGTCTAAAAAAAGGACAAAGACAAATAGGCCGGAGAAGGAAGTTATTAGTGAGTTTTTTAAGTTGTTAAAGATTTTATTCAATATACATAATTCAAAAATTGAAAATTTAGAAAAAAAAGGATTTGAGCATGAAGGATTTAAAGACAGTATTTACGCAGATTATCAAGGATGGGTTGCCAATTTCAAAGCAAGAGGAGTATATATTAAATCATATGAAGATTGGGAAGGAAATGGTAGTGGTCAGGGTTTTTTTATATGATGAAGAAGTATCAAAATATATAATACTTCCTGAAGATAATGATGGTGGTGCCATTAGAAATGATATGAACCTTAGAACGCTTCCGTGGGCTTGGGTTATAGCTGCCGGTGATGAAGCAAAATTCAATGGAGAAAAGATTGAACGTGGAGATATAATGAGACTGTGGGATTGGAAAGCACGGTCTATTGAAAATCCAAAATACCGGGCATTCTATGAAAATGATGGAAGTGATAGTAATGCCGATATTCAGGGCATTGCCCCACCCAAGTTGGTACATAGAATATACGATTATTATGGAGACAGCGTAACATTTATTGATCCCCTGAAGGAACCAGACATAGTAGACTATTTTACATTCAACATCCCAAGTTTCGATTTCATGGGACATTTAAAAGATCCAAAAGTATTGCTACAATGATTTATAAATTAGAAGTGGCGTATTTGGTTCTTTTTTCGCTGTATATGATTGCATCGATTGTTGCAGTGATAATGAATTTCAATTTAAAGAAAAATGGTTTTGAAGGAATAAAATATAGTGAATGTTTTAGTCCTAAAAAACATTTTTCTTTTTTTGTTGGTTACACAATATCGTTAATTCCTATGTATATTATCGATCAGTATGTACTCAGGTTTTATGATCCGGTATGTGAGGCTTGTATCAGAACCGGTGAGTGTACGGACGGAGAAGGTAATAAAGGGTGTGGGTGTGATCCAAAGGCAAAAGCATGTAGTCCTTTTGAGAAGTGCAGTTTTAATTATTGGGGTCCAATAGAGTTTAATAGAAAGAAAGCAATCGAATTATTATATAACAAAAATTGTAAAATTAGTATAGAATATGGGAAACGGTCAGGTGAAGGAACCGAGATTAGCGGTTCATAAAGTTAGAATTGAGTTAAAGATTGGCGGTACCGCAAAATTTAAGGTGCCTTTTGTAAATAATACTGTTTTCCTTTCTGTGGATAAATTAAAAGCTTCTTGTGACGGGTGTACAAGAAACATAGATTTGTTACAGGATGGAATATCTTTTGTTTATAAGGACCAGACTAAAGAATCTGAGTTCAATACAGAAGATGGTGGACAAAAAATGGCAGTGGAGCACGAAAAATATTTGAATGTTATTTATGTGAATGATCCTGGGGATAATATTACTCCGTTATGGGTTAAGAATGAACGGCAGGTGGATGTTATCAATTATTTGAATCGTCCATGGGAACAGATTACTCTGGATGTTAAGATAACGAAGTAAATATAACGGTTAGTACTGGCGCATTCACCGCCCGGTACGAACCTTAATTTTTTAACCCACTGGAATTGGCGGTGATTGTCGTCCAGTACATTGTTATACAGGGTTATTCTCTGTTTGTTGTTATGGAACATTTAGAAAGAATTAATGAAATTAAAGAATATTCTGAGGCGCTTGTCTTTTGTATTATTTCTAATTTAGAAAAGGGTAATAAGTATGATTTAGAAGATGAAATTGGACATGCTTTTTTAGTTTCAAGGATATTGTCATCTAATATTCCACCCAAAATGAATGTATCAAAAGAATCTATGCTCAAAGGAGTAGAGATATATTTTGATGCAATAAGTTTGATGTGTCGGGAATTAGAATCAATGACTAT
>JBATMZ010000123.1:0-20788 GCA_049290115.1 Saprospiraceae bacterium | reverse complement strand
TATGTATACTCCACGCATAGCTCACCATTTTGTGTTTCGGTTGTCTGCCATTCCCCAGTAAATTTTGAAAAAACCAACGTCCCGCATTGAAAGTACAGACTACCAATTTCCAATACTTATTTCCCATTCCTTCAATCACCTTGCCCATAGAAATAAAACTCCCCTTTGAGTGAAAGACTTTGCTGCACACAACTTTTTCCTAGAGTCAACTTGTCGCCACTTTTATTTATCAGTACAATGGGTAATATTAGGCATCAATCCAATTCCTGTAAACAATTTAGACACGTCACACAGATGAGATGTTTTAAATGCTCTTTCCAAAGAACAAATAAAGGTTGAAAATACGTTAACTTTTGTTTGTAAAAGAGTTGATGATTAGGAATCCATGGTTTACATGAATTTTTCTGTTGGGAATTTCAAATCTATTGTTTTTCACTCAATTCTTTCACTTTTTGCGCCCATTTTTCAACACTACTTTTTTGAATATCAAAATCATTTCCAAAGGGTCCACAAACAATCTTTAGTTCTGTTTGCTTTGACTCATTATCGTGCAACAAAAGAAATTTTTCAGTATACAAGGCATTACCAAAATCATTTTGGATATAATAATTTCCGTAAACTTTATCACCGTATCCGGCCAACATCTTTCCAGCGTTTGGATAAGCGTAATTAACATTGGTTGTTTCCCGCCAATCTGCTTTAAGTTTTTTGTCTATATCGAAAGTTGGCTGAAGTGTTTTTGCATGGTCAGATTTTGTCAATATATCCCATATCTCCTCAGGACTAGCTTTCACTTTTAAATCATAGGCAACAAATCTCGATGTCTGAAACATATTGATCTTGTTGTCGGACAAAAAGCTCACCTCGTTCAATCTAGCACTACCATTACCGCCATTCAAATATCTAAATCCAACAATAGAATCGTTGTCGATATTGACAGCTTGAATGATAATGACTAGTTCGTCCCTTTTTGAATGTTTATTGTAGAAACTAGCCAATTTAGGCATCACAATATCCAAAGGTTTCGCATTAGGATATTTCGTTTCATCTACAAAGATTAAAGATGCACCATTCTGTGTTTCTGCTTTGGTGGCCATTCTTCCATTGACCACAGGCACTTTTTTCCAATTCGCTATGTCAATAGGCGGAAAACCATTTAAATTGTCTGGACAATACCACCCTCCATACCTGTGCGGTTCGGTTTGGATGGATTTCTCGTTTTTACTGGAGTCTGCAACAACTTTGTCGTACGAGATGGAACTGTTTTGCGAACAAGATGAAAAGGATGATACACATAAAAGTAAGAATGACAGAAACAAATTAGTTTTCATGATTTAATTTTTTTGATTATGGTCGTAAAAGTATAAGACTCCTTACCTATTTTGATAAAAAAATTGTAAATTACTGTAAATGGTATGTAATTTAGTGTAGAATTGATTGATTTGTGGGAATTGTGGGAATTGTGAGCATTAACTATTGGATGAGGAGGCGATTGGAAGATTTGTCGGTTCCCCGTGGATTATTATGAAAGGTCAACGTCATTCAGGTATAGAAACTTACATCATTCATAACTCATATTTCAAAGCTATTTCATCCTTTTTAAAAAATCAATGAGGTCCTGCGGTTCTGCTCTGTTTCTGTAATCAGGATCCAAAAATGCATATTTTATGACTTTGTCTTGACCAATGATATAGGTGGCGGCTAGGGGTAGTTCACCTTTACTATTGCCGTTGTATTTACTTAAACCAAAACTGTTTTCATAGATTTGAGCCACCTCATCGGTCAATGAAAATAGGATTTTATATTGAGAGGCTACTTTGTTGTCAACATCACTCAGAACCTCAAATTCTAATTCGTTTTTTTCTTTGGTCGTCATAGAACTATCGGGCACTTCAGGTGAAACGGCCAATAAGTTTGCTTTATATTTCTTAAACTCTGGTAGTGCCTCTTGCATATAGTGTAGCGTCAGATTGCAATATGGACACCATCCTCCTCTATACCACATCAAAATAACCGAACCTTTTTTTAGTTCGTCGTAAAGTGTCACATTACTACCACTAGCATTAGGTAGGGTAAAGTTGGTTGCTATATCGCCAACTTGCAAAGCCTTACCTACGACATCACTTACTTTCACAGCATGGATGCCTTCGGCATATATTTTTTGTTTTTCAGCTGGGGCCTTTTTGGCAAAGTTTTCTTTTCGAAGGTTTAACTCTGTTTCTAATGCTCGAGGCTTGTTATTTGCTTCCATGTTGTTATTTTTTATGCCGCCACAGCCTAAAAATAAAAGGATTCCAGTGACTAAAAATAGCATAATCTTTAATTTGATCATAATTTTAAATTTGATGCGTAATGGGAGCTTAACGCAGTATTGTTGGAATTGTTTGATTTGTTAAAACTGACGATTGGATGAGGTGACGATTGGACTATTTAAGAAAGTGACTATTTGAGGAACAATTTTGATGGCTGCGACCACGCTAAGCCATATTGTCATTTAATCCAATATTATCTAAAGTAATGCTGAATAACGTTTTCATTATTTATTCGGCTCTAAAGGCCAAGAAGCAAATATATAGTTTTCAATTTATCGTAGGACAATCACTATTAATGCTGCTTTTTGACTAAAATTGAAAATAAATAAATTGTTCGCCGCTACCTTGTGCAATAACAATTAAGAAAAATAAAATTGACCAAACTACACCCAATGCCCAAGGCGATATTTTTTGTGATACTTCTTTCATTGAGGTGTTTCGCATGAACCAATGACACAAAAATAGAATTCCAACTACAACACATACTTTAACTATACTAAAAGAATCAAGAATTTTTTCGCTATTGGGTTGCATATAAAACATAGATTTTATTATATTCCATGCCGTTCCAAATTCTCTGGCTCTAAAAAATACCCAAGTAAAATTAATACATGAAAAAGTGATGAATGCTAAAAATATGCCATTCCATTTGGATATTTTAAAGGGCAAATATTTTTTTTGTACTCTTTCCAAAACTAGATAAGCACCATGAAGTCCTCCCCAAACTAAAAAGGTCCAAGCAGCACCATGCCAAAGTCCTCCCAATAACATAGTGAGCATTAAAGCGACATACATTCTAGTAATTCCATGTCGATTCCCTCCTAAAGGAATATACAAATAATCTCGCAACCAGCTAGATAAAGAAATATGCCACCGATTCCATAAATCAGAAAACCCTATCGAAGCATATGGATATCTGAAGTTATCTGGCAAAATAAAACCAAGCATTAAAGAAATGCCAATGGCACAAGTTGAATAGCCTGCAAAGTCGAAAAAGATTTGCCCTGAGAATGCTAAAACTCCAGTCCAAGCATCCATACCATGTAATAATTTATTAGAAGCAAATACATCATCAGCTACATCAGAAAGTAAGGTGTCTGCCAACACTACTTTTTGAAAAATGCCTATTGTCAATAAAAAAATTCCCCAAATAAATTGATTGAAGGATGCTCTTTTTTCTTCATAAAATTGAGAGATTAAATCTTTTGCTCTAACAATGGGTCCTGCCACTAATTGTGGGAAAAAAGTTACATATAAAGCAAAATCTAAAAAGGTTTTGGCTGGTACTATTTTTCGTTTGTATATGTCTATCGTGTATGACATCGTTTGAAAGGTGTAAAACGATATTCCCATAGGTAAAATAATATCCATTGGCAGGGCTTTAAATTCCCAACCAATCAAATTTACGATGGACACAAAATTCTCCAAGAGAAAATCACCATATTTAAAAAAGGCTAAAAATCCTAAATTAACAAACATGCTTAATAGAAGCCAGCTTTTTCGTTTAAGAAGGTTGTCTTCCTCAGATAAACGTTTTCCTGCCACCCAATCTACAACTGTGGAAATCCACAGTAAGATGACTAAAGGCGGATTCCATAAACCATAAAACACATAACTTGCTAAAAGCAACATTCTTTTTTTATGGCTCCAACGAAAGATTTTTGTATAATAAAAAATCAAAACAATAACCAAAAATACGACAAAACTTAGTGAGTTAAATAACATAATTAGTGGTTTTTTGAGGTTGTGATGGCACCGTCTGAAATCATTAATTTTGCTAATTCAGTTGTAAAAAATCTTGCATCTTCAGCTGATAAATGCGACCATTCTGGACATTTAAGATTTTTAAATTGCTCATAATCTTCAAAATGATATGCTTTAACATTGGCTTGTGCAACCAAAATATCCCAAAACTCTTTTCTAGGCAATGCTTTATTTTCACCTGCTCGTACTCCACCAGAAGAAGGACACCGAATTAAAATTAAGTTGCCACCTCTGGCTTTAAATTTTTCAGCATCTTTTAAAAAAAATGCCATGGTAGATTCTTTATCCGGTGGTTTAGCCACTTTGCCAAAAAACTTCCAAACTTTTTTAATGGTATTGGCAAAAGCCGTGTCTTTCACTGTTTTATCCGTCATTTGTAAATTTCTATCAAGAGAAGTTATTTTCCCAAATTCATGAAATGGAGGCATACCTTCTGGTATTCTATTACCCAACTTTATTTTTTTTAGTAAAGCCTTTAAATCTATATTATCGTCATTTTCACTTTCTTCAGCTGACATTAACACCAAATTTTGTTGTAGCGGTATCGACAAATGGTGATTGATGCGTTGTGCATACGTTCTTTCTTCGTAAAAATCTACTCTCGATTGCGGCCATGACCAAGGTCGTGCTTCAGGAAATGTCGTTGAAAAGAATAATCCAGGTGTTACACCCACGATTATTGTACCTGTATAATTTGTATTGTTAACAATATCATGAAATATTGGCAATGGGGAGCTACCAACATTTGCTAATTGTATTGGACGTTTACCTGTTTCATTTTGCCAGTTATCCAATTGGATATCAAAAAGTGTGCGCGACGAACCTATAAAAACTACATTGTCGGAGGCTAAATTTGTTAATCTTCCTCGTTGAATAGCCCACAGCGCTTTATTGTCGTCTATAGTAGGTGTATAATCTTGCGAACGCCAATAAGATTCCCAAACAATAATTCCAATGGTACTAAAAACAAGCGCAATAATGAATGATTTTTTTAAATTCATTTTTGGTAGGTTTAATCAATTATGTTTTTTTTGATTTAATGACGATAAACTCATTACTTGCGCAGGGGAATTCGTAAGGTAAATATCCTTTTTTTTGCCACTTGTCTTGAACATTAAAGTTTCAAATATACTTAAGTTTTTATATATGCCTATATATTTGTTCGATTTGTCAATTTGAAGGGGTAGCAAAGTGACGGTTTAATAAAAGGTCTATTTGAGATAGTCCATTTCTGAATTTTGCCCATAAAACCACAATACCATTTCATATAATCTGGTAAAATGAATACGTGTTTAGAATCGCATTCTATATTCTACATTGGCGATAAAACTTCTTGTCAATCCATCGGGGCGAGCGTCTCTGACAACAAATGGCATTCCAGCATTGAGTTGGATGAAATTGTTGGTACTGATTTCGTAGTCGAGATATACATTCCCATTAAGGGTAAGACCCAGCGAACCGTCAATTTCTTTTTCGATGCCAAGATCATCGGTATATTTATCATTCGCCAAATGATAGATGGGAAGTAAACTTGGGGTCAATGATAATTTTTGACTCAAAGGTACTGGATAAGAAATTCTCAATAATATATCACTTGCCCGAGTGAAATTATTCGTAGTTTGAAAGTTACTGAAGGGATGCGGTGTTGGATATTTTATGGCTAAAAACTGGTTATCATTTTGTGTTAATGGTTGTTGTATTGCAGCTACTATATGCAACTTATGTATGGTATACCCAAGACCAAATATAAGGTCGAAGGTTCCCAAACTGGATTGATAATCCATAGGAAGAGGATTGTTTTCTTGGGTTTGGTCAGCGGTATTAAATGGAAGTTTAGTGCCCAGTGTAAAGCTTAGGTTTTTATTTGCTTTGTAATTCACATTCAAAAAAAGATCTGATATTCCAAAAACCGAAATATCATTTCCATTTTGTGCGATGGTTGTTAGTTTTACATCAACACCCATTTTATCACTCAATTGCCGATTGTATTCAATATAGCCACCATACACAGCAATATCATGATCTGCACTTCCAAAAAAGCCACCTATCTTACATTGATTGTTCTTCGATTTTGTCGTATCTTCTTGACTCGGTTTAAAGCTATTAATGGTACAAAAACCTGCATCGCTACAACCTTGTCCTAGCGAATTATTGGTCCAATAAAGTACTAGGCTAAAGCTAATGATCATATATTTAGAAATATTTCTCATTTGTTGTCATTTAGAATGTGATGGATAGATAAAATATATTTTCAGATAAAGATATCAAATTTAATCTAGTCGTAAGTTGGTTTATAAATCCTAAATCAAGATGTTTGTAATATTGGTTTACAATACGCTTAAATTATTTATAATTGGCTTGAACAAATTCATCAAATGTTCTTGGTTTTTGTCCTGTGATTTTTTCCACACAATCTGTGGTTTTTGGGGTTTTTTGAAACCTAGGAAAATAGTGTAACATGATTAAAACTAAAATGTACATTAGAGAAACGCCTTCCTTTCTTTTTGAAATATAAAAGTTCAATAAATTAGGGGAAATGAATTGGATTTTATGTCCTAATCTATGACTCAATTTGTCCGCCATTTCCGTAAAAGTCAAGGTTTCATAATTGGTTAATTCATAACTTTTATTAAGATGACTGAGTGGATCCGTCAATACTTTTGCAGCTACAAAACCTACATCTTTAACATCAATCAAGGTAAATTTTGCTCGCCCAGCAGGTAAAAATATTCTCTGTTTATTTAGGAGATCAGAACGTAGCGTGGTGGTAAAGTTTTGCATAAAATAAGCTGTGCGCAAAAAAGTATACCCAATTTTTTGTGCTAAAATAAGGTTTTCTATTTTGTGATGAGGAATGATTTTACTGTTTTCAACACCTTGAACTGATAAGAAAACGATATGTTTAACAAAACAATTCACCGCTTCTTCTAGCAGTGGCTTAAAATACTTTTCTACATCCGCAAGTTGGGGCGGACGAACCAAAAAGAGGATATCTATCCTGGAAAGTGCCAGTCCAAATGTTGCTTTTTCTTCAAAGTCAAATGGCACAAGTGAAACATCAAAATCATTTAATTTGTCTGACGCTTTATTTACATTTCTTACACCGGCAATTACAACAACGTTTGAGTCTAATTTTTTAAGATAGTTTAAAACGGATAAACCCACATTACCAGTTGCGCCCGTAATTAGGATTTTCATTTTTGTTGGCAATTTTAATACAAAAATAGCATTATCATCTTATTCAATGGAATCCTTAGATATAATTTGGATGGTATCCTGAAAATAATTTTTGGCATTTTCGTCGATTACTTTTTTCAGATTATGCATGTTTTTATCTTCTTGTTTCTTCATGGCCTTTGGCATAAAGGCCAACATGGATTTGGCAAACATTCCATTCCCAACCGTTGTAGTGTTAGATTTAATAAGCGTTTTCCCTTCTTTTTGACTCAAGGACATTTCGTAGTCCATCTTCATAAAGTCCATCGTAAACGTCATGGCGATTCGTTTGTTTGGCTCTAAGGCCGTGATCGTCTCTTCCATCATCATTTCTTGACCATTATCTTCAACATAAATAGTAGAGACTGCTCCAACGGTATTAGGTATGCCACTTTTGTGTTCCATTCTTTTAATGTCGGTGAGCCATTCAGTGACACGAGATTCGTCAGACATTACAGCCCATGATTCCTCAAGGGATTTGTCTACGGTGACTTCGCTTTCGTACGAAACCTGCGGTGTGATGATGCCCATTCCAAAAAATATCACGATTAGAATGATTAAAAAGTATAGCGTATATTTTAAATATTTCATATTGAAAGGTTTTGTTTAATTTAATTCAAATATACAAACAATATTGTAAGTGGCTGTTGGATGTGTTGGATTTGTTGGATTTGCCTATTTGATGATTTGACGAATTTATACGTCCTAATTATACAATCTTTACCTTATAGATAAAAAAAGTATTCCGCTACATCGGCTAGGCTGCTCATCTTGGCATCAGGTATCGACAAAGTTTCAAATTTATATACATCTTGATTTTTACCCACTAAAATGGTTTTCATTCCCAAGCGGTTACCGAAGGCTATATCCGAATCCGAATCGCCTATCATCAAACTCTTTTTAAATTCTATATTTGGAAAATCTTTTTGTGCCTCCAATGCCATGCCAGGATTTGGTTTTCGGCATAAAGGATCCAAATCTGCTTTAAATGGACAATAATAAATTTCGTCGATTCTGCCTCCATGAAAGGTGATAACCTCCATCATTTTTTCGTGGATTTCATGTAGCATTTCATGGCTCATGAGTTCTTTTTCAATACCCGCTTGATTGGTAACTATCACTATTTTTTCAAAAAGTGTATTAAATTTGGCTAAAGCATCCAACACACCTTCCAGAAATTCAAATTCGCTCCATTCTCGAACATATGCATACGGAATTCTTTTATTAATCACTCCATCTCTATCTAGAAATAAGGTCCAGCTATCATTAATTTTGAAATTAGGCCAAGAATTTGATATTTTGGTTTTTATGTTCATCCTGCACGATTCGCCATTTCTTTTTCAATCCACTCACATAAAATATGTCCCATGACAATGTGGGTTTCTTGGATTCTGGGTGTAATGGTAGATGGAACAAGAATTGAACTTTCACACAAAGCCGTCAACTGCCCGCCTGTTTTACCAGACCATAAGAAAGCACTAATGCCTAATTGTTTAGCTTTTTTTGCCGCCAATATAATATTATTAGAATTGCCAGAGGTAGATATAGCTACTAGAATATCTCCTTTTTTTCCCAATGCTTCAATGGCTCTTTCATATACATGATCGTAACCAAAGTCATTGGCCACAGCCGTCATAAAAGACGAATTCACATGTAAGGCTTCCGCAGCATATGGCTTTCGATTTAAATAAAACCGCCCACTTAATTCGGCAGCTATATGTTGGGCGTCAGCTGCACTGCCCCCATTTCCACAAAACCAAATCGTACCTCCGTTCAGCAAACATTCTATCATTTTATTTCCTTGGTATTGAATAGCTGCAAGACTGTCCCTATCTTGAGAAAACGATTTTTTAACCTCTATACTTTGTGAAAGAATATCTAGAATAAACTCTTTTTCCATATTGTTTGATTATGGCCAGTTGCTGAATTGGGTTACGAGGACAAAGAAACAGAAAAAATTGGAATCACACCTATATTAGCGTTATGTTAACGCCTACTTAATATTCATTTTATACCAATGTCCAACACCCTCTAACAGAATATGATTCAACTTCGTTTCCGATAGTTCAAGACTGCCCAACCATTAAAAAAAATGGCCATTCCGCCCATGATAACAAACTGATTTTTAATCTCTGCAAATCCACTTCCTTTCAAAACAATCAACCTGACCACTTCAATAAAATGAGAAACTGGATTGGCAAAGGCAATCCATTGTGCCCAAGTTGGCATACTTTCAATTGATGTAAACAAACCGCCCATCAACACAAAAATCATCATGAGGAAAAAGGCCAGTGACATAGCTTGTTGCTGACTTTGAGAATAGGTAGAAACTATAAGCCCAATACCTAAAACCGCCACCATATACACTGCTAAAAAAGTGTAAAGTGCAACCATAGATCCTAGGGGAATAATATGGTAAACCAATCGTCCTACGCCAAATAATCCCAATGAAAAAACAAATATTCCAATCACCCAAAACGGAATCATTTTTCCCAAAATAAAATGATGTTTTTTTATAGGTGATACATTGATTTGTTCGATGGTACCTACTTCCTTTTCTTTCACAATATTCAAAGCACACATATAAGTACCCACCATGGTTACCAGCAAAACCAAGATACCGGGAACCATAAATACCGGATAACTTAAAAAAGGATTAAACCAATTGGCACTCACTACTTCTACCACAGGCAAAGGGTTTATTTTGGGTTGAAGCATCCATTTTTCTCTAACTTCCTGATTGTAATTACCAATAATTCTACTTAGATAATTGCTACCTAACATAGCCTTTGTACCATTGATGGCGTTGACGGCAAGGAATAACGAACTTTCCTGATTGTTTACCAAATCTTTTTCAAAATGCTGAGGTATTTCTAATATAAGGTCAGATTTATCCTTTTCGAAAGTTTCAAATGAAGTTCTAAAATCATTGGTATAATCATTCAAAGTAAAATAACCTGAAGCCGTAATTTTATCGATTAATTCTCTTGAATACGTGCTTCGATCTTGATCTACAACCGAAATATCTATATTTTTTATTTCGTAGTCAGCTACCAAAGGCAAAATCAACAACTGTATAATAGGAATGAGGATGATAAGTCGCAATATCATCGGATTCCTGAAGATCTGCTTGAATTCTTTTTGTAATAAATACCTTAGTGTTTTCACGCTAGTCTATATTTAAATTTTCGAATGCTAATGGTCAATAAAACCACCGTCATTCCCAATAAAATAAGCATTTCCTTCCAAATGAAAGATATACCTAAACCCTTGATCATCACTGATTTAATAATGATGTAATACCATTTGGAAGGAATAATATTTGAAACTATTTGTAAAGGCAACGGCATATTTTCCAGGGGAAACATAAAACCTGTCAACATCATCGTGGGAAGTAACATGGCCATTAAAGATATGAGCATGGCTTCTTGCTGAGACCGGGTCACATTTGATATCAATAATCCTAAAGACAAAGCTGCTAAGATCAAAAGTGAACTGGAAAAATACAACAACAACAAACTTCCTTTAATAGGCATTTTTAATAAGGTAACACTCAAAATTAGGATGATGGTCAGGTTGATTAAAGACAATAAAAAATAAGGAATTGCCTTGGAAATTACAACAAATACTGGTTTAAAAGGAGAAACCAATAGAACCTCCATGGTACCTGTTTCCTTCTCTTTGACAATGGAAACCGACGTCATTAAAACACTAATGAGCAATAAAACCAAGGCCATGACACCTGGTACATAATTGGTGGCACCTTTTAGTTCGGGGTTATACATCATACGGACATCCGTTTTGATTTCATAGGGAAGTTTTTGACCATTCCACAATGATTTTTGGTAGTCCATGATGATATTTGTCGTGTAGTTGGTCAAAGTTGTCGCTGTATTTGGGTCAGAAGCGTCGGCAATAATTTTGACCTGTGCGTGATTTTGGTGGAGTAAATTTTGTTGGAAATGTGAAGGAAAAATCACAATAAGTTTTATATTTCCATTTTTAAATGAAGATAAAATTTCTTTTTCGCTTCTAATTTCGCCTGCCATTTCTAACGTAGCATTGGCTTCAAGTTTCTGAATGATGGCTCTTGAAGCTTCGTCTTTTGCCTGATCATAGATCATAACTTTTGCATTTTTAATCTCATTGGTCAGGGCGAAACCAAACAAGACAATTTGTGCAATGGGCATACCGAATAAAAGAAGTAAGGTCTTTTTGTCTCGAAAAACATGGTAAAATTCTTTGACAATAAAAGCAATAAATTGTGATTTCATACCTATTAATTCTCGTTATTCAATCCTTTTAGCTCCTCTGGCAAGTTCATAAAAAACATCGTCCATATTATCTGTTTGATATTGTTTTTGCAAATCCAAAGGCGTACCCATTGCTTTGATGGCACCATCAACCATAATCGAAATCCTATCACAATAGGAAGCTTCATCCATATAATGGGTAGTCACAAAAACTGTGATATTTCGTTCGGCTGCTTCGTAAATCAAATCCCAAAACTGCCTCCGTGTGACTGGGTCTACCCCACTCGTTGGTTCGTCCAAAAACACAATTTTAGGATGGTGCAAAATAGCAATCGAAAAAGACAATTTTTGTTTCCATCCCAGTGGCAAAGCACCGACCAAAGTATTTTTTTCTTTTCCTAGTCCAAGTCTTTGGATTAAATCTAATGCTCTTTGTTTTAAATCACTTCCGTGAATGCCATAAATACCACCAAAAAAAATAATATTTTCCATAGGTGTTAGGTCTTCATACAATGAAAACTTCTGGCTCATGTAGCCTATATTCTGCTTGATCTTTTCAGTATCTTTGTATATATCAAAACCCGCAATATTTACTTTTCCCGATGTTGGAATTGAAAGGCCGCTCAACATTCTCATAGCCGTTGTTTTTCCTGCACCATTGGCGCCCAAAAATCCAAATATTTCCCCCATCTCTACATCAAAAGAAATATGATCGACAGCGGTAAAATCTCCAAATCTTTTGGTTAACCGTTCAACTTGTATGCTCTTTTCTTTTGTCATGACGAAACCATCAATTGAATGAAACAATCTTCGACGGTTGGCGTAATTTTTTTGATATCTATATCCAAATGAGACTTGGATAACAAAGATAGGTGTGCAGCGTTCGCTACATTAGTGCCTTTGTTTGATGATTTAAATGTAACGTGATGGTATTCTCCAAAAGAAAAACAACTTTGAATATCAGGCATAGCCCTCAAATCTTTCAAAAGCCGGTGCATATCACTCGTTTTGACAGCATACAGATCTTCGGGAAATGCGTTTATTATACCATTTGGCGTATCGATGGACATGATTTCACCTTCTTGAATCAAGGCAATCGTTTCACATAAAGATGCTTCATCCATATATGGTGTAGAAACGAGAATGGTCAGTCCAGTTTTTTTAAGTTTTTCCAGCATATGCCAAAATTCCTTTCTGGAAACGGCATCGACTCCTGTAGTTGGTTCATCGAGAAACAAAACTTTAGGTCTGTGGATTAAGGCACAACATAAGGCTAGTTTTTGTTTCATTCCCCCAGACAATTTTCCCGATGGACGGTTTTTAAAAGGCTCTAATTGAACGTATATATCTTTGATTAAATCGTAATTTGCTTGGATAGAAGTGTTAAAGACTGTAGCGAAAAACCGCAAATTTTCTTCTATACTTAAGTCTTGGTATAAAGAAAACTTGCCGGGCATATAACCAATATTGTTTCTGATATGTTGGAAGTCTTTAACGACATCCCAACCCAAAACAGATGCCTTTCCTTTTTCAGCCAAAAGTAGTGTAGTCAGAACCCGAAAAAGGCTTGTTTTACCAGAACCATCCGGACCAATTAAACCAAAAAGAGATCCTTTAGGTACTTCAAAAGAAATATTATGTAAGGCAGTTACCCTTCCTTTGTCATATGTTTTAGTGATTTGATCAACAACGATATCCATTTGTTACCATTTTACTTCTCCGTACATACCAATTTTTAAATATCCGTCATTGGCCACTTTTACCTTCATCGCATACACCAAATTGGCTCTTTCATCTTTGGTTTGAATAGTTTTTGGCGTAAATTCCGCTTTTTCACTTATCCATGTTATGATACCTTCCCTTTCGTTTAGACCACCTTTTCCATCGTCGGTACTAATCACCACTTTTTGGCCTATCTTTACATTAGGTAGTTGGTTACCCGTAATAAAAGCTCTCAGGTATAATTGGGAGACGTCTGCAATTTTGTACAATGGTTTTCCAGGTGCCATCATTTCATTTTTTTCAGCATAGGTTGTTAAAACTGTGCCTTCGACAGGATTTAAAATAACACACTTTTTTATCTGGTCTTCTATTTGTTCGATTTGCGTTAGGACAACTGATTTTTCACTCTCCATTCCAGTAATTTGAGTTCCAAGGCTAGATTCTTGTGCTCTCTTTTGGGATTTAATGACGTCTAATTGTTTTTGTGAAATGGCTACTTGTGTTACGATGTCGTCTAATTGTTTTTTGGTAGCCCCGTTGCTAGCCACAAGTTTTTCAAACCTGGTTTTCTCCTGAAGTAGATTGTCTAACTGTGTTTTGGCAACTTTCCATTGCTCGTCGTAAAATTGTGTTAATTCGGCCACGTTTGGTTTTTTAGAAGAAACCACTTCCAACTGAGCATACAATTGTTTTCTTTTAAGCAATAAAGATGTACTATCTATGGCCGCAACTAACTGGCCTGACTTTAAAGTTTTGCCCTCTTCAGCATACATCTCTTGCAGAATACCTTGAGATTCAGAAGATATAATCGTTTCAATGGCTTCAAAAGAGCCTGTAGCATTAAAATCTACTTGGTTATGATTACATGAGAACAAGGTGACTCCTATGAGTGACCATAAAATAAGTATCTTTTTGATGATTGTCATACTATTACAATTTAAACTTTATTATAATATTTAATTTGATTGAGGGTTTACTTGATATCCACTAATATGTTTCATTTGGAATGCGGTTTTGGCCAACTTCATTTCATTTAATGCTAGATTTTGCCTTGCCAGATCAACAGCATG
Source organism: Saprospiraceae bacterium (assembly GCA_049290115.1). Lineage (GTDB taxonomy): Bacteria > Bacteroidota > Bacteroidia > Chitinophagales > Saprospiraceae > OLB9. Next base: position 6,451 of record JBATMZ010000123.1, on the reverse strand, counting down.
GACAAAGTTTACATATTCCACGGAAGTGATGACACCTTGTTCCAATTGTACTTTCCCCGTAGTTAAAATATTTTCACGCAGATTTATAATGGATTGATCTCTAACCATCAATTGTTTTAATTTTTCTAGTTCTTCTTCCTGGTGCGTCATTTGAGTATATATATTTAACATCAAAGCCTCTTGTTGAGTGGACAAAATTTCTCGATTAACCCTTAGAATTTGTTTTTCCTTATTAATCGTATAAAATGAGGACAAATTCCATTGAAGGCGTAAACCTCCTATCCAGTATGGGTCAAAATCGTTGCTCAACATATTTAGTCCTGGACGACCAGCTCCAAATTGGGCAAATACATTAAATCTCGGCAAAGTGCGTTGATCAATGACTCGAGATTGAACATCCAACGCTATTTGTTGGCTTTGTATCAACTTCAGTTCGGGTCTATTGATACCTACACTGACTGGAAGTGATTCGGGTATAACAAAGTTTGTATTTTCATCCAATTTTACTTGGGTTAAGGTAGAAAGAACTCTTAATAAGGCGGTTTTACTATAAGATAATTCGATCATTTTCTGTTCTGCCTTCAGCCATTCTGCCTGCAATTGATCTTCCGCACCAAGCAAAGCAATACCGTTTTTAACAGCTGAAGCCACTTTTTCCTTACCAGCTTCTATGTCTTTTTTGAGAATGTTTACTTGTAAGATTTGAGCATCTAAAAGTAATACACCAAAGTACAAATCCAATATACGTTCCTGCAATTTATAAAATTCAACTTCCAACTTATTTTGGTCTACCTCCGCTTGTTGGGATATCAGTGATTTTTGGTTTCGTATCGTATAAAAATCTGTAAGAGACTGATTAAATTCAGCAAAGATTCTATATTGATCTTTGGCTACTGTCGGAACTTCAAAATTAGGTAATTGAATGGGTAAACCAGTTACATCAGACTGATAAGTCGCTTGTCCGGAAAGGATGATTTGTGGTATCAACATGTTCGCCGTATTCTCCAAGGTAATTTCTTTAGATTTTTCAATTAATCCAAATTGGGAAATGAGTGGATAGTTTTGTCTAGCCAATATCAAACAGCGGTCTAAAGTGACCTGAGAATATGTTGATTGAGAAAAAATAGGCGAACTCAAAGGAGCTATCATTAAAATCGTTATACTATATATCAAATAGGATTTACGCAAGGTCATAATCATTATTATTTTGAAGTTTTGTATACAATTAAGATTTTACTTTTATTATATCATTTATCCATTCAGCAATATATATTTTCCGCTCTATCATCACTTGTTTATAGTGTGGGTCGTCCAAATTTCCCATCATTTTTATCACTGGAGAAGCAATAAATGGAAAAACACACAAGCCCATCAAATTCATTAGAAAATGAATAAAAGGTATATTTTTATAATATCCTGATTGAATAGCATCTTGGTACTGACGAACAAAAACAGAAGTCAGTAACTTGTCTTTCAAATCAAATTGCGTAAAAAAATGTGGAACCTGGCCATTTTTTAATTCATGCATAATAAACAACGGAATTTGTGGTTCAACGACTAATAAGTCAATATAACCATTAATTATACTTTCAATTTTATTGTCTAATGTTGTTGAATCGTCATTAAAAACGACTATAATTGACTGCATAAACTGCATCATGGTTTCGAACATGATAATGTCAAATAATTTCTGTTTACTTCGAAAATAATAATTGAGTAAGGCCAAATTAATGCCCGCCTTTTCGGCAATATCTCGGGTGCGTGTTGCCGCAAATCCCTTTTCATGAAATACCATTCTGGCAGCAATTTTTATGCTCTTTTCTGTGCTAATATCCTTCATTTTTAAGAGATTTGTATCTGCCATTATATGATATTAGACACAAAGATAAAACAATTATCTTGATTTAATCATATATTTTAATCATTTGATTAATTTTTGATACAATTTTTTAATACTTACGAATAAGTTGATTTTTCCGTGTCAAAAAAAAATTGGAAATAATTTAAGAATGACTATACATTCAACATGTGTTAAGTCTTTTTCAACTATTATTTCATGTGAAATCATTTGCATAAAGAAGTAATTTTATTTGCACTGTACATACAAATTAATTATTTCTAACAAATACTGCACCTTAGTATCACTATGAGAAATGATTTACAGTTCGTAATTAGGTTTGAGGGTATGTCCCTTTTGTGACGTATCGTAAAATTGGGTGATGATATTTACTACTTCACCAGGGTCATCTGTAATAGGAAGTAAGTCCAAGTCTTTTTCAGCAATATTATTAGCCGAACCCAACATAGTTTCTCGAATCCAATCTTTTAATCCAGACCAATATTCGGATCCTACAAGAATTACAGGAACAGGGCTAATTTTTTTAGTTTGAATCAGTGTGAGCACTTCAAACATTTCATCTAATGTACCAAAACCACCAGGTAAAACCACAAAAGCTTGAGCGTATTTGACAAACATGACCTTGCGAACGAAAAAATATCGGTGATTTAAATTTTTTGAAGGGTCGATGTATGGATTGTTGTTTTGTTCGAATGGTAAATCGATATTCAAACCGACAGAAAGTCCACCTTGCAAATAGGCCCCTTTATTGCCTGCCTCCATAATACCAGGACCCCCACCGGTAATAATACCAAATCCTTCATCAACACACCTTTGTGCAACTTCCGTCGCTAGTTGATAATATTTATGGTCTGGTTGAGTTCGTGCAGAACCGAAAATAGAAATACAAGGAGGAAGTTGGTTGAGTGTTTCAAATCCTTCGACCAATTCGGAGATAACCTTAAACAGAGTCCAGCTATTTTCTCCCTTGAGTTCACTCCACTTTTTAATCTTTTTTCCAGTACTGTCGGATGCAAATTCCTCCTTCATAATTTTTTTATTTCAAACTATTTTGGCTAAGCCAAAACTCCTTTATATTTTTCAAATTCTTCTTTGATATAATTTTTTAATGTATTCAAATCTTCAAATTTATCAAAAAGTGTTTTTAATTGATCCGACGATTCTCTATTATGGGACACATACAAATTGACATCTTTTTCCGTAATGACTTTGTCAGAAAGAATGATTAATCTCTCTACCACATTACGCAATTCACGGATATTTCCCGTCCAATTATAATTTTGTAGGGCCAACATTGCGCTCTTTTCTATTTTTTTGTGGGCAACATTGTATTCGTCACAAATTTGAGCGACAAAATGTTCTGCCAAAACAGGTATATCGGCCATTCTTTCATTAAGTGATGGTACTTTCAAAATAATGACTGCTAACCGATGGTATAAATCCTCCCTAAAATTGCCTTTTTGAATTTCAAGACGAAGGTCTTTGTTGGTAGCTGCTATCACCCTTACATCGACCGTAATATCCTTTTCCCCACCTACCCTAGTAATCTTACTTTCCTGTAAAGCCCTAAGTACTTTGGCTTGCGCCGATAGGCTCATATCACCTATTTCATCCAAAAAAAGTGTTCCACCATTGGCTTGCTCAAATTTGCCCAAACGTTGTTTTATAGCAGAAGTAAATGACCCCTTTTCATGGCCAAATAATTCACTTTCGATAAGCTCAGATGGAATGGCTGCACAGTTGACTTCAATGAGTGGAAGTTCGTTTCTTCTACTAGATTGATGTACCCAACGAGCCACCAATTCTTTACCCGTTCCATTTTCTCCATTAATCAATACACGAGCATCAGTCGGCGACACTTTTTCGATGGTTTCTTTAATATGTAGCATTTCTTCAGATTCGCCAATCATTTCCTGAATCTTAGAACTGGAAACCCTACGTTGCAAAACTTTTTTCTCCGTAATCAGAGAAGATTTGTCCATAGCATTGCGTAAAGTGATCAACAATCTATTTAAATCTGGTGGTTTCTGAATATAGTCAAATGCTCCTTTTTTTACAGCTTCCACGGCTGTGTCGATATTTCCATGACCCGAAATCATGATAACTGGAATATCAGGATTGAGATTTTGTATTTTTTCGATAGCTTCCATGCCGTCCATACGAGGCATTTTAACATCGAGAATGATGACGTCAAACTTATTTTGTTTGATTTTCACCAAACAGTCCAAGCCATCTGTAGCCTCATCGATTTCGTACTTTTCAAATTCTAAGATATCGCGTAAGGTCTTTCTGATACTCTTGTCATCATCTACGATCAAAATTTTAGCCATACACTGTTTATTTTTATTAAATATTAATTCTATAAGGTTTACAATTCGAGGTGTAAATATAATAATAATATTTAATATGTAGCTATTTCATAGAAAAGCAATTTAAAATACCCTACCATTTTTTTTTAACCTAGTTGGAATATTACTGTAATAATAGAATCTTTGTATTTCTGCTAATGGTACGTAGATTGACAAAAAAAAACTTGAATGAAAACTTTAGGTCAAATTGTTTTTTTCTTTTTTCCCAGCTAAAAATAATCGAATTTCTCCGTACGAATACCCGATTCCCATGAAGTTTTTGATGTTTGTCAAATTAGGCTCTCCTTTGTACTTTTTCATTTTGGATTCTAGTTCGCCAATTTTATCATCTGACATGACTTGATTAAGATTTAATACTTGTTCTTCTATCAATTTGGCAAAATGGTTTTCTATGGTATTTTCCGTTAGTTTTCTTTCTTTAGCAATATCTGATATGGGCATATTTTGTTGCCACATAGCATAAGTAATTTGATGAGTAGGAATTTTATTTGATCCATCTTTTCCTTTTTTACTTCTGCTTTTGTCATGCTCAAAAATTGGTTCAATATCCAATTTTCCTAATCTGACCACTTTTACAACTTCTTTTACTTTTTCAGCTCTATAATTTAAGAAAAATGAGTCTTGGAAAACAGTTTTATCAAATACTCTGTGCTCAGTCCAAGCTACTACTAAACAATTTGTTTTATACATCCGTAAAATGGTCCTCACTAAGATTTCTTCCAATTCTCCAAGCTCCTTATACAATGTTTTACCTTTTTTGGTAAAAGTAAGCTCTTCCAACCACGTCAATACATCCTTTTCAATAGGATCCAAAATATTAAAAAAATATTGAAATGCACCTTCCACTTTTTGTTTCAAAATATCTTTATGCAATCCTTTTTCTGAAAAATAAACCTCAACCCATTTCATGAAAGACAATGAAACCGGATTGGCTTCAGTCAGTTTATTCAAGGCTGATAATACGCCAGCAGCATATTTTGATGATGCACCATTTCCAGAAATACTTATATTTTCTTTGGAATAATTGGACCATTTCACCAAAAGATCCTTGAGGTTATATGCTTGTTGGATATAATCTTTAAGATAGGCAATTGTGCCCACTTGAAGGTTGTTTTCCAATGTGGAAAAGCTCGGCTCTAGATGAGAAAAATCAGCAATATCCGAACTAATGGCTAAGGAAGGAAGTTCAAAAGGTTTTGTCAAAATCAAACCATCCAATGATCGAAGTCTTGACAAAGCCACATATGCCTGACCCGGTTGAAAAACGTCACTCACATCCATGACTGCCTTATCAAATGTTAGACCTTGACTTTTATGTACAGTAATTGCCCAAGCTAATTTTATCGGATATTGTACAAAGCTACCCAAAACTTTTTCTTCTATTTCTTTGGTTTGTGGGTTGACTTCATATTTTTTATGGAACCATTCATATTTTTCGACTTCAATTTTTTGATTGTCCTCTGCACAATCCACTTCTATTTCGGACTCTGAAATTCTGGAAATAATACCAATTTTGCCATTATAATACCTTTTATCATACGCCAAATCATTTATAAGAAACATCACTTGGGCTCCAATTTTAAAATGTAAAATTTCGTCCATCGGAAATAATTTATCGGGAAACTCTCCCTCTACTTCTGCTTTGAAACGGAAATTTGTAGTATTTAATTTTTGCAGCGCATCGTGGTTGATGATGTCTGCTTTTCTATTGTGCGTAGTTAAATATATGTAGCCTGGATGATCTAATAATTGGAATGTAGGTAGCACATATTTTTGAAGTGCGATTTTATCTTCAGGTAAAAATTGATTGTTGCGTAAGTTATTCAAAATACCTATAAATCGTTCATCTGTCTGACGGTATATGGTCTTTAATTCTATATAAACAGGTAAATTATTTTCCAAACATTTGGCCTGAAAAAAAAACATACCCGAATAATACTTTCTTAAAATTTCCCATTCATCCTGTTTAACCACTGGAGGGAGTTGGTATAAATCACCTATAAAGAGCAATTGAACCCCACCAAAAAGCTGTCTATTCTGCCTTACTTTTTTTAATACAAAATCAATAGCATCCAACAAGTCAGCTCTCAACATACTCACTTCGTCTATAATGAGTAATTCCAAAGACCTTATGACTGATTTTTTGGAACCACTCAGAGAAAAAACTCTATTGAGGGATGAAAGTGATTCAATTTTTAGAAAACCTTGAGTAGATCCTCTAAAG
>JBATMZ010000122.1:0-1918 GCA_049290115.1 Saprospiraceae bacterium | reverse complement strand
AGCATTTTTCACAAACCAATTTATTTTGAGTATAAAAAGATAAATGACCATTATAAATTATGTTTGTGTGATACGATGTAACTTGTCATTAATTTTGGCAAAAGATGTGTTCATATCGAAATCTTTTTCAGGATTAAAAAATATTTTGAAGCCACACATCGAAATGTCATTATTCGGCTTCATTATTAAAATGATCGGATTGCACGGACAAAATTACTATTAGTTTTGTTAGATTGTAATTGTGTACCATCACTCATGTAGACCATATAAGCCTCAGAAGATCCGTTTTCAGTGGAAGACCAATACCAACCATTATTCATAAATCCTCCTATTGCTATTTTATTTAAATACAATTTATGCAATTCTAACCTGCTGGGCAGATACCAATCATCATAACCATTTAAAACAAGATTTCCGCAAATTCTTGCTGCGATACCGGCCGTATTACACCCAGCCATGATATCACTGGTATTTTGATTCCCAGTACCAAGAGTACCTCCCTCAGCACCTGTGAGATTGATGCCATTACAGCCCCAATATGTTGGAAAATTGATACTACTTTGATCAATTGGTGCTGCAATTATCCCATGAGGTACTCCAGCCGTATAACCCGGATCACCGGGTTGCAAGATATAAGCTATGATTCCTCCTTCATAAGGTGCACCAACAGAAAAAAGTGTGGCACTAGAGCCATCCGCATTTCGCCAATCTGAGCCATCATAATAATTAGGCTTTTTCCTTGTAGTATTGTAAATCATCAATCCTTCGGCAGGAAATGAGATTGCATTTCTCTGTGCTTCTGTCATTCTGGGTGGCAAAAAACCTTTGTTTGTGCTAGACACATCCAGGATAGATGTTCCATGCGGAGTAATAGTGCCTATTCCTATAATGCCTGAATCTGTAATACTTAATCGCTCTAACAATGAACCAGGTGAACTGGCAGCAAAGGTAAAAAATCCAAGTCTGGCAGTATTCACAGTTTGTCCAATCGTCTTTATAGCGCCAGTGTATTGAAAGGAATTATTGCCTGTTTTAAAGTACATGGCATTGCTGATATTTGGATTTAATGTCTGTGTATTTTCCAAAAGCAGCACGTCACTTTCCGGTTTTGAAATATGTAGTTTCATTAATGGAGTAACATTGCCGATTCCTACATTTTGGCCATTTCCGTTTATGCAATAAGCAAGTAAAATCGAAAGAACTAATTGGATTTTCATAATATTATATTTTTTAAAAATTGGAATTAAATTATTTTATTTGATGAATGATGCCACAAAGATGTATCAGAATAATTTTCCAAAAAATTAAAGCCAGTTGATGTGTTTTATTTTACACTTGATATGTGGATATCCAAAATTGAAATGTAAATGCACTGACATGCTATTCTAACTACAAAAATCAATCAGGTATAAGCACTAAAAATGCTCCCTTTTGTCCTATTTACATTTAAATGGTTATTACCTACATCTGGATTCATATTCAGACATTTAAAAAGAATAATCTTGTCCAAACCAAAGGGATTAAATACCTTGCATCAAAATAACCAGATCGTGTCGTTCAGAATATTTTATACAGTTGTGTCGATTTTTTTATCTATTCACCTGTTTGCTCAGACTACTGATTTTATTTTCCATCATTTAGGTGAACGTCAGGGACTCAGTAATAATTTGTGTTTTAGTCTGTTAAAGGATAGCAGAGATATGCTATGGATTGGTACCATGAATGGCCTAAATCGATTTGATGGAGTTCATTTTTATAATTTTAAATCCGGAAAAGACAGTTCTTCATTAATCAACAACAGTATATTTGATTTATGTGAAGACAAATCAGGGAATATCTGGGGAGGTACTGCCAGTGGTATTTTCTGTTACCTGCCAATGCAAAACAACTTTGTAAACTTTACACCACCTACGTATGA
>JBATMZ010000121.1:0-1843 GCA_049290115.1 Saprospiraceae bacterium | reverse complement strand
AGAATTTTTTATTTCTTTGGAGAATTGTATTCAATGGCAATATTATCACAAAATGATCCAACCACAGAAGTGGATTTTAGAAATTATAATCATTCCAAATTATCTAGAATGGTGCCCTATCAAATGGATTCTAAAACCTCTACTTTAATTGTCCTATTAATGAATGATTTAGGCTTAAATACTGGATCAATAGATTTGATATATAAAAATGGTCGTTATTATTTTTTAGAAGTAAATCCTGTTGGACAGTTTGATATGGTTGAAGTTCCGTGTGAGTATGGTTTATACGAAATAATAGCAAAAAAATTAATATCCTTAGACCCACAAAATTCTTAATTATGAACAAATTTTTCAATAATCTACCCTTAATAATGAATTTTCCAACTGAAAAACCATATACGCGGAAACCGGAGGATGTTATAGGAGCATATTGGGATTTCAAAAATGAAACTAGAAGGATTACGTTTCCTCCTTTTCCATTATCACAAATGTTACCCTCAATATGATAGAGTTAATCAAACATTGTTCTATTGTGAAAGGATCAAAATATTCAATCCTTCAAGATAATTGGCGAGGTCAATTAATAAGAATACCAGAGTATGTAGTGGATTATTTACATAATAAAAACATAAAGGATATCTCTGAAGAACTGAAGGAGGAAATCACTATTTTTTTTGCTAGCTATGAAATTTTAAAACCAAAAAGTGAGAAATTTATTTATCACAAGAAAACCAATATAAAATTGGAGTTATGCACAATTCAGAGTTTTATTTTGAATTTTTCAGAAGGGATAGAAAAATTTATACCAATGATATTTTTTCAATTGAATAGTCTAAACTGTAGACATATTGAAATTAGAATAAATTCAAATATTGAGCAAAGTAAATTAGTAAGTCTTATTGATTTATGCATTACACACAACATGTATTCACTTGACATATACTCTATTTACTTTGATTTTTCAATATTTAATTTTTGTATAGAACTTTTGAAAAAATTTCCAATCATCAATTTATTCTGTATTCACAATGTCGACCATTATGCTAGAGAAAAACAAATGGTCTGTAATCTTAGTACTTATCCTAATATCATAATTCTTGAAGAAGATTTAAGTGATGTAAAGTGTTGTGGTAATATTGAAACAAATAATTTCAGAATTGGATTAGATGCTTATCAAATTTCCCTCAAACACAACTCCTGCCTCAACCGAAAAATCTCCATAGACTCCGAAGGAAACATCAAAAATTGCCCATCTATGACAGAATCATTTGGAAATATTCGTGATACAACACTTGCAGAAGCCATAGAAAAGCCAGGATTCAAGAAGTATTGGGATATCAATAAAGACAAAATCCACGTGTGCAAAGACTGTGAGTTTAGATACATTTGCACTGATTGTAGGGCTTATGTAGAAGATCCTGATGATATTCTAAGTAAACCACTCAAATGTGGATACAATCCCTACACAGGAGAATGGAGTGAATGGAGTACCAATCCACTCAAGCAAAAGGCCATAGATTATTATGGAATGAGAGAAATGGTAGATGAGATGAATAAAGATGATACTGCAGAATAAAAACAATGCCTTTCCCATTCACCCACCAACTCGACGCCATGGACTGCGGTCCAGCCTGTCTCATGATGATCACCGATCATCATGGGCGTGCGGTATCGTTGCAAAAACTGAGAGAGAAGTGTCATATCTCTCGGCAAGGAGTATCATTAGCTGGGATATCAAAAGCTGCAGAGAGTCTAGGACTGCGAACCATGGCTGTAAAGGTGACATATGACAGTCACAGAGATCTGCCGGGACTGACAGAGTTTCCACTGCCGTGTATCGTAC
>JBATMZ010000120.1:0-2584 GCA_049290115.1 Saprospiraceae bacterium | reverse complement strand
GACTTCTCTTCCTTTTTCTTTGGTATACTCTACACCTTTATTTACCGCTGATTTTGTCACACTTTCTGTAGCAAAAAACAATCGTTTCAACGAACTCAAAAATCCCATGTAAATTTAATTTTGAATAACTATTAAAATAACTATTAATAACTCGTAAAGTTAAGTAATTTTTAGAACACTTCCAAATATGTCCGGTCAATAATTTAGTGATAAAATAATAGATGATAGTTCAACCATTTTGTAAAAATATACTAAAATTTCAAAGTTTTCTGAACCGTGATATTTTCTAATTACCCAATCTTATTTGATATTTATCATAGTAAAAGATATATCATGTTGATAGCGGCATTTATTTTAGTCGAAAAAATATAATATTTCGTCGGAAACTTATAAACCTTTTATAGTTTCCATCGTTTATCCTCTTAACTTTGTGAAATTTTGAACATTTATTATTAGCAAAGCCATTAAAACAAATAGATTATCTCGACAAGTATGAAAATTGGTGACAATATTTTGGGTGCAGCTTTTGAGCTCTTTATGAAATATGGAGTTAGAAGTGTCAGCATGGATGATATTGCCAATGTTTTGGGTGTGTCCAAAAAAACGATTTATACTAAAATAGATTCGAAAGAAAACTTGATAAAAAAAGTTATTCGGATTCATTTATTGCAAGATGAAAAAGAGATACGAAAGATTACCAATGAATCTACAGATGCTATCGACGAAATTCACGCAATATCTAAGCACGTCATGCAGTTTTTAATGCAAATCAAACCGTCTCTTATATTTGATTTAAAAAAATATTACCCTGATTGCTGGACGCTTATTGAAGGACAGCACTTTTCATTCATCAGAGAAACTATTCAGAATAATATTGTCAGAGGCCAAAATGAAAACTTGTACCGAAATGACCTTGACCCTTTTGTTATTGCAAAGTTGTATGTGGCAAAATCAAATACTATTGTGAATCAGGAAATATTTCCGATTTCTGAATTTGACTTAATATCGCTTATGAAGCAGTTGGAAAATTACCATTTACACGGAATAGTTTCGGAGAATGGTCGTAAAAAATTGTCTTCCCTTTCTATTTATAATTCTTAAACCTTCTATATGCAAAAAATAATCATTCTTTTATTTTCTATTTTTTGGTTTTCACCTGATAGTAGATCACAGCAGACCTTTAGTTTAGACGATGCGGTGAAGTATGGACTTCAGCAAAATAATGAAATTAAATTAAAAAATTTGGCGGTATCAGATGCAGCGGCCCAAGTGAAAGAATTTAAAGCCATCGGCCTTCCAATCGTTAGTTCTTCGGTAAATTACCAGTATTATCTTGCCGTACCAGCACAGCCCGTTGCTGATTTTATAGGCCCGTCCGTGTATAATATTTTATTTAATGAAAATGTTATCCCTTCGCGGGAATTAGATGCACCCCAGACTTTTAAGTTTTCTCTTTTTCAGCCAAATTCACTTTCAGCTGGCTTAGAGGTTTCCAGTATGTTGTTTGATGGTTCCTACCTTTATGGTGTGAAGGCCGCCCGTTTTTACAAAGAACTTGTGGCACAGGAAAAGGAAGTTAGTATCCAAACGATAAAAGAAAATATTACCAAAGCTTACTTATCGGTTTTGTTGGCTCAGGAAAATTTAATGGTTATGGAAAACAATCTTTTAAATCTTTCCAAGTCACTAAATGAAATTAAAGCGATGTTTGATAATGGTTTTGCCGAATCATTGGATGTCGACAGACTTCAGTTATCCTACGATAACCTTTCGACTGAAACGGAAAACATAACACAACTGGTGCAAATAACCAAAAACTTATTAAAGTATCAGATGAATTTTCCTATGAACCAAGAGATTCAATTATCGCAAACTATCACTGATTTGATGATTAGTTGGAATAATGCGGCAGAATTGGAAAAAGCAGGTGTTGACTTTTCTCAGAGACAAGAATATAAGCTAATCCAACTTGGGCAAGACTTAAACCAACTTGATTATTTGAGAACAAAAGCAGGATATTATCCAACCCTTCGTGGTTTTGCCAATGTTCAAGGCAATTTATATAGAAAGGATCTATTTGATAAAAATGAGACTGGTTGGATACCTCAGTCTGCGGTGGGTTTGGCATTACAAATTCCCATATACGATGGAGGACAAAAATCTGCAAAACTTCAGCGTGTTAAGATCCGTACCATGGAGTCTGATATTGAAAAGCAAAACCTCGAAAATTCAATTCAACTTCAAGTAACCAATGCATTTATTTCCTACAAAAGTGCCTCAAATGGTCTAGAAAACAGAAAAAAAGCATTGTCCACAACTCAAAATATTTACAATAAAACTTTAATAAAATTTAGAGAAGGGGTTGGTTCAAGTCTAGAGGTGACCCAAGCTGAATCCGATTTGTACATGGCCCAATCGAGATATACCGATGCTGTGTATAATGTACTTTCGGCTTTGTTGGATTGGAAAACAGCCCTAGGCAGAATATAATTGTTTCACCCACTATTCAGATAATTATTCAAAATTAAAATACCAAAAAATGAAATATTTTTCTTTATTTATTATCCTCTTTTTAGCAGCTTGT
>JBATMZ010000119.1:0-26827 GCA_049290115.1 Saprospiraceae bacterium | reverse complement strand
GTTCAATCCACTTCTACAAAAAAATATACTGAAAAAACCACGTTCAATCGGCTTCGGAAAAACTCCGGACATAAAAAAACCGTGGTCGATTAAATAAAAAGTAATTCCCAACCCAAATCTCCGTGGTCGGCGAAGAAAAAAAAACCTCCGAACAGAAAAAGCCACGGTAAATCCACCCCGGAAGTTTTCCGAACAGAAAAAACCACGTTCAATCGGCTTCGGAAAAACTCCGGACATAAAAAAACCGTGGACGATTCAATAAAAAGTACTTCCCAACCCGAATTTTGGTGGACGGCGAAGAAAAAAATACTTCCGTACTCAAAAAACCACGTTCAATCGGGTTCGGAAAAACTCCGGACTCAAAAAAACTGCGTTCAATCGGCTTCGGAAACTTTCCGAACAGAAAAATCCACGTTCAATCCACCCCGGAAGTTTTCCGAACAGAAAAATCCACGTTCAATCGGCAACGGAAAAACTCCGGACGTAAATCGTACACCGAAATTTGGTTTCGGAGGTTCTAAAAAGTCGGCCGTACACAAAAATTGATCTTCCGGAAGTTTTCCGAAGCGAATTTTACGCGTTCAATTGGGTCCGGATGTTTTCCGAAGTGAATTTTACGTGTACAATTGGGTTCGGAGTTTTTCCGGGGTGGATTTTACACGTTCAATTGACTTCGGAAGTTTTGCGGGGTGAGTTGTACGCATTAAGTTGCTCCAGAAATTTTCCCTGAAGTGAATTGTACACGTAAAATTTGTATTCGTAGATCTAAAAAGTAGATTGTCCATCAAAATGGACGTCACAGATTTTATATTTTTTCATTCATCCACGAATATTTGCTTTGCAGGAGACTTTACATTACTTCGTAAACTAATATAATTCCGTACAGGAAGCTGATAGACAGAAGTTTGTTATTTCCTGAATGCGTTTATAACCATTACACAAAAGACAATTTGATATCTGAAATATGATAAGTATAACACTAACTTTTTGGGTTGAAAAAGCCGTGTAAACTATATTATTTTGAAATTTTGTAAATAACACCAAGGTGAATTCCTCCGGAAATATTGCTTTTATATTCATCTTCAAAATACTCAAGATTGGATAATTCTGCCTGAATAGCCCATCTCTCTCCAATCCCTTGTTCTAAGCCTAAAGATAATCCTCTGATTTTTCCATGAATTCTAAAGGATTCATTCAGCGAATAACGATAAACATAACTACCAAAATCTGCTCCCAGTCTCAGTCTTGTTTTGCCAAACAATCGGGGAGAATACCGGATTCCACCCCTGTACTGGAATGAATTTCTAAGACCATAAGACCCCCGGATCGCAAGGGAAAAATTTTTATAAACCGAAGCTTCCAGTGATAGTTCCGTCTGAAGCCCCATATATTCTGACATTGCTGCATGAATACCGATCTTTGCCTGTCCGGTTGCGGAGGAAGAAAGGAGCAAAATAAAAACCAGTAAACATAAATTTAATCTCATATTTTAATCATTTTATTGTTGGTAAAATGTGAATCATTTTTTAGACGCAAAAAGTTGTCTGAGGGTGGTAAAGAAAAATAGTATTGATACAAAACGAATACAATTCATTGATTCCGTCTGAGGAGTAAACTAATTCATTTTAAAAATGTATGAAGTTCCTAAAGAAGCAAAAGCATGAGAAAGCCTTGATATTGTATGGCCTTTGCTTATATCATCCGGGGTAGATTCAAACTGAATCTCTTGTTTCAATTCATAATTTTTTAAAAGTCCCTGGGTATAGCCGAATTGTAAATTTATACTCCATCGATTGCTTGCTTTCCATTGAAGAGTATTTTTTATCCCGATAAAAAATTGATTTTCATTAAGATTTCTCAATGACTCCTTATATGTATAAGTTTGGTAGGTTTCTTCAATAACGAAAATTGATGTAATATCATTTTCAACATACATATAGGATGCCTGAAGTACAGGAATATAATAAAACCGTTTTCCTAAGCCAATCCTTCTCCCTGTTCCGGCTGTCCATTTGAAATGTGGTGCTGAAGCTGCATAACCTCCGCCACCCACAACATCAGATGTTATTTCAACCGGCAATAAATATTGAGAAGTAAAATTTAATGTTTGTTTTGTAAACATTAATTCATATATCATCTTATTGCTTAACTCAACACCCGCTGATAACGAAAAAATACCATTCCTTTGGTAAAAATCATCTTTTTCACTCCAACAATTTGTCCAACAGGAAAAGTAGTTATTGTCATTTGATACTACCTGATTAACATCAAGATTCAATCCAATATCAACACCAATATAATAATTATTAATTTGCCCATATAACTGAGATTGTATACCAATCATTAATATTAAAAAATATAATTTCATATCAATCTTTTTTTTATGTTAAAAATGCGGTGCCTCCATTGAGACACCGCTAATACATTTAATTAACTGATCCACAGCTAATCCGATATCCTACAGTAAAAAATAATTTGAATGGATTATACATATCTACTCTTTTTGTGTATACATCTGTCTCAATATGTGTATTTACTCGTTCAAAATATTCTTTAAAGAAAATCGCATCATCTACCCTTTTCAAATGAAAAATTCTACCCCCCAATCTAAAAGAAATTTTCTTATTCTTATATTCAACAAAGGGCATAAATTCACAGTCATTGAAATAAAAACCATTTAGGTAATACTTAAGATTTGCCATATCCACGTTTCTGGTGCTTGTAAAATTTCTGTATGTACCAAATCCCGGCAATATTTGTAAACCTATTGAAAAACCTTTTTTTATTGGGTGATTATGCTCAATGGGTATTAAAATCAGATATTTAATATATCTGTCAATTAAGGGCAAATAGTTCAAATGAAAAATTTCCGGGTTTAATCCTGTAGGTGTAATGGAACGTTCATATCCCAAACTTAAACCAATATTAATATTATTATTTAAATGCTGAGTATATGTCAACTGATAGGTCTTAACACCAAAAACATGATCTGTCCATTTTTCTGTATTTGGAATGGTCGGAACAGCCCTGAAATCATGTCTTTGTCCGGATATGGTCATACTTATTGTCTGACAATAAACAATATTTGAAACTAAAACACCTAAGGTCAGATAAAAACAACGTAATATCATAAATCAATTATATACAATTTGTACTACAAGTTCTGGTGCCTCCGCAGTTACCACTTTCCATCCCAAAATGATTACTAAGTCCTTTTATAATTCCGTATTGATTATAATCATAAGCATCGGCACATGCTTCTCTTGGTGGTATCAAGTCTGAGGTACATCTAATAATTCCAGAAACATTAATATTACTAGCATTTAGTCTGGAAATAATTGGAGAAGTATCATAACAATCAATTTGCACTCCACCTCTACTATTAAATATACCCCAATCCATAGACACAGTAACCCTATCTGCTTTACGTTTCCACCATACATAACCGATCCTTTTAAACCAAGTGGTTTCAGCCTCTGCTTCATAAATCACCATACAATTTCCTGTATTAGAAAATGCTTCTAATTCTATTTCTATTGTACCTCTTAACCTTCTATCTTGACACCAATTTCCTGGATCAAAAGTTTGTCTGCAGCTACCACTGCACTTTGAAAGTGGAAATCTTGAACTCAAGTTTTCATCTTTAAATTTGTGTACCTTAATTGGCAAACTTTTTCCCTTTTTACATAAATTATAATGTTCTCTGGATGAATAATAAGACATATCTTCATCCGTAAAAGCAACCAGGGATTGATCTATTAACACAAATCCATTTAGATTTAATAATAAGTTTTTGTAAAGCATATTAAATTTACAATCAACTTCATTTTCCTCGTTTGGAGTTACTTGATATTGCTCTAAGAGCTGAGTCACCTCCGATTCTGTCATAGTATCTATAACCTGGTTAGTTATATTTGTAATCTTGTCAAATGAGGAAAAATCAAGGTTGCGCCAAATAAAATATTCCATATATTCTTCGCTTTTTAGTCTAATTTCTTCTTTAACTTCTTCAAAACTCTCTTCACTTGGAAAATGAAATATTGTATCATAAAATGGAATCGGAACAATTAATAATTCTTAATTATTAAAACCTGATGTGGATGTAGATGAGTTTGATAATTGATCAGTGCCTGGATTTTCGCCAATTAAGGTTAAACCTTTTTCTGACTCATCATTCATACAAGAATAAATTAGCATTGTGGTCATTAAAGACACAATAAATAGATAAAAAACTTTAAACTTTTTCATTTTAAAAAAATTAAAAATAACTCCCTTTCTTTTCAACGGCATTCAGGAAATACTCCGCCTGTATGGTATTTTGAAAATATAAAAAGAAGCCGTATCTTTGTCCTCGTATCGTCCAGATACACGGAGGGTCTGCAGCCCCTGCAAGGGCATTGAGCAGGCTCTCTTTTTATTTTCTTGCCACAACAGTTGTCACAACCATTTTACAGGTTACGAACATTAAAATCAATCAGAATATCCAAGTAATCCAGTCCAACATCTTATAACCCGGGGCGTCTATCTTGATTTTGTACGCTCTTTTAGGGTTTGTATTCAGGTGAATGACCTTTTTATACTTATCATTCCATTTGATTCCATTTATATTTATATATCACAATATTATCATTTGCTTTTGCAGATGCTTGCATCGACTTAAAATAATTACGGTACCAGCAGAAAACATCAGATTTTTTATCTCCCGACCATCTTTTTGTTTCCCATATATAATTCAAAGATATTCAACTTTCCGGAAAATAAAGATAATTTTAATTATTTTTATAGAAATGTCGTCTTAAGTGAATAAAACGCAGTTATTACATTTATAGTGTCATTAAAACAAATATTCTTATCTTACTAAAGCCTTTAAAGCAATATAAATGATAAGTGGTTATATTCCAATTACAACTGGCTTTATACTGCGGAAAAATGATATTCCGAAATTGGCTTTAGCCAAAATAGTCTCACCTTTAATTATAACACAGTTAAGCCAAAAATAATTATTAATCATTTTAAAAACATTATCTTTGTTAAATGGATCGAAAAATTGATTTAACCGTGGTGGTTGAAAAGGATGACAATGCTTTTGTGGCTTTATGTCCTGAATTGGATATTGTGAGTCAGGGAGAAACGTCTGAGAAAGCAAAATTGAATCTGCATGAAGCACTTCAACTTTTTTTTGAGTTTGCGTCTGAAGGTGAAATAGTAAAAAGATTAAATAACAAAATAGAAATTACTACCCTTACTGTTACTTATTAATTGAATGAAAAAACTATCCGGTAAAGAGGTGTGCCTGATACTTTCCAAATACGGTTTTGTGAAAATGAGGCAAAAAGGCAGCCATGTAATCATGCAAAACATAAATATCGGCTCTACCCTGACAATCCCGGTGCCAATGCATAAAGAGTTGAAAGAAGGTACTCTCAGATCAATAATAAGACAATCAGGTCTTTCCAAAAAAGATTTTAATGTTTAGGAAAGTCGCTAATAAATCAAATACATTTCATTTATGCAAACAAAGTTCCCGTATACGACGGTGGCACCTTCCCAATATGTTTGTAGGCTTTTGCCGTAGCCTCCCTACCCCTTGGGGTGCGTTGAATATAACCTTCCATGATGAGGAAGGGTTCATGTACTTCTTCGATGGTGCCAGCCTCTTCGCCAACTGCAGTAGCTATCGTCGTCAGTCCAACTGGCCCACCTTTAAATTTTTCAATGATGGTCGTTAATATTCGATTATCCATTTCGTCCAATCCTCCTTCGTCCACATTAAGCGCATCTAAACCAAATTGGGCAATCGATTTATCTATGTGTCCGTCTCCCTTGATTTGCGCAAAATCGCGAATCCTGCGCAACAAAGCATTGGCAATACGCGGCGTTCCCCTGCTCCTTCTTGCAATTTCTAAAGCGCCTTCTTCGTCTATATTGATTTGTAATATTTCACAACTCCTTTTAAGGATAGAAATCAAAGTTTTTACATCGTAGTAGTCCAATAAAAAGGAAATACCAAACCTTGCTCTCATCGGTGATGTAAGTAGCCCCATTCTTGTCGTAGCGCCAACGAGGGTAAATGGATTCAGGTTGAGTTGGATGCTCCTCGCATTGGGTCCAGAATCGATCATGATGTCAATCCTAAAATCTTCCATGGCCGAATACAGATATTCCTCCACTACATTGTTGAGGCGGTGAATTTCGTCAATAAACAACACATCCCCTTCTTCCAAACCTGTTAAAAGCCCAGCCAAATCTCCTGGTTTCTCCAATACAGGCCCAGAAGTAATTTTCAAACCCGAGCCCAATTCATTGGCGATAATAAATGACAAAGTAGTTTTGCCGAGTCCTGGTGGTCCGTGAAGTAGTACGTGATCGAGTGCTTCTTGGCGCAACTTGGCTGCTTGAATAAATACGGTGAGGTTGTCTACGATTTTATTTTGGCCTCTGAACTCATTTAATTCCTTAGGTCGTAAAGCTTTTTCAACTTGTTTGTCTTCAGGCTTAAAATGTGACTGTGTGGAATCTAAATTAGGGTTCATGTTTTGCTTGAATAATACTTCAATTTAAGCCGAAAAAGATGTACCACAACCACAAGTGTCCTTGGCATTTGGATTGGTAAAAGTAAATCCTCTGTTGTTGAGACCTTCAACCCAATCTATTTCCATACCCAACAAATATATAGCGTGGGCCTTTTCCATGTAGACGGTTATACCATCGATTTCGTACACATCGTCTTTTTCTTTGTAGTTGTCAAAACCTAACACATAACTAAATCCCGAACAACCTCCGCCTTTGACACCAATACGAAGTCCGTGATTTGGATCTATGTTTTGTTGCTCTCTGATATTGTGTATTTGTTTGATTGCACCCGGTGTGAGTGAAATTACTTTTTGGTCTATTTTTTCTAATACTTCCATTACTAAAAATGATTTTAATACAAAAATAATGGATTTCCTTTTGACAAATCCAATTAAAGTTGAATATTTGAATTTTTAAACGGTTTTTCAATCATTATAGTTCGCAAGACCGACCCTTATTTTTATAATTTCCCATATGAATGACTTAATTTTAGACCTATTGAAAAGTACGGTTCCCGCTTTGGTGGTATTTTTTACGGTGTACTATCTATTTAAAAACTATCTCCAGCACCAATGGCAAATGGCTTCTCTGGAAAATCAAAAAAATAGAAATAATCAAACTTTCCCACTAAAACTACAAGCGTACGAAAGGCTGGTGCTTTTTTGCGAAAGAATCACGGCGGATCAAATGATTTACAGAATCAATCATTCAGGCATGGATGCCAATGAATTGCGCAATGCATTATTGATTACTATCCAACAAGAATACGAACACAACCTCACCCAACAAATATATGTTTCCGAGCAATTGTGGCAAATCATCAAATTGTCAAAAGACCAATACCAAGCCATCATTTCTGAAACGGAAGGCACAACCAATGCAACCTTTATCCATCAATTGTATCAAAAAGTAGGCAGCCTTTCACCCAATCCTCTGGACTATGCCCGAACGGCCATCAGGAAAGAAACTGAAATGTTATTATCTTAAATAAACTCGTATAATGCATCGTAAAATTTTTGTCTATTTATTTTTGTCCATCACACTTTTTTCTTGTGCGAAAAAAAATTATTTGGCAGATCAAACGTCTCGTACTTATCGCTTAGAAAAAGGTTCGTTTACCAATGACGTAGCCATATCTGATATGATTGCACCGTACAAAGCAGAATTGGACAAAACGATGAATGATATCATTGGTTACAATGAAGCAGAAATGGTCAAGGGAAAACCTAATTCTAGTTTAACCAATTGGTTTGCCGATGCGCTTTACGAAGAAATCAACAACCAGCCGGGATTAAAAGCCGATTTTGCCATCCAAAATTATGGGGGTGTGAGAATGAATTCGTTTGCGCCAGGTAATGTAACTGTGGGTACGATATACGAAATAATGCCTTTTGACAATGGTATGTATATTTTGACATTGACGGGCACTGAAGTACAGTTGCTGTTAGATAAAATTGCCGATTCTAATGGTTGGCCCATCAGTAGAACGGTCCAATTTACCATCGAATTTGGCAAAGCAGCTAGGGTAATGATTCATGGTAAAACTTTGGATCCTTTGGCCAATTATCAGGTAGCTATACCTGACTATGTCGCCAACGGGGGAGACAATATGCATTTCCTCAAAGAAGCACCGAGGTTTGATACTCAAAAGTTGGTTCGCGATCTCCTCATCCAACATGTCAAAAGGGTTACGGCTCGAGGTGAAAGCCTAAAATCAGATTCAACCAAAAGAATTTTACTTGCCGGAGAATAAATAATGTATTATGAACAGACGTATATTTATCAAACAAACAGGATTGGCTTCACTGCTTATTTCAACCGGAGCCTATGAATTATATGCATTTGCGGGAAAACCGGAAATTGTGCAACTTACCATTTTACACACCAATGATGTACATAGTCGCGTGGAACCATTTCCTATGGATGGGTCGAGAAATCAAGGACTAGGAGGTGCTGCCAAACGGGCTACTTTGATAAAAAAAATCAGAAAAGAACAAAAAAACGTATTGCTACTCGATGCTGGAGATATATTTCAAGGAACTCCTTACTTTAACTTTTACGGTGGTGAGATTGAAATGAAGTTGATGTCTTCGATGGGCTATGATGCCAGCACGTTAGGTAACCATGATTTTGATAATGGACTAGAAGGTCTAGTCAAACAATTACCCCATGCTACTTTTCCATTGCTGAATGCCAATTACAATATGAAGGATTCTTTGTTGAATGGGCAAACTCAAGAATTTAAAATATTTCATAAGTCTGGGATTAAGATAGGTGTATTTGGCATTGGCATCGAACTCGAGGGATTGGTTCCAAAAGCTATGTACCAAGATATTGAATACCAAGACCCCGTTCAACATGCGCAAAGAGTAGCGACACATTTAAAAGAAGAAGAAAAATGCGATTACATCATTTGTCTTTCTCATTTAGGTTACAAGTATGATGGTAGTAAAATCTCCGATACTTCCTTGGCTGGGGCAACAAAAAACATAGATTTAATCATTGGTGGTCATACCCACACTTTTCTCAACGAACCCACCAAAACCACTAATATGGACGGTGCGCCAGTCTTTATTTCACAAGTAGGATGGGCAGGTATTGTTTTAGGAAGGATAGATGTCTTTTTTGAAAGAAATAGGAAAGGCCATTGTGTGACCTGCAAGAATTTAACGGTTGGCTAATTTTCGTATCATTCTATTTTTTACTTTAAAGGCCTCCTTTTGCTTTGAAGTGAAATAGTTTCTACGATAGAAGAAAGGGTAATAATGAACCACGCCAAGCTTAACAACTTCACAAAGAGTATTCCTATCATTTTACATCAGCGATAAAAATAAATGTCTCATGGGGTCATGGTTCATTATTACAATAAAAGTGTAGAACATCAAAGGAAATGACACATGATCAATCCTCCAAATACCCAAACTTACCAGAGTTAAAATCACTAAAGGCAACCGATAGCTCGTGGCGGGTGTTCATCACAAAAGGTCCATGTGCCGCAATCGGCTCGTTGAGCGGTTGTCCACTTAAAACCAGCACAACTGCATTTTCCGAAGCGACTACATCAAATTGTTCTCCGCCGTCATTCGCCATTAAAGCTAAATTGTCTGTTTTAACGATTTCCGTACCATTGATAGTAATCTCGCCTTCAATAACTAATAATACGGTATTAAAATCTTCCGGTAGGTTTAAAGTAGCTATTCCATCTTTTTGCAATCGCACATTATACATGTGTAATGGGCTAAAAGTGGAGGCACTACCTTTGACTCCCTGATATTCACCAGCGATCACTTCTACAACTCCACTATCGTTGGGTAGAACCACTTTGTTGATAGTAGCATGTTCGATGGCCTGATATTTTGGCGAACTCATCTTATCTTTTGCGGCAAGGTTTACCCAAAGTTGGACCATTTGGAATTCGCCACCTGTTTTGCTCCATTCTTTTTCGTGAAACTCTTTGTGCAATACACCACTGGCAGCCGTCATCCACTGCACATCTCCTTCGCTAATGATGCCCCCGCCACCCGCAGAGTCGTGATGTTCTACTTTACCTTTGTATGCAATCGTCACCGTTTCAAACCCTCTGTGTGGGTGCACACCTACCCCTTTAGGAATTTCGCTTGGTGGAAAATGGTACTTCGAATTATAATCCAACATGATAAATGGATCCATACGAGCCATATCGAGTCTTGGATAACTAGGAATATAATTATGAACTCTAAAGCCATCTCCCACAAAATGGGGTTCTCTTGGTGTGGCAACCATTTCTACTTTTCTATTTGTCATTTTTATAAATTTTATGGTACAAAATTAGTGTAGAAATATAGGCTTGGCATTGATCTATGTTAAGAATTGGTTTTGTGTTTATGTGCCATATCCTGACGCAATCTACTCAAACTCTCCGGCGTAATACCCAAGTATGAAGCGATATAAGTCTGAGGGATGCGCAAAAGCAAATCTGGGTAGGTTTCTATAAAATCTATATAGCGTTCGGTGGCTGTGGCACTTTGCAGTAAGGTAATTCTTTTTTGCAGGCTTGCAATATGTCGATGGAGTAAATGGTATTGATATTGAACAAAACCTGGATTGCTTTCTGACAGTGTTTGGATTAATTCTTTGTTGATAATCAAGACTTCAACGTCTTCAATGACATCGATAAAATAGGAAGAAGGTTTGTTTAAATATTCGCTTTCACGATCTGCCAAAAACCATCCTTCGGGCGCAAATTGCAAGATGTGTTCTTTTCCTTTGACGTCTATGAAATACTGGCGCAACAATCCTTTTTCTACGTAAAAGGCGTGGTTTAGTTTTTTTCCAGGCCTGAGTAAATATTCCCCTTTTTGATAATTTTTTGGTTCACATTTGGATAACAGTTCTCGAGTAAGATTTTCATCTTGATCTATATTACTAGTTAGGATTGATTTGAGGATAAAGTGTTTCATGGAATGAATTTGAGTAAAAATTAAATTAGATCACTATCCAAACTAAGTAACAAATGTAGAACTTAATTCCTACGACAATTTTCTTTTAGACGTAAAAATAACTTCCCCTTTCATTTGGGTTTGATTGGTAATAACTAAGCCCGACGATGCTAATATTTTAATGATTTTTTTTCTTTTCATGGCAAAGCGACAACCCTTTTTATCCAAATCCTTTATGGATTCATAGATAAACAAGGTGCCGTCTTTTTTCATGGACTTTTGAATAGCCCTGAGCATTTGTTTTTTGTTTTCGAAGTGATGAAAGGTATTTCTAATGATGATTTTATCCAGTTCAAATCCTTCCATACCAGTACAAATGTGACTTCCACATATCAACTCTACATGATCAAACTGATATCGATTAGGATTACCTTCGATTTTAGATTTAATCAATTGTAGTTTATCCATAAATAATTCGTTGATAAAAAGTTTAATATCAGGACTAAGTTGGTATAATAGTAAACTAAAAGCACCATCTCCAGCACCAATTTCGCCAACTTGGTCTCCTTGTTGTACGTTATAGGTATTAAATTCAATAAATAAATCTGTGTTGGCATCTAGCTTAAAGGGAAATTTATCCTCTAGTAAACCCAAATTAACCATGTTCAAAAGATCAATATTATTTCTGACTATCTCCACGTCATCTTTAGTGCTTTTTTTTGCTAGCGTAGATTTTGGCATAAACTTTCTAACAGTCTTTAAAATATCTTCTTCTGGCAAGTTTTGTTTTTCACTAAAATGGAAAATCATGCTTGCAAATTTGTCCTTTTCCTCCTTGTAAGTGTCAATGGAATCCCACTTTTCCAACAGCCATTTTAATTCATAAATAGCTGTTGGATTTCTTAACAGTAGATAATCTCTGTAATCGGTACATTGTTTGATCCACTGCAATCTGATTTCCTTATCGATTTGTCCGTAACTTTCTATCGAATAGAAACCGAGTATTAAAATAAGTCCAATCGTTTTAACTATTTTCATAGTAGATGAATATTTAAATGTATGATCTTTGTTTACAAAACAAACTTGATCTAAATGTTATACTAGAATAAAGGAAAAACCTTTTTGTGTGACCAATTACCAACGTCAAACTACTTATACTTCCCAAAATCGTACAAACTTTTGTCCGTACGCACATACAATTCTCGTAGATAGTTTTTTCCATCCAATGAATAAAACAAACTAGCGATTTGGGCTTGGCGCTTTCGTAGATAACTGCCAGGAGAGGAAGCTTTGTATTTAATGGGGTTCGGTAAAGTTGCAATCACCAAAGCGGATTCCTTTAATCCCAATTTGGAGGCAGGTTTATTAAAATATTTCTGTGCTGCGGCTTCTACACCAAATACTTTATCACCCATTTCAGCTATATTCAAATACACTTCCAAAATTCTCTCTTTGGTCCACATGGCTTCTATGAGAATGGTAAAATAGAGTTCAAGTCCTTTTCGCAGAAAACTTCTCGAAGGAAATAAAAAAGCATTTTTGGCTACTTGTTGAGTAATAGTACTTGCTCCTCTCATTCTTTTTTTACCGTTACTTTCTACCGCATCTACAATAGAACTGATATCAATTCCATAATGGAATGGCAACATCTGATCCTCGGAAGCCATGGCACAAACCTTTGGATAAAACGACATTTTATGATAAGGTTTCCAACTGTATTGCAGTGAAAAATCCGACTCAGACTGTATCATTCTTTTGACCATTAACAATGTACCTGGAATGGGTACAAACCGATATAACATCACCCAAAAAACGGAAAAACATACGAGTCCGACGATAACGTCCGTATAATAGGCTAAGATGAATGTCCAGATGCGTCGTAACATACTTCAAAGTTACTTAATTTTGACGACAGTCAGCCCTTTATTTTTTTCTTCTTGTTGGGTGTGAATGACGTCTAAAATATTGGGATATACCGTTCGTTTTTTGCCAAAAAACTCTTCTAAAGTCATCCATTCTGCTTTTTCAATATCTTCATTGACTTGAGGAACAAGGTCTTGTTTTACGGTTTCTATCAAGTACCAATGAGACTTTTTGATGATTTTTTTACCTACATTACTTCGATAAGTATGTCTTGTAATACCCAATTTATGTAAAATATTCATCTTAGAAATTCCAGTCTCTTCTTCTATTTCCCGCAAAGTGGCTTGTTTTTTAGTTTCTTCTGGTTCTATTTTTCCTTTAGGCAAATCCCACGATCCTCGGCGAAAAATAAATAGATATTCATTGTTTTCATTGCGAACAAGCCCTC
Organism: Saprospiraceae bacterium; assembly: GCA_049290115.1. Classification (GTDB taxonomy): domain Bacteria; phylum Bacteroidota; class Bacteroidia; order Chitinophagales; family Saprospiraceae; genus OLB9. The sequence continues at coordinate 13,525 of JBATMZ010000119.1, read as the reverse complement.
CACCAGCTTCAACTTCCATAAAATGGGATTTAAAGTCTTTTTTTAATTTTAGAAAATCATCGTAGTGAACAATAAATTTTTCAGACTTGATGGATTTTTCTAAAACATGGATATAGTCCAGCAAATGCTTTTTATTTCCCGTGTATTTTATCACTACAGAACCTGGTTCTTCGGTGTCTTTCAACGAAATATCCGCAGAAGCTTTGAGGATAACTTCTACTTCATTGATAAAGATTTTGTATTTTTGGCTTTCTGTCACTAATCGAAAAGAAATGTCGTTAAAAAATGAGGTTGCACGAAATTTGTTGCAAATAAAAGCAATAAAATTAAACCCGCAAAATCCATTTACTTGGGCATCGGGAATGCGCTCACCTATTTATTGTGACAACCGCCTTTCCTTGTCTTATCCAGATGTTAGAAACCTTGTCATTCGTGGATTTGTAGAGGTTTCAAAAAAATTTGAATCGATCCAAGCCATTTGTGGTGTCGCAACTGCAGGAATTCCTCACGGTGCTCTTTTGGCAGATAGATTAAATTTGCCTTTTGCTTATGTTCGTTCATCCGCCAAAAGCCATGGACGCCAAAACCAAATCGAAGGCGAATTATCTCCAGGATCAAAAGTTATAGTCATCGAAGATTTAATTTCGACTGGAGGTTCTTCTCTTGAAGCTGTTCAGGTATTGCGACAATCAGGCATGGAAGTACTTGGTGTATTAGCTATCTTTGACTACGGATTTGACAAAGCCTTTGATAATTTTAAAAATGCCCAATGCCCTTACCAATCGTTGAGCAATTACGACGCCCTCCTAGAAGAAGCATTGGCCATTCAATATATTTCTTCTGAGGAAAAAGATATTTTAGCTTCATGGAGAAAAGACCCAGAACAATGGTTTAACAAAATTGACATAAAATAATATGCATGGAAGTATTTAACAAACAAAGTGAAGACTTTTTATTTTCTTATTTGAACAACAATTCGCCGACAGGATTTGAAGCACCTGGGCAAAAAATTTGGTTGGAATACCTCAAACCATATATCGACACCTGGCATTTGGACCACTATGGTTCGGTTTACGGTGTCATCAATCCCGATCATCCATTTAAAGTTGTCATCGAAGCACACGCTGATGAAATATCTTGGTTTGTCAATTATATTTCCGATCAGGGTTTTATCTACGTTATCCGAAATGGTGGATCTGACCATACGATTGCGCCTTCCATGCGGGTAGATATTCACACTTCTAAAGGAAAAATAAAAGGTGTTTTTGGTTGGCCAGCTATCCATACACGTAAAGGAAAAGATGAAAACCTAGGACCTACCATGGAAAACATTTTTGTTGATGTTGGCGCAAAGGACAAACAAGAAGTTTTGGACATGGGTATACACGTAGGTTGCGTTATTACTTTTGAAGACAAATTGATGGCGCTCAATAAAAATTACTACGCCGGACGAGCGCTTGACAACCGTATCGGTGGATTTTGTATTGCACAGGTAGCTAGAATGATCAAAGAGAAAAAGAAAAAGTTGCCCTTTGGTTTATACATTGTTAATTCCGTTCAAGAAGAAATTGGTCTTCGTGGTGCTGAAATGATTAGCCAAACCATTAAACCTAATGTAGCGATTATAACCGACGTAACACATGATTCAGGTACGCCATTAGTCAATAATAAAATCGAAGGCGATATTAAGTGTGGTGAAGGCCCTGTCTTAACCTATGCACCTGCTGTCCACAATAAATTATTGCAAACCATTATTGAAGCAGCCGAAAAAAATAAAATACCTTTTCAACGAGCAGCGGCAAGCAGATCGACGGGAACAGATACCGATGCCTTTGCCTATAGCAATGGTGGAATACCCTCTGCATTGATATCCTTACCGCTGAGGTATATGCACACCACTGTAGAAATGGCCCACAAGGAAGATATTAAAAACGTCATTAGCCTTATGTACCACAGTCTAAATGCCATCAAACCAGATCAAAATTTTAAATACTTTTAATGACCAAAGCCTTATAAACCCAATTAATTTGGCCTTCAAACATGTTGATTTTATTGAAAAAAAATACCCTGACCTACTAGTAGCCGAAGGGGAAATATTGTATGAAAACAAGGCTATCGTGGACTATAAAACGCCTGAAAAACTTCTACATTCTCTTGTGGTTCACGATCAAAAAGATTGGGACATTGAATTATTCAAACCATTCACTAAAATTCAAAAAACGACCTGTAGTTGTAAAGATCATGCTCAAAATGGTGCATGTAAACACGTTATAGCTGGTTTGTTTTATCTTCAAAAACTCAGAGATAAACCAAAAAAGGTCGTTAAGGAAAATCAGACTCCAAAGATTAAAACCCTTAGCGTTCAAAATATTTTACCTTTTATCGAAAAAGAGGAATTAGCACAGTTTATTAAACAATACGCTAAATCTGACGCTCGTTTTTCTCTTCAGTTTAAGGTTCATTTTGCCAGAAAAATTGATCTGCCCGACAACAAGGAAAAATATAAAATGCTATTGGACACCATCATAAGACCGTACACGGGTAAAAGTAAACCTGGATTTAACGAGTTGAGGGCATTTTTGAATGTGACGGAAGGATTATTGGGACAAATTGAGGATTGCCTCGCCCTACAACAATACAACGAAGCTTTTCACATCATAGAAGCAGCATTTTTAAAGTTTGAATATGTACGCCATTACTATGGAATGAATAATCCATTTTTTTCGACACAAAGTAAAAAGTGGCACAATGTCTTGATATCATTCTACAAAGAAAAAATTCCCTATGTTTTACGCAAAAACTTGACGGAGTTTTTGTTGGAATTGTCGAATGCTTCTTATTATAGATATAGTGATTTAACGTCAAATATTTTATATGTTTTTGGGAAGGTGCTTTCTGATTCAGAAAGAAAAAAGATTGGCACAATTATATTGACTTATGAACCTACAATTGACAACGATGAAAAATTAAAAATAATAGCCTTAGTGGTATCTTTAATCGGAGAACTGCCTCTGAAACTGGAAAAGCGTGTTTTTTCTCCTGGATTTGCTTTTTCGACTTTTATTCAACATATTTTTACGTTAGGTTTGTTTGATAAAGCGAAAGAAATGATCGAACGAAAACTTAAACACACAGGATTTGACAGAGAGTTGTACATCATTTTGCTCGATATTTATTTGGAAGGCCTAGATTGGAAAAATGCATTTGACAAAGCCTTTTTGTTATTCATACGAACCGCCGATATTTATTACCTCACTAAGTTTAAAAATGCCATTGGACAAGAAAAATGGCAAAAAACATATAGCAAGGAGGCAGAAAAACAATTGTTGGCACTCCGTAATAAAAAACCAGATCTCTTATATAGTTTTTACCAAGAAGAACAACAATGGGATGCCTTAATTCAAGAATTATTTTTACAAGAAGACATTAAAGTTGTGCACAAATACGCCGCTGATCTTTTCTTTCATTGTAAAAATGATCTTGAGATTTTGTACAGCAAAAAGATATTTTTCTACTTAGAAAGTCACATGGGTGAAAGTTCGTACGAATACATAGACAACCTATTTAGGACGCTAGATAAACATAGACTGGCACCTTTTAAACTAGAATTAAAAAAAAGAATTTTGGAATATTTTGGACAAAGGCAAGGTTTGGTTCAATACCTTAGAAAATATTAATTTATTATTAAAGTAAAATCTTTTCTCCTTTGATTTTAACATCGTTTTTGTTTACTAACGACAATCTCTTTTATGTTGCTTTATCAAAAATATGATCTTTCCTTACCCTTGCAGAGTCCAGTTCTTATTTTTTCTGTCATTTTATTTATCATATTATTTGCGCCTTTAATTCTCAATAAATTTAAGATTCCCCATTTGATTGGATTAATCATCGCAGGAGCAATCATAGGGCCAAATGGATTTAATTTAATGTTGCGAGACAGCGGTTTCATCCTTTTTGGGACGGTTGGTTTATTATACATCATGTTTTTGGCCGGTTTAGAAATCGATATGTCAGAATTTAAGAAGAACAGTAGCAAGAGTTTTATTTTTGGTATGTACACCTTTATTATCCCTATGATTTTAGGCACTTTGTCGAGTTATTATATTTTACAATTTTCTTTAATTTCTTCAGTTTTACTCGCAAGTATGTATGCATCGCATACCTTAATAGCGTATCCCATCATCAGTAAACTTGGTGTGGCAAAAAACAGGGCGGTCAATGTAACCTTAGGTGGAACGATGATTACCGATATCTTGGCACTATTGGTTTTGGCTGCCATTGCTGGAATGTCAACTGGGGTCATGGATCAACATTATTGGTTAAGGATGACCATTTCCGTAGTACTTGCTGGGTTGGTCATTATGTTTGTTTTTCCCATCATAGGTCGTTGGTTTTTTAAGAAATATTCCGACAACATTTCTCAATATATTTTTGTCTTGGCCATGTTATTTTTAGGTGCCTTTTTGGCAGAATTAGCTGGAATAGAAGCATTGATTGGTGCTTTTTTAGTTGGCTTATCCCTTAATAGACTCATCCCCAACAGTTCGCCGTTGATGAATCGGGTCGAATTTGTCGGTAATGCCTTATTTATCCCTTTTTTCTTGATTGGTGTCGGAATGTTGATGGATTTTAAAGTGTTTTTTAAGGACTTTGAAACCATAAAAGTGGCCATCATTATGATAATTGTGGCTACTTCTTCGAAACAGTTGGCTGCATGGCTCGCTCAAAAAACATTTGGTTATACGAGCGACGAACGAAAACTAATTTTTGGACTCAGTAATGCACAAGCAGCTGCTACCCTTGCAGCTGTCCTGATTGGATATAATATCATCTTAAATAAATCTGAAATAGCGGAGGCAACACTCCTTGGTCAATACGTTGAGCCTATACGTTTGTTGAGCGAGGGCGTTTTGAACGGAACCATTCTTATGATATTGGTAACTTGTACCATTGCCACATTTGTAGCGCAAAAAGGAGCGCAAAATATAGCTTTGGCCGAAGCGTCAGGTGAATCCACTACTACAGAAGAAGACCTAGGTGAAAAAATTCTTATACCAATTAATGACCCAGAAATGGCTGAGGAAATGATCTCATTGTCTCTATTGGTCAAATCAAAAATCAACAAAACAGGTTTGTATGCTTTGCATGTAATAGATTCCAATGAAAACAACATTCAAATAGGTAAAAATTTAGCTAAAAAGATACTTCAAAAAGCTTCGAAAACTGCTTCAGCAGCAGATATTTTGTTGCACGAATTGATAAGGCACGATGTCAACACTTCCAATGGGATCACTGGTGTAGTACAAGAACATAAAATTACGGATATCATTCTTGGACTTCATAAAACCAAAGGTATGTCTGAAAATTTTATGGGTAGTCTTACTGAAGGTATTCTCGCAAGATGTAATACAACGACCATGATTTATAAATCAGCCCAGCCTTTATCGACGGTTAAAAGGCATATTGTGGTGATTCCCGATAAGGCAGAAAAAGAAATCGGGTTTCCATTTTGGCTCATCAAAATCTGGAATTTGTCAAGAAATACTGGATCTAAATTTATTTTTTACTGCCATGGTCAAACCATGCATTACATAAAAGATATCAACAGTAAACATCCAATTGACTGTGAATTCAGGGAATTCGACCACTGGGACGAATTTCTCATTTTATCTAGAGAAATGAAACAAAACGACAACTTAATTGTGGTTTTAAGCAGAAAAGAAGGTTCGTCTTTCAACCAAAACATGGTAAAGATCCCTTACCACCTCAATAAATATTTTGATTCGTACAGTTACATCCTCATTTATCCCAAACAATCAGGTGTAGCGGAATCTTATGACTTCGAAAGAAAAAACCCTTCCGTCATCGATCCACTTGAAAAGTTGGACGAATTAGGCAAAACAATTGCAAATATATTTAAACTGAAGTAATCCATTTAAATATAAAATCTTCAACACTGGTATTAAAAAGAAATATGGGTTATAGTCCCAACACTTTACGCATAGTTTCGCCTATGTCCGCTGGAGAATGTACCACGTGAATACCACATTCAGCCATGATTTGCATTTTGGCTTCTGCCGTATCTTCATGGCCTCCAACGATAGCACCTGCGTGACCCATCGTTCTACCTTTGGGTGCTGTTTGGCCAGCAATAAAACCTACGACCGGTTTTTTATTTCCAGTAGATAAAATATATCTGGCGGCATTGGCTTCGTAATTACCTCCAATTTCTCCAATCATGACAATTCCATCTGTTTCAGGATCTTCCATCAAAAGTTTGACGGCATCCTTGGTAGGCGTTCCAACAATCGGGTCTCCTCCGATTCCAATAGCTGTAGAAATACCCATTCCCGCTTTTACAATTTGGTCGGCTGCTTCATACGTTAGCGTACCTGATTTAGACACGACACCAATTCTTCCCTTTTTGAAAACAAATCCAGGCATAATTCCTACTTTTGCTTCATCTGGTGTAATCACACCTGGACAATTTGGTCCTATAAGGGTACAATCGTATTTTTCAATATAAGCTTTAGCCTTGACCATGTCTTGCACAGGAATACCTTCAGTAATACAAACGATTACCTTGATACCTGCTTCGGCAGATTCCATAATAGCATCAGCCGCATATCCTGGTGGTACAAATATAATACTGGTATTGGCTTGAACCTGATCGACGGATTCTTTGACCGTATTAAAGACTGGCTTTCCAAGATGTTCTGAACCACCTTTTCCTGGAGTGACCCCACCAACTATATTTGTTCCATATTCAATCATTTGTTCAGCGTGGAAACTTCCTTCCTTACCTGTGAATCCTTGTACAATGATTTTTGAATTTTTATTGACTAATACGCTCATTTATTTTTAGGCTTATAATGTTCGAATAGATTTAAAAGGGTACAAAACTACAATATTGTACCAAAGTATTCTAAAAAGAAAAGGTCTTTATTACTTTTTTTCTTTTTGAATGAGAACAATTTCTTCGTTTGGTTTATGCATGAGGTGTTTTTCCCTTGCAAATTTTTCGTGATCGGACTCGAGGTCTTTTTTATCGAGCATAGCCCTAGATATTTTAACCTCGTAATCTTCTTTTTCCATTTCTAGTTTGTGAATGATTCCCGTCAATTTATTGTAGGCAAATACATTGTACTTGTCTAAAAAAAGAATCCAAACTAAAAACAATACGCTAACCACCGAAAACTTATTAATCCAACTCGATGGAATTCCCAACCAATTGGACACTTCTTTTTGTAAATCTGCGTTTTCTTTTTTCATGATGACCTGTTGAAAATATTTATAAATTAAAAAGCGATTTGCCCGGATAAAGTGCTGAATCGCCCAATTCCTCTTCAATACGAAGTAATTGGTTGTACTTAGCTATTCGATCACTTCGGGACGCCGAACCAGTTTTAATTTGGCCTGTATTTAAAGCTACTGCCAAATCTGCGATGGTCGTATCTTCAGTTTCGCCCGAGCGATGACTCATGACACTTGTAAACCCATTTCTTGTGGCAAGGTTAACCGCATCGATTGTTTCAGTCAGTGAACCAATCTGATTAACCTTTATCAAAATAGAATTGGCAGCATCTGTGTCTATCCCTTTTTGTAATCTTTGGGTATTCGTGACAAATAAATCGTCGCCAACGATTTGGACTTTATTACCAATCTCCTTAGTTAATTTTTGAAATCCCGTCCAATCATCTTCATGTAATCCGTCTTCAATTGAAATGATCGGGTATTTATTGACCCAAGTTTTCCAAAAGTCGACCATTTCATCAGAGCTCAATTTCTTTCCTCCCGATTTGTGAAAATGATATAGTTTTGTTTTTTCGTCATAAAATTCTGAAGCAGCAGCATCCATAGCAATGACTACATCGATGCCTGGTCTGTATCCGGCCACTTCAATGGCTTTGAGGACAATTTCTATGGCTTCCTCATTGGATTTTATATTGGGAGCAAATCCCCCTTCATCGCCCACGTTGGTAGAGTACCCATTTTTTTTGAGTACATTTTTTAAGTGGTGAAAAATTTCAACACCCATCCTCAATGCATCGCCAAACATGTCTGCACCAATGGGCATAATCATAAATTCCTGGAAATCTATGCTATTGTCCGCATGAGAACCACCATTCAAAATATTCATCATTGGTACTGGCAGGATGTGGGCATTAACACCACCAATATAACGGTATAATGGTTGTCGTGACTCTTGAGCCGCTGCTTTTGCGGCCGCCATAGAAACCCCCAAAATGGCATTGGCCCCTAGGACGGATTTATTGTCCGTGCCATCCATTTCGATCATAATATCGTCTATGTATCTTTGTTCGAAGACATCTTCACCAATTAAGGCTTCTCTGATTTTATCGTCGATATTGTTGACGGCATTTAAAACACCTTTTCCTAAAAACCTAGTTTTATCATTGTCTCTTAATTCGACGGCCTCATATTTTCCCGTGGATGCTCCTGAAGGGACGGCAGCTCGTCCTATAAACCCATTTTCAGTCAATACTTCTACTTCTACAGTTGGGTTGCCTCTTGAATCCAGTATTTCTCTAGCTCTGATATCAACAATTGCGCTCATTATTTAATTATTTTTACTTTGTTGAATTAATTGGATAAAATCATCAAATAAATACTTTGAATCGTGTGGTCCAGGGTTTGCTTCTGGGTGATATTGCACGGAAAAGGCTGGATTATTTTTTAATCTTATTCCTTCTACTGAATTGTCGTTTAAGTTGATGTGGGTCAATTCGATGGTTTCTTTATGCGATTCAACGTCTTCCATTCGAACACTAAAGCCGTGATTTTGGCTGGTCACTTCACAAAGCCCTGATTTTAAATTTTTAACCGGGTGATTGGCACCACGGTGGCCATTATTCATCTTGTAGGTTGTCAAACCATTGGCTAAAGCCAAAATTTGATGTCCCAAACAGATACCAAAAACTGGTTTTTTAATTTCGAGAATGTTTTTTGTTGTGGTAATGGCATAGTCCATACTCGATGGATCACCTGGTCCGTTAGATAAAAAATATCCATCTGCTTTAAAGTCAACCATATCCTTAAAACTTGTTTTTGCAGAAAAAACTTTAAGGTAGGCTCCACGTTGAATCAAACTATTTAAAATATTCCTTTTTGTACCAAAGTCCAAAACAGCTACCCTAATTTCAGCTTCCGGATTTCCCATAAAATAAGGTACTTGAGTAGTCACTTTGGATGCCAATTCAAGGCCTTCCATCGAAGGTATTTCTTTCAGTTTTTTCTTCAATTCCTGAACATCAAAAATCTCAGATGAAATGATACAATTCATGACACCTTTGTCCCGTACTTTTCTAACAATACTGCGGGTATCTACATCGTAAATACAAATCAGATTGTTTTCTTCGAAATAAGATTGAATGTCCTGATCCGCCATAGGTCGATGAAATTCTTTGGTAAAATTCCTACAAATCAATGCCGAAATTTGAATTTTTTCCGATTCTGAATCCGTGTTTTTTACACCATAATTACCAATATGTACATTGGTCGTCACGAGAACTTGCCCAAAATACGAAGGATCCGTAAATATTTCCTGGTACCCAGTCATGCCTGTATTAAAACAAACTTCACCACCTGTTGTCCCGATTTTACCTGCCGCTCTACCATGAAAAACAGTTCCATCATCGAAAACTAAGATGGCTTTTGGGTGAGGCAATATATCCATTTAATAAAAGTTTGATGATTCGAATGCAAATATAAAACATATAACGCTCAATGGAAAAGTATTGGCCGATATATTATAAAAAATATCATATTTAAAATCAAATATATCTTATTGGTACAAAACATTTGGTTTAAGCGCCACTTACATTAGGACAAATTCGTTCTTTTGTAAATATCAGCCTAAGCGCAGAATTCAAGAAAGTGAACATTAAAAACCTACCCTATAATTCAATGAATTTAGAATTCCGCATTACCAGGAAAACGAGGAAAAGGAATCACATCCCGAATATTGGTCATGCCTGTAACAAACAAAACAAGTCTTTCAAAACCTAATCCAAAACCTGCATGTGGCACGGTCCCAAAACGTCTTGTGTCTAAAAACCAAGACATCTCTTCTACCGGGATATGCATTTCTTCCATCCTTTTGACCAAGGCATCGTAACGCTCCTCTCTTTGTGACCCACCGATGATTTCACCAATGCCAGGAAACAACACATCCATAGCGCGAACCGTTTTCCCATCGTCGTCCATTCTCATGTAAAAGGCTTTGATCTCCTTGGGATAATTGGTCAAAATGACTGGTTTTTTGAAATGTTTTTCGACGAGATATCTTTCGTGTTCTGACTGTAAATCGGCTCCCCATTTTTCTATTGGGTATTGAAATTTTCCTTTTTTATTGGGCGTTGAATTTCTAAGAATTTCGATGGCTTCAGTGTACGTTAATCGTTCAAATGGGTTATTCAAACAAAAAGATAGTTTTTCTTGTAAGGTCATTTCCGAACGTTCAATTTGCGGTTTCTGTTTTTCTTCTTCCAATAATCTTTGTTCCAAAAAAGACAAATCTTCCGCGCAATGATCCATCACGTATTGAATTAAATATTTCAACATCTCTTCTGCCAAATCCATATTGTCATCAAGATCATTGAACGCCACTTCAGGTTCGATCATCCAAAACTCAGCTAAATGGCGAGTCGTATTCGAATTTTCTGCTCTAAACGTAGGGCCAAAAGTGTAGACATCACTTAGAGCGAGGGCAGCCAATTCCGCTTCCAACTGTCCAGATACGGTCAGGTTGGTAGCTTTGCCAAAAAAATCCTTTTTAAAGTTGATTGCTCCTTCATCTGTTCTAGGTATTTGATTCAAGTCAAGCGTCGTAACTTGAAACATCTCCCCTGCCCCTTCGGCATCGCTACCTGTAACAATCGGGGAATGAATATAAACAAAATTCCTTTCGTTAAAAAATTGGTGTATGGCAAATGACAAAGCATGTCTCACTCTAAAAATGGCACTAAACGTATTGGTTCGAAATCGCAAATGAGCAATGTCTCTCAAAAACTCTAGGCTATGTCTTTTGGGCTGTAATGGATAAACTTCTGCATCACAATCTCCTAGGATTTCCATGTTTTTTGCTTTCAATTCCACCGTTTGACCTTTTCCCATGGAGGGAATCAACGTACCATCAATTTTTACAGCTGCTCCCGTTGTAATTCTTTTTAACAATGCTGGGTCATTATTTTCGAAGTCAACAACGACTTGTAAGTTGGCCAAACAAGAACCGTCATTGAGGGCAATAAACTGATTATTTCTGAAGGTTCTCACCCAGCCCATCACTGTATAATCCTTACCTGGCTCGGTCGACATTAACTCTTTAATCCTCGTTCTTTTAGACATGTTTTGATCGTTTTTGCAAAAAAAAGCAAAAGTACAAATTCTAAAGGAATATGACGGAAATTCTATGTAGGCATGTGGCTAAAACACGAAACAATGAAAATGAAAATCTTATATTATAATTTAAATTTTCACAAGACAACACAGATATAGCATAAGTTCTACTGATTTTTAAGCAAGTAGCTCTTGAATATCGTTTTCATTTAAATCAAAATTCAGTACATTTTCATCCACAAAATCTGCCGCCATCGCTTTCTTTTTTTCTTGGAGCAATAGGATTTTTTCTTCAATACTATTTTTAGAAATAAACTTCTTGACCACTACATTTTTTTCTTGGCCTATCCTATGCGCCCTAGCTTCTGCTTGCATTTCAATAAATGGATTCCACCATGGATCTAAGATAAATATATATTCCGCTGCCGTCAAATTCAAACCCGTTCCTCCAGCTTTCAACGAGATGAAAAATATAGAAATGTCTGGATTCTCCTGAAAAGCAGTAACCGCATTTTTTCTTTCTTCCGTTGAATTTTCACCTGTCAACATTTCAAATCGAACACCTTCGGAAATACACCATTCTTTTAACAGCTTCAAAACAGAAGTAAAGGCAGAAAATACCAACACTTTGTATTTTGATTCGTATATCGTTGTCAAGGCACTTTTGACATCTTCCATTTTGCCCGAAATCCCATTGTAGTCACGATCAACCAAAATGGGGTGATTGGCAATTTGTCGCAACCTCAACAAAGATACAAGCACTTGTGGTCGGGACACTTTTGTTTTCCCGTTGTGATCCAATAATTCATTTCTAATGGCCGATTTTTCTCTTTCAAACCATTTAGCTTGCTGTTCGTCCATGTCCGAATAATGCACCTGCCTCGTTATCTCAGGCAATTCTGGTGCCACCTGATATTTTGTTCGCCGAAGTAAAAAAGGAGAAATCAAATCTTTAAGCGTAGTTTTTTTTCCTTCATCTACATTTTTTTGAATGGGAATCAAAAAGTTTTTTTCGAAAAATGAAAAAGTACCTAATACCTCTGGATTGATAAACTGCATCTGAGCCCACAATTCCCTTAAACTGTTTTCAATCGGAGTACCACTCAAGCTGATTCTATGGTTTGTTCGTAACGTATTCAACACCTTAAACGTCTTGCTATCTTTATTTTTGATGTTTTGACTTTCGTCTAATATGACATACTCAAATCGATGTTTTTTTAGTACTTCAATATCCATTTGCGCCGTTTTGTAGGTCGTCAAAACCACATCAAAAGTAGACAATGTTGCGTGAAGGTTTCGTCGGTTAATTCCTGTATAAATTGTCGTGTGTAAAAAAGGGGCGAATTTGTATAGTTCTGATTGCCAGTTGAATACCAAGGAAGCTGGCAGAATAATTAAGGCACGTACCGGCTGATAAATTCTTTCTTGGACAAGAAACAAATCGAGTTGAACAGCATTATTGCCTGTTGGCAAAACATTTTTCAAATGATCTTTGACGTGAGCAAGTAAAGCAATAATTTGAAGTGTTTTCCCTAGACCCATGTCGTCTGCCAACAAACACCCGAGTTGATTTTGGCGATGAGCCAGCATCCACTGAACACCAAAATGTTGGTAAGGCCTTAGTGTTGCCTTCAAATGCTTGGAAGGTACATAATTTATTGCTTGGGCATCTACGAGAACATCCTTGTGAAGGTCTGCCATTCTCAATTCCTTTGGTTCTATAAGACCGTGCTGACTTTTATGAATTTTAAATTTCCCGTTGTCCTCCTTTCCAAATAATGCGAGATCAGACAACTTGACCATCATTTCTTCAGGAATGATAAAAAATTGATTTTGGTCTAAGGGAAAATACGGATTTTTTGACTTAATATAAGGCATCAATTGTGAAAAGGATATCTTTCGCTCTTCCAGGATGATGTGACCGTGAACATCAAACCAATCACCTTCCAAAGTACTTTTCATTTCTTCCTTAGAAGTAGAAAGTACAATCTTTTTATCTTCAATGGTCAGTAGGTTTGTTTGAATATCCTCTAATTTATCTTTGACTTGTGTCAACAAACGGATGACACCAAAATAGGTATCATCGTGGAAAAAAAACCGGCTGTCGTTTTCTATAAAACCAAGAGAATTCAGTTGTTCAACAAAAGTATATTCCTTCGTTTTATTT
>JBATMZ010000118.1:0-62833 GCA_049290115.1 Saprospiraceae bacterium | reverse complement strand
GCCCGGAAGCTATGTCACTCTCCTCACGCAACGGACAGTGAAATAAGGTAGCATCATCCCCAACCGTCACCATATAGGGCACCCATGGTCACAAATCGGATGATGTAATAGATGAAAAAGCTGGATAGAAACAAAAGTAGGTCTATGTTCTGAAAAAAAATCCAAAAGGGTGGAATAAATCAAGAGGGACACTCAGGATTACAAAAACAGGGATGCAAATTTTTTCAACACAGAGGGAGTCATGATTCTGATTCATGGAAATGAAACACGTCGATGATGGCGTGTGTATTAAATGCTATACGGTAAAAAAAAAGAGAGCCTGCTTACTGCCCTTGCAGGGGCTGCAGACCCTCCGTGTATCTGGTCGATACGTGGGCGAAGATAGGACTTCTTTTTATGATTACGTGGATTAGCAGACGGAGTTTTCCCGTATGCCGTTAAAAGAAGGGGAGTTATGTTTAATTTTTTTTAAAATGAAAAATTTTGGTTTTATGGTAATTTCATTATTTAGTTTAATGATTACATTATTTACATATTCCTGTGTGAAAAATGATAGTAGCGGTATTTTAGTTGAAAAGCAACAAGGTATTGAATCAGCAACTATTTCAAGTAGGAGCATTGAATATCCGGAAAATGATTACAAAATTTGGGAAATTGATAGTACCCCTTACACCGTTATATTTCCATTAAATGGGCAGGATTCCAGTCAGTTTTGGATAGTTTTGAGGGATACGATTAATAATGGTGAAACGATTTTGACGGTCAATAATGGCAACTTAGGTTTTTTTGATACGTATTTAAAATTGTCAAATAGTACATACGAATTTGTTTATTTACTTTTGGGCAGTACATATTCAAATTTTACGCCTAATGCAGGGGGGTTGAGTCTTTTGATTGATCAAAATCTGCTTTCTTCAATTCGATCGATGACTGAAACCACAAAGCCTGGGATAATTGATGATGTGAGTGAAAAAGCAGAATGTAAGAAAAATGGTACAAGCGCTGACCCATGTAAATGTTCTGGAGGTCATGGTGCAACGGCATGCGAATGCACTAAAAGTATAGCCGGAATAAGTTGGCACGAAGCAGTTACATGCGGAGCTGGTTATTTTGCCTGTTGTCCCGGTAATTAATTTGGCAATTAATTCCTCACAGAAGAAAACAAAAATTTTATCATATCAAAGGAGTAGTTTCAAACTACTCCTTTGATACTCTTTTTTAATCTAAACTTCAATTATTATGAAGACAATTTTATCTACGATAATATTTATGGGTGTTTTTCATGTATTAGCCAATAGCCAATGTGGGCCGTTAATTGAAAATCCGGAAACAATTACGCTTACTGGCACGATTGCACAAGATATCAGTTATACTAACAAAATAATCGTCATAGGAGATAATCAAAATGTCCTTTTTGAAGGGGACATAAATTTTATTAATTGTAGGGTCATTTTTAATAAATTATTGCTATACAAACAACCGAATTTCGGACATAAAATGATTAGGTTTATAGATAGTAAAATGGAATTTGGAGAAGGAACGGCTATTCGGTCATGGATAGGCTTTAACCCACAAAAAGTGCAAATTGTTATTGATAACTGTTGCCTTACCGGTGATAGAACGGGTGAACTATTGCACATTGACGAAGGTGGATTGAGATTTGTGAATAATACAGTAAACATTACAAATACTGCACATATGTTTCATTTAGTCAATCTGAATGAAACGCTGGAAAATGAAATTTATGGGAATACAATCAACATTACAATTGACCAGTTCTTTATCGATAATTTTAATGATCCGGTAATCTTGGTAGATAAAAGACCTGGGCTATTAAAAATTGGTGATAATGGCCAAGCCCTTAATATCATAACTACAAATGCAACAGGATTTCGGTTTTTCAAGAAGGAATTAAACAGTGAAATCGTAATTGAAAATACGGTTTTTAATAGCCCAAGAATAGGTGTTTATCTATCCGCACCTGTTGAAAAGTTAGAGATTTCTAATTGTGTTTTTAACGGGACAGGCAATGGAGCCAAAGGCATTAGTTACAGTATCGAAGCTAGCGTTGCAGAATTAAAAATAATTAATTCTGAATTTAATACCAATACTATTGGGATTGATTTACCTAGTTGTTACAATACTTTAATTGAAGACAATTCATTTAATTATTCGAAAACGGGTATTTATAATGGATTCGCCAATCAGTCTTTGGGAGATGGGGAAATAAGCAATAATCAGTTTTTAAATGGAGAAATTGACATTCATTCAACCGGTGCCTGGAATGGGTTAAAAATAGAAAATAATAATTTTAGTGGCACTGATTATGGTATATTGGCTGATGGAGATAATATATATGAAATTAATAACAATACGTTTTATAACTCATATGCCGGCAGTATCTTATTCAGCAATGGAGATAACGAAAACAGCCATATTCAAAATCAGTTTAATAACATAGTGGGAATCCATAGCCTGAACGAAAATTTTGGATATGAATTTATGGATAATTGTTTTAATTCATCAGGAGGTGATGTCTATATTGACGGTACCATCTCACTAATGATAGGAGAGGAATCGAGGGAAGCCGGCAATTGTTTTACCAAACAAAATATTCCTGATATTACGGCAACAGGGACATTATTTGAATATTATCGACCTGATAATAAGATCAATACCTGTAATGATCCTGTGACACAGAGTAATTATCAAAAATTAATTGGTGATGATGTTCAACAAGAAGTATGCGGTTCAAATATATCTTTTCAGGGATCAGGTAACAATTATTGCAACTTCAATCCCAAAACCATTACATGTGCGGAAGCCAAAATATTATCCACCCAACTTCTTCAACAAATTAATTTTATTCTCAATTCATCATCTTATACCAATCCTGTCCTTAAGGAGTTTTTACGAAAACGTCTCGCACTTTGCAGGTTTAGATTATTAAAAATCATGATGCGTTGTTTTGGAGACGACCCGGATGGACCCAAATTGGCAGGAGAAGGTTTTGTTCTCCCAACGGATGCGCTAAATGCTGCAAATGAAATTAAGAACAGTTCGAACATATATGAACAGGCAACGTATATTGGTCTTTCTATAGAACTTGGAATGCTACAAGAGGCCACCGATTTTATATCAACTATGTCAACTTCTGATGAAGAAATGTTAGATTTTATTGATGTTCAACTCGTGAATATTGCTTACATTCAACAAAAAGATTCATTTCATTTATCTGTTTCGGATAGTTTGATGTTGGTCAATAATGGTGAAAAAGATTTTCCACTAGCAGCTTATGCCCGTGGCCTTTACTATCAACTTACAGGTAATGTGATGTATCCAGATATACCTATTTTAACCTTTGACAGATCAAGAAAGGAGGTTATGACCAAAGACCATATATTTCCTAACTCATTTTATGATCAACTATACTTAGATTGTCTGGATAATGGCT
This sequence comes from Saprospiraceae bacterium, assembly GCA_049290115.1. Taxonomy (GTDB): domain Bacteria; phylum Bacteroidota; class Bacteroidia; order Chitinophagales; family Saprospiraceae; genus OLB9. The sequence continues at coordinate 59,379 of JBATMZ010000118.1, read as the reverse complement.
ATCTTCGTTTTGTAGATATAACCGGAAAGGTAATTATAACACAACAGATCGTACCCGGAAGGATAAGTTTTGATACATCGACCTGGAGTCCCGGAATGTATATCGTACATATACAAAATAAAGATGGATTAGCAACCTCTTATAAAGTGATAAAACAATGATTAGGTATACCATTCTGCATATTATAGGTATTCTGTCTGCTGCTATATGTTGCGGACAGGATACTTATGTGAAATCTTTTAGGTCATTTGGTGATACCTTTGAATTTGCAAACTCCATAGTATTAAAAGAATCACATATATTTATTTCGTCACGAGGAAACTGTGATTCAAATGGTTGTGCTATTTCAATGAAACTAACTAATGATGGAGAGATTATTTGGAAAAACAAACATGATTTTATTTATGGGGGAAATTCAAATACAATATTTTTGTCAGGGGATACATTGTTTTTGGCATCATATGAGCCTTGGAAATATCCTACCTATAACTTTCATTTAATTTTTATTGATCCGCATAACGGTAATACATTTGATAATTTTATATATAATTATGACACTTTGTCTATAAATGGTGTCAATACACAGGGTATGTTGTTATTTAATAATGAATATTTAATCTATGGTGAATTCAGAGATAACGAAGAAATTGCCTCCGGTTTAATTCAATGGGCAAATAACAAAGGTAACCCTATTCGTACCACGACCTACCTACTACCCGGCAACTTTACCGTCAATGCTTTGCAGGACTTGCAACCGGATGGATATGGCAATCTGGCTTTTGTGACGGTGTACCAAGACATGATGTTTGATCATACCACGGTCATACGAAAACTAAATACTGATGGTGATGTTATCAAAGATGTCAGGATTCCAAGTAATGGAACGTTAGACCCACGTCCACAATTGGCCGTAAATAAGGCGGGGCAATATGTTTTTTCGCATGCAAAATGGGCACCGGGTACTGTTCAACAATTGGTCTGTACAGATACCCTTGGCAATATACTTTGGGAACAAGACTATCCTTTAAAAATTAAAGGGCAGCAACCCTCCAACCTGTCCAACGATTATCACATCAATCAGATCACGCCGACAAGTGACGGGGGCGTGGTCATTGCGGCACGAATCAGGACGAACCGAATCCAAAACAGGTTTTATGATGATGCCTACATCGGCAAGTTTGACCAGTTCGGTACTTTGGAATGGGAGCGTCGCATCAATATCCAAAATGGCGCAGATACACTCTATGATTGGTGTGCTTTATATGATATCAAAGAACGACCTGATGGCAAGGGTTACGTCGCTGTCGGATCGCATAAAACCAGTGAAAATCTTTCATCGACCAATATCTTGCTGGTCAGTCTGGATGCAGATGGCTGTATAGAGGGCTTGGCATGTGAAGGAGATCACATCGTGGTGAACACACTGGATGTGATTGATCTGACGGATGAAATCAGTACATCTATTTTATACCCCAATCCCTTCCAGGATCAATTTACTATAGTCTGTGAAGAATCCGCATTAGTGCGAATCTCGGATGTCTCTGGAAAAATGATGACAATCCAACCTGTTCAGCCGGGAGAGTCCAAAATAGAAACCGATGGCTGGCGTCCGGGCATGTATATCATACAAATCCAGACATCTGAAGGAAAAATCAAAACCTATAAGATGGTGAAAATGTAGAATTTGTTTTATTTGTCTGATTTGTTACATTTGGTAATCCGGTCGTACGAATTGCAACCGTACTACCTATTAAAATGAAGAAGGCTACTCCGCTCTTTTCACATACCGATCTTCTCCAGAATTTCTTCAGAAAGAGGTTCTGTTCCCGGACCAAAACATGAAATCAGTCGTCCGGTCTCATCCAGTAAAAATTTTTGAAAATTCCACGTGACCGGAAAATCACCGACGCCGTTTAATGCCTTGTTTGTCAGCCATTTGTACAACGGGTGGGGATTTGTGTTAATATTGATTTTTTCGGTCAACGGAAAAGTAACACCGTAATTAACCCGGCAGAATTCTGTAATCTCGTCCGGACTTCCAGGTTCTTGTCCGCCAAAATCATTGCACGGACAACCCAAGATTTGTAATTGTTCTCCGCATTGTTCGTAGAGATTTTGCAGCCCTTCATACTGGCGGGTGAAACCGCAGACAGAAGCCACATTGACAATGAGTAGCTTCTTGCCCATAAAATCTTTTAAATCTATAGGTTTTCCATGAATCGAGGAGATGGGAATTTCATAAGGATTTACGTCCATGTTCTTTGTTTAGAATTCAAAACATCCCGGGTCGGGATTAACCAATTTCCTTAATTTACCGTCAATGTCATCTTTAATAAAAATAGGTCTACCTTTACCTAATGCAACAGACATAGTATCTAACCGAAAGTCATTTTTATTCAAATTTAAAAATAACTTTTCCCCAAATTTTGTATTATAACAATCTTGGCAGTAATTAAAAAAATCAGGATGGTTTTTTGGGTTCAATAACTCACTAACCTTGACCACACAGTTTTCAAATTTATAGAATAAAGTAGACCTGTCACCCACATAATCAATGCCAATTTCATCCATACTTCCCCCTGAAATCACACAATTGACAAACAAAGCATCCAAGGGATTTAAAAAAGCTGTTTCACAAGGAAATTCGTAGCAATAATAATTATTCATCGAAACCGCTTCAGATTGTCCTGTGTAACTTCCAATGGTACAATACTGAAATTGATAATGACCTCCATGTCTTAACAAAATGCCTTGGCCATCATTGTTGTAAAACAAACAATTGTCCGCTGAGATTTCGCTATGTCGACCGATGATGGCCGCATTACCAGTATTATAAATTCTACACGATTTCATAGAAAGTTGAGCCAAAGAGTCTACCTGAACACCGATTATCGAATTTTTTATCGTCGTATGTTCTAGGATGTTACCTTTACTTCCCGGTGCCAATAAAACGCCTACCCATTGGCTCTTCACATCTTCATAAAAGGGCTCCAATCGGTCCCCTTGAATAATGACAGGTTTTTCAACTGTGCCCTTGCTGATGATTTTACCTTGGGGCAGACAAACAATGAGTCCGTCGTTGTAGATGGTTTCAGGATTGCGAACAATGCCTCCATGAACGTACAACCTTGTACCAGCAGGTAGTACTAAGCGACAACTGTCAATGTATAATATTCCATAGATAACATATGGTTTAGGATCGCTCCACGTTACTTCACCCAAATTACAAGAGAGTAGGGAGGTTGCTCCTTTGCTAATACTTGGGATGTAATTGGCATTCTGTCCATAAGCTTCTAGGTAAATCCATTGCCTGTTTCCATTGACATCGACAGCGATTTTATCTTCAATTATAAATGGACTTATCGAAACTGGGTTGTCTGGATTGATGGTAACTTCGACAAAAACATATATACTGTCCTTTCCGTTGATTTCAATATTGTTAGCCACAGGGCCTTTTACACCTTCAGCATTGATTCTAAAAACACTGTGAGCCGCATTTGGTACAGAAATGTCAATTTTAACTGGCTGATTTTCAGGATTATATATTTTGACAAATCGTGTCGCCGAACCAACATTTGTGAAAACAGTGTCAAATCTCAACGTGTCACTACTGAAAGTTAAAACTAAATCACTGCCTTCGTAAAAATTGTCCCTTCGGCAAGAGATTAACCCTAATAAAAGACAGACAATGTACATATAGAATTGAACTCTAGGCATAGAAAATAGATAAATCATAGGTTTGGTGGTTAGCGTCTTCTGCCATATTTAGATTTCCTGTAATCAAAACGAAAACCTGTTCGTATTTGAAATTGCAATTGCGTAAAATTGGTTTCAAGATTGACAAGCTCGTTTTCTGTTTCTATGATGGTATAATCCGATGTTGAATGGAAAAAATACGAAACCATTGGCGTAATAGTAATCAATTCATTCAAACCAAAATCTAGACCGAGGCCTAAGCCCACATGATATACTAGTTGATTGTTTTTTGAATTTGAACTTTCCGGCTCATTTGTTTTTGCAGCATCAATGTCAAATTCATTTTGTTGAAAGGCAACACCTGGCGTGACATGAAAGAAAAATCCTTTGTTGATGCTTGGACCTTGTTTGGCAAAGGTGGGGCAGTTACAATCTTCGTTCAAATCCAAAGCATATATTTGGGTGTGAAAATTGAAAATAAATCGCTGTGAAGTTGCCGTCAATCCAGGCGATAGTTCATTCGAAGCATAAAAAATCGCTATTTCTGGTAGAAATTCTATCCTTTTTTTCTTTAAGGCAAACCAGTAGTCGAGGCCTAGTTCGTAACCAGGAACAAAAACACTTTTTTGGTTTCCAAATCGTTTGTTTAGCACAGAATTTACATTCGCATTTTGATCAAAATTCACCTTGGCTCTAATTCCGTATTGTGCCTGTAATGGACTTGATGAAACAATCAGCAACAAACAAAAGAACAGAAAAAAAACACGGAGTCGTTGAAATATCATGTATTCTTATTATTAGACGATTGATAGGAAAAAAACATAAATTGCATGATTTAAAGCATCGAATAAAAGGCATTAATTTAATTTCAAGCCCAAATTACATTCATACAATTCTACTTTCAATACAAGAAACGCTAAATTAAAAATACTTGTTGTAAAATATCTATTATTTATCCAATGATTGAAATTAAGATCTTTACATTAGAACCACTCATTTGAAATAATACAGTAACATTTGTTGGATAAAAATCTATTTTACCTTTAAATTATATGTATTCTGCTAAAGACTTTTCGATGATAGTCAATGCCTCATTGATTTCATTTTCACGAATAACTAAAGGTGGTGCAAGACGGATTTTATTTCCATGTGTAGGTTTTGCAAGTAAACCATTATCTCGGAAAGTAAGGCAAATTTGCCAGCCTAAATCCGAATCTTCTGCTGAATTTATCTCAATGGCATTCAATAGTCCTTTACCCCTCACTTCTTTGATTAATGGATTTCGACTAGCAATTTTTCGGAGTCCTTCTCTGAATATTTCACCCATTTTATGCGCATTTTCTGGCATATTTTCATCGAGCAAAACACGTACTGCTTCCATAGTCACGGCACAAGCAAGCGGGCTTCCTCCAAAGGTAGAACCATGTTCCCCAGGCTTAATAGTCAACATAACGTCATCGTTGGCAAGTACCGCAGAAACTGGCATAAAACCACCAGATATGGCTTTACCTAAAATCAACATGTCGGGTTTGGAAGGAGAGTGGGCGTTACAATCTTTTGGACAGTCGCAATTACCACATGTCGCCAAAAGTTTTCCCGTTCTACCCATACCAGTTTGAATTTCATCGGCTACAAACAAAACCTGATATTTTTTGCACAATGTAGCAACACCTGTCAAATAGTTTTCACTTGGTACTATGACACCCGCTTCTCCTTGAATTGGTTCGACGATAAATGCCGCAATGTTTGGGTTGTTTTTCAAAGTTTTTTCCAAGTCTTCTAGGTCGTTATAATTCACCCAAGCGATACCTGGCATCATAGGGCCAAAACCAACTCTACTACTTGGGTCCGTTGAAGCGGAAACAATCGAGATAGTCCTGCCATGAAAGTTTTGTTTGGCAAATAAAATAACCGCTTTGTCCGTTGGAGTTCCTTTCACTATATAGGCCCATTTACGGACAAGCTTCATAGCTGTTTCCACCGCTTCAGCACCGCTATTCATCATGAGTACTTTGTCAAAACCAAACAATTTAGACAAATAAGCTTCACACTCTCCTAGAAGGTTATTATAAAATGCTCTTGAAGTTAGGGTTAGTTTCCCAGACTGTCGAGTCATTGCTTCATGGATTTTTGGATGGCAGTGTCCTTGATTTACGGCCGAATAAGAAGAAAGGAAGTCAAAATATTTTTTACCATCGACATCGTACAAGTAAATACCTTCACCTCGATCCAATACAACGGGCAATGGATGGTAGTTGTGTGCACCATATTTTTCTTCTAATTGGATGAGCTGTTCACTTTGAGCTGATAGCTGAGTAGGTAATGTGTCGTTGGTCATATTATTTTATTTAAGCTACAAAAATAGTGAATTATAATTATAATAAAGAATAAAAAGGTATATTTAATTAATAATAGTTAATATTGCGTCATATTTAAATATGTGTACTATGAATATAGATTTGGATGAATACGATGTTTCTATATTGGAATGCCTCAATGAGGATGGCAGAATAGCCTTTAGTAGTATTGCTTCGGCGTTGGACATTTCAAATACAATGGTACACCAACGAGTACAAAGATTGATTGAAAATGGAATTCTTCAGGGAATTAAACCTATTCTAGATGAAAAAAAACTAGGTTTTGACTGGGCTTCTTTTACGGGATTAACTTTGGAAAAAGACTACGACTCAGGTAAAGTTATCCAAGCATTAAAAAATATTCCCGAAGTGACTGAATGTTATTACATCACGGGCGCTTACACATTATTCATACGCATTACGGCAAAAAATCACGAGCATATGCGCAAAATTTTGTACGATGCCATCGACCATATTCCTGGCATTTCAAAGACTGATTCTTTTATGGAGTTGGGATGCGCCTTTCGGCGAAATGTAAAAATTTAATAGGCTGATTTGACAGGATACCTAAAACTGCCAATGTCCAATCAATGCATGTCTACCGTGATATTATTCAAATCTTTTAAGTTGGCCTTGATATTTTCCTGAAACGTAGTTGCCAACGACAAACCCATATAATCAACTTTGATAGGAAAGGATTTATACGATCGATCCACCAAAACAGCTACTTCGATTTTTTTAGGAATGACATCTAAAAATGGTTTGCAAGCGTAAAAAATAGTTCTGCCTGTATTGGCTACATCATCTATAACAATAATTGTTTTTCCATGGTAGTAATGAATCTCTTTTTCCACTTCTATCGGGTGGGATAGGGGTTGTGCGGGATTCAGATGAATCCTCGTCAATGTAATTGGAATTAATTTTTTTTTGTTTAATTCTTCAAAGATAAGTTCGGCAAAAACGAAACCACTGGTATTTATACCTGCTAGAATGATTTCCTTTTCCTCCAAATTATTTTCTAAGATCTCGATGGCTAGTCGCTGGATACGAACCTTAATTTGGTCATGATGTAAAATTTGCATGCCAGGGGTTGATTTTATACACAAAGTTAACAAAAACCAAAATAGTCGTTGTAAATTGTAGCCTTATTTTAAAAAAATCAATCAGGTATGCAGCAACTTGTATTCCTTATCCTTACGCTGGCCACTTTTTATTTTGCTTTTCGAAAGTATCGACAAGTCTATCAAACCATTCAACTGGGTCTTCCAAAAAAAATCAACGATAACCCAAGTTTGCGTTGGAAAAATGTTCTCCTTGTTGCCTTTGGACAAAAAAAGATGTTTAGCAATTTCATACCGGCTATTTTTCATTTTTTTATTTATGTAGCCTTTTTATTTACCCAAATAGAGTTAATCGAAATTATTTTTGATGGAATAATTGGAAAACATCGAATGTTCGCTTCTTCTTTAGGTAGTTTTTACACTTTTTTATTGAATAGTATTGAGGTATTATCTTTATTAGCCCTTATCGCTACCTTTGTATTTTTAGCAAGGCGAAATCTTCTCAAGATTCCTCGTTTTGTTAAGTCTGAAATGAATGGTTGGCCAAGACTCGATGCTAATATTATTCTACTTGGGGAGATAGGTCTCGTGACGGGTATTTTTTTGATGAATGCCTCCGATGGTTTATTGCAAAACTTAGATCCAGCACATTATCCATCCACAGGAAATCTGTTTTTAAGTTCCATACTTGGTGACTCTTTATGGTCAAATGCAAGTACTTCTACCTTAATTTTACTAGAAAGATCAGGTTGGTGGTTACATTTATTCGTCGTCTATGGCTTTATTTTATATTTGCCTTATTCTAAACATTTTCACATCTTTCTGGCCTTTCCAAATGTGTATTACGCCAACATCAAACCAAGAGGTGAGATGGAAAATATGCCAGCCATCATGAATGAAGTGAAAGGTATGTTTGGATTGGAAACAAATGTTCCTGATGAAGAAGCTTCGATGGATTTTGGAGCAAGAGATATTTTTGACTTGAGTTGGAAAAACATTTTGGATGCGTATTCTTGTACTGAATGTGGGCGATGTACTGCCGTTTGTCCGGCCAACCAAACCGGTAAAAAATTATCTCCTAGGAAAATCATGATGGATATCAGGGATAGAGCTACCGAAATTAGTCAAAATATCGCCTCAGGAGGATTAAAATTTATTTCAGAAGGAAGTCCCATCGTTTCTCAAAAGGAATATAAAACTAGGTATTCTGATGGTAAATCCTTGTTCGACTATATTTCCAAAGAAGAAATTCACGCTTGCACCACTTGCAACGCTTGTGTGGAAGCTTGTCCGGTGATGATCAATCCGTTAGAACCAATACTTGAGTTGCGCCGGTACGAAATTCTTAGTGAATCAGCAGGGCCTGCAGATTGGGTTCCTATGTTTACAGCAATGGAAAATGGTGGTTGTGTCTGGCAAATGCCGGATGAAAGAGAAAAATGGCGTTCTGAAATGGTTAACCCAATATGAAGTATAAATAATGGAAGGGAAACAAGTAAAAACAATGGCTGAAATGACGGCCGAAGGACTTCAGCCAGAAGTATTATTTTGGGTTGGTTGTGCCGGAAGTTATGATGCAAGAGCGCAAAAAGTGACCAAAGCTTTTGCCACTATTTTGCAACAATGTGGTGTTAGTTTTGCGATTTTGGGTAATGAAGAGCAGTGTACTGGAGATCCTGCCCGCCGAGCTGGAAATGAATTTATTTTCCAAATGTTGGCTATTCAAAATATCCAAACCTTAAATATGTATTCGGTGACACGAATCGTTACAGCTTGTCCACACTGTTTTAATACCCTAAAAAATGAATATCCGGCCTTAGGTGGTCACTATGAAGTTGTTCATCATACACAATTTTTACAAGAATTGCTGGACGATGGAAGACTGTCGATTAAAGGTGGGGCTTGGAAAGGTAAAAAAATTACCTACCACGATTCCTGTTACTTAGGTAGAGTCAATGGAATTTACGAGGCACCGCGAGCTTTACTTGAAGCATTAGAAGTCGACCTCATTGAAATGAAAAGGTGTAAAACTAAAGGGCTTTGTTGTGGCGCTGGTGGCGCCCAAATGTTTAAGGAAGACGAACCAGGCGATAAAAGAATCAATGTAGAAAGAGCAGAAGAAGCGATTGAAACTGGTGTCAGTACTGTTGCGACCAATTGTCCTTTTTGTTTGACGATGATGACCGATGGTATGAAAGCAAGTGAGAAACAAGACGATGTGCTTGTTTATGATATTTCTGAAATGATTATTCAGGGACAAAAATAAAAAATGGTAGTTGATTATACAGTTTTAGGACTTCAGTCTAGAGTTTGGATTTTTCAATCAGAAAGATGGTTGACAGATCAGGAAATAAAGGAAGGTCAAATAGTTATTGATCAGTTTTTGGATAACTGGACTAGCCATAGTGAGATTTTGCCTGCCCATGGCACCATCATAAATAAGCTATTTATTGTGTTAATCGTAGATCAAAGTTACGTATCCGCTGGTGGTTGTTCACAAGACAAAATGATGCATTTCATTGAAGATTTAGGTCAACATTGGGGGACAGATTTACTAGGAAGAACTCAGGTGGCCTATTGCCAAAATATGGGAGATGAAGCTAAACTCATTGAGTTACAGCAGCTTAAAAATGCGTACGATTCAGGAGAGATTACTGAAAATACCTTGGTTTATGATAATTTGGTCGACACGAAGGAAAAATTCGAAAATCAATGGTTAAAAAAAATGGGCGATAGTTGGCATAAAAGATTTTTATAAAACATCTAAGGACCTTGGTCAGGTATTCCCATGCTTTAGTAGAATTACTAAAAATTCAGCCATTTATTCTTTTATCTTTGTGTACAAAATGAATGCATGATTGAAAATCTAAAAAAAGTCCTCGGAATTGAAGGTTTAAAACTCGAGGTGGTTTTACCAGATAACATGTCACTTTTGGACGGTAGAGTAAAAGGGAAAATTAAACTTACTACATTAAGAGACACGCAACTTAGCTCTCTGAGGATAAAGATTATCGAAAAGTACAGGAGGGGTAGAAAGAAAAACTTGAAAATTGATGAATATGTCATGGGACAAATTGATATCAATAAGCACGTGACCGTGCAAAAGTCAGAAGAAAAATTCATCGACTTTGAAGTGCCCTTTCATTTTGTTCAATCTGAAATGGATAAGTGGCAGGAACAAAATTTTATTTATAAAGGTTTGATTGGAATCGCTAAGAAATTAAAAGGCGTTTCTTCAGAGTATTATATCCTTGTTGAAGCTAAGGAAGTGGGGACAAAACTTTCACCACATATTCTAAAACTAATTCCATTTAAGTAGGAATAAAAAAAACCTAGCTGGGGTACATCAGGAACTACGTCTTTTTGAAATTATTTGGGAAATAAATATAACAGAAAATTCAAAGCTAACATTTGTCAACTTTGAATCCTTTGTTTTTTTTGAAGATATTCTCTAAGAGATATACTTACTTTTAAATCGGGTGATTGCTTTTTCGACTTTATCAATTACATCGTAATTAATGTAATAGACATGCCATTTTCCAGTTATTTCAACAGAAACTACGCCAGACATTCTTAAAATTTTTAAGTGCTGTGAGGTAATACTCTGTTCAATATCCAAATTGCTATAGATTTTATTTACGTTTATTGACTTGTTATTGTCAATAAACTCCAAAATCTTTAACCTTAACGGGTGAGCCAGTGCTCGCATTAACTCCGACGAATATTGTAACTTATCATTGTCGAAGATGACCTTTGTACCTTTCATACGTGTTTTCTATTTTGATTTTAAGACCTTGACGCAAAGGTGGAAAGAATTTTCTTACTTTCCAAACAAATTAATAAAAAAAATATGTATAAAAATTATTTTTTCTATCGGGCTAACAAAGGTTGGTCAAAATAGGTAGGGTAAAGGTCAGTTCATGCGCTTGACGTGTACGTTTTGATTAATAGAAATTCAGGATAATTTAACTAGTCAAATCCTCGACTAAAGACGAAATTTGGCTTAACCTTTCCTTATCCAAAGAATAATATATAAATTTTCCTTGGCGGTCGGTAGCTACAACTCCGGCTCTTCGCAAGATAGCTAAATGTTGGGATGCAACAGATTGCTCTAAACGCAACTTGATGTATATGTCCGTAACGGTCATCGAGTCACCATCCTCCAAAAGATCAATAATCCTTTGGCGAAGTTTATGGTTAACGGCTCGAAGAACCAAGACGGCCTTTCTCAAGTCAGCATAATCCAACTGAACTTCTTTACTACCCTTCTTCAGGGTTATTGTCTCGTTCTTTTTATTCCTCATACAAAATTTATTTGATAGATCACAGAATCATTAAGGATAATTCAAAGACCATACCAAACTTTAACAAAGCGTTAATATTTTTTAAAATGGTATATTTTCATATATATAATTAACAGTAATCTAGGGAATAAGTTCCTTAAAGGAAAGTATTTTTTTTGGATAAAGTTATATTGGGTGGTTTGACATAAATCGGTGTTGTGTACGCTACATCATCAAATATCGATTGTTGATATCGCTTCAATGCGGGAATTCCCATGAATCTAGCGCTCGTCTCTTTGGACAATAATTTAAAGATCGTTTTATTTGCCTCAACATAAAACTTGGGAGAACCATTTCCACACAATCCTATAAGACTTGCTTCTTTTTGCAATTCTTCAAATTGGTTTTCCGTAAAAATAACAGGTTGGCAATCTGTTGTCGTTTCTTCTAAAAGGGAAAAAACTGAACAATAAGCTTCCATTCTCCTAGCGTCTATCATCGCTATTATATGGCTACAATTTTCTTGAACAGCCTTAGTTTTGTTTCCTTCTACCAATATCACATCAGAAGGTATTGCAATGAGTGGTTTACTTTTAGCAAAACAAATTCCTTTTACCGTAGAAAGTCCTACCCTAAGTGATGTATAGGATCCAGGGCCATTACTTACCGCAACCGCAGATAAATCATCATAGGTAATATTGGCATTTTTCATGCATTGCGCCACCAAAGGAGCTAGGATTTCAGCGTGCCTGTTGGAATTTAATTCTTCAACAAAACTTATTAAAGTTTCTTCTTCAAAAATTGCTACAGAACAAATTTCCGTCGAACTTTCAATACATAGCAGGTAGGTGGACAAAGACTTATTTTTTTTGTAAAAGTTTATTGTATTTTTTAGTATCGTGCAATATAGAAATGGCTTCATTGACAGCAGAGTCATTTTGAAGGGCGTATTTTACTTTGCCGGATTGTAAATAGAATCTGGAAATGATTTCTTTTTCTATTTCTTTTGTTATTTCTGCTTTATAAAGTGCCCATTCTTTTTCTTTTTCCTTCTTAATCTTACTTTCTAGATTTTGAATATCTACCTCCAGAACACGCATGATATTTTTGTCTTTTTTGGATTCTCTGGCCAATTTTATCGACTTTTCAAGGTTGGTTTCGTATAAAAAATTTTTGTCTTTGCAATACTTTTCAAATGATAAAAAATCATTAAACTTAAAAACGTCTGGACTGTCTATGCTGTCTTTTCCTCTGACATAGTCGGTGGCAAAATGGAATATCATATTTTTTTCTAACAAAGCTAAAGTCAATTCACTTAGTTCGGTGGGTGCCAGTTTAACGTCTGGGGTTACACCACCACCATCTAGGACAGTTCTACCATTTTTAGTTTTAAATTTGGATCTTTGATCGTCGGGAATATCCTTCGGTTGACCATTTTCATATTCTACTCCTTGGATACACCGACCACTTGGAATATAATACTTTGATGTAGTCAATTTTAAAATAGAATTGTACCCTACAGGTTTTGTATTTTGAACCAAACCTTTACCATATGATCTTTGTCCTATCAAAACACCTCTGTCCAAATCCTGAATGACACCAGAGACTATCTCTGAGGCAGAAGCTGACCTTCCGTCGATTAATACGGTTATAGGTATTTCAAGATCCACTGGCGATGTTAATGTTTTAAAAGTTTGGTCTTGTTCTTTTACCTTACCTTTCGTCGTCACGATGACCTCGCCTTGAGGTACAAATAAATTACAAATATTAATTGCCTCTGACAATAGACCACCACCATTTTGCCTCAAGTCCAAAATAACACCTTTGAGATCTGGATTTTTGTTTTTGAGTTCAATGAATGCTTTTTTAATATTGCCACTGGCATTAGCCGTAAAAGTGGTAAGGTTAATATAAGCTATATCCGTTGCAACCATTCCATGATAAGGGACATTTGGAATGTTGACTTCACCTCTGGTGAGGGAAATGATTTCTGGCTTTGAACCTGGCTTTTTAATGGTTAGGTTTAAATTTGTCCCTGGGACACCTCTGATGATAATGTTGATTTCTTCGAGACTCTTTCCTGATATTTCGACACCGTCAATGGCGAGAATATGATCGCCAGCTTTTAACCCAGCTTCTGCTGCTGGACCACCAGAGTATGGTTCGACAATCGTATATACATTATCTATCAACCCAACCCTTGCCCCAATTCCCTGATATTTGTCGTCTTGTGATATTCTATAACTCTCCACTTGTGATTCAGTGACGTAGTTAGTGTACGGATCAAGCGAATTAACCATGGCATCTATGGCTGTTTTCATCATGATGTTAGGATCCAAATCGTCTACAAAACCAGCGTTTAATTCCTTATATACCCTTGTAAAAATTTCTAGATTTTTGCTAATCTCAAATAATTTATCTTGATACAATCCGGCTGCAGTTAGTGAAAATAAGCCTAGGGTAAGGAAGAATATCCACTTATATTTTTTTATCATCTTTGTTTTTCTAAAAGGTATATATTTAATTATAACGTTAATATTGGAGGTTTATGTTTCGAGAAAGGATAAAATTTCTTTTTCTAAATCTTTTAAATTATCAGCGTGAACCCAATGCCCAGCATTTGGAATAGTTGCAAACTTCGCATTTGGAAAATTTTTAAGCAGTACGGGTATATCTTCATCTGTAATATAAGACGAAAGTTGGCCTCGAATAAAAAGCACATCTGTATCTACTTTTTCTACAACCTTTATTTCCGAAAGGATATTTTGATAATTTTTTTGAAGATTTGGTAAATTCATTTTCCACTCAAACAAGTTATTTAATTTATTCCTACTTAGATTTTTCATTAGAAAATGAACCGTTCCTGCATCTGGTATTTTTTCTAGTAATTGTTGAAATACTTCGTCGCGACTGTTAAAATTTTGCAATGGAATCGACATTAAAGCATCAAAAATGGCTTCATGTCCACCTGGATATTTTTTAATTCCAATATCAACGATAATGAGTTTTGTAACAATGCCTGGATTATCAATGACAAACTGCAACGCCGTTTTACCACCCATACTATGTCCAATGAGAACTGTTTGGTGCAGCCATTGAGATTCTAAAAATTCCAAAAGGTCATTAGATAAAAGAGGGTAGGAAAAGGATTCTGTGTGCGATGAACGACCATGATCGCGTTGGTCAACTAAGTAAACCATATTGCCTTTTTCAGCCAATTTTTTTCCTAGTAATTGTAAATTGTCCAACATGCCAAACAAACCATGGAGAATGACTATTGGGTTCCCTTCTCCTATAATTTTATAATTTAATTCGATCATAAATTAATGGTCATTGATGTTTTAACCTTCTTATGATGAAAATAACATTATTCAAAAAGGATTGTTTTCTAACCAAAATTGTTCACAAAAAATGAAGACTTTGAACGAAGCAATAAATAAAGAATTACACTAAAGAGTGGCCTACAGAAAACCTTTATTTAGAATTATTTATTTAGTTAGTGTTCACTTTTTTTCAAAATAGTGTAGAAAAATTGTCATGTAAGCCTATGGATTACAAAATAACTTCCAAATATGTACCTACAGGTGACCAACCTTTGGCCATCAAACAATTAGTTCAAGGAATCAACCAGGGTGAAAAGTCTCAAGTTTTGTTAGGAGTGACCGGTTCGGGCAAAACCTTTACTATGGCAAATGTCATACAACAATTGGATAGACCTACGCTTATTTTAACCCACAATAAAACCCTGACGGCTCAATTATATGCAGAAATGACAGAGTTTTTTCCCGACAATGCTGTGGAATATTTTGTGTCCTATTACGATTACTACCAACCTGAAGCCTATATCACCCATTCGGATACCTATATAGAAAAAGACCTGCAGATTAATGAAGAAATTGATAAACTTCGATTGCGAGCGACAACTTCCCTACTTTCTGGTAGACGAGACGTAATCATCGTTTCTTCTGTTTCGTGTATTTATGGTATGGGAAATCCAGAAGATTATAAAACGGGCATCATCAGGATTCACAAAGGTTTGATTGTTAGTAGAAATGCTTTTTTGTATTCTCTTGTACAAAGTTTGTATTCAAGGACAGAAACAGACTTTAAAAGAGGTACTTTTAGGGTCAAAGGAGATACGGTGGATGTACACCTACCTTACCTCGACTATGGATATAGGATTATCTTTTTTGGTGACGAGATAGAAAGTATTGAGCATATTGAAATTCAAACAGGTAAAAGAATTTCGAATGTCGAACATGCGGCTATTTTTCCGGCCAACTTGTACGTAGCGCCAAAAGATAGGTTAAATCAGGTCATTCGTTCTATCGAAGATGAGCTCTATGGACATGAACAGTTTTTTATTTCTGAAGGTAGGCATCTAGAAGCACAAAGGATCAAAGAGCGGGTTAATTTTGACTTAGAAATGATCAGAGAATTGGGATACTGTAGTGGGATAGAAAATTATAGTCGTTTTTTTGATGGACGGGCACAAGGAACCAGGCCGTTTTGTTTGTTGGATTATTTTCCGGAAGATTATCTTTTATTTGTTGATGAAAGCCATGTTACCTTGCCTCAAGTTAGAGGGATGTGGGGAGGTGATCGGGCTAGAAAGCTGAATCTCGTTAATTTTGGGTTTAGATTACCCTCTGCAATTGACAATAGGCCTTTAAGTTTTGAAGAATTTCAAACAGTTTTAAATCAAGTAATTTATGTAAGTGCTACGCCAGGAGACTATGAGTTGGCTGAGACGGAAGGTGTGGTTGTAGAACAAATTGTAAGACCGACAGGATTATTGGATCCACCGATAGAAGTAAGGCCTAGTTTAAACCAGATTGACGATTTGATAGATGAAATTCAGAAGAGGGTAGATAAAGACGAAAGAGTTTTGGTCACAACACTGACCAAACGTATGGCAGAAGAATTGACTAAATACCTTCAACGACTTGAAGTGAAAGTCAAGTATATTCATTCGGAAGTCGATACGATGGAACGGGTAGAAATCATTAGGGATTTAAGATTGGGAGGTTTTGATGTTTTGGTAGGGGTCAATTTATTAAGAGAAGGGTTGGACCTACCTGAAGTTTCATTGGTAGCAGTCCTAGATGCGGATAAAGAAGGGTTTTTGCGTAATGCGAGATCACTTACACAAACAGCGGGTAGAGCGGCTCGTAATTCGAATGGTTTAGTTATATTTTATGCCGACAAAGTGACAAGAAGCATGCAGGAAACCATTGATGAAACATTGAGAAGAAGATCCAAACAAATCGAATACAATCAAATACACGGAATTACACCAACAACCATATCAAAAACAAAAGAAGAAATACTCAACCAAAAATCAATTTTGGATATCAGGGGTAAAAAACCTGTTGCCTATATTGAGGAGTCAGTACAAATAGCTGCCGCAGATCCGATCGTGAATTATATGAATAAGGATCAAATTCAAAAGCTTATTTCAGATACGGAACACCGAATGAAGGTTGCGGCAAAAGACCTTGATTTTATAACTGCGGCTCAATTGAGAGATGAGCTTTTAGCCTTGAAGAAAAAAATATAAAAAGTTGGACGAAAAATGAGCGTAGAAATAATTTATTTACATAAGTTTTTCTAAAAAGTGGTATGTTTCTTTTTCCAAAGTAGAAAAATCATTGTCAGCCAAAAATAATTTTTTCATGTCTTCCAAAATTTCTGCTTTTTGTTCAGCGGTAGGGAAATAGACACCTTTATAGTCCAATAAGGTTTGGAAAGCTTGAAAATCAGACATTTTATCAAAGTCGGCGATCACTTTATTCATTGCTTGTTCGCCTACTTTTTCTTTGATCATTTTTTTTTCTTCATCAGAGAAGTCCATATCCACGTGTGAAATATAAACAAGGAGCAGCGCCAAAAATTCATTGTAACTATATGTTAAATCTGTCATGACTACTCATTTTCGAAGTCAAAGGTAAAGATTTATTTGTAGGAAAAAAATTCTGGATTTGAATTTAATTAAATCATATTTGAAAATTTACATGTTTTCTTTATTAATCAATAATCTCGCATTCATTTTTAATCTTTATTTCTCCATTTCCTTCATTCAGCAAAATAGGTTGGCTGTTCAGAACACCAGAATTGGATATCCTGCAATTATCCAGAATTAATACTCCGAGATTATAAATGAGGGGGGACGAAGTATGATTGCCAGTGATATTTGTTTCTCTCATTTCCATTTCATAAAATGCCGGAATATCCAGAATAACCTGATTGGATTGATTTTTTATGACAATATTCTGGCCGGGCTCCATAATAACCGTTACATTTTTGTTGATAGGTGGTAGAATTTGGGACAATAAAATGGTGTCACCATTTAAAGATTGATCAAATCGTATGGTATCATTGCAGAAAGTGGTAACAATGCCTTCTCTGAAGGTTCCGGGTCCACTATCCTGATTTGAATTGACAATAAATGTATTGGGACTAACATCGGGTCCCGCAGCATTATTGCCGCCCCCCAGACAGAGGACAAATGTGTCCTGATGAAAATTTACATTTTCCGTCAATACCTTAAAAAGGGTAGTCGGACCATTGGATGTTGTACTATTGCTATGAATAAAGGTAGGAATATTGGGGGATATTACCGATCTTATATTAGTCAAATCTGTCATCATTCCGCCATTTCTTTTTAAAAAACTATGAGAATTTATCATTACATCGTAATTACCTTCCAGATTATCGGTATTAAATTTCCAATAGCCACTTGGAGAAACATTTGTAATATGAATACCTTGTTCGTTCACTAAGGGAAGACATCTGCTACCATAATCATCAGTTATAAAGTTTGCAGTAATACTACCATTTAATGTATTGTTTTTTAATTTGAATCCCATATTTCTAATAGAAGATCCATTTCGGAATGGCATAAAACCTCTGTAATCAGGTGAAGTATTATTTTGAAAAAACCTTCTGAAAGGACCGTGAATACCACCTCCTGACCAAGTTTCGAAAGTACCGGTGAATTCCAGACCGAAATATTGAAAAGCACCATTGGTTTGACATAACATCCCCGGATTTTCTAAAGAACCTAAGGATAATAAGGAAGAGTCTGATGTTGCTATGGTTCCGCTTTTTATCATTAATTTGTTCACATTTAAGGGTGTTTCAAGAAAAACGATGGCGTTTGAATGAACAAGGAGTGAATATATTGCATTAGCAGAATGTGAAGTAGGGTAAGGCAACGTGGCATTTGCTCTGAAAAAACCTGTACCGGAAATACTTTGATTCTGACCATTAGCAGAATAGGTATTAAAGCCAAAATTATCTGCACATACAATTTCACCTGTGTTATTGTTATATAGCCCGGAGGTATAAAAACCATTATTGACAAAATGTCCGCTAAGCCCTACGGTTCCTATCAATTCTGAATCTTCCTCAATAGTCAGGTTTTGACATGGTAAAACTGTGGAAGCTACAACCACCTCTCTTTTTTCACCTAGCAACCCTCCTCTGATGATTACATTTTTAACCCGAAGTGTAGAAAAACCTGAACCGGTCGCTTGCCCTATCATTTTGACATAAAAACCTTCAACCAGACTGTTGTCATCACCTCCACCAAAAGAGATAGTCCAATCGACCGTTTTATTAGTATTTAGTCGGACATTGTAGTTAAATTCTTCGCCTGGGTTATCGTATGTAGGATCTAATATATTAATAAATCCGGATCCAAATAATAGGGTTGTTCCAATTATAATATTACTGCTGCCTGAGCCTTCTGCTGTTCCATCATTTCCATCAATATTAATAACCCCGGCTACATTGAGTTGACCAAAATGGCTATTTTCACTACCGTAATATTCTCCGACCCAGAGATTTCCATTGACATTAAGGGTGCCTAAAACACTGATTATACCCCACCGGGCACTCAAAGTAGTATTGCTGTATCCTGTTTGACTTCCTTGAGAAGATTGACCTAATGTCAAAACACCGTCACTTAATACGTGTAAACTTTTTAAATACTTGACTTCGATATCATTGGTTTGTCGTACATCATCCACCGAGACGTCATGATATAAGGTAATGGGTAAAATGTCCGGTCCATTGGGAGGTACACCACAATACCAGGTTGCAGGCTCACTCCACAGGCCAGTAGCCTTAGTGTAGTACCTGTTTTGGGCTGCAATTGTATTAGATGTATTTACCCCTTCAAATGGTGTAAAATTTGTGGAAGAAATGGTGATTGAAACTACTTCAGCATTGAGTTCATTTCCTATAACTGCCTGGCATGCAACATCATAAATCAGATAAAAATATCTTTTGTATTCTCCGGTTTGACCTACTATATTTTGTATACCGTTAAAAACAAGTTGTCCATTGGGATTAGCAACAACGGCACCAAAAAGTATGGGAGAAATTTGGCCGGGAGTGTTGGATGATTGAAATTCGGACAAAGAACCTTGAACATTGGACGAGCTTGATGCTCCAGCATAATATAATTTTGCTGTCAGGACATCTGATGTATTTATCATACCCGTTGTATTGACAACAATTTGTGTTACTGTTTTTGCTGAAGTAGTTCCCGTCATATTCAAGGTGATTTTTTTCATTGGAAACTCATATAGGCCGACATGAGCATCAGTAAGTGGTGCATAGGTTTCGGAAACGGTAGTCCAAACATTCATCGAAGTACCGGGAGAAAGTACACAGATATTAAAATCACCTGAAGGACTATCATCTGATCGGTTTGCCACAGCAATGAGGTAGGTAAAACCGACCGTTAAAGAACTTAGGAGAGCTGTATGTGGCATAAAACCTACGGTGTCGCTAACAAGGCTGCAAATAATGGTAGATTGTATGCAATTCAAATCACAGCTTGCGCCGGAAGAGCTTTTTCGATATACATACACATTAGGATAAAAACCGGAAGATAGAGGGGTAACTTTGACAAGATGGGTCGTAGCCGTTGCTGTAAATTGATACCAAACATCAGGAATATCAGGATGAACACAAAAGGTTGGATTACTTGGAGTGGCTTCAACAGTTGTTCCTGAAATTGGACTTGCACAAGTTGTTCCGGCCTGAGGAGTAATGATGTCAGGGCTGGCACAAAAATCATTTGTTAGTTCTTTAAGGCACAAATTAAAATCTCCCGGACTTTCATTTGATTGTTTTGCAATTACCCTGATTTTGTATTCACTTCCTATTGTCAGACTATTTAAAGTAAGCCCTGCAGTATTAATGGTTCCCAATGAGGTTGTGCAGTTTGAGGCATATATTGAACCACTAACAGAACTGCTGCCATTTGTCGGGCTTAATGAAAATGCCATTGAAGTCGAGGTGGCTATAAATGAGTACCATACATCATGACCATTAGTAAAGCTGGGAGTAGATCCGTAACAGGAGCCACTGACTAAAACAGAACAACCACAATTGGTGTTGATAGAGGAATTCGGTATAAGTGTTGCATTAGTACATTCATCATTTGATACTGATTCTGTAATACAGATATTGTAGTCTCCCTCAACAGGATAACCAGCATTTACTTCAAATTTGTATTCTTCGCCTACGGTAAAATTCTGATAGTAGGAACGGTGTGTATTATTAAAATAGTTATATCCTATAAAGCTGATCAAATCGCAATTTGAATCAAAAATCTGATTGGAATTGCTAATACCAGTCATTGGGCTAATCGGATTAATATACATGATATGTGTGGGTGAAGTAGCTTCAAAAGAGTATTTTGCAATTGAATACCCTTGGCCTCCTGAATTACCTGTGTAAATTGTTGTACAATTGATACCCGAATTGACAGGCAAAGGAAATGCTTCACTGCAGAAAATATTGATTGGAGGTGTTGAGACACAGATTGCAAAACTTCCCTGCCCGTATTGGTTATCATGGCTATAAATTCTAATGTAGTAAATTTGCCCTGCTGTAAAACCTGTAGAAATGTATTGGACACCTTGTATACAACCAAATTGAGAGCCCAGACAATCAGAATTAAAAATTTCAATCACCGGTGAAGAAATGTTGAGGTCATTTAATTGAATTTGATGCAGTGTATCCATTGCCTCAAACCAATACCAGATATCATCATCAGCCGTTCCACCGGAACAACCTCCTGAGCCGGTTGCACCATTTGTATTGCCGGAAAGCGCACCGGAACAATTGGCCCCATCAGTAATAGAAATCTCTAAAGCATTGCCGCAGAAATCATTAACAGGTGGGGTGAAAACACAAATGTCAAAATTGATAGGGGTGTTATTCAAATTACCATCATATACTCTGACGTAGACTGTATCCCCAATCGTCAAACCAGTGAGGTATAAAAGTTCATTTTCACCTATTCCATAATCATTGACACACTGTAAATGTGATAATGAATTGCAGGAAGTCCCGGTAAAAGCCGCAACCGCAATATCCCCGGCCGAATAAACTGTTAATTTAACAGCTGCAGTACTATTGGTTACCTCAAAAGCGTACCAAAGGTCTAAATATGGTCCCGTTGTGCAAGTATCCAATGGGACAGTAGTTTCTGTTGCGCCTCCCAGACTGTTATCGTAACTTGCCTCATTACAAACATTTTCATTGATGGTGAGCATTTCTGCTGTGATACAATCGTCTTCAACTTCCAATGGAGGTGATTGGATACAAAGAGTCCCTGAGCTGGGTTCACTTGACCCTGAACCGTATAAACGGATATAATATTCGTCTCCTGAAACCAAGGAATTTATATCAAGTTCACTATATCCACCATCATAGCTAACCGTCATACATGCTATTTCTGCGCCTGAACAGCCATCCCGGATTTCGACTACAAAACTGCCGGGTAAGGAATAATCAAATATAGTGGAGAGTGAAATAATGTGTCTGTTGCTTATCGCTGTAAATTTGTACCACACATCATATGCAATATCAATTCCGCAACTTCCTACCCCGATATTCTGATCCGTGGCACCTTCTGTTGTTACCGTCCACTCGCATACTTCGTTATTAGCATCCGGTATAATTTCAACTGCTCCTGAACATATATCGTGTACGAGAGGACTAAAGACACAGAGGTCAAATTCTATAATTGCAGGCGTGTTATCAGCTTCAAAAACTCTGAAATATATGGTGTCTCCAATCGTCAAACCTTCTAACAAAGCACTACCATAGGTATCATTAGGATTAAAGCAAGTCAAAGAGTCAAGGCTATTACAACTTCCGGCATAAAAGACCATAACAGGAATACCGGTTGAATAACCGTATATATACACCCAATGACGATTCTGCGTCGCTTCAAATTTGAACCATACATCATCATCTCCTACACCTCCACAGGCATCATTCATGCCACTGTCTGTGGCATCTTCTGTCGTACCTGCAGTAAAAGAATACCCGCATCGGTATTGAGAGGATGCTGTCAGTAAGAGGGCTCCTGAACAATTATCGTTTAAAGGTTGGGCGTGTATCGGATAAAAATCGATTATACCAATCCAGCATAAAACAATATATTTTATGTGGAACATTTTTTTTAAAAGCAATAAAATATTTGTTTTTTCCTTTAAATCAAATCGTAACATATTAAATATATTTATATTTTAATAAAGTTTTTGTACAAGGTGAAATTTTTTAAAGGATTCGTTGCCTTTACATAATATAAGCCAGGTAAAAACAGATCTGTTTCTATGTGATCATTTTTGTTCATGTTTACATTCATTTTGTTTCCTATAACATCATAGATTTCAAATATATATTGATCAGGATTTTCTACGCTTATTGCCATCGTTTTTGAAACCGGATTCGGATATACATTGATTTCAGGCAGTATGTCTACAACGGGGTTTAAAGTGGATATTTCTTCCTCTTTGATTATTGCCAAAAGAGCATCCTGCAAACCGTTTAGCATTTTATCATCGGCATCATCGGTATGGAGATTCTGACTTCCAACAGTGGTGGTGAATATAAGATTTCCTTCCGAGTTAACTTTGACGTCAATACCCCGATCATTTCCGGTTCCTCCATGAAAGGTTGACCAGATTAAGTTGCCGCTACTATCTATTTTAGTGTACACAGCATCCCATGGACCGCCACCATAAGTTTTCTGCATAGCATTTTCTATCGGATGGAAATTATCGCTCTGAGTCATCATATTCAGGATTGCATTACCATTCGAATCCACGTCCATCCCAAAAAAAGTATCCCATTTATTGCCACCAAGATATGTAGCCCATTCAAGGGCTTTATTTTTATTAAATTTCACCAGAAAAACATCAATATTTCCACTATTGAATTCACTTATAGCTCCGGGTGAGGCAATATCCGTAGCACTTTTAGCGGGACCGCCAAACCAGATGTTTCCGGCCTTATCTATGTGAAGTACATAGATGGCATCTGTATCAGTTCCTCCATAGTAGGTCCCATAAACTTTTTTTCCGTCTTTATCAAAACTCATCAACAAAGCATCACCTCTTCCAGAGTAGATTGGGTCAAAAGCATTGTTTGTGACTAAACCCGATGTAGAATAGGATAACCCGCCTAACCAAAGGTCACCTGAAGCATCGATGTCCATTGATACTATACCGTCTATACCGGAACCACCAATATAAGTACTCCATATCAGTTGGCCATCACTTGAAAACTTAGATAAAAAACCATCTTCATTGCCACCGTACAAAAGCTGATAAGAACCTACAGTTGAAATATTTGAACTTGAGCTGGTATATCCACTAATATAGAGATTTTCTTCACTATCTTCATTTACACCATACACAGCATCTTCACCAGTTCCACCAAAATACGTTGACCAATCCAAAGTACCATCTTCGTTAAAAATTGCCAAAAACCCGTCATAAGTGCCACCACCGTAATTTTCCTGGTGCCCGTTAAAAGCAATATTTGAGAGACTGGAGGTTTGACCTGCCAAGGCAATTTTTCCGGATTTTAATATTGTAGCCTTATTGGCATATTCTTCAAGACCTCCGCCAAAATAAGAACTCCAGAGGAGGGTTCCGTTTTTGTCACGCTTTTGAAGCAAAGCATCGTTCTGACCGCCACTATATAAAGTTTGATGTACTCCCGGTGTTGTTACACAACCGGTTGATCCTGACAAGGAAATAATGATATCATCATCTTTTGTCAATTGAATATTGGTAGTAAAATCACTTCCATTACCGCCAATATAAGTGGAATATTGAACCTTTTGAGTTTTCTGCGCCACACACAGATTTGCAAATAAAAGTACGGTTATAAGTAAAGGTGTTTTCATATAATTGTTTTAAAGGGTTAACGTTTTTATGGGTTGTTGTCTTTTTTGTTCTCAATGCAATCCAATATAAATTGTAAATTCAAGCAATGGGATTCTAAAATAGTTGAGGGGTACGGTGAGGTTGTGTTGATGCCCGCATTTTGTCCTTTTAAACTATAGTTTGTACGCAAAAAAAAATTAAAATAAAATTCCTTAAATTCATGTTTAAGGAATTAATTTTCTATTGCAAAATTCTATTTTGAAAACAATATATACAATAGTACTTTTGTACTATGACGTTTGGTAAAAATCTATATTAATTAATGAAGGTGGATTCAGAGTATCATTGAACAGCCGGAGGTAACTTTATTAGCCCTTCATGTATTTTATAATCGCTTCGCTTCGGTTTTGGACATGCAGTTTGAAATAAATATTCTGCAGGTGATTTTTGACAGTATAAACAGAAATCCGGAGCTGATCTGCAATTTCTTTATTAAGGTATCCTTCTGCCAATAGTTTCAACAGTTCGTATTCTCTTGGTGTTAATTGACTTATTACCGGATTTTGGGTTTGAACTCTAAATGACTGCATTATTTTTTTTGCAATTTCACGACTCATAGGTGCTCCACCATTTAATGTCTCCTTGATGGAAGCAATGATGTTTTCCGGAGACTCTCTTTTTAGAATATAACCGGACGCACCATATTTTAGTGCTTCAAATACATGATCATCGTCCTCGTAGATTGTAAAAATCAGAAATCTGCTTACCGACCAATACTCCTGCATTCTTTTCATTGTTTCTAATCCGTTAATACCAGGCAATCCAATATCAATCAATATGATCTGAGGTGGTCGCATAATAGGGCATTGGAGTAAAGCTTCCTCACCCGAAGAAAAACTGTGAACTTCTTGAAATATTTGACTTACTTCCAACATGTTTACAACTCCCTGACGGATGATATCCTGGTCTTCAATAATCACAATTGAATGGAATTGATATATCATGATTAACAATTAAATTATCAAAGATAATGGGATTAAAGTATCCGCGAAATAGTTCTTTAATACTACTCCGGCATAGTAAGTTTGAAGAAACATCATTTCAAAATATATATTAACCAAATTCACATATTAAGCTAAAAAAGTTATGTTACGAATTTATATTACGGGTACGATTATGTCTATTACTGCTCCCTTATTTGTATAAAATTTTACATCTCCACCACAATCCTTCACACGTTTGATGATGTTTTTTATACCATTTCCTTTCATTGGATTAGATTGAACGGTTTCATTAAACCCTTTTCCGTTATCACAGATATACAATTTTAAAGTACCTCCATAAACGGATATATTTACGTCTACTCTGTTGGCACCACTATGATTTGCAACATTGGTCAGAGTCTCTTTAATGCTCATCAGGAGATTCCGTCTTAGCAGGCCGTTGATTTTAACATCATCGGATTCATGATTACAAGTAAATTTTCCGTCCAAACCATTGTCTTGTAAAAAAGTATGAATCACCAACCTTAAATCTGAAAAAAACTCACCAATTTTATCTTTGCTGTTATCCATGGACCAAATGATATCGTGCATCTGTGTTACCATATCATCATTGATGTCCCTGATTCTTTTTATATCGGCATCAAAAGCAGAATTATTATTTAAACTTGACATGCGATGAAGGACAAAATTAGCCGAAGTAAGTCCTGCACCAATCTCGTCATGAATATCATTCGCTATCCTCGTTTTAAGTTGAGATGCTGCCATTTCTTTTTCACTTGAAAGTCGAAGGTTTTCCAACTTGAGAGAGATCTTTTCATTTGAAATCATATTGGCCCGAATACCCAGTGCAATAGCAAAAAGTACAAAATCAGCATAAACACCCATTAATGATATTGTACTGCTCCATTGTCCGCCAGAAAACATGGATGCAATTTCTGCTATTGCCATTAATAAACCTCCAGCGACAACATATTTTAACATAGGATGTTGGGCACGTGAAGAAATAATCAAAGCAATTATACCAAGAATGGTTAACACTATTCTTATTAACTTGTATAAAATCCATCTCATGTATAAGCTTCCATCGACCATTATACATATGACTTCCGTCAATGTAACCACAATACATAGCCAAGTCATTATCCTAACCAATGTTTTAAGCCTGGGATGCGCATAATCCAAAAATGTTGCACAAAAAACAATATATGTATAAAACACTGCAATAGAATGAAATACTTTACTGTCCGTCCAACTGATGAATTCAGTCGTAGAATAAAAGTAGGGTTGTACACCTTCAAGATTTCGCCAAATAACAAACAAACTCGCCAAACAATAAAGTGAATACCACAAATACACTTTGTCGCTGGAAAATAACCATTGAAATCCAAATATGAGCAGAAGCGTTATGATAAAAAACACTCCACTTGAATAAAAAAATATTAAATTGTTGTTGTCACGAAAATATTTTGATTCAAATACCCTTACATCACTGATTTTAGGAATCATTGTATATGAGCTATAGTCGTAGGCATAATGTTTTAATATAATATCAATGGTTGCTTTGCCCGGCAACATAACAAAATATGCGTTGGGAAAACCAGTATTTAAAATACCAAAACTATCCTTCACCAGAGACCTTGATATTAATTCTGCATGAATTAAGTTGTTTTCCTTTAATATAAAAATACTGTCATAAGCAAGTGCAGCATTTAATATAACAGGAATATGATTATTTTCCTCATTGTGAAGGCTAAAATGGATCCAATTATTAAATTGTCCTCTGACATATTTGTTTGGGAGTGGAGTGTTTGATATAGCTTTAAATTTTCCTTCTGTCAATAGATGTATTGCAGATTCAAATGTTAATTCCCGGGATCTGTCAAAATATATCAATCCATTGGACTCAATATTAACATTATACATGCCACTATAAACCTCTACAGCAATTTGTTCCGGCAATAAAATGCCTGCATTTAAATCAAATGTTTTAAAACATAAAAGAATAAAAATCGAAAATTTAGCAATCATTATTCCATATTAATGATGCAATATAATAATAATGTTTGTATCACAAAATGAATCTCTATAATTAATCTTTAGGATATCTATCTTCCATACTAATACTTTAAGAAGGTATTTCAAAAAAGATATTAAACACGTAAGTTCAAGGGGGATTTGATTTTCCAAAAGGATGGTTAGATTACGACAAAGAAAAGAGTTATCGTACCGGTTAAACCATTGATTATTGATATTCTTAAAAAATACAACAACCGGTAACATTGTGCTCTGACCCCAAATCTCTGCATTAAAAATACTTGCATAATTATGGCTATACCTGCTTTTTTGCCTTTAACTTTGAAAAAAAAACAACTGCCATTATAATTAGGATGAAGAACTGCCACGCTACTTTGAACTTTGCAATTTCAGAAATTTAAGAAATCATTGATTATGTTATATGGCCTTGGTTATTTGATTAATAGTTTTATTCCAAAAACCGTTATGTTGGTAGAGATTTTATTTATTTTGAGTTGAAATTGATCATAAGATTTCGTGAATTTTGTATCCGTTTGTCAAAACATAGATTAATCTATTATTTCCTTTTCAAAAATCAAAGAAATACTTACCTTTGCGCCTTAATTTCTGATATGATTAGATTGTTTGCTATTTTGTTATTAATTGGCTTGGGTACATTAAGTTATGCTCAAAACGGAACCATCCGTGGATTTGTATATGAAAAAGAAACAGGTAATCCGGTTATGTTTTGTAACGTTTTTATCGACAATTCTCAAATGGGGGGAACAACTGATATTAATGGGTTTTACAGTATTACTAATGTTCCTGAGGGAGAGTACAACATTTCGGCGACGTATATTGGATTTGATACGGCTAGTGTAAAGGTGAATTTGAAGAAGGGAGGAATAATTTTACAAAATTTGTTTCTCAATGAAACTTCCATTACTCTGGGAGAAATAAAAATTTCGGCAGCTAGGGAACAGTCTAAAACAACTGTGAGTATTTCACAAATTACAGTTACTCAAAAACAAATTAAAGTATTGCCATCAGCGGGTGGTGAAGCGGATATTGCACAATACCTTCAAGTATTACCAGGTGTCGTAACAACCGGTGATCAGGGTGGTCAAATATTCATTAGAGGAGGATCTCCTGTTCAAAATAAAATATTACTCGACGGTTTAAATATATATAACCCTTTCCATTCGATTGGTTTTTATTCAATTTTTGAAACAGAGCTTATTCGGAGTGCAGATGTATTGACTGGTGGTTTTAATGCTGAATATGGGGGACGTGTGTCTGCGATTGTTGATATTAAAACTCGAGAAGGCAACAAACAAAGATTAGGTGGTTTTGTCAGCGGAGGTCCTTTTATGGCCAAAGCCATGTTAGAGGGACCCATTGTAAAATTTAAGGAAAACGGTACAAGTTTATCGTATGTTTTTACAGGTAAAAAATCGCTCATCGAAAATACTTCTAAAAATCTGTATTCGTTTATAGCAGACGATCCAAAACAAGGACTTCCTTTTTCTTTTCAGGATTTATATGGAAAAATCAGCATGAACACCTCTTCGGGAAGTCGTTTTAATTTTTTTGGATTTAATTTTCAAGATCGTTATTTGGATGAAAGTGTCACAGATATTGGGTGGAAAAACTCAGGTGGAGGTATTAATTTTAGTTTAGTTCCAGAAGGTTCTAATGTCATTGTAAGTGGTTTATTGGGTTTGTCCAATTACGAAATTCAGATTGATGAAGCTTCGGGATCGCCTAGGAATTCGGCCATTGATGAATTAACAGGTAATGTAGATTTTACTTTTTTTGGAAAACAAAACGAAATAAAATATGGGTTGGAATTGAAGAGTGTTCGAACCGATTTTGAGTTTATAAATCCGTTTAAAGTTCGATTTAAAGAAGAACAAAATACCACCGAACTAGGCTTTTACGGGAAATACAAACAAATCATTGGTGCAGTTATTATAGAACCTTCATTAAGGATGCAATACTATTCTTCTATAGGAAGTGTTTCAATTGAGCCTCGTTTTGGGTTTAAAGTAAATGTGTCAGATAATTTTAGAATTAAAGGAGCTGCGGGTAAATATTCTCAAAATATATTGAGTACTTCGAATGATAGAGATGTTGTCAACTTGTTTTCTGGATTTTTAACGACACCGGAAGGACCTGTACTTGGTTTGGACAATCAATTTTTAGAGAATAAATTACAGGTTTCATATCATGGAATATTGGGTTGCGAATATGATTTGGGTAATGATATTCAAATCATTGTCGAAGGATATCACAAATCCTTTCCAAGGACCATCGTCATTAATAGGAATAAAACTTCAGGTGACCAGCCTGATTATTCCGTGGAAGACGGTAAAGCCTTCGGGGTTGATTTTTCATTGAAATACGATGCATCCAGACTATATGTTTGGGCTACTTATTCACATGGTTATGTTAATCGTTGGGACGGAATACAGGAATATGCAACAAATTTTGATCGAAGACACAATGCCAATTTGTTGGTTGCTTATGATTTAGATAAAAAAGGAACCTTTAAAGTAAGTGCTAGATGGAATTTAGGTTCTGGTTTTCCATTTACAAAAACAAAAGGTTTTTATAATTACTTGGACTTTTTAGGTGGTGTTTCTTCACCGTATCTGACCCAGAATCCAGATGAGCCAGGGGTGCTTTTCTCCGAAACTCGGAATGGAGGAAGGTTGCCGTATTATCATAGGTTGGATATATCCATTCAAAAAGAGTTTAAATTCAGTAAACATACCGGGCTTGAATTAAATGGCAGTATTACCAATGCGTATGATAGGCCAAATATTTTTTATTTTGACAGGCTGAGCTACAAACGTGTGAATCAACTGCCACTGATTCCTAGCTTAAGTGCAAAATTTTATTTTTAAATTACGAGTTTATTTAAAAATATTTTCTACCTTTGCGCCCGTTAAAAACCAAAAGCGTGATGTTCACTATATTTTGGTTTGAACTTTCATATATTACTTAAATTTTAACAAATGCCTGTAAAAATCAGATTGTCCAGAAAAGGACGTTCAAAAGCCCCATTTTATCATATTGTTGTAGCGGATGCAAGAGCTTCCAGAGATGGAAAATTCATTCAAAAAATTGGTGCATATAATCCTATGACTAAACCTGCTACGATTGAAATAGACCGTGATGCAGCTTATGATTGGTTAGTAAAAGGAGCACAACCTACAGATACGGTTAGAGCAATCATGCGTTTTAAGGGAGTTTACTACAAAAAACACTTGATGCGTGGCTTGAAAAAAGGAGCATTGACTCAAGAACAAGTCGACACGATGTTGGCTGCATGGATAGATGCCAAAGAATCTAAGATTCAAGCTAGAGTTGAAATGAACAAAGCGGACATGGAGAATTTTAGAAAAGCAGTATCCGGAGAAGCAAGAAAACCAAAAGCTCCTGTAGCTGACGAATCATCAAAAGAAACGGCAGATGCTATCTTTCATGCAACGGATGAAGTAGCTACTGAAGTTGCAGAAACGGTTGAAGCAGTAGTTGAAGTGACAGAAGAGGTCGCAACTGAGGTTGTAGAAGAAGCAGTAACTGCCACAGAGGAAGTTGCTGAAACAGTTGAAGAAGTAGCAGAAGCAGTAAGTGAAGAGGTAGCTGATGAAGCACCAGAAGTAGAAGTAACAGAAGAAAAGGACGGAGAAGCAGAAGCTTAATTTTAAGCCTGACAGAATAGATTTTTCGCCGGTTTTTACCGGAAAATGATAAGAAAACCTGGTAAAATACGTTCTATTTTACCGGGTTTTCATTTTAAAAAGCCATCAAATTCCCAAATCGATTGCTTTATTTTTAATTTTTGGTTCAAAATTTAAACAGTTACAAATGGAAGTATTATCACAAGATTATAAAACGCACCTCGAGCAGTTAAAATTGGCACTCGTTCATTCAGAGATTTTAGCCACTTACTTAGACACTGAAGAGGCAAGTGATTACAAAACATTGTACGAAACATTTGAGCCACATATTCTTGAATTGTACGAACTAGTAGCCAACAAACATCCTATGCAGATTATTGCATTAGAAAAAGAGTTGTTGGACGAAGCATTTGAAGGTATTTTTTTACCAAAAGTACT
Source organism: Saprospiraceae bacterium (assembly GCA_049290115.1). GTDB lineage: Bacteria > Bacteroidota > Bacteroidia > Chitinophagales > Saprospiraceae > OLB9. Next base: position 27,633 of record JBATMZ010000118.1, on the reverse strand, counting down.
AGGTTTTTCTGTTCTTAGACCAGAGATTGACGATCAATTTAAATATAAAAGACCACAGGAACATTTTAAGGAAATATTATTAGTGATTTCAAATTCTGCCAACTTTGAATTAATAAAACAACGTATAGGACAGACCATACAAATTGGTTTTGCCTTGAGTAGCGGTATTTGGCTGACAAATCTTTTTAATTCCATCAGCAATAAAAAAGTGAAAACTTTTTTACAAAGCATGATGAATGACAAGCTAAGAGAATTGGATCATAGAAAAACAGCCTATCATAATTACAAGGCTCAATTCACCACATTTAATTTTCAAACAGCTGATTTTCCAAGTGAGTTATCTGATTTAAAAGCCGATGCTTCGACTTTGATTGATTTTTTGATATACCGTTCCAATCGAAAATTTGACAACACAAGTTTAACACCACATCTTTCGAATCTGATCGGGAATAAAACGTTGTATGGTGCAGATGTTTTTATTGATTTGATGATGATTATTGGTTTATTTTATCCAATGGCTGAAGAAAATCAAAAACTATATTCCAAAGTTTTAGATACGTTGAGAAACGATATACCTCAGTTTTCTGCCAAATATTTTGCTAAACTGATCCTGTTGTATCAAAATAATGTTCAAATTTCTCCTGATACGGAAAAAAGGATGTCTAATTTAGTCAACAAAACAAAAAAAGATGAATTGGCTAAATACTATTCTTTGATGGATGTTATCCATGCAAAAGGATTTATACATGAAGAGTCTATTGAAGCGGCAAGACAGTATTACGATCAACATAAAGGTTTGAGTGCTGAAAATGAATGTTTGAGAGACAGCATTTTTGGCTATTTTAATACCTTTTTGTCAAACCTTGACGAAGATTCCTATCAAGAATACTTTGAAATAAATAAGATTATGGTCGCATATATTAATACGTTTTCAAACCAAAGATTTAATCAAAACATTAAAGAGTTGAGTTTGGATTATATTCAAAAACTTTTGGTATTTTTCTCTGATAAGAGGAGTAAAGACTACCAAGATATTAAGAAATTTGTCACAGCTACTTTTCTGGATCTTGGGTTTAAAACCGAAAAAGAACTGGTAGAGCTGTTCAAAACTAAAAAGTAATCATTTTTAAGGTCGGAAAAAATTCCGACCTTTTTTTGTATTGAAATTTACTACCCAATGACGCTACAAAAATAAATTCCAAAAGACGATTTTGAAAAAAAATATAATATTGTTATAATTGAGTTTTCTCCTTAATAGAATAAGAGACATTGCAACAAATTAAAACTCACCTTTTTCTAGATATGTAAACCCACAATATCAAAAGCATAGGGTGATCGTTTGTTTTTTATACCTATTGACTTACAAACCTAAAACGGATAAGCATATAAAGAATTAGTATATATAAGAAATTTTATATAAATTTCATACATATTATTTTTATTTTATATATTTAGCTTTATATTTGCCATATCAAACCAACTCTGATCTCATGTGTAATATTGTTACCAAACGTTTTAATGAAACGGTGGGCTTATTAAGAGAGCAAAATTTAGTAAAATCTGCCCGCCAACTAGCCTTATCTTTGGATTATATACCACAGAGTATGGGTGCTATTTTGAATGGAGAGAGAGATGTAACCATCGATTTATTAAGGAAAGCAACTGAAAACTACCCAATAAACATTCAATATATTTTTACGGGTCAAGGAAGTCCTTTGATGTCCTCAGAAGAATCAAAGCCAAAGGAAGCCGATGTTGCTGATAATATTTATTATATTCCTGTTGCAGCACAAGCGGGTTATACAGAACAGTATTACGATGAATACTATTTGAAGGATTTATCAACTTTTTCGTTACCTCAATTCAAACATCAGAAAGGGGAATTTAGGTGTTTTGAAATTCAAGGGGACAGTATGGAACCGACTCTTTTTTCAAGTGATAAAATTATAGGCAGCTTAGTCAGACGTGAAAACAATTATACGGGTATTCGAAATAACTACGTATATGTTATAGTAACTCGCCATGGCCTTTTAGTCAAGCGCGTTGTAAATAAAATCCAGGCGAACGGAACATTAGAATTGATTTCGGACAATATTTTTTATGAGCCCTATTCCGTCAAGATTGAGGACGTCCTAGAAGTCTGGAGCATTCATGTTAAAATATCATCTTTTAATGGTTCTCCATCACATTTCCAAAATGGATTTCAGGAGAAAATGAAAAACATGAGTATCACAATTGATACACAGTCTGAAGCCATAAAAAACCTAAACAAAACATTGGAACAACTACTCAAACAACATCGTTCTACAAATGTAATGAGATAATTTTTACATTTTATTCATTCCCCAACGTTACGGTTTCCTTAGAGAGGGTTAAACATTTTTACATAATATTCATCCGCCATACGATTACTATCGAATGCCGGAGCAACTGTTTTCATTCCTTCTTTGACTATACTAGCCCATTGTTTTTTATTTCTATAATACATCGGCAAAATATCATTTTGGAGCATATCCAACATTCTAGTAGCTTCTTCATTATTTTGTTCTTCACCACTTAATGACACATCCGAAGGTTCGATTATAAAACAATTTTTACCGTGTTGGGCAAATTCTGGTATCCAACCATCAGGGATTGAAAAATTGACGCTGCCGTTCATTGCGGCAGTCATTCCACTTGTTCCCGAAGCTTCTCTTGTTAAGCGCGGATTATTCAACCAAAGGTCGGACCCTTTTTTCATTTTGGCAGACAAACTTAATTCATAGCCTGTGAGAACTGTGGCATTAGCATAAGGTAGCGTAAGCCAAAACAATTCATCAAATATTTCGATGGCGCCGTGATCTTCAGGATATGGTTTTCCAGCCCATATTATTTGAATTGGGTATTCTTTATTGTTCAACAAAGCTTCAAATCTATCTTTAAACAAAGTAAGAAGATTGGCTCTTTTATACCCTGCAAATCGCCTTGCCCAAACCAAAGTCAACACGTGTGGGTCAAATATTTTTCCCGTTTGATCGGCAACTTCATCAAATAACTCTTTTTTTAATTGAGCCTTGCGATTTAATAGCCTTTCGTTATTGTTTTTATCTAGAGCAGCCTCGAGTTCGTCGTCCTGCCAATAAAGTTTGTTTTGGGCGTTGGTGATATGGGTTATCTCACAAATATCATCAAAGCCAGACCACATTTCTCTAGAAACGTCACCATGCATCTTTGAGACAGCATTTGATTTTTTTGAAGCTCGAAGTGCACAAAGTGTATAGTTTACCATATTGCCTTCTACACCCCAAATATTACAAAATTCTGCTTTGGAAAGGTGGTAAAAAAAGGACATTTTTTCAAGTAATGAAATATCTCTTTCTTCATTTCCCGCTTTTTCTGGTGTGTGGGTAGTAAATACCAGTTTTTTGCGAACTTCACTCAAAGAGCCTAGTTTATCGTGAAGGTAAAATGCCAATGGAAGCGCATGGCCTTCATTCATATGGTAGAAATCTTGGGGCATTTTTAATATTTCCAACAGTTTAGCGCCACCGATTCCCAATACGATAGATTGAGCAACTCTTGTACTTTCATTTGAATCGTATAAACGATTTGTGATAGTTCTTGAAATAGGGTCATTTTCTGCGATATCCGTACTCAATAAAAACAATGGAGCCGAACCAAATACTTCCGGTTTTAACAAAAAAGCTTTGACGTATACGATTGCATTGTGGACTTCAACTGGAAATACGATTCCCGTATCTGTAAGAAAGGAATAATACTTTCTAGTATAATTCACTTTCATATTGCCATTCATATCTCTAACTTGGTCGTAATAGCCATATTTCCATAACATACCTATTCCTACCAAATTTTGTTTTAATTGGTAAGCACTACGTAAATGAGACCCGGCGAGAAAACCAAGTCCTCCGCTATATATTTTTAAACTTTGATCAATAGCAAATTCCATAGAAAAATAAGCAACGGCAGCCGCATATTTTTTATTTGGTTTGTAAGAAAATACTTCCTCCTTTTTCAACATTTTATGTTCCTTTTTGGCTAAAAAGGGGCAAATATATAAAATCGTGTCGCGACGACACTAATAAAAGGAATAATTTATACATAATTCCTTTACATTTCGAGAATTTTAATCTCCACACGTTGATTTCTAATCCTTGATTGAGCGGTTTCGCTTTGTGTGATAGGAAGTCTTTTACCGTAACCTTTGTATACGATTCTAGAGGCAGGAATTCCAGCTTTGATGAGATATTCTGCAACATTTCTAGCCCTATCGGTAGAAAGTTTATCACAATATTCATGTGGAGGAATGGTGTTTGTATGTCCTCCAATTTCAACGAGTACGTTTGTATTGGAGGATAAAAAGCTATAAACTTCTTGTAATACTTCGTGGTTTGCATTGGTTATACGACTCGAATCTGCTTCAAAGTTTAATTCGTTAATTCGAAGTGTCTGCCCAATAGATATTTTACTTATTTCCAATTCTGGAATAAATTTTTCTTTATAAATTTCGACTTCTAAGCTGGCAACACAACCTTTTGAGTCTTGAACAGTGACAATGTATACTCCAGATTGTACTTTTTGAAGGTTTGGTCCTTTTGCGCCGTTCGACCAACTATATTTTAGGTTGCCACTACCACCAGTAGCTTTCACAAAAGCTGAACCATCAGGATTTGATGCAGAAGTCACCCTATTATTCTCAACTACATCAAGCACTAGGGGTTTTGGGTTTTCGATTGAAATATTTGCCACAACTACAGTAGAAAACTTATCTGTAACCGTGACAATATAATCTCCTTGACCAACATTGTAGAGTGTACTTGACAATGAATTTTGATAATTCCACTGATAGGTAAAGGGTTTGTGTCCACCTGAAACACTCACTTTACATTGTGCATCTTTTTGGTCAATACAACTAATTGGCCTTTCTAATATAATGGTAGCGTTTAATTGTTCGGCTGCAATATCACCAAATAAAAGTTTATATAATCCAGCACCTCCTGTTCCAATCCAAATATTATCATTTTTGTCACAAGCCAAACTCAAGGCAGATTTTGACAACATGGCCGCATCGTCGGCAAATTTTTCAATCTTTTCTTGATAAGGGTCGTATCTAACGAGAATGTCTGATGCTATATAAATCCTACCTTTGGAGTCAATGACAAACTCGTTGATCTCTCCTTGATATTGGTTTGATTCCAGTTTGACGGGGAAAAGTCTATTATAAGGATTTATCAAAAACATGTCTTTTTCCGTAATAAACCACTGACCTTCATTGTTTTCACATGTAGCTAAAATCTTGGTGTTTTTTTCCTGGTGCCTCCATTTTCCATTTTCAATGCGAAGATAACCGTTGTTTGTTCCAACCCACATAACCTTGTTTTTATCGGCGTGAACAAAATTAATTTTATCGCTTTCCAGCTTGGAATTGGTGACATTGTGATGGGTAAACCTTCCAGAATTTTGGTTTAATACAAAAATTCCAGCATTGGTTGCCAACCATATTTCTCCTAAATAGGATTCAATATCTTTTATAACAACGTCGTCTTTAGGAATTTCAAAACTTTTTCCGCTATTGATATTATAAACTGTTTTAATCCCTGCTGCCCATTTTTGTTCAGATCGATCTTTTACAAAATCTGTAATTTGTATACCTTCCAAATGTTTGATCAGTTTACTGCCATCCCCATTCGTTTCGACCAAGCCATCATTGGTGCTCAACCAAATCACGTTTTTATTATCAATCAATGTTTTGTTGACTTTAACATTGCTAGAAACATTGTCAAATCTTGAAATAGCCAGTGAAGTACTGTCGCTTTGAGCCAATGCTTGATAAACACAAAAATTGGATAAAAGAAGCCAAATTAATAAGCGCATTGGTATAAAGATTTTAGAAAGGTTATATGAATTTAGATGTAAATTAATTAAAATTTACCATGTATTGAAAGTTTCTATAATTGAAACAGTAAAAGTAAAAAATTTGTTATCCAACAAAACCTAAAATTATAAGAAAACTTACCATTTATTCTTTTCGCAACCATCCTAAAACATGATAATCTGCCACTGTCCAAAACGTTTCAAAGTGGACAAGATTTATTTTTTTTCTAGTTTCTTTTCCCATGTTTTGATGAACTATCTCGATGGAATTATCATCGACTTTTGAAATAATGGCAATATGACCAAAAGCGTTCCCGTGGTAGGAATCGTAGACAAGTATATCGTCTACTTTTGGTTTGTATTCTCTGACATTGCGGTATTGCATTAAACCTCTTTTATGGTTCATTGCTTTGTCGGGTAGATTACGATCAAACATATCTTTAGCATGGCCGTAAGTATTGGGCATTTTATGATTTAATGCTTGATAATAATATCTTTTGACAAATTCTACACATTGGTATTTTAGCCCAAAATTGTAGCCATCTTGTCCAAGATGTCTTCCTTGCGTTCTAGAGAAGACCTGACCATTGTAATATACAGAAACTCCATTATATTGGTCAATTACCTCGCCAATTTCTGGTGTGATAACTTTAAATCCGGTGATAAAAAACAATACGATACTAGTAAAAAAAAGATACTTCATGGTAAAAATAGACCGTTACATGTGCAAATATAGTATATGTGTCGTTGAAAAGCTTTATTATTCGAATAAATCCTCTAGCATGCCAGTTTTTTTCATCTTTATAAAACATCGTGCAGCGGCAATGACATCGGCTCTAGCATTATTGCTAGGCGAATATCCTTTTTGAAAACAGTGTCCATGGAGTTCGTTGAGTGTAGGCCATTTGAATCCCCCCGCCTTATTAGAAATTTTGCAATAATAGGTACCTTCTTCCATCAAACAATGCCTTTTTTTCTTAAAAAAATTAATGGACTTTTTTAAGCGAACGAACTCTGCTGCTACTATATTTTCATTGGCGTTCAGGTTGTGGGCAAATATATAGATTGCATTTTCGGCGCTTTCAGCAAATTGGTCTAAGACAGGTCCTAAAGCGGTACCTCTTTTTTCGATTTCGCCTTCTTCTAGTTGTGTGTATTTTAGAATGGCAGGTGTGATTTTATAATCAGTAGGAGTGATGATACAATCGTAATCTTCGATAGGTTTTAAATCTTCTCCTAATAAAATCCATGATAAATGAACCATTCTGGGCCATGCTTGTACATCACTAAACAAGGCTTGGTAATTTTTTGGCTTATTAATGGGTGTGCTGTCAAATATCAAATACATGAATTTATTTTTAGTTTTTAATAAAACTGTCGAGTACTGTTATCATTTTTTCAGCCAATTGAAAATGGGTGGATTGGCTTATTTTATGTTCGTGGTAAGTTCCTTTTTCGATATCAATAAGACTCGCTTTAAGATGATAAAAGTTTCTTGAATCCATGTAAATAAATGTTTTTAAGACAATGTTTTTTTGAGCATTAAAATGACGAGAAATACTGCGCTCTACATTTGACATTGGAACAAGGCTAGTGTCATGAAAAGCATCATATACATGTTTCTTAACTTCTCTTGATTCTCGGTGACAAACCCAGGCAATTTTATCCGCGCCTACCTCTTCTAGAAACTCACTTTGGTGAAGATTTATATAATGATATTCCTCATGGTTTTTATTTTCAGTTATTTCGGATTCATTGACTAAAATGGCATCAAATTCATCTGAATTTGTATAAAAACGGGAGACGTCTACCGCATCATGGATGATAGGTGATATAGTAGAATTTAAATGTTTTACTTGAATACTTGATAATACATCTGGGACGCCAATACGGCAACATTCTTTTAATTTTAAATCTTGGGCTGGATCGAAACATGCATCCTTACACAGGATAATTTTTTGTGGAATTTTTCTAGAGTGAATCGCAAAGATGTTAAAATCAAAAGGAATATTTGGAGAGATATGGTTCAATGGAAGACAAACAGCATCCATACGAGAGGTTAAGAGTGCTTCCTCCCAATTTACTGAAGCTGCTATACTAGTTATTATATTAAGATCATTTATAAAAGATTCATGGCCAGTCTCGCTTAGTCTTTTTGACAGAAAAGAAGAAATACTTTTTTTTTCTATTTCTGGAAATATGGCTAAAACATTGATTTTATCCATTTTACTTCATGATGGTTGAAAGGTCGAAAGCGCTACCAAATACAACCCTTCCAGTTTCAGAAACTTGAACAGAACTACAAGCCATAACGTCATCATGTTCGTAGAATAAAAAATGGTTCCCATCGGTGACACGATCAAAAAGTGTTTGTTTTTCTTTTAATGTTTCCAAAGGTCGAATATCGTAGGCCATCACATAAGGCATAGGTATATGGTGGTGAGAGGGTAGAAGGTCTGCACAATACACTAAAGTATTTCCACTTTGTAATTTAATGTAAGGAATCATCATAGCTTCTGTGTGACCATAAACAAAGTCAAAATTGATAAAAGCATTAAAAGAAACACCAGGGTCAGTATCGACAAAATGTAAAACCTGATGTTCCATCAAAGGCACAAAATTTTCTTTTAAAAAAGAAGCTGATTCCCTAGGATTTGGGTTAATTGCCCAGTCATAATGTTTTTTATTTGACCAATATTTTGCATTGGGAAAAGTGGGAACAAGTTGACCCTTTTCGTTGTATTTAACGGCACCGCCTACATGGTCAAAATGAAAATGGGTGATAATGACGTCTGTAATATCGCCTTCTGTTAAGTTGATTTTTGAAAGTAAGTCGGCAAATTCTTCCGTTTCATGCGGGTAAAAATGTTTTTTAAATCGATCGTCCTGTTTGTGTCCAATGCCCGTATCAATTAATATTTTTTGTTGGCCATCTTCGATTAACAAACACCTCAAACCCCAAGTACATAAATTTTCATCATCGGGTGGATTCAATTTGGACCACATTCTTTTGGGTACTACACCAAACATTGCCCCACCATCGAGTTTAAATTTTCCAGTTTGTAAAATATGGAGTTTCATGGTTTATAATTTGAAAAGCCTGATGGCTTTGTGTGGAAGAATAACGATAGTTTTACTGCACTAAACTTTGTTTGACGATTAACATGTTTACTGCGGCGACAGCACATTCCTCACCTTTTTTTCCTTTACTTCCATCGGCTCTATCCAAAGCTTGTTGATAGTTTAAAGTGGTCAGAACCCCTAAAATAACAGGTTTCCCACTTTGAATGGATAAGTTGGTTAACCCGTTTGCTATGGCATGATTGATAAATTCATCATGTTGTGTTTCACCCTTGATGACACATCCTAAACAAATTATAGCGTCAACATTTTTATATTTTAACACCATATTGGCAGCTTGGGGCAACTCAAATGCTCCTGGTACGGCAATCCTAAGAATATTATCCGAAAGGATGCCTAGTTCAATTAATTTACTCTCCGCACCTTCCGAAAGCACACCTGTGATTGCTTCATGCCAAGTTGCGGTGAGGATGGCCACCTTAATTTTTTCAGACTCTTTAAGCGGCCTTGATGTATTTACGGAAAGTATATTATTAGAAACGGACATGTTGAATTCGATTATTAGACAATGGCCACAAAAGAAATTAAATTAAGCATTCATATACATCACTTCTTTCACCGCTTTGATCACTTTTGTAGGTGTTGGTAAATATTCATCCAGAAAAGTATTGGCATATGGTAAAGACGTATCTGCACTATTGACTCTAATTACTGGAGCGTCTAGATAGTCAAAACAATACTTTTGTACTTCGTACGCTACTTCAGATGAAACACCTGCGAAAGGCCAGCATTCATCGACTACGACAATTCTATTGGTTTTTTTGACAGATTGAATGATGGTTTGGTGATCCATTGGCCTGATGGTTCTCAAATCAATAACCTCAGCTGAAATACCTTCATTTTCCAATAAAATGGCGGCTTCTTTGACGACTTCAATCATTTTATTATAGGAAACAATGGTCACGTCGCTCCCTTTTTTTCGAATGGCGGCTTTACCAATGGGAACGACATATTCGCCTTCGGGAACATCTCCTTTGAGGCCATACAATATCTCAGATTCCATAAAACAAACTGGGTCATTGTCTCGAATGGCGGACTTTAAAAGTCCTTTTGCGTCGTATGGGTCAATACAAGAAATAACCTTAATTCCAGGAATATTTGCCATCCAACTTTCAAAAGTCTGTGAATGTTGTTGTGCTAATTGACCAGCAGAACCAGAAGGACCTCTAAAAACGATAGGGCAATTAAATTGACTAGCCGATTGACTTAACGTTTTGGCGGCATTATTGACAATTTGATCGAAGGCTAAAACTGCAAAATTCCATGTCATAAACTCGATGATTGGTCTAAGGCCGTTCATTGCCGCACCTACCCCAATACCCGCAAATCCTAATTCAGCAATAGGAGTATCGATGACCCGTCTTGGACCGAATTCGTCGAGAAGACCTTTACTTACTTTGTAAGCTCCATTATATTCTGCTACTTCTTCTCCCATTAGAAAAACATTTTCATCTCTTCGCATTTCTTCTGCCATGGCTTCTCCCAATGCATCTCTCAAGGTTATTATTCTGGACATGTCCGCTATTTAGTTTTTATGAATTGATGGCAAAATTACAATTTTTATATATTTTTGAGACCATTGCGTAGGATAAAACTTGTTTTCTTTATATTTCATGAAAGGCGAATTTAAAATCTTCTATCATCTGAACCAAGTTTGTGTATCTTCGCTCCTTAAAAGTTATGTTGAGCAATGGTATTATTAGTGTTTTGTCTGGTTATAAATTCCCTGATTGGTGTCATATTTAAGCTGTATCACAAGTATGGGATCGATAATTACCAGGCGATAACCATTAATTATTTTATTTGTGTGTTGACAGGTAGTGTTGTTCTGGGTAAATTGGCTTTACCCTCAGATCTTTTTGACAAACCTTGGTTTTGGATTTCCGTTTTTATGGGATTTCTTTTTGTGGTTACTTTTAACCTTATGGCACTTACTGTCCAAAATTTTGGTGTTTCTATTGCTACTATTTTTCAAAAGATGTCTTTGATTGCCCCTGCATTACTAGCCATTTTTATATATAACGAATCTGCACCTGTTACGAAAATGGTCGGTATTTTTCTGGCCATTATGTCCATCATATTATTGAGTTATAACAAACAAAAAAATCAAGATATTTTTCATGCTGGATGGATCGTATTTCTTCCTATAAGCATCTTTGTCGGATCTTGTATTGTGGACAGTTGCCTGTATTTGGTTGACAAAGAAGCACTTGCGCCAAATGGAGATATTGAATTTGTTTCTTCTTTATTTTTTTTCGCTGGGTTTTTTGGTTTAATAAAATTGATTTATCTTTCTTTTAGGAAAAAAGTTGTCATCAAAACTAAAAATATTATTGGGGGTATTGCCTTAGGTATTCCAAATTTTTTTTCCATTTATTTGATATTGTTATTGTTGTCTAAAGGTTGGCAAGGATCCGTTGTATTTCCAGTGAACAATGTTGGGGTTTTGATTTTGGCTACTTTTTTTGGATATCTATTTTTTAAGGAAAAGTTGACAGGAATCAAAATTGTTGGCTTTGTTTTGGCTTGCACTGCTATCACATTAATTGCTTTGTAAATGGATGCTTATTTTACGATAGAAAATACCTCAGTAGGCGAATTTAAAGATAAAGGAAGTAAGTTTTTGGCCTATGTATTTCCCTTTGGCGATGAGAGCGAATTACCTATTTACCTTGCACAAGTCAAAGACGAACATCCAAAAGCGAGGCATTATTGTTATGCGTACAAATTGGGCATCGATGGAGATTTATTTAGAATGAATGATGACGGAGAACCATCAGGCACCGCAGGTAAACCTATCTATGGCCAGATTTTGAGTTTTGAGTTGTCCGATGTTTTAGTAATTGTGGTTCGATATTTTGGTGGAACAAAACTAGGTGCTTCTGGACTGATACAAGCGTATAAAAAAACTACATCCGATGCATTACATCGAGCTGGAAAAAAGGAAATATATATATATAAATATTTCACCTTGTTTTTTCCTATTGAAGAATTAGGGAATGTTTATCACATTTTAAAACTATTAGAAATAGAGGCAATGGATACGGTTTATGTTCCATTGCCACATATTAATTTGAAAATACGGAAAGGTAATTTTACAGAGACATTAATCAGATTGAAAGCTGGTCTTTTGCACATTGCCTATGAACAAGCAGTTCAGACTAAGGATTGGGCACCATTTAATTTACTGGATTCTGAAGGACCAGCTAAAGTGTAAAAAAATAAAGCCTCGCCAAATGGCAAGGCTTTTCTCCGTTAATATAGGAAATAGGAGAACATTTATTTATAGTTCAAAGCTTACCGCAATAGGGTGACATTTCCAGCTTTTTGGTAAATGGTACCATTAATACAACGAGCTTTTATATAATAAGCATAGGCATCAGGGGCAAGTAGTTCTCCATTAAAGGTGCCATCCCAGCCAGCATTAACATTATTCGTTTTAAAAATTTGTTGACCCCAACGATTATATATGATAAAGTCTAATTCTTCAATAAAATTACTTCTCACATATAAAACAGGGTTGTTCACATCTCCATTCGGTGAAAAAGCATTTGGGATAAAAATATCTGTTTCGTCACATTTTGCTTTTCTCACTTCTACATCCACAACATCCGTCCCTGTGCATCCGTTGGAATCCGTCACCGTAACAATGTATGATGTATTATCTGTTGGTGAAACTTTGATGATGGTTCCATTTGCTCCAGTACTCCAAGAATACATCGCATTCGGGTCAGGGTCTACGACAAATATTTCAATTTCCCGACCTTCGTATACTGTAATATCTGGTTGTGCATCTACTTCGATTTCGACCGGTGGATTTATATCCGGAGTAAAATAAAAAGTGTCTTTACAATGAGAGGTCAAATCTTCAACCACAACTTGCACTTCTTCGGAGTCCGTGAATTTAAAAACTGGATTTTTTGTGTTTTGACCAGAAACCAGATTACCAAGGGGACTCCAGGTATATTGATAGGTACTGGTTCCTTCTACAGTAAGTGAAATCGTTCCATTTTGATCGTAACAAAAAATGTTGGGGCCTTCCAAATTTCCCGTCAAAGGATCGGGAACATTAAGTACAAATTCCTTAGTATCTTGACATCCAGTTGCTGTATGTGTAATTATCACACTGTAAACTTTATCTTTTACGGCTATAATTGAAGGCGTAATACTATTGTTTCCCGATGCGATACAATCAATCGGAAGCCACGAATAATTATAATCTTCTGGATTGTTTATATCTATTTCAATTATTCCAGATTCATTGCGACAAGTTACTTCAGGTAAATTTAAGGTATACTGAAAAGTAAACATTTTAACTTCGACAGTATCTGAAACCTCACAACCATAAATATCTTTTACTTTTATAATAAAAGAAGTATCCGTTTGAACCGTGACGTTTAATGTTTTTTCTGTAGAAATGACTACGCCATTCGTGGTACACCAAACATAGGTAACATCGGAAATATTTGTTTCGGCCTCAAAAGATACTGTGGTTTCTTGACAAATAAAGGCGGTTGGAATAGGGTTTATTTCGATGGCATCATTTAGTTTGACTTCTTTTTCTACTGTTTTGAAGGGACAAATGGAAGTCAAATTGGTTAAAGTTACCGTATATATTCCAGATTCTGGGTAGGTATAACAAGGCGTTCTTTCACTTGAAACATCAGAGTTAGTAGTAGGATCTCCAAAATTCCATTGAAAAAACCCTATGTGAGTTCCCGTGTATTCAAAACAAATAGTGTTGTCACCACATTCCTTGAGGTCAAAACTAAAGTCTGCAACTGGATTTTGATCTAAAAGGAAGAGAACTGAATCCCTTTTTGAACATCCATACTGGTTTGTAACTGTAAAAAATAAGGAGAATGGCGTTACTTGGGATAGGTCAACCTTTAAGGTAATTTGGTTTTTGTCTTTTTCACCTCTTATATAAGGATGGTCTTCCCATTCATAAGTTAACACGTGATCTACATTTTCATTAAAAACTGAAATTACCACGCTATCTCCTGGACAAATCCTGTAAGGTGAAGGTGTTAAAACAAAAGGGGTTTGATTGGTGACCGTAAAAGAGGCTGGGTTTGTGGAACATGATTCACCTGCAAACTGAACAAAGTACGTTTTCGAATTGCCTGTAAATTGGGTTTTTAAGGTATCGCCAACACTGATAATATTAGACATATTAGGTGACGTAGACCAAGAATATTCTCCTTCTCCAATTCCTCCAGTGACCTGAAGTTCCACAGTTCCATCACACGTATTTTCATTTCCTGTGACTTGAAGTACAATGCCTGTTCCCAATACAGCAATAACAACTGTGCCTGTATCAGAGCATAAACCATCCGTAACTGACACGGTATAAATTATATCTTCTGTACCTATGGCCAATGGATTTGTTGGATCTGTTAAGTCCAACCAGGTATCTGGCATCCAGGTATAAGTCCAATCTGAATTACCGTTAAGAAGTAATGCTTTTTTCTGATTTGGACAAAGAATATGGCTATTCCCATTAAAAACCAAAGTGGCAAATGGACCGGGTAAAAATGATTTTCTAAGGGTATCCGAACAACCATTATCAAACAAAGCTATAAATTCAAAGGAAAGTTCTTTACCTTTCGGAATCGTTAATTCAACTTCATTTCCTGTAAAGTTTTGAGAAATTCCATTCACATTGATAGTCCATTGGCCATTTGTAAGTGGATAACCCAAGGCAAGATGATCGTTAAATTCCAGTTTAATGTTGACGGTCGCATCATCATCACAACCTAGAGCTTCATAGGTATAATCAGCTTTTGGCAAAAGCGTTTGTAGATTAAAAGACTTTGTTTTTTCTATAGTACAAGAAGAAACAAACGATACACTTTGGGTGATGACCACATTAGTGGTCGATACTGGTAAATTAATCAGAACATCTGAACCTGTATAGGATTCATTGTTAACTTTCCATGAGATAGTGCCGATGACACCAAAGGGATTGAGTGGTACGGACAAGTCTTTGATTCTCAATTGTGCTATCCCATTTTGTGGACAATTATCTAGTTCGTAAGAAAAATCTGTTTTGGGTATGACAACATTAGGGTCGATGGTTCTTTCCAAAACTTTATGACATCCATTGTCGGTGACCACCTCTAATTCTACTAATATTTCTCCTTGATAATCTACTAGAACTTGGACATTTTGACCATTATAAATAACAGTATCTTGATTTTGAATGACCGTCCAAATTCTGTCTATAATTTGATATCCAGGCTGAGGATAGGTACTTAAATCATTCATCATCAAAGTCAAAGTTTGATTATCCAGATCACATTCGTCAAGCCTAAAGGAAAAATCCGGCTCAATAAGGTTTTCAAATACATTGATAGCATAAATAATGGAATCAAAACACCCGTCACTACCTCTTGTTGCTCTTAATTTTACATTATAAATTCCCGAAGTAGGGTAGGTGAATTTTGGATTTTTTTCTGTTGAAAAAAAGTTAGGGTCTTGGTTTGGCCAATCAAAATACCACCTAAAATTACTCGCAGCAAGACTATTATTTGTAAATTCAACCTCCAGTCCATTACACTCTACTTCAGGTACATCAAAAAATGCTTTGGGTGGTTGGCTACAAATTCTAACATTATACTGAAAATCTCTTTTTATTTCTGAAATGAGTACACCATTTCGGTATTCTTCCACGCAAATTCCTACAAGAAACTGACCAACAAGGTTTGGTTGTCCGGTTAATAAACCTGTATTAGCGTCAATTTGAAGAGGAGTTCCTCCCATGACGTTGGACAAATTATAAGGTGGTGCCCACGTCACAAATGGGAAAGGTGGTGGCGATATAGACGAATTAAAAAGTGGTGGATTTGGTTTGTCAAAAGAAGCTCCTTTGTTGGGTAAACACAATTTGTAAACCAAGGAGTCGCCATCCAAATCTTTAGCAGAATGATCAAAGACCAAAGGTTTGTTCGCACATATATAAACATCAGGCCACTGGGTGAAAGCAGGGCTATTGTTTTTTAAAGACAATGCTGCTTGCGTAATAGCTACCCAATAGGTAGCCCCAGTATTTAAAGGATCTATAATATTAGCAACTGTTGCATTCCTACAACATCTTTGGTATGCTAAAATATACCCTCCATTTCTGAATGGTAAGGTTAGGATTCCCACGTATTTGGCTTCTTGTACACATACTTGAGTGCCTTCGAATCCACAGTCTGAGCGAATAAAAGGATTTAATGTGTCATTTCCTATGTAAGGAATTTTTAGTAAACCATTATCTCCAATACTCAACAATAAGGCTCCATTAGCACTAAACACGCCGACATGTGCGATTGGGTCAAAAGGCGCCTCGTCACTACCTAATAAACAATCTCGCCGCAAAGACAATGTTATTTCATAACGATCTCCACTTATATGCCGATAGGTCATGTCACCTCCCACGATGTGAGTAGCCTTGACAGTGCCTATATTTATCATTAGACAGAAAATGGTCATGATTCCAACCCTCCAAAAAATATTTATTTTCCTCATCCTTTATTAAAATTTGTGATGATTATTGGTTTCTTTTTGCCCTAAGTATTTCTACTCTTCTTTCCTGGGCTGCTTTCATATTATAGATAGAATTTCGTTCATCAGACAAATTGCTTTCAACGTCTGGTGGTGCCAATTCTTTTCCAAATGAAATATCAGTTATAACAAGCTGTCCTGATAAGAAGTACTTTTTGAGCTCTTCGTTACCAAAAAATACCATCTCGTTTTTAACACTATTTACCCTTCTTTGACCTAGGGCAAGATTATATTTTGATTCAGCTCTAGGAGAAGCAAAACCTTTGAAAATTAGTTCTACTTTATTACCTGCTTCTAATTCCTGCAACAAACTTGGTATAAATAATTTCAATTTTTCATATCCTCCCATGACATTCCCTTCAAAAAATATATCAATTTCCTGTTGAGCTTTATTTTTATCTTCTCCTTTTAATGGTTTTGTAAATCGATTGATGTACTCTTGTTTTTTATTGACATAATTGGTTACAAGGTCACCATATATTGCTTTTGTTGTCGTGGATCTAGATCGAATATCTGGCAAATCATTGTCAAAAAATAAAGCAATAGGAAGCAAATCTTGTAAGACAAATTTATCCAAAAATAAATCTTTGCGTATAAGTCCTGGTTTGTCATATGGCCTTGTATCCACCGTTTCTTCACCTTGAGTAAAACCATCTTTAGTGGCAATCAATTTGTACAATTTACCACGATCCAACATAAAATTAAATTCGTGAGATAATGGATTGAATTCGATGATTTGCCTTTTTGTCGTATCAGATACATCTATTAAAGTTACAGTAACTCCGATGAGCGGAAATTTTCCGACTTTCGTGAAAGTAAAGACATCGAGCAACATCATGTCGGTATTCAAATACAGCTTTTTGGTGATAAGCTCGGACTGATCTTTTTTGAATGTTGAAAACTCGATTGTATCAGGGAAATAGTTTTCTCGCTCTGCTACCACCAAATAATTTCTATCTTCCAATAATTCAAAATTATGGTCATTTGAATCATCATTAAGATTACGCGAAACCTCAATACCCGTTTTTTTATCTATCAGTTTAACGGTGGCTTTTTTTAATGGTCGTCCAGTTATTTTGTCAAAAGTTAAAGCCAGTAAATCCAGTTTCAGCTTCTTAATATTTACTTGATAAATATCAAAACAGCAGGATTCAAAATACGTATCTAAATAAAGTGAACCTTCGCGATTAGAAGACATATAGGCTTTATCGCCAATCTCCGATAAATGAAAATAGATGTCGTGATATGAACTATTGATCGGCATACCGACATTTAACACATCTGTAAAGGATTCTTTCGCTTTTTGTGTTTTGAAAACATCAAATCCTCCTAACCCAAACCTACCTTTAGTACTAAAGTACAAATATCCTGAAGGGTCGTGATAAAAAGGTGTAATTTCGTCATCAGGTGTGTTGATTTCTTTGATGTTTACAGGTTGTGAAAAACCATACTTTTCATCAATAACACTATACCAGATATCCATTCCTCCAACTCCAGTATTTCGATCTGATACAAAGTATAAAATTTCCTTTTTCAAATCATTGTCGTAGACTACATTCGGATGGGTACTTGTACTTCCAGCCATATTGATGGGGTCAGAAAGTCTTTGTTCGAACGATAAGTTTCCATTGTTGTCAAATGAGGAAGTATAAATTTCGCAGGACTTTTCAGAACCATTAATGTATTTACAAACAGTGTAGTACAATTTTTTACCATCAGGACTCAAACATGGGTTACTGACTGAAAAATCTCTTTCATTAATTTTTCCTGCCAGAAGTGCTATTTCAGCGTTTTCTTTTTTCTCCAATAATTTGGAAATTTTTCTAGGTGGTTTTTGTTGGGTATTTTTTTCTTCATATTGTTTGCTGCTAAACAACATTCCTTTATTAAAGATGATGGCGCCAACGTCAGAATAAATTGTGTTAACATCACTGCCCATTCTTTCAATCGTAACCGTAGTTTTTTCTTCCGTCACCAAGGTTTTCGCATAATCTATGGACGCAAGTTCTTTATCTGCTTTCAAAAGTAAAAAGGAATCCTGATTTTCGTATCCTGATTTGAACATTTGAAAAGTTCTTTCAGCCTGCTCATATTTTCCCATTTTTTGATACATAGAAGCAAGATGATAAACCAGGTTGGCATCTTTGTTATATTGCATACTGTCAACAAGATGGCTATACATTTGTGCGGCTTTGGAATAAGCATTAAAAAGTCTGGCAGATTCCGCTGTTTTGATTATAAGAGAGGTATCACCTTCGTCAAATTCCAATGCTCTGGAAAAATAAACCAAAGCAGCGTAATAATTTTTATTAGCGAAGTTTAACTCTGCTTCCTTGATAAATGCCTTTTGGGTCTGCGCTGTTAGAAAGCCAGAAACCAGCAAAAGTGGCAAAAAAATGAGAAAACATTTTATTTTTGGTGTCATTGGTTCTCTTTTCTTTAATAAATCGGACAAGCTTTGTGCTCGTACATTGGTTTTACATTGGTGATGATGTACCGAACATGAAATTCTGGACCACCTCTATTTGAATTGAGAATTCTATTGAATTCATTATTGTCAACATCAAAACTGAAAGAAGCATAAATTTCATTGTACTGCATAGCTATTGTTGGAAAAAATGATTTAGCTGTTCTATAACCTAGCCCTGCATGGATGTGAAAAACTTTACCTGGTTTGTTACTTAGGTAGTATTTAACGAGCCCACCGAAAACCAATTCTTCATATTCTCCTTGCATTTGTTGAAGCCCATGTAATTGAATATCTAACTTATCGACTATTTTCAAATTACCTAATGCGGATAAAGTAAAATGTCTTGGGAGCTTAGTGATATCCGGATTGTAAAAATTGGCAGAAGGATTGATTAAATGAAAAACTGAACCGCCAAGTTCTAAAAAAGTACGCGAAGATTTTTGTAATCTATATTGAACTCCTACGGCATTTTCGAGGAAAGTAACTGTCTGCGCATCAAAACTCTCGCCCGAAGGGGAATTAGGATCAAAACTATCTCCATTCCACTGTTTGTCCCAAGTGAGATCATTGTTATTGAAACCACGAGAGGAAAGGCCTAGTAAAATACCTGCACCTATAATGTGGTTACGGTGTAAAACGTAATGATACGAACCACTCAAATTGAGCGAGGCCAATTGTAATTTAGAATCTCCTTGTCGGTCATAATGTAGAATAGCGCCCGCACCAAAAAACTGTTTGCCTTCTCTACCAATGTCAAATCTTCGATCGTAAGATCCACTAAGTGTAAACCATGGGACGGGCACAAATCTCCATTGATCCCTAAGGGAAGCAATGATTCTGTGGTCACCTGCAAATACACCAACTTGAGCTGGATTATAGCTCTGAGGTTGGTTATAAAATTGGCTGTAATGTAAGTCTTGCGTAAAAATTCTTGAAAAACTGAAAATAAATACAAGAATGCTTACCGTTTTTTTTATTTTTTGTAAAACAAGTATCATATCACATGAATATATATAATATTTATTAATATTTAAACCATTTGTTATTAGTTGCTTTATAATCAATTACTTAATTATTAGATTTTATACTATTAGGTATAGCAAAAACTATACTAAAAATTACATTGGTTATTTGAAAAACTGAAATGCTATGTTGCTTACTGAAAAAGTTTTTTGTCCATTTTCCATTTTTTCTTGGAGAACCATGGACTGACTAAGTGAATTTTGAAATACTTCTCCGATGTTTTTAATTTCGGCAAACGGTATATCATACATCCGAAAACTACTTTGTAAATATTGAAAAGTTTTTTGGGAAAAAACTGCTTGTAATATTTCCTGTAAGTTTTTCCTTTTTTGAAGCCTTGTGGAATTATTAAAGTAGTTAACGCTAATCTCTTCAGGAAAGTTCAGGATATCACACAGTTTTTTAAATTGGTGATCGGAACCCACACCGAGTAAAAAAATTATTCCATCTGAGGATTTAAATAAATCGCCATAGGGAGCGATATTGGGATGAAGTGTTCCTAAAGGTTTGGCAACTTTTCCTGCCATTAAATAATTAGAGGCTTGGTTGGCCAATGAAGCAATTCCAGACTGGAATAAGGACACGTGAATCAAGCTTCCTTTTCCTGAACTACCCTTATGTAATAACGCGATTAATATGGCTTCCCGTATCTGGTGTGAAGCCATAATGTCAATCATGGCCACTGGCATTTTACATAGGGTTCCATCGGTTGTACCATTCATCGAAATAAACCCAGTTTCTGCTTGCATGATAAGATCAAAACCTGGACGAGGATCCTCATAGTTATAAGCATTCAGTTGGGCTATGATTTTTTCAGGAAATTTTTTGTGTAGGGTATCTGGGGATAAATCAAATTTTTCAGCTACTTTTTTCTGAAAATTACTTATGATAATATCGCTACTTTCAATTAAATTGGCTAATGTATTTTTATCTTTAGTATCATTAAAATCTAAAAAAACAACTTGTTTACCATAGTTGGCTGAATGATAATATGCCCCAGAGGCAGCTTCTTGATTTTCTTCGGGCAACTTCCATTGACGGGTGATATCGCCCCCAGATAATTTGTTTTCAACCTTTGTAACTTGTGCACCTAGTTCTGCAAAAAAACTACCTGCCAATGGACCTGCGAGTACACTTGAAAGTTCGAGGATTTTGAGATTCGAAAAAATATAGTCCAGCTTCAATTTTTAGATTATTTAATAAAATTAGGAGAGACCTTGAGGTCCTTTGAACCCGGGGTGTACACATAAAACCCTTCACCAGTTTTTCTACCTAATTTTCCAGCGGAGACCATATTGACTAATAAAGCACAAGGAGCGTATTTTGGGTTCCCAAAACCATCGTACATTACTTTTAGAATAGAAAGACAAACATCCAATCCAATAAAATCTGCTAGGGCCAACGGACCCATAGGATGTGCCATTCCCAACTTCATGATACCGTCAATTTCTTCAACGCCTGCCACACCTTCATATAAAGTATGGATGGCCTCATTGATCATAGGCATTAAAATCCGATTAGCGACAAATCCTGGGTAATCATTTACTTCAAGCGGAACTTTATTGATTTTTTTTGACAATTCAGTTATCGTTTTACAAACCTCATCAGAGGTATTATAACCTCTGATTATTTCAACGAGAACCATAACAGGGACAGGGTTCATAAAATGCATCCCAATTACATTTTGTGGCCTTTTAGTTACGGCAGCAATTCTTGTTATGGAAATGGAAGACGTATTGGTGGCCAAAATACAATGTTCGGGTGCATGTGCGT
Organism: Saprospiraceae bacterium; assembly: GCA_049290115.1. Lineage (GTDB taxonomy): Bacteria > Bacteroidota > Bacteroidia > Chitinophagales > Saprospiraceae > OLB9. The sequence continues at coordinate 5,804 of JBATMZ010000118.1, read as the reverse complement.
CCATCGTTTGGAATAAAGAAGCTTTTACTTTTTCATTTTCTGTAGCTGCTTCGATAATCAAATCAGCTTTCAGAACGGCAACTGAAAGTTCGGTTTCTGTACTTATACGTTGAAGAATGGAGTTTTTTTCTGCTAAAGTCATTACTTCCTTTTTAATCAGTCTGTCCAAACTCCCCGAAATGGTCAATATAGCTTTCTCCAAAGCATTGGGAGAAATGTCACAAAGTGTGACTTCAAATCCGTGTGTTGCCATCACTTGAGCAATTCCGTTTCCCATTGTCCCTCCCCCAATTACTGTAATGTACTTCATATCCTTTTTTTATGTGAAAATTAGTTTGCAAAGATATAAAAAATGTAAGAAGGAATAAACAACATTTTTCCATGTTTTGAGAGATGCTTTAAAGGTATTTTGACATTGATTTATTGAATCTTTTAAATGGGTGCCATCACACAATGTGTGACATTTTTTCATTTATGGTAGAATATTTATGGATACTTTATAAAGGAAAAAAAAATTTAAACAATTGCAATTATTGCGATAGGGCGATCAAATTATATCAAGGGATTTGAGTGATAGATATACTTTGTTCGAATTAAATTATGTTCCTTTTAATTTTCATCATTAATTTTGTCAACAACTAGATAGGCAATGATAACATGTCATACAAGGAAATCCTTTACTTTTACCTCAAATTTTGATGGTTGAGCAATCTTAAAATATTTTTTAAAGACACGGTAATCTATGGATTAGCCTCTATAACACCACGTTTAGTGAGCTTTGTTTTAGTTCCTATTCACACCTCAGCACTAAGCACAGACTTGTATTCCATCAACACCAACTATTACGTTTATGCTGTTTTTTTGAATGCACTATTAACATTGGGTATGGAAACGGCATTTTTTAGATTTTTTTCTAAAGAAGCATCACCGGACAAAGTAATTTCAACTTCATTTTTAATATTATGTTCGACCGCCATTATATTTTTGGGTTTCGCATGGCCATTGGCAGATTCCTTGGCGCAATATTTTGGTTTTCCTGACCCATTTTTCATAAAACTACTTGCCCTGACTATATTTTTTGATACACTTGTTGTTATTCCTTTTGCATATCTAAGAGCCAAAGGGAAATCAATACAGTTTGCTTCTTTGAAAATAGTGAGTGTTTTGATTACTTTATTGCTCAATATATGGCTGCTTTTGTGGCTACCACAATCAAATATGCCATGGACATTTTTGCCTTCATTTATTAATCGTATTCCCGAAGTTTCAGATATATTTATAGCAAATTTGTTTGCCAGTATATTAACTTTTTTGATGTTTTTGTCCTATGTCAAAAACATGTCCTGGCGCTTTGACAAAACCTTATCTAAAAAAATGTTGAAGTATGGAATCCCCATCATGATGGCCGGTATTGCCTACGCAATTAATGAAAATTTGGATAAATTGCTCATTGCCCGCTTTTTAGGAGATGATGTAAATGGAATGTATGCCGGTTGTTATAAATTGGGTGTTTTTATGTCATTGTACGTCATGACCTTTCGATTGGGAGCAGAACCGTTTTTTTTCAATATATACGGTAAAGAAGGTTCCGAAAAATTGTATAGCAGAATATTGACGTGGTTTGTCATATTAGCATGCCTTTGTTTGATGACTATTACCGGTTTTGTTGATTTTTTCGCTGGAATTCTACTTAAAAGAGAGAGTTACCTTAAAGCACTAGAAATCGTACCTTTCATTTTGCTCGCCAATCTATTTTTAGGTATATATAACAACCTGAGCGTTTGGTATAAGGTCAAGGATAAAACGGCTGTTGGTATGTTTATTTCAATTTCAGGAGCCATATTAACTATTATTCTATTGGTCTTGTTGTTGCCGAAAGTGGGTTACATGGGTGCAGCTTATACTACACTAATTGTGTATTTTTTTATGGCTACCACTTCATATTTATTGGGTAAAAGATACTTTCCAATTCCATATGAAACAGGCAAAGTTTTGTCTTATATACTGATCGCAACATCGATAGCTTTTGTTTCCTTTTACATGTTTCGAGGAAATCTACTTGTCAACTTTGGATTGATTATTGGATTTATAGGACTTGTTTATTATTTTGAAAAGGAGGGATTGCAACAATTATTTCAAAAAGTGGAAGAAAACAAAGCACCTTAGATTTTGAACTCTTTAACCTAATTTTGTTTGAATAATATCGTAAATCCTTGTTGTTTAATACAATATTTCTAATCTAGAAAATCGACATCGGGTGCATGATTTTCGTGCATCAAAAAATCCAGGGCTCGCATTTTATCAAAATTTTCATATACAACCTTATTTACTACCTGGACAATCGGTAGTGCCAGTTTTTCATTTTTAGCCAGCTGATTGATTATTTTTAGAGTTCTGACACCTTCGACTACTTCTGAAGAAGTTTGCAAGATATATTCAAATTCTTCTCCGGAACCTAGTCTTTTTCCGAAAATAAAATTACGGCTATCTTTACTAGTACAAGTAGCAATAAGGTCACCTATTCCAGCTGTCCCTAAGTAAGCATTGGCACTAGTACCCATCGCTCTTCCAAAATATATCATTTCCCTTAATCCCCGGGTTATAAGTAGAGATTGCATATTTTTTCCTAGTCCCATACCACTTAGTATGCCAGATGCCAGGGCAATAATATTTTTAAAGGCACCTGCTATTTCAGCCGCTTTTAGATCATGAGATCCAAATACAAAAAACTTGCTTGAACTGAGGACTTGTTGCCCCATTTGAATGACTTCATCATAATCTGATGCAATTACTGTGGCAGCTGGTTGCCCGGCCAAGATTTCAGTGGCCAAATTGGGACCCGATATACAACCTACCCGAATCAAATTACTTTCTTGCAAAATCACTTCCGTCATGGTGTGAACTTCCTTTTTGGTGAAATTCCAATTGTGAAATTCTTCTTTACTTGAATGACTCACATCGAGACCTTTTGTAGCATGAATCATAATATGATACGGTTTGAGGTGTTCCCTGAAATTACGGACCATTTGCCTAAAATCTGAGGACGGAACTACGGCAAAAAGGAGTTGACATTTACTGCAAAGTTCTGCCATATCTGTAGTAGCTTTAACAGATACCCTCAAATAGGTATTCATGATTAAATGCTCCCGATTTATTTTATTCTGAACGTCTTCACTGCGGGTATAGATAATGACATTGACATTTCTACTTAGCAATTTTGCAACGGTGATGCCAAATTTGCCAGACCCAATGACTCCGACTGTTTCCAATGACATTACTTGTTTTTCTTTTTCTTTTGTTCCTGCGCAGCTTGTTGCTGTTTCATAGCGTCCTCTAGTCTAGCCTGGAAGCCACTTTTTTTCTTAGGTTTGGCTTTCTCTTTCATCAGCTCAGCCCTAATTTTAGTTTCGTCAAAAACATATTTTTTTGTAATTACGGTTTGAAGGATATTGATTAAATTACTAAAAAACATATAGGCTGTCAAACCTGAAGCATAACTATTAAAAAACCCAAGGAACATGACCGGCATCAGATATTGAATGTATTTCATAGCGGGATTGGCCGATAAATCTACATTTTGCATGTTATAGTATGTGTACATGATGGTAGAAGCTGCCCATAAAAGTGTAAACAAACTAATATGGGTTCCCATAAAAGGTATGTCTACACCGTGATCAAAAAATACATCGTAGGTAGATAAATCAGGAGCCCATAAAAACGGTTCCTGCCGGAAGGTAATTGATGCAGGAAAAAACCTAAACAAAGCATACCAAATAGGCATTTGTAATATCATCGGCATACAACCTCCAAATGGACTCACACCGTATTCTCGGTATATTTTCATTGTTTCCATTTGTTGTTTCTGTGTGTCGTCCTTATATTTTTCCTTGAGTTGGGCAAGTTCCGGTTTTAATGCACCCATTTTCGACTGTGAATGTAACATTTTGTACATTAAGGGATAAAGGAGCATTTTAATTAAAAATATTAAAACAAGGATGACGATTCCTTTATTGCCAATAAATTGAGAGAGAAAGTCAAAAAACGGACGGATAACCCACCGGTTGATAGTACCGAAAATACTAGATCCAAAAGGAATGATTTCTTCCATTTTATTTCCAAAAGAAGCAAGTCGATCATATTCATTTGGTCCAATATACAACACCATATCGTGTTTTTCATTGGTCAAAGGAATTGTTATGTCTGAGGTTATCACTTTAACTTCGTTTGACTTTTTTAAGTCTGTCATTTTGGTGGTCAAAGTGGTAGGACCAAATGCTTTGCTTTCACTGATAAGTGTTGTGTTAAAAAACTGGTTGGAATGTGAAATCCATTGGATCCCTTTTTCCGTAAGCTCTTTAGTATCATCTGATACACACTTACAATAATCTGTACTTTCGTCTACTTCTCGAAAATAAGCAGTCGAATAATTTTGTTCAAATTGTTCTCCTTTTTCGAATTTATTCAAATGGTTCTCCCAGTATAATTTGACTGCATTTGGTGCAGGCGAGAGGATGGCTGAAAGTCCTTTCGTTTGAATAGAATAATCCAAAGTATAACTATCGGGTTGTAAAGTATATTTCTGTTCAAAGTATCTATTTGCGTCTATTGTTGCTTTAAAAATCAAAGAATTTCCTTGCTTTTCAGCCGTGAAGTAAAGTTGCGAAGTCTGGACTGTACTATTGTTGGCCAAGGTAAGAAGGTACTCAAACCTATTGGCTTCATTGTCCATAATGGAAATTAATTCTTTAGCATCCTTGCCAGCGCTATCTTGAACCGTTTTATAGTGTTTTTTTAATATGGCAGATGAAATTCGCCCTCCTTTAGAATCAAAAACAATCTTGATTTCATCATTTTCAAGGACAAATTTTTCATTAGTCCCAACAGAAGCTGGCGCAAATATGCCAAAAATAGATGAATTTTGAGCTAATTTTACTGAATCAGTAGTCGGAGCTATTACTTTGGTTACCGTATCAGAAGTAGTGCTAACTACTTGTTCTGCCAAAGCGATAGAATCGCGCTGGTGTTGGCGTTTTGCTAATTCCTCAGAAGAAGGTTTGTTCATGAAAGTCCAAACCAGAAGTGTTGTAAATATGAGAATTAAACCAATTATTTGATTTCTTTCCATTGGGTATTTTATTGTAAAATTCGTGCAAAGGTACAATTACAAAGCAACTATGAAGTAAATTTTTAGTGATTTTATCTTCAACAAAATATAAACTTTGAATTGTCGAAAGATAAAATCATCGTTAGAATCTAACGGAATCTATTATTTATCGTGCTTTAGCAATTCCCTACAACCGATTTAAATATTTTTATCTTGAAATTTTAATGCGTAAAGTATTTGTTATATCTTTAACTTCTTAATTTAATTATCTCTTTATTAAACGTTAAATAATATGATGAATGAAAAAGTGGAAACAATCATGATCAAGAAATTGATTACGGTTTCTCCAAATGACACAATACGTATCGTAACTGAAATTTTTTCAGAAAAAAGAATCCATCATTTACCCGTTCAAGAAAATGGAAAGTTAGTTGGGTTAATAACAACCTATGATATTTGGAAATCTACACTTGACAACTCTATTGATAATCAATCACTTGTCAAAGACATCATGTCAAAAAAAGTCGTCAAAATTGGCCCGGATGACAAAGTTGGAACAGCAGCCGAAATATTTTTAGATAACCGGTTTCATGCCTTACCCGTTGTTTCGGACGACGGAACATTACTTGGACTTGTAACTACGTTTGACGTACTTAGATATGAATTCAAAAGAGAATATCCTGATCCTATTTTATTTAAA
>JBATMZ010000117.1:0-34049 GCA_049290115.1 Saprospiraceae bacterium | reverse complement strand
GGCAGGATGTATTGCAAGGGATACTTTTATCATACAAAACCGGAGAAAACCTGTCGCAGGTTTTGAATATGTAGATACATGTGAGAATGAATATTTAAAAATCAACAATCTTAGTACATCGACTACTCTTTCTGATTCCATCATAATCACTTTTCTAAACCAGTCTTACAAATTTGGTTTCGGTACTTCCTTTACTATTCCTGACACAATACCAGATGGAGTTTATCCTGTTTTGTTTACTATAACCAATAGTAACGGTTGTTTTGATACCATTACAAAACCGGTCACAATTAATTCTGTGACCTATGTTAGATTTTTCGGATTGGAGTTGGATTATTGTGAAAACCAAGACACATCTTTATTGATTGGTAGTGAAAACGGAGGTGTTTTTTCGGGGTCACCATTTATTGAACCCACTTTGCCGGGTAGAGCCATATTCAAACCAACACATGTTGATTCTAATATCGATATACTATACAGTTTCACTAATACATTAGGTTGCACGGATAGTTATACGAAAACAGTGGATACTGTATTTGCAAAGCCGGTCTTGTTATTGATAGGACTCGATGATGCTTATTGTGAAAAAGACAATCCGGCAATGTTGACAATTAATCAGGGACTGGCCAATAATTCGGTTTTTTCTGTGTTTAGAAATGGAATGAAAATAGACGAATCAACCAGTCTTACTTATTTATTTGATCCTTTTCTTCCAGGCAGTTACATTATCGAAAATTTTTACACAGATCACAACGGATGTTTTTCTGAAATACAAGATTCAACAGTTGTGAATCCACTTCCCAACATCAATCTTGATTCCCTTGTAGAATTAACTCCCGGAAATACCATTTTGGTAGGAAATAATATGCCGGACGAGCCTGGCGTTTTTTATGAGTGGAGCAATGGTGATACAAGCTCTTTTACTTATGTTGATCAACCCGGGATATATTTACTTTACGGATTAAATAACATTACCCAGTGTGAAAAGTCTGACACCATTGAAATTAAGTATGATAAAAATATTAAAGAAGTTCTTTTTAATATAAAAATATTTCCTAATCCGACAACCGACAAAATCAATATTTCATTGAGTAGCCCTAAAAATGGTATACAACTCTTTAGGTTTAATGGAAATATAGTGAGTATCAATGGGATTTCCAGTTTTTCTACAAATTTATTTGGTGAATTGATTTTGGATATTGATAACATTGAATCCGGGTATTACTGTCTAAAGATTCCGGAAGTAGGTGATTTTTTTATATTGAAGATTTAAAAAAGGTTAATAGAATTTTATGATGAATAATTTGGTCGATAAACTAGTAAGAACAGGACTTTCAGAGTTGGTGAAACCTAAACAAACCATTCCATTTACAAATAATGAAGATTGGAATATAAAGCTTTCCGATTTATGTAATTATCCTCATTTATTTGTTTTAGGATGTATTAGTGATAAGCAAATTAAAGCTGATAGAGCATGGAGAATTCCAATGATTATAGGTGAGCAAATTGGCTCACATGAGTTTTCGGCCTTCCGCGATTTAACTTTCGGAGAATTAGAAAAATTGTTTCAAAGTTTGAGGCTGCATATTTATAATAACAGAATTTCCAAGGAATATTTTATGGGAATTAAAAGAATTTCAGAAGTTTATGAAGGAAGGGCAAATTTTATTTGGGAAGAGACTAATTCAAGCACTTCAATTTTTATTAAATTCCTAAATTTTGAAGGAATTGGTCAAAAAATAGCAAGTATGGCTGTTAATAGTTTATATAGAGATTTTAAAATTAATATTGATAACCCACAATGGATAGATGTTTCTCCTGACAGACATGTAGTAAGAGTGTTTAAGAGGACTGGATTAGTAGAAAATAGTGCTTCAAAAGAGGTGATTATTTGGAAGGCTAAAGAACTATATAAAGAATATCCAGGTGTTTTTGATTTGTCTTGTTTTTTGATTGGCAGGGAAACGTGTCATGTTACTAATCCAAATTGCACTAATTGTATTATTCATTTTGAATGTCCCAAATTTATATTTAATTCTGACCAAAATTAAATGGAATATAATATTTTATCTTTAACCTCACTCTTTGGTATTAAATATATGAATATAAGTATATAACCCTAAACTTGCTGTTATGACAAAAATCTTGTTTTTCATTTTTTGTATATTTTGTTGTTTTCACCTCTCCGCACAAGACCCTGCCTACCATAGTTTTTCGCAAAACCGGTTTTTGTTTAATCCTTCTCTGACGGGTTCGTACGGAGCACAGGCGTGGAAAGTTAGGTCGAAAGCGCAGTGGAATAATGACGGCGGCGGTGGTTACAAAACATTAAGTTTGCTTTTTGAAGAGACGATGCCGTGCAGCGTTATTGATGTAGGCGCTAAATTGAATTATAACGAAGAAGGCGCAGGATTATACCAAACGCTGGATTTTGGATTTCTTACGTCGGCCTTTGTGCCGTTTAGGTTAGGAAAATTGCACGATCACAATGCACGGATTGGTTTTGATTTTTCCTGGGGGGTAAACACCATTGACTATAGCAGACTAATCTGGTCAGACCAGCTCGACCCTAAATACGGAAATATCAATACAACTTCTTTTGTTCCACCCAATCAGGGAAGGTCTGCCTGGTATATGAATCCTGGTCTGGGGCTTTCACTGCGCTCTTTGTGGTTTAAAAAAAGCAGGAAAGCAGTCATGACCAATGTTGGTATTGCCATGTACCGGTTTTATTCTTTGAATGATGGAAATGTAAATCAATCCGTTTCAGTATTAGGTTTAAAAAATGACAACCCTTTCCGGATGTCTGCTTTTGTTGAAGCGGAATTTGTACCGGTGTATTACGGTAAAAGATATATATCCGTTCGCCCGGTAATACTATATCAGAAACAAGGCGATATTGATTATTTTGAGACCGGAATGAGGTTCGGATACCAGAAGACTGCAGGTATAGGATTCTATTATCATTTTGCACCCTTTAATGAATTCGGTCAGTCGCCGTGGATTACCATAAACACTGATGTAATGATACCCGTGGGCAACGGAAAAAAACTGGAGATGTTTGTCGCTTATTCAGAGAGTATCGGTGGAGTACAAAATCTATTAGGTCCTCAAATCGAAATTGGTTTTAATTTTTATCTCGCTAAAAGCAGTATCTGTAATATCATGGGTATGGAAGACGATGTGCCCTACAATACAGAATATATTTGTCCGATTATGGCCTTAACTCCCGGTAAAAGAAAAATGTATGAAAACATCTGGTATAAAAATTAGTTTGGGTTTATTTTTTGCAATTTTTATTATCAATTCAAAATCATTTGCTCAAATACAATGTCCTTGTAGTGAGGATGATTGTGGGGTTGTTGTATCATCGTTTAAATTAGTAAGTGACTCGATTGTAGTTTGTGATGGTTATGAATTTGAAGTCCAAAATAATTCAACAGGCACAAATATAGATTACTTTATTTGGGATTGGGGTGACGGAACAAGAGATAGCGTCAATACAACAGCCAATCAAAAACATACTTACTATATTTCAGATCAAATAGTTTGTGATAAAAGAAAATCTGTTTTTGAAATATGTTTATTAGTCGCCAAAAATTGCGGAAGTAATTCTTCATGCCACTCAAATAGTAGTCCTGTTACTGTAATTCATAGACCTGTAGCACACTTTAATTTTGCAAATTCTGTTTGTGTAGACAGGAATGTTAATTTTACTAATCAGTCGTGTAATGCCAATGAAAACTTATCAGATGCATATTTATGGACATTTCATGACGGAACTACTTCCACAAGCAAAAACACAACAAAAACATACACTATTCCTGGTATTTATCTTGTAAAATTAAAAGTAAAAAATGATTGTGGTGATAATGAAATCCCTCATTTTATTGAAGTAGTAGATTATCCTGATGCAAGAGTTGACATCTCAGTTTCTGCAAGAGATAGTTTGGTTTGTGTCGGTAATGAAATTATGTTGATTGATACCAGTAACCAATGGTCTCAAGGTAATATTTGGACTTTTCCAAACACTCCATTTGATAGTATAATAATGGGAAACTCTAAATGGGAACTAGCAGAACATATCAGGTTGTTAGAAAAAGTTTCTCCCATAGACACCATTAACCGATTGGATACATTGGTATTTACGGTCAAAACTCCAGGCATTTATACCTTTCGTTTAACCTCAACAAATGCTTGTGGTACAAGCAACTGGATTTTTCCACTTGAAGTAGTTACTGCTCCCACTATTAACCTACCCACTCCCCCTGCATTTTGTGAATCAGGAACCTATACACCCGGCAATGTCATCACAGGAGATGTTATCTCGGTTTTATGGTCATTTCCCGGAGGAAATCCCTCATCATCCACACAACGCAATCCGGGTAGTATATTTTATAGTACACCGGGAACATATATTGTCACCATTACAGTCATTGCAGTATGTGATACCATTCTACGTACAACAACGGTTGTTGTAAATCCAAGATCTCAGGTCGAAATTTCAGACTTGAATAAACGAATTTTTTGCCAGGGCAGCAGTCCTGACACTTTAATTGCGAATCTACCGGGTGGGCTTTGGACAGGTCAGGGCATTACAAATCAATTGGCGGGAATTTTTAATCCGACAGGTCTGAGCCCCGGTAATTTTATAATAACCTATACTCATGGAATAACAAATTGTTCTTCATTTGATACTATCCATATACGTATTGTTCCTTCTGAAAATGTAGTTGTCGATGATGGTCTATTGTGTGAAAACTCACCACCAACCCAATTGATAGCCAACCCTGCTTCAGGCATCTGGTCAGGAATTCCTGCGGTTAATAGCATGGGTATTTTTGATCCCGTTGTGTCAGGAATAGGTGATTTTAATGTGATGTACCAATATGAAGATGTCAATGATTGCCTTATTGAAAAACAGGTAAGTGTTACAGTAGAATCCTTTCCCGTGATAACTTCTTTGGATACTGCTATCTTATGTTCCGGCACAGGAAATCTGCCTTTTGTTGATGTTTTGCAAATTATGTCCAATCCGGGTGGTGGTAGTTATGAATTTTTTATAAATTCTGTCAATGCCGGTCAAAACATCGATCTTGCCGGTTATACTAATCGGACGATTAGGGTTGATTTTACTTATACAAGAAATGCATGTTTGATATATGATACGGCGTACATTCGTTTTATTGACAAACCTGTATTGGAAATTTCCCCCGATACTGTCCTATGTATCGATATTGGTTCTTTTACACTTCAATCCAATCTTCCGGGAGGCACATGGAGTGGACCCGGAATTAATTCGAATTCAGGAAGTATCGACCTGAACCTGGCAGGGCAGGGTATACATATCTATATGTATATTTTCGAACCCAGTCCTTCATGTTCACAGGGAAAATCGGTTCAAATAGAAATTAAAGACCCCGGAATTAATCTCACAGCCGGCAGTGATGAATATGTCTGCGAAGGAACAAATGTATATCAGTTGACCGGTTTTTCTCCTCCGGGTGGAATATGGTCAGGTATAGGAATTACAGGGAATGGAGTGATCAATACCACATCATTGATAGTGGATAGTTTCTATGTATACACCTACTGTCTTACAGAAAACACCGGCGATATTTGTCAGGCATGCAGGACAAAAGAATTTATTGTTCGTCCGCTGCCTCAACCACTGTTTATCATCAATGGAACAACCTGTATTGGTGAAGACATTACTTTTGTAAATCAAACTCCAGGAAATAATTCCATTCTGTTTGATTTTGGAGATACCTCATTCAGTACCAACAATACATCTATTCACCAATACAGTAATACGGGAAATTACCTTGTTACGCTGACGGTCACCGACAACTTTGGTTGTTCAGAATCTACTTCACAAAACGTATACGTCACGACAAGACCTATATCGTCATTTCTTACTGCCGACAATGAAGGCTGTGCCCCCTTTTCCCTGATTGTTCAGAATACAAGTTCGGGAGACGGATTGAGCTATGAATGGTTGGTTGAAGGAACAATTTACACGACCCAAGAGCTTCCGATGATTATATTTGATAATATCACAAAAGATAGTTTTTTTGTCGTACAACTTTCGGTGACTAATCTCTGCGGAGTTGTAATAGCTTATGATTCCATATTAGTGCATCCATATCCATTAATAGATTTTGGTGTGAATGTATTAAATGGTTGTTCGCCACTGGCCATAAATATTTCCAATGTCTCCCTTGGTAATCCCGATACTTATTTCTGGGATTATGGTAATGGTAAACAGTCTTTTGATAGTCTTCCGGAATCTCAGGTATACCTTGCGGTAAATGATAGTATTACACAATATACGATCACACTTATCGGAACCAATGAATGCGGTGAAGATAGTCTGTCCAAAACTATAACCGTTTATCCGCCTGATGTGACCGCCTTTATAGAAAATCCGGGTTTGTCTTTTTGTCAATATGATAGTACACCTTTTCGGGCATTTTCCACACCCGGTGCTATCAATACCTGGCAGGTCATCAAACCTGATGGTTCGGTTTATGGAGAGTCCGGTGATGTGCTGGCTACATTATTTGACCAATTTGGATTGTATACTATTATTTTATTTGCTGACCGTTGTGGCACAGATACTGACACAGTTATAATAGAGGTTTTGCCTGCCCCTGATGTAGATTTTGTTTCTCCGGAATATGCCTGTCAGAATGAAACGGTTACTTTTTTGGTGGACGGCATTCAAATTGCCGGCACTGTTTGGGATTATGGCGACGGCACTTCAGACAACACTGGAGTTCATATATACAGTCAGCCCGGTGATTATGAGATAACGCTGACGGTTTATTCTTTAGTGAATAATTGTCCTTTAAGTGTTCGTAAAAATATTCGGATTGTTGGTCTTCCGACATCTTCTTTTACCCCTTCAGTTACCAATGGCTGCGCACCTCTGGAAATTATATTCACCAATCAAAGTATGAACGGAACTATTTATAACTGGAGTTTCGGTGATATGACATCAAATTCCAATCAGAAAAACCCTATTCATACTTTTTATGAAGAAGGGACATTTAAAGTTACATTGACCGTGTACGATACATTTGGCTGTTTTACGGATACTTCTGTTTTGAATATTATTGTGTACCCGAAGCCTGTTAGTGAATTTACCTTCGATGATAAGACCTATTGTCATCGATATGATACGGTACAATTTGTCAACCAAAGCGATGCCATTTCCGGCCAGGAATGGTTTGTGGGAAGTCTTTTGGGTAATACGTATGATTACCAATGGTTTCCTCAGGATTCCGGAAATTATGAGATTACATTAATAGTATTTAATAATTTTGGATGCAGAGATTCCTCTGTTCAATCTATCGATATAAATAGTTCGCCGATAAGTCTCTTTACATGGGAAACTGATAATGGTTGTAAAGACCTTGAAATAAACTTTGAAAATGAATCCATTGCTTCGAATCATTTTATCTGGGAAATATCAAACGGCACCCGGATTACCAATAAAGATTTTCAATATGTCTTTACTGAAGGGGGATTATTTGACGTAAGTTTGATCAGTATTTCAGATAATGGTTGTCCCAATGACACCTTTACAAAAAGTGTTACCGTTCATCCTAAACCCATCGCTTCGTTTGATTTTGTCAAAGATGACGTATGCGGCGTTCCGATGAATGTCAGTTTTACGGACACCTCTTCAGACAATATAAGTACGACCTGGATTTTGCATGACAATAATGTGGTTCAGGATCCATTTTTTAATTATGAATATACTGAACAGGGAGATTTTTTGGTATCATTGATTGTTTCAAGTGAGTTTAATTGTTCTGACACGATTTCCAAAACAGTTCCTATTTATTTACAGCCAAATGCATTGTTTGAGGTGAAGGAAAAATTGTGTGAAGAAGAACCATTTATTATTACAAATTTAAGTGAAAATGCTAATGCCTACATATGGAATATTGATGGTTTACAAACCTTTACCTCATCCGAACTCCCCATATTAAATTTTGATCAAAGCGGTGAATATCATGTTGAATTGATTGCCATTTACAATGAGTTTTGTAAGGACACTTTCAAAACTAACTCACCTTTGAAGGTTTTTGACGACCCGATGGCAGATTTTTCATTTACTACTGATTATGATAACAATATTTTAGGTGAGGTTACTTTTACCAATGAATCTCTGGATTACAACAGATCATTTTGGGATTTAGGAGACGGTCAAAATTCCGAAGAGGATAGTCCTGTTCATGAATATGACATTAACAGAAATGTTGATGTCATGTTAATCGTATTTAATTATAATGATGGCCTATATACTTGTTCTGATACCCTTGTAAAACCTATTGCACCGGAGTGGATTACCACCTTTTTTGCTCCCAATGCTTTTTCGCCTGAATATGGAACAGGCGATGTCCAGATATTTAAGCCTGTGGGTACAGGACTGCAACATTATAAAATAGTAGTGTATTCTCCTTGGGGAGAAGCTGTATGGTCTTCTGACGAGTTGGAAAATAATGCACCATCACGTACCTGGAATGGATATTATAAAGACTCCATAGTACCACAGGGAGCATACAGTTGGATTGCGGATATCACTTTTGTCAACGGAATAAAAAAAGTTTACAAAGGCAGCGTCACTGTTTTGAGATAGTGTTGGAATAATGGTTTTATTAAGTTGAAGTATATTTCCAGTTTATTCATTTTTATATCAATGCCCTTAGACCTCCCCAACACATTTCTCCCCCTTTTTACCCCACAAACCACTTTATTTTATATTTTTGTAGGTGCATCAACATGACCCAATGACAAACCAAAACCACGTGCAACACTCCCCAAAATTAAGACCAGAGATTAGGTTAAAAAAGTTTTTAAATTTGACCATTAAAACAAAACAAACCTGACGTAAATCCGTGCTCCTACTCGGGCAAGTTGTAAACTTGAGCCAGTAAGGTCAACTCCATAGGAAAATACATATTTTATTCATTGCTGGAACTAAAACTTTTGACAAAACATTATTAAATAATAAATAATCCGGTATGGGAAAAAAGATTTGGTACAGCAGACCTTTAGATTTTTTTTGGGAAGAAATGTATGGCAAACAGAAAAAATATACGCCCCAATTAACTGATGAACAAATATTTTTAGTTCTTAGAAATAATATCCTCAAATCGATGGGGATTAATAGTGAAGAGACCGAACCTAATGAATTAATTTTATCCGGATTAACATTGTGGAATGAGGATCTTAAAGGAAATTTTTTACATGTTTTTCTGTTGCATAAAAAGTTGAGAGATTTTTTAGAAAACACGTCCATTTCTGATTTGGACGGGATTCGTGAATATCTCTATAAAAATGGAAAAAATGTTGAATTAACTTATATCCAAACAAAAAGTTCTACAAATGTGGTAGTTTATAATTTCGGGTTACATATTCCTTATGAGACTCATGGATATGCATTTGAACTTTGTCTATATGAGGATAAATCTATAGAACTATATTTCAGTCAGGGTGATTCAAATGGACGGATGTCAGATAAATTTTATTCAGGATTGATTAAAAAAGAAGATCAGAAGTCCCAGGCCCTTTGTAAATATTTCAGACTGGCGATTAATACTATCGCCTATATGAAATGTTTTCCGGAGTGTGTCATAGATGGTGTACCTAAAATAACTCTTGACAGAGAGGAAGGTAGATCTGAAAACCGCAATTTTATGGTAGGTATGTCAGAGAAAATTTTAGAGTCATATGATCAAAAGAAATCAAAGGTTCCGCATTTTAGAAAAGGTTTCTTCAGATTACTCAAATCTGATTATTTTTCACATAAAAAAGGACAGTTAATATACGTCACAGAGACCATGGTTAAGGGAATAGCGAAGTCAGTTTCGACATCCGATGAATTGCATAAATTTAAAGATTATAATACCAAATAATTGAAAATTATTTGAGGAATGCTGGTATCGAATAGGGTTACCTGAATTTATTTACATTTCTGAAGAATGGCTTACTTTCCCATGGTTCATAATACATGGCACAATTTAATGAATTGTTATCGGACCTTTTTTTAATAATTATGAAATTTCTTCTTGTAAACATTTTATTTTTATAATCCCCAAAATCTTTAAAATCAGAAATTGTACAATCTCCAATTTGATTTGTATCTGTGGAATATTTTGCAAGAAAGTTTCCAATCCTGGCACTAAAAGGTTTGTTGACGATTGGACTACTAATTATTTGAGTGGCTGTTCTAACAATTTGATTCGCGCTTTTTTCTATTTTGGAAGCCCCTGAAAAGTGAACATCTCCTGAAAGAACTATTAAGTTTTTAGGTTTTAAATGATTACCAATTTTAAAAATCATATTAAGCATATACTTTTGTTCCTGCTCATGTTCATGATGTTCCCAGTGATCTAACAAATCATCATCCAGCGAATATTTAATAACACCTGACCAAATTTTTTCTACTGCATAAAATACTTTATCTGCTTGTTTTTCCAACCAAATAGAATATTTTCGGTGAGCTATGGGTACGGGCAACACAAATGCCAATACTGTATTCTTTTCAGCGACAAAAGAGTTCTTTTTTAAGAATACATTTTCGATCAAATCATATTGTTGTTGATGTATGATTTGGTTTTTATTCCGATGACTTCTTGTATCAGGAATAACAAATTTATAATTTCGCCATGAAAGAATTGCAGAAAAGTCATACCCAGGGTTGATTAATGTTTTATTCTCACCTCTTATCTGAAATAAACCATAATATTTTTTTGCAGTTTTAAAAATAAAATCCAACAATTGAGAATTCTGATAATGGTCAGGTAATGAACCATATCCATCAATAATATCATGGTCATCCCATGTCATTATATTTGGGATTGTTGCTAAGGTTAAGCCGATATCACATTGTTTCCAACTTTCAATATATAATTCACAATAAAATTCACAAATCTGTTTTTCTATTTGTGGAGTAACATTTTTCTTTTTTGATTTTAGTATTTTTTTTACTTCTGGTAATGAATTCCAAATTGTTTCAGCATAAACCTGATCACCGGCTAAAATTAATAAATCAGGTCTTTTATAAATTATTTTCTTCCAACCGCCAAAATCCTCAGGAAGAAGTTTACTTGGAGAAGCTGAATGAGAACCACTACATGAAACCAATGCTACTCCTTTATCTCTTGTTATAGCAGAAATATATATATCAAATATTCGCTCATTAAAAGCAGAAACTAATTTTTCGTTTTTATAGGTAAAATAATATGTTATTATTTTACCATCATATTCTGGTCTTGAAAAATTAAATTCGAACCTAAGAAAGGTATACTTGTCCAAAATAGTTTCAGACTGTATACTATGATAAATTTTGTGATTTACACTTAAATGTATTTCATTAATTTCAGGTAAATCTTTATGGTTAATTAAAATACAGATTGTATAATCACTATCAGATTCAACACCCAAAAGAGGACCGAGTACTATTTTTGGAGTATTCATTTTTTACTATTTTATGTTTTTTTCCTGCTTTTTTCTGTCAAACAACCCACTCTTTAATAACCAGGAACAGCCAAATGCAAATAAACAAACAACTTCTAACCAGAAAACTACATACCAATTCGAAATACCGGGAATAACATCTTTTAAAAACAAAAAATAAAGTCCGATTAACATCAATGAGCCTAATATACTAAATCCCCAAAACCGATAGAAAAATAGTTTTCTTGGAGCAATTGTTTCACCATTTTCCCGATGCGTAAATATTTTAATTGAAAAAATTGACATTGTTAAAAGTAAAATCACCGCACAGGTAACATGAACAAACTCTCTGAGATCTGTCCCATCAGAATCAATACAAACATACTCTCCCGGGAAAATAGATGTAGGAATCAACGCAACACCTAAAGCACTAATGGCCGCTACTTTCGAAGTAATCATATCGATTTTACTATATCCATTATATGCCAGAAAACAAAATGCTAAAGCACAAATCATGCCTACCAAAACATCTCTGGCATCAGTATGATAATATGCTGATATTGAATGTAACATCCCATACCTGAGACATTCCTGAGAAGGAAATGATGCTAAATATACTATTAGGGGCAATATTAAAGCAGTTATACCAATACCAAGAATAATTTTATCAGCATCAATAAGTTTGGGGTTTTTAGTTGTGTTTTTGATAGTAAACATTATTAGGTGTTTTGGTTAATTAAAGTGGGCATTCTACTAGAATTGTTGTTTTTAAATAAATAGACCAATAGACCATTAATGTTAAAAAAGAACTCTACCAGAAATATTTATTAAAGCTGTTTCATCAACAGTATCTTCAATGAATTGATACGGAATGGTAAGGGTAATAATATATTTTTTATTAAGTAATAGTCCAATAGTTCCTTCAATATATGCTCCGAACTTTAAAAATTCATTATTGGTAAAATTTTGAGAAGTTGCAATTGCGGCTAGACGGACTTTCCCGAGTACACCAATTGTCTCACCTTTCCCTAAACTTTTTCCTTGATATTCTAATCCAACATCAATAGTTCCGGAAAATTCTCTATTGATTTCATCTGAAATGGGAGGTAAGTTTAATGATAATCTTGGATAAAAGTATAAACCATAATTATCTTTTTGGGTTTTCATCATATTTCTGGAATATCTGATGTTAAAATTTCCACCATTGTTCACAATTTGATATAAAGATTTTAAAGTGTCATTTGGACTCGTCGTTAGGGAGCCTGATATAACTATATTACCTTTCCAAATAGAATCCCTTAATATATCAACGAAAGAAGAACCTACCTGGCTTGTCAATGATCGTGAATAAATAGAAGACTTAAATAAATCATCCAAATCATTAGATCCTACTGTTTTATTTTTTTCATCTTGAGTTTTTTTTGTTCCAGATTTTTCTTTTCTTAAATTATGGAATTCCTGACTATTTACCTGATTTATTATAAATATAAATGAGATTAAACATATAATTAAATTACGCATATTGATAAGTTTTGATTTATGAATATTTCAATTTTTTAGTTGATTAAATAGGTGATAATTCCCGAAATCATAATTTCAATTATTTTAGAGAATGAAAAGTAAAAAATTTACTTGTTAAAAACTTTGCTGGATTTGTGGAAGCAATTTTGTTCATATTAAAAACATACGAACTGTTTTTGAAAGCTGTAGCTTCATCACATTTATGTTTGTTGACATAAAAATCAGTACCGTACAAAAATTTATCATCCAAATTATAATCCGAAGAGCCATTATTTTGTGAAGCAATTTTATACAAACAGTCTAATTGTTGATCAGAATGATTAATGAAAGAAATATCACAATATACATTTTCATATTGCCTGCAAAAAGCAAAAATATCCTGCATCCATTTTCTTTGAATTATTCCTATTTCACTTCGATCTTCGCAAGGAATTCCCCCGCAGTGTCCAAAACAAAGTTTTAACTCTGGATGCTTTTCCAATAGCTTTTTAAAATTCGAAGTAGATGTAAAATTTGCCTGGATCTGCTTCTCATTTGTCAAATATTTATAAGGTCTATCTGTCCCAATCCGTTCCTGGATGTCTTTACCTCTATAGTAAATCGGGCCACAGGTAGCATGTGTCATGATAGGAATGTTTTTTTCCACACAATAAAGCCAAAGTGCTTTTAATCGTAGGTCATTCGGATAATGCCCGGCAGCAGGATATATTTTTATGCCACAAAATTTTTTAACTTCAATATAATGCTTGACAAATGCCATTAAACTTGATGTGTTCGCATGATTGTCAGGGTGAATTCCTATAAAAGGAATGATGGTTTTGGCGTAGGGTCCACTTTCCAGATAACTCATTATTCTTGATATCTCATCAACCTGTGCTCTCAGATCTTTTTTAGGTTTATCGACACCATTGCAATCCATATCCTGACACAACAAAACAAATCTCATAGTCAGGTTTGGGTCTATATTTTTATATTCCTTGATTAATGTCTCCAGGACTGCATATTGATCTCCTTTTGAAAATGCTCTGAACAACATTTTGGCACGCTCTAATAAGCCACTATTCCGAAAAAAAATGGTTAAAAATTGTAATATCATTAATATTGCAACATCCGATTTTGCGGCAAGCAATTTCTCGAGCAACCAACCATATTTTTCTCCGAGTATTTGGGTTGGAATACATGTTCTGTCAAAGACATGCGTATGCACATTGTAATAAATATTTTTTTCCGTTGGCATGGCGTTTTATTTTGTGTTTATAGTTTGGCGAACTGTAACCATCTTTCTCATAATGTCATACCAAAACGGAGCGCCATACATCAAAGCAAACGAGGAAATAAGTATACCGAGTAATTTAAAGAATAACAGGACAAATGCATTAGTACTATCTTCATTGAATAGCTTAAAAAAGGTCGTCCATGGGTATTCTTTCCACCAGATTAAAAAATTGGCATCACCATAGGCTTCATGAACGCCACTTTGTACTTGCATAATTTGTTCAATATTTACTTTAATGTAAGTAGTGTCCCGCAGTGAATCAATTTTTATGGTATCTATACGTTTGAGTAATTTATCCTCTACACTCTTAATGGCTGCCTCCTGATCTTTTGATGTAATATCGGTTGCAAGAACCACCATACGATCACGGGCAATTTCGTCGTTAAATAAAGTTTTATATATTTTGATGGTATCGACATTCAAAATGATACAAAAGATGAGTGCATATATAAATAAATACCATTTAGTTAATCTGGAAAACAAAAACTGGGTTCTCTCCTGAAAAGTCAAAAACCAGTTTTTTATTATTTCATGACTTTTTTCATTATCCGGCTCATTATCCAAAAGCGTGGAAAGAAGAATCCTCCCTTTTCCGTCTATAAATTCGTTATTAATTTTTATTGAACGGAATTTTTCCTGAGCTTTCAGGTTATCATATTCTTGTTTTTTTTGTACATAGATGCTATCAGTTCTTTTAATATTACCATCCTCCTTTACTGCCTCCCATTCCTTTTCCCGCATTTCAAGTACTTCTTTATCAAGGTCCTTAATAACGGCAAGCATAGTCTGAGCAAAAATATCGGCTTCGATTTTTTCGGGTTTTCTATAATAGTATTGTTTTAAACTATCTATTAACGGATGTTTATAGATTCTTTCTACAAATGCAGAATTTGATCCCATTGTGGAAGAAAAAATATGTTGTAACTGTTCATACAAAAAATCACCTTTCCAGTTTCTTCGGGACATAATATAGTTTGTTATAAAACTCAAACAAACTGAGGAAAGGAAGTAAACCACAACAATTCCAATTGCTACATCAAATATTACAGGGAAGTCCATAGTAATTATTTTTTATTTTAATGAATAATCTTTACAAAAGGTAACCTACCAAAAGAAAATATTTATGCAGCCTCCATCACTTTTCTTAATTTCTTGAACTATTTTATTCCAAATCACACTTTTATTGTTCGCACACCGGATGTCAGACATGAATTAAAATAGTGACAAAATTCACCAGATAAATAATTCAAAAAAAGGGTACTTTTCCGGTTTTATTGTGGTGTTTTTCACCTATAAAAACTATTGGATTTTCTAAAGGAACCTATATTTTGAATCATTACAATTAGTGTAATCCAATTTCCATCCAATCACAGAAATTATATTACCGAATCTCTGTAATTTCCAGTTCAGGGTCAATGCCATTATCAACAGTCAATTTGAGTAATGTAGACCCGGTAATTTTATACAAACCTCCTTCCATATGGTTGTTGTTATTAAAAAGTGCATTTAATCGATTGTAATTTAATTCTGTCATCCGGAATGGCCTGAGTTCAAACTCTGATATGATAGGTTCCTGAGTGTCTTCAGTATGAACAGCCACAATAAGAGGAATGGTATATATTCCATTTGTTAAATCTGAAAAAGCGATATGGCCGGCTTGGTTGGATTCAAATTTTGGTATACATCCGTAGTCGCCGATTCTAGCTTTTTCATTTAGTTCCAACGGAATCAAATGTTGAACTCCTTCCGGTTGGTTTGCATCTCCTAATGTTGTATTTATAGGCGTGACAAAAAGTAACATGCCACTTGTAAATACTTTGTACACATATTTATTCTGATTGTCATTTTGCAAGTAAGTATTATTGAGTGTGTTATCAAAATGTTTGGTTTCAATACCATCAAATTTGATATTTTTAAAACCTGAAGGGGGAAGATTCTGGTTAGAAGAACCGGTTACTTTTCCGGTGAAGAAACCATAAAAATGGTCGTCAAGTAACAAGGCGTTGTTCATTTTAGGTGATTTTGTTAGATTAAAAAAAAATAGGTTAATAATCCTTAATAACAAATACTTATAAAAAGTAACCTCCTTCACTGAAATATTTTTTCAGCCTTCTTCCCTTTCCTCATTTCTTCCTTTGTTTTATAATGACTTTATTCTTTTAAAACAAAACTCATATAGTTTCCATCAATAAAAACATGCTGCAATCAAGGAGGAATTTATCTTAATCGAAAAATAAATTTTTAGTATAGGTTACTTTTATTAAAACGCATCATTAAGGTTTGATAGGCCAAAGCTGGTCTAAAATACTCGTTAACCTTTAAATACTTGACACATGAAATCATTTTTACTTCAAATCATTTTATTAATTAGTGTTACTTATGTTCCTTTATCAGGTCAGGGAATATCACTTACTTATGAACGAGACCTTACAGATATTGATTATTTGGAAGGAACCTATGATTCTTATGCAGGGCAAGCCATTCTGCACACGAATAATGGATTTGCTTTATACTATGGATGGGAAAAGATAGGCTTTGATGATTATATTAAATTGAGAAATAATAATACGCTTGTCTGGCAAACCCAGATAGATAATTTTCCTGACAACATTACGCCATACAAATTTTATGAACACGAAAGCGGATACTTTTTTGTAGGTGATTTTGCACTTAGCAGTAACACAGGTGGTATAGGAAGATTAAATAAAACAACAGGTAATTTTGAAGTCAAAAAAAGATTTACGGATTTGCAATCACCGGCTACGTTTGCTATAAATGGAACTCATGGTGGGAATATTATAGTAGGAGGAAGAATACATACTGGGGGCGGTATTGCAGGTGAGAAAGCAATGATTAGGGTTGTAAATTTATTAGGAGATGAATTAATTACAAGGATCAGTCATCAAACAGGGGGTTTATGGGGTAGTGGGGTCACTCAAATAGAAAAAACATATGACAATGGATATATAGTGTCAGGTTATATTACTGAAAATACAGTTTGTTTTGAACCACAGAATATCAGTTGGTGGATATGTAAATTGAATTCGAATCTGGATGTAGTTTGGAGTCGAAAATATGGTGACGGAAACGGAACAACAAAAGCTGATAAAATTGTAGTATTAGATAATAATGAAATCGTAGTATTAGGACAAACTTACTGCACTAATGGAAATGGCGGCGGAATAAATAATACCGGAGCTGGCAGATGGTTGTTAAAACTAAATTCATCTGGAAATATCACCATTAATAAATTTGTGGGCATAAACTTATTAGATTATACAAAAGGATATAGTGATATAGAGTTGTCCTGTGATGGAAAATTAGCAATGATTGGTGTTCAGGGAGGCCTGTTAGGGTCTTCATATTTTATTGAAAAATTTGATACCAATCTTGAATTGATTGATTTTACTCAAAGTGGTTTTGGAATTCCAGAGGGTGACCTTATAACCAAAATAAATTTTCAAATGGGTGAGGACAATTCGTATTTGTTTTATGGATTGAAACATAAATTTGATGAAAATGGTGTTCACACGGATGAAAAATCCTTCATAGCAAAAACAATTCCTGACCCTGGTTGTGGGAGTAATCCCGGGTTACTTTGTAACTCCAATATAGGCCTATATTCCATTTGTGAAGATTTTGACAATCTGCAAACCGGAAATCTTTTGCCACAAGGAAGTCCCAAATTCTCATTGTTTTCAGAGAACCCCATTGAAAATTCCACCGTCACTACCGAAAAAGCATTTTCAGCTACAAAGTCTCTTAAATTTACCAATACTTCTGATATTGATTTTAATATAGGTCGCATTATTGAGTCTCCCACAAGATTGGAATGGATGACATATTTAGAATCAGGTAGAACCGGTTCATGGGGATTGGAGACCAGCAGCCCTTCGGTATATGCTTTAGTAACCAACTTAAATAATGGACTGGGCATTGTTTATATAATGAACAGTAATAATCAATTTGAAGAAAGAGCCACGTTTGCCTATACTCCGGGCCAATGGTACAAAACAGCTTTAGTGTTTGATAATATTCTAAATACCATAGAAGTTTGGGTCAATAATACTTTGATATACACACGAACGACGCATACTTCCCGCCAGATAACAGATCTAAATTTTTATGCCACGCCTGGGTCAAATAATAATACATTCTACATTGATGATTTATTGTATTATGAAACGAAACTTACGTGTATCTGTACTCTGGAATATTTACCCGTTTGCGTGAATGGCAAAGAATTTTCCAACGCATGCAGAGCCGTATGTGCAGGATATACTTCAGGTGAATGGACAGAAGGTCCATGCGGAGGAAGTAACACCAGAAATATTACCATTGATATTGATGACAATATTTGTGGAGGAAGATTATCAGAAATTAAAGTACCTGTTCGGGTCAAAGATTATAAAGATATTGCAGGATTACAGTTGCGCATTGCATCTTCCAACAATAATGTAGCTGAAAACGTAGGTGTGGCTGATATCAACCCCAATTCAGGTCTTACCAATGTGGATTTTGCAGTGGTGAGTCAAAAACTTGTATTGACTTATGCCGATATAGCTAAGACTTTGCCAGATAATGCCGTTCTGTTCAATATCAGAGTAAACCTAATAGGCAACGTTGGTCAGTCGGCCAATCTTTTATTGGAAGGTGAAATATTTGCTTTAGATAATGATTTCAAAAAGGTAGATGTGATTACCAATAATGGTTCAGTTTGTATCTCACAATCATTGTCTATAATAAGTGGCTTAATCACTACATCTAAAGATAAAGCTATTGCCAATGTAGGAGTATTGACCACCAGTGGAAATAATATTGTAGCCACCGTAAACACCAATGCACAGGGAAGTTATAGTATCTCCAACTTAATGAATGGGACAAATTACAAGGTTTCACCTACTTTTGACGAAAGTTTGTCCAAAGGTGTGGATATCACAGATTTGCTTTTGCTGAGGCGACATATGCAAGGTCTCACCTTGTTTAACAATCCTTATACTTATTTGGCAGCAGATATCAGTTCAGATAAATTAATAGATATCACAGATTTATTGTTGATGCGTCGGATTATGCAAGGGCTCACCACACAACTTCCCAATGGGCAGAAAGCCTGGAGATTTGTTCCCAAAACGTATGTTTTTCCTTCTTCTGGCAATCCGTTGGCGGGTACGATACCCAACAGTCTTGAATACAATCCCCTTACCTCCAATCGAGTCGACCAAAATTTTATCGGAGTGAAGTATGCAGATATTGATCATAGTAATTTATCTATTCAGAATGTGGTGGTTTCTTCTCGCACCAGTAACAATGTTATTTTGTTTATGAATAATGTGACAGGTGCATCCGGTTCTACGGTTACTGTTGATCTAAAATGCAATAATTTTATCAATGGAGCTGCCATGCAGTTTTCATTAACATGGCCAACCGACAAATTGGAATTAGTTCGTGTTCCGGCAGGAAGTAATGAAATTTTAATGCCAGGTACATCACTGTTTGATCAAAGTTTATTAAATGAAGGAAAGTTGGGCTTTATATGGGATACCGATGATTTAGTGAATGGCACAACCTTGTCGGACGGATCAGTTTGTTTCAGACTAACGTTTAAATTGATCGGACCGAATAATTCCACGGCAGACATATCATCGTCAACAACTCCGAAAAGTGCCAAATTTTTAACTAATGAAATAGAAGAAATTCCAATGGAAATCAATAGTGGCAGGATTAATATCGCACTTTCATCTGCTACCAATGAAGCAGAGCTTCCTTTATTAAAGGTGTATCCAAATCCGACAACTGGAATTATCTTTTTTGAGTCATCGAAAAAGTTTGATAAAAATATAGAGATTTATGAAGTTGGGGGTAAATATGTAAATACCTACTATTGTCAGGAAAATACACTTGATCTGACCGGACTAAATTCCGGTGTATATGTAGTTAAATTAAATGTCGAGGGCGGTTATGTGTATGAAAAAGTAGTATTGGTTAGGTAATGCCCATGTTGCTCAACAAATAACAAATAAAAGGGATGATTAATCAATTCATGAATCATCCCTTTTTCAAATTCCTTTTTACATAAATACACAAACTCAAAAACCAATTTAACTTCAAAACAAGTTCTAGTGCTCTGTCCAGCTAAAGTAGGTCATTATTTGCGGCCTTTTTGTATGTATCTGTTTTAAAAAACCTCGCTGAACTGCCCAGTTCAGTTACGTTTTTTTCCTTGATTTATGCAACACTCCCCAAAATTAAGACCATGGGTTACGTTAAAAAAAGATCTTAAATTTGACCATGATGGCAAAACAAAGCAGACATATATCCAATGGCACCTGTAAGGCTAAAGATATCTTCAGTTCACTGAGCAAAAAGTAGTATGAACCCTTCATCTATCACAATAAATTTTAACTTAAAAACCTTGATTTTTGATTCAATGAATGGGGAATATTAAACAATTCACAGTTCTTTATTGATGATGTTTGTGTAAGCTATATGTAACTTGTTTTAGATAATAATTGAAGAGACTGCCTCACAAAGGCAGCCTCTTTTATGTTATTTCGGATATTTCCCAAGGATTTATTTTTCGGTTTTAAAAAATTAATTATTATTGTATTTTAATCAAGACAATCTTTTTATTATGAAAATTCAACATTCGTTGTTCTTATTTTTGCTACAGTGGTTAGGCACAAATTTTATATATAGTCAAAACAATGTGGGAGTAGGAACTAATAGTCCACATATCAGTGCAAAATTGGAAGTGGAGAGTACAAATCAAGGGTTATTGCCACCAAGAATGTCCGAACAACAAAGGAATACAATTGATAGCCCGGTAGCAGGTCTAATGATTTGGTGCAATGATTGTGGCTTCTCTGGACAAATTCAGGTGTTCAACGGAACTTCTTGGGTAAATATGTTAGGCGAAAACGCTGAATCTATATTTCATTTTAACCAACAACTCGGATCGGATATTGATGGCGAAGCAGCACAAGACCAAAGTGGAGTTTCTATTTCGCTGTCTAATGATGGAACAATAATTGCCATTGGAGCTGCCTTTAATGATGGGAATGGTACAGATTCGGGCCATGTAAGGGTATATTCTTGGAATGGAACTACTTGGGTACAAATGGGAGCTGACATCAATGGAGAAGCGGCAGGTGATCGAAGTGGACAATCAGTAGCATTGTCAAATGATGGAAGTAGGGTAGCAATAGGCGCTGGTTTAAACGATGGCAATGGTTCTAATTCGGGTCATGTAAGGGTGTATTCTTGGAATGGTACAGCATGGATGCAAATGGGAGCTGACATCAATGGAGAAGCGGCAAGTGATCAAAGTGGAATTTCTTTAGCATTGTCATTTGATGGTACAAGAGTAGCCATAGGAGCTACCAATAATGATGGGAATGGTTCTAATTCTGGTCACGTAAGAGTATATTCTTGGAATGGAACTACTTGGGTACAAATGGGTGGCGACATCAATGGAGAAGTTGCCAATGATTACAGCGGGAACTCAGTTTCTATTTCTTCAGATGGTACAAGAGTAGCCATAGGAGCTTCCAGTAAAGATGGGAATGGTACAGATTCGGGTCATGTAAGGGTATATTCTTGGAATGGGACAGCATGGATTCAAATAGGAAGTGATATTAATGGAGATGCGTCTGGCGATCAGTGTGGAATCTCCGTCTCATTATCGGCTAATGGTAACATAGTTGCCGTGGGAGCATCTACTAATGTTGGAAATGGTTTGCGGTCAGGACAAGTCAGGGTATTTGAATGGAATAATTCTGATTGGGTACAAATGGGAAGTAGTATGGTTGGAAGTGCTTTTCTAGAAACTTTTGGTCGATCTGTAAGTATATCAAATGATGGGACTAGATTGGTTGTTGGCGCTCCACTTTATGACGGGTATGGCGCTGATTCAGGCAAAATAAGTGTTTTTTCTTGGAATGGCTTTGAGTGGGCAAAAGCAGGATTAGAATTTGGTGGAGAAAGTGCCGCTGATAATAGCGGTACTAGTGTAAGTATTTCAGGAGATGGAACACGTATTGCCGCAGGTGCAACGGGAAATGCTGGAAATAATATAGGCACTGTAGGTCATGTAAGGGTTTATGAATAATGTTGACGGATAAGACTTGTCATTCATAACCTTCTTTAGTTGCCAACGTTACATGTTTTTTTATTACTTTTGTTTCCATCAACTATTTTCTATGCAAACCCTTCAATTTTCCATCGATATCAACGCAACGCCGACTCATGTTTGGAAATGCCTGTGGCAAAAAGATCATTACACAAACTGGACGTCGGCTTTTTGCCAAGGGAGTTATTATGAAACGAATGGACTTGAAGAAGGTAATGTCATTCGTTTTTTAACACCTGAGGGTCATGGAATGTTCAGCATCATCCATCAGTTGATTCCAGACCAATTTATGGCCTTTAAGCATATGGGTAACATAGCTGATTTTAAGGATGAGCCCCTCGATGATGACACCAAAAAATGGACAGGCGCTATCGAATCATATGAAGTAATTGCCAAAGATGAATTGGTTACTGTAAATGTAAAAGTAGATACGGTGGATGAATATATCAATCACATGAACGAATCATTCCCAAGAGCTTTAGAGAAATTAAAAATATTGGCAGAGAAAAGTAAATAATTCAAACAATCTTAATTTTAACGATAAAATCAAACATGATGCATCCAGTCATTCGAAATATTTTAGGGGTTGTAGCTGGCATTCTTTTAGGAGGAGCGGTCAATATGGGCATTATTTTACTTGGCCCTTCGCTTATTCCACCACCTGAAGGAGCTGATATGACAACCATGGAGGGACTAAAAGCGGCCATGCCTTTATTGGAGTCCAAACATTTTATTATGCCTTGGTTGGCTCATGGGCTGGGAACTTTAGTCGGCGCTTTTGTAGCTGCCTTAATTGCTGGAAGTTTTAAGATGAGAATGGCACTAGTCGTTGGATTCTTCTTTTTCCTTGGTGGATTGGCCAATGTAGTTATGCTCCCATCACCCATGTGGTTTAATGTTGTTGACCTTGCCTTGGCCTATATTCCTATGGCTTGGATTGGTGGACAAATGGCCATAAAAATGCAATCGACATAAGGCTGTTCGTTTCGGTTCTTTAGTCGAACAACTTTTCAAATTTTAAAAAAGTCTTTTTTTGATATTTTTTGATTAAAAATTTGTGCAACAACATAATTGCATATATATTTGCAACCGAATAGTTTCATAAATTAAAAAAATCATGAGAAAATTATAACTGCAAGTGCAGATATCCATCGATGGATTTATTGCAGGCCCAAATTTTGAAATGGATTGGGTTGCGCTACCTTGGCACGAAGATTTGAACCAGTACGTCACCGAACTAACAAAATCCATAGACACCGTTCTCTTAGGACGTAAGTTGGCCGAAGGTTTTATTCCCTATTGGGCTTCTGTCGCCAATGACCCAAATAATGTAGACCTAGCCTCTGGGGTTTTATACACCAATATTGAAAAAATTGTATTTACAAAAACGTTACAAACGGAAAATCCCATTGTGCAATCTTGGTCAAACACTCAAATAAATAGCGGAAATCTTTATGATGAAGTTTCGGCCTTAAAAAAAGCTGAAGGCAATGATATCATTGTCTATGGTGGCGCTACTTTTGTTTCCTCCCTTCTCAAAGAAAACCTGATAGACGAACTATTTCTGTTCATCAATCCAATGGCCTTAGGTCGTGGTCAAGGGATTTTTCAATTACTACAACAAAAACAACCGTATAAATTGATTGATTCCAGATCTTTTGACTGTGAGGTTGTGGTTTTACACTATAAATTGCCCTAAAATGCGGAGAGACATTTTTCAGGCTTTGGCAGACCCAACTCGCCGAGCCATCATTTTGTTATTGACAACACAAGTGCTGACGCCGAATAATATAGCCGAACATTTTAACATCACTCGTCAAGCTGTATCCAAACATTTAATCTTGTTGGCAGAATGTGATGTATTACGGCAAGAGCAAAAAGGTAGAGAAATTTATTATCACTTAAACAGCCACAAAATGAAAGAACTTGAGGCTTATTTGGCAGAGTTTAAAAAATTAATGTCGACAAAATTCGACCAACTAGATAATGTATTATTAAAACTAAAATCAAATAAAATAAAATGAATAAGTCAATTTTATTCCAATTCGATGTGGACAAAAAAAATAATAAAATCTTTGTAAAAAGGTCATTTGCCGCGCCATTAGATTTAGTATGGGCAGCTTGGACAGATCCCGCAATTTTGGATCTATGGTGGGCTCCAAAACCTTACAAAACCGAGACAAAATCGATGAATTTTACCGTAGGTGGAGTTTGGTTGTATTGTATGGTGTCTCCTAAAGACGAAAGACATTGGTGTTTTTTTAAGTATACAGACATTCAACATGAAAAAAGTTACGCAGGATGGGATGCTTTCTGTGATGAAAATGGAGAAGCAAACGACACCAAACCTATCGTCGATTGGTTTAATAGTTTTAGTGCTCAAGGTGATGAAACGACCGTAACACTCGAAATAACATTTAAGTCTCTAACTGATCTGGAAGCCATAATTGATATGGGATTTAAGGAAGGTTTTACTATGGGAATGGAAAATCTAGATCAATATATTGGTTCACAATTTTACTTAAGAAAACAGAAAAAACCCGACACAGCACCTAGGGTATCAACCTATGTCAATTTTCCAGGAAATACAGAAGAAGCCTTTTTGTTTTACAAGTCTGTTTTCAAAACTGAATTTGTTTTAGGCATGCAAAAGTTTGGAGATTTACCACCTGACCCAAATCAACCTGCCATGTCAGAATCATTAAAAAATATGGTCATCCATGTCGAATTACCTTTGCTAGGAGGTCATATCCTCATGGGAACGGATGCACCGCTAGAAATGGGTTTTGCAGTTGAAAGAGGAAATAATATGCACATCAACCTCGAGCCATCATCCAAAGAAGAAGCCGATCGAATTTTCCTATCCTTATCTCAAGGAGGAGAAATAGAAATGCCAATGCAAGACATGTTTTGGGGTGCTTATTTTGGTAGTTTTAGGGATAAATATGGTATCAACTGGATGGTAAATTTCCAGCCTACAAAGGGTTAATGTTGCGTTTTTACCAATTTAGACAAAAATATTTTGTTATGGTGGTGTAAAAACAAGTTATAGGTACCACTTGGCAAACTCGTTACATCAAGCTTGTACGGCAATAGGATGTCTGTATTGTGTATGTCCATCACTATTCTGCCCAACATATCAAAAACTTGTATGGCATCAAGCGAATATGTTTTGTCAGAATAAATATAAACCTCTTTTGCACTAGGATTTGGATGAATAGTCCACGATATATTCTCCTCCATTTCCACCGATGAAGTTTTGGTCACAATCCAAGTGGGACCGCTCAATATACATCCTTGGGCATCCGTAATCAGAAGTAGATAAACGCCTGCTTCATCCAATTCCAATGATGATGTATCGACTTCAATGGGTAAATTGTCTTTATACCAATTAAAAACATAGGGTGGGGTACCCCCCGTCATATTTATTGAAATGAAGGCATTTTTTGTATCCGTTATTTGAAGATCTAAAGAGTCTATTTGAATGGATAGTTGGGTTGGTTGCTCAATAGTCATTTCAGAAACCTTCTGACACAAATTTTCATCGGTGACCGTTACGCTAAAAGTGCCTGAGGCTATATTAATTAAGGAATCACTTGTACTTCCATTCGACCATAAAAAATCAAAATTTCCCGTTCCACCACGTACTTCCGTCAATATTTTTCCTAGGGAATCACCAAAACAAGGATTATCAAATCCCTGACTTAAAATTTGAATATCTTCAGGCTGATTCAGCACCACACTTTGCGTGAATATACAGTTATTGCCATCGGTAATGGTCAAATCATACGTTCCGCCAGGGATATCTAAAAGGTTTTCTGAAACAGATCCGTTTGACCAGATATAGGTATAATTTCCATTCCCTCCAATGGTAAATAATTCAATCGACCCGTTACTTTCACCAAAACAAGTTGGTGTAGTATAGGTCACATGGGGATCAATTTTAGTTGGTTGAAAAACCTCGATATTTTCTATAACCGAACAACCAGACGCATCAGAAACCGTCACCTGATATTTTCCTGCTAGTAAATTTTCTGTCGATAATCCTATTAATCCATTTGACCATTCAATAGTATAAGGTTCTAATCCACCTGTAGTAGTTGCTACAATACGTCCATTACTTTCGCCAAAACAAGTTACGTGCTGTGTCGTAAATTGGGCAGCTAAGCTACACCCAAAATCATCACAATCTTCCGCCATTACCTCAACAGCCATAATACACCCTTCACTATCTTTTACTTCAATGACATAACGGTCGTTACCAGCCACAGCCGTTTCTAACCCCAATCCGTGATAAGAGTAGGGTTGATTTCCCCCTGTCGCCGTAGGAAGAAATTTGACAGCTCCTTTACTTTGACATTCCTGAACAATGTCCAAAGATAAAGGCAAAAAAACCGGCTCGGTGTCCCAAATTTCTATACAACTACTTATATTATTTTTAGACGAAGGGCTATTAGTTCTACCGAGTTGGATGTAATATTTTTCCGTGGCAACTAAGGCCTCCAAAACGATATACCCTTGGCAATGGTGTTGGTTTTTCGAACAATATAAAGACGTAAGTTTTTCACAACTTCCTTTGTAAACAGAAAGTATCGATTGAAAATCTGCTTTGACGCGTATATAAACCGTGCCCGATGTTGGTGCAATAAAAGAAGTCCAAATATCGTCCTCAACCATGACATCACAAACAGGTCGAACACCAGAATATCCAGCATCGTTGTGTTCAAATGTAGTGCAACCCATATTTAATGGAAGGGCTGAAGCCAATGAACATATAGGGTTGGCGATAGTGTCTTTTTTGATTTCTACAATTTTTCCACAAACGCCACCTTCCAATAGTGCAAAATATCCCGTCACTTGAATATAGTAAGTTGAGTCGGCTACTACATTTTTTATATCCAATATTTGACCGTTAAAATCTGATTGAACTTCGGTTAATAAAGTACAAGATCCATGGAAGAGGGTGATAACATCTGCAAAATCAGCCTGGCTCTCAAAACGATAGTCGCCTGATTTTTCTGGCTTGAAACTAAACCAAATATCTGCCCGGGAACGAAGATTTTTACTAGGTAGGGGACCATCTAATTGGGCAATAATATTGGTGGCCTGAATGCATTCGACGTTAACCGTCAAAGGGGTGGAAATATCGCACCATTCGTTTTGGGGAACAACGGAAATATCGTCTTTTTTCTGGATAGAAATACACCCAAGGCCTCGATCTTTTCCAAAATCCTCCGTTATTCCCGATACCCGAATGATATAAGACTGTTGTGCCGTAGCATCAACAAATATTTCTTCGCCTTTAAAACCAAATTCATCTTTATTTTTATCCATCGATTTTACCGCATTTTCACACGTTCCACTAAAGATTTCTATATAATCGTTAAACTGGCTTTCTGTAGCAATGAGGTATTCACCATCCATGTCAGGTGTCCAGGTAAAATATATTTTTCCAGTGGTGTTGGGAATATTTAATCCCAATTCATCGGTCACTAAAGCATTGGTATTATCAAAAACTACACAGTCCATCCCATTTGCCAATGGAATCGCTTTGTTGCACTTGTCATTGATGTCCCCCTCGCCAATTATTTTTACATTATCAAAACCTACCCACCAGGCAAAACCACCGTCGCTATGTTCCCAAACCAATCGCATTCGCTGCGTTCTAAAAGGAGACAAATCTATAATCTCTTTGACGGATTGGTTGACGTTGGGACCTCCCGTGTCGCCCTTGTAGGTTTTTACAGGAATCCATTTTTCACCATCATCCACGTACAATTGAACATATTCATTAGCGGTGTAGGTTCTATAAATAAAATCGTACACCAATTTGTAGGTTCCATATTCATCTGCATTAAAATACGGAGAAAAGATTCTGATTTTTGAAAGCGGCGCTTCTTCACCTAAAATGTCGTCATTGAAATAAGCAAAACACGTCCCATCAATCGTCCTTCCATCGTAAAAAATACCAAATTGCCAATTATCAACGCCACTGACTATTTCCGTTGACCAATCTTGAGGAAGTGCACAATCATTAAAAGTCTGTCCCAAAACAATGGTGCCTGAATCATTTCCAGTGACTACAATATTGTCAATACCTGCCCACCATCCCCATTGATTGTCGTCGTCGTATTCTATGATGATGCGCATACTGTCCGAAGCATAAAAACTTATGTCCGTATTCATTTCGATAAACTGATTAAATTGTGCACCACTAAAATTACTATTTTTAAATTGTCTTATCAGGAACTCCTCTTTCCCATTGTCAATAAAAATATTAAGGATCTCCGTTTTATCTCTTCGAAAATGAACTTGGGCTTGAAACAATATATCACTAAAACCAGTGCCGTTAAAATAGTCAGAGATAACCCTCAATTTGAAAGCCGGCGTTTTGTCCCCCGTCAAATCATCGTCAATGTATAAAAAACAAGAACCATTCATTGATATGCTATCTGCTTTGGAATTGGTCGGAATGCCCACTCCCCAAGCCACATTTTGATTTCCTTCTAGGTTAAAAGTCCATTGTTGTGAAAGAGCACAACTATCAAAGTTCTCACTAAATAAAACCGTTTGGCCAAAAGAGATATTTGCCAATATTAAACATGCGCATATGTTTAGGATATTTCTCATGACCATAAAGTATTTTATTACTTGTAAAAATATATTAATTTTTCATCACTTAAAAATAAATTGTAAATTGCATCAAATATTTTTTAAAAATGGCCAATCTACAACTCTATATACCATCTGCTGAAAAACCTTGGGATAAAAAAAGGGTGATGCATTTTTTAAGAAGATTGGGTATGGGCGGAAATCTAACAAGTATCAACCAGGCCTTAGCTGCCGAGCCATTAACTTTCATTGAAAATAACTTGTTGGCCATAAAAAACCGTCCATTGCCAACACCACCCGTTTGGGCAAATTATACAACAGCTGATTACGATAATTTGAACGATCCTGATCTACCTTCAACACATCGTACGGCGTTGATGGATGATATTTTTACGGATATGATCAATGACGGTCTGCGATCCAAATTGCTTTTATTTTGGCACAATCATTTTGTGGCAGAATTAGAAGTTTATCTCTGTAATCGTTATTTATGGAATTATTATAACCTTTTATTGAAACATTGTTTGGGCAATTTTAAAAATTTTGTGACAGAAATCGGCAAATCACCTGCTATGTTGGTTTACCTCAACGGCAACCTCAATGAAGTAGGTCGACCCAATGAAAATTATGCTCGAGAGCTCATGGAACTTTTTACCATGGGCGAAAATAATGGCTACACACAGTTTGATGTGGTAGAAGTGGCTAGATCATTGACGGGATATAAGTGCAATCAATATACTTGTGTTGATGTCACTTTTAGCTCATCTAAATTTGATAAAAACAACAAAACTATTTTTGGTTTAACGGGCAATTGGAACTACGACGATGTGCATAATTTGATATTCACAGAGCGAAAAAATCAAGTGGCTTATTATATATGTAGTAAATTGTACGCACACTTTGTATATCAAAAACCAGATGAAGAATTTGTTGTCGCTTTGGCCAATTTATTTATTTCTAGCAACTGGGAATTACTTCCTGTTATGAAAGCCATTTTCCAAAGTGAACATTTTTTTAACGATGAATTTATTGGTGCCAATATTAAAAGTCCAATGGATTGTTTTGTGGAATTATCACGAGCAACGGGAATAACAGCAGCTAATCTCAAAGATAGATTTAGTACTTGGCGTTACGGTACGGCCAACTTGGGTATGGAATTATGGGATCCGATCAATGTAGCAGGGTGGCCAGGATATCACGAATGGATTAATGAAAACACATTGACCCAGCGGTGGAATTACTGCAAGGATTTTGTCACAACTTTTACCAATACAACCAATAGAGAAACGCTCAGGAACCTAGCCATTTCATTAGTGGAGTCTAAGATCAATGATCCCGATTTTATTACTCGTAAGATAACCGAACATTTTATTGGAAGAGACATTTCCGACGAACAACACCAGACAGCTGTATTGTATTTGAAAGGTGACATTCCAGAAAATTATTTTGAAGACGGTTCGTGGAATCTCAACTGGAACGAAGCACCTTTTCAGGTGGGCAATTTAATCGTTTACTTGACTAGATTGCCTGAATTTCAATTATCTTAAAACCAGAAACCATGTGCAATGATAAACATACAGAAAGATTAGGTAAAAAACTGGAACATGAGGAAGCCCATGACCAAGAACACCTACAATATAATCGGCGAGATTTTTTACAATCTGCCGGACTTATGGCCACAGGTCTTGCCGCTTCACTACATGGATTTCCAGTTTACGCATTAGGATCATCTCTTCAGATGTCGCCATTAAGCATGTTGGAGAGCGACCGAGTACTCGTTTTGATTCAGCTCAGAGGAGGGAACGATGGACTTAATACGGTGATAGATCGATTTAATCAGGAATACTACGACATTCGACCCTCAATAGCCATAACCGAATCAAACATGTGGGCATTGGATCAAAAAACAGGTATGCCCAACGTCATGTCAGATTTACAACCCATGTGGGAAGAGGGAAAGATGAAAATCGTTCAGAACGTTGGATATCCTAGCCCAAATTATTCGCACTTTAGGTCTTCCGATATATGGGCGACTGCCTCTGGATCTAAGGAATACTTAAGCTCAGGGTGGATAGGCAGATATTTTGATTACGAATTACCTGCTTTTCAGGATACACAGCCTACCATTCCTCCTGCACTACAAATTGGCGTTCAAACAGACCTTGTTTTTCAAGGGAATCAGCGAAATTTGGCCTTATCCATCAGTAGTCCTAATGAATTTTATAAGTTGGCCTTATCTGGACAATTGTACGATACATTGATCAACGATACACAACCAAATGGCAAAGAATTGAAGTTTGTTCGCCAGGTAGCCAACAGCGCCTTTAGATATAGTCAGACCATCAAGGATGCATACAATAAAGGTAGAAATGAAGCCTTGTATCCAGATAATAGCCTGGCCCAACAATTATCCATTGTGGCCAAACTGATCAAAGGGAATTTAGGGACAAAAGTATATATGGTTTACATCGACGGATTTGATACCCACGCCAACCAGTACCAAAACCACTTGAGATTGCTCAATAGGGTTAGTTCGTCGGTTAGTGCTTTTTACGCCGATTTAAAAACACAAGGCTACGACGATAAAGTATTAGGAATGACTTTTTCGGAATTTGGACGAACGATTTATGAAAATGGTTCTGCGGGTACTGATCACGGTACAGGTGCGCCTATGTTATTGTTCACCAAAGACATAGGAAAAGAGATTGTAGGTACTCCGCCCGACCTATTAAATACTGACCAATATGGCGATCCCTACTTTGCGATGGACTTTAAAGATGTGTACGGCACAGTGTTAAAAAATTGGTTTGGAATGCCTCCCGAAGTGGCTGATTTTATCATTGGAAAAACCCAAAACGTCATTCCTAATTTAGTGCCAGTTAAGTCTCCACCTATAGGTACAGAAGAATTTAAAGCACTTCTAGGACACAAAATGGTGGCGACAAAAGCTAATTTTATTGAGTTTTATTATGCG
Source organism: Saprospiraceae bacterium (assembly GCA_049290115.1). GTDB lineage: Bacteria > Bacteroidota > Bacteroidia > Chitinophagales > Saprospiraceae > OLB9. The sequence goes on along the minus strand of JBATMZ010000117.1, from coordinate 2,066 downwards.
ATCAATCAAGAAGGTCAAGTCATCATCGAATTGCTAGATGGCAGTGGACAAGTAGTTCGTTTATTAAAAGACGAATATTCCACCAAAGGGTCGTTTACTTTTGAGATTGACATAAGGAAATACGCTATAAAACCAGGGGAATATAATTATAGAATGAAGACGGGTGGACGGATTTTTGAACGAAGACTGAAGATATAAATGCAAGGGAGCTCGTTATTCTTCTTTTTTTGAGACATGTAAACCTAGTTTAAAGGATTAATACTACGGTTCAATTGATACGTGGGCTGTTTGAAGAAGGAATATTCTATAAAATATAGTTTTGAAACTACTTTTGATTGGTTTTAAAAAAGAGTAAGATGAAATCAATTTTTTACCTGTTCATGTTGTTAGGGACTTCGGCCATTTTTTCTTCAAATAAGTCAGTTGTATTGGTTGAAAAGTATTTTGGAGAGATCACACTTTCTGATTCTACGCAAATGGTTCATACCATCCAATCTTTTTTACATTGGTATCAAAAAAACTATGATGAAGTGCAAACGTTTAGACTCACTTTTACTAACAAATCAGGGCAATATCAAGTAGACACCACTGCTTGTAATGCTTACTTAAAATATCTTCAATCATCAGGGTATTTGTCGGAGGTGTATGTTGGATTGTGGCGCGACTACTTTACATCAAAAGCGGAAAGTTTTGTACAATTTCCTCAATTTGAAGGACCGCCTGAAGGATTTGATTTTGACTTGATTGTTTTGACCCAGGAACCAGAATTATTATTGAATTTTATTGAAAACCTTACTTTTGAAATAGTTGCGTCAACAAAAAACAAAGCCGTGGTATTAGCTTCTGGTGAATGGCCTTATCTTTTTGAGATGAACAAAGAGGGGGGTCGCTGGCTTATTGAATATATTTCAATTAGGGAGCCGGAGTAGGTAGATTATTTTTTGTTTCGGATATTCAATGGTTATTTCTGATTGTTTATCTATGAAATACGGTTATTAGCAGAAATTTAACAGACTTTCTTCAACTATTTTAGCTGCCAATCATTCTACAAGCATAATATATGATACATGGGCAGAGCCTTCTTTTTACTTATTATAGGTTTTTTATTTATACTTCTCGACTTTTATACGTTTCATGGACTTCAATCTTTGTTTTCTCAGTCCAAGTTTGCCAAAGTATGGAAACTAATATATTGGACCGCCAGTGGATTTACTTACTTCTCCGTTTTTTATTTGATATATCAATTTAATATTGGCCTTGCCTTGCAGCGAACAGAGGTTTTTAATTTTATGTCTGGTTTTGTATTTACCATGTTTGTGAGTAAATTGGTCTTTGGTGGCATTTTAATGATGCAAGATGTAGGTAGGATTGCCTTCGGAGGTTTACAATTTGTCAACTTCAAACTAACTGAAAATATGTGGACGGACGACGGTTTTATACCGGGACGACGACAGTTTTTGACCTCCTTTGGTACCATTGTAGCGGGGATTCCATTTTTGGGCATGTTGTATGGTATCACCAAAGGAAAATATCAATATACGGTCGAAAAAATAACCCTAACGTTTAAGGACTTACCTAAGGCATTTGATGGATTCAAATTGGTTCAAATATCAGATATTCATGCAGGTAGTTTTGACAACAAAGACAAGGTTCAAAGCGGAGTGAATATGATCAACGAACTACAACCTGACCTTGTTTGTTTTACTGGTGATTTGGTGAATGCTGAAAAGGAAGAAATCGATCCTTATATCGATGTTTTTGCTGGGATACAATCTAAATATGGAAAGTTTGCCACCTTGGGAAACCATGATTACTACGGTAGCTTTGACCGAAATGATCCACAAAAGGAAAAACTATATTTTGATGATTTTTATACAAAATTTGAAGCCATGGGCTTCGATTTACTCAATAATCAGCATAAAAAAGTAGAAAAAGACGGCGAATTTATCAATATAGTTGGCGTTGAAAATTGGGGAGCAGGACGTTGGTTTCCGAAGAAAGGAGATCTTGATGTTGCCACCAATGGTTTGGTGGAAAATGGTTTTAATGTTTTATTGTCCCACGAT
>JBATMZ010000116.1:0-2347 GCA_049290115.1 Saprospiraceae bacterium | reverse complement strand
CACGTTGATAGTCTGGAATTTTAAAAATTCTGTCCTTGAAAATGTTCTTTAAAGATTCTAATTCATTCATTTTTTGTCTGTCTGTTTATGGTTTGCACTGTCGCTCTTAGTATTGGGTATAACGGTTTGCGGCTTGGCGAAGGTGGCGATTTTCACCACAAATGTTGATGCGGAGAACCAAACTTTGATTAACCACAAATGTGTCTGCGGAGCACTGAACCGCCACTTTTGCCAAGCCGCTGTTAGTGGCTGGCTTTCTGTTCTGTCAATGGTTTTGGTGTCTGTTTAGCAACTGATTTTTGTCTGTCGTTGGGTTGTGCGGTTGCGTATTTTTTATTTTCAGAAGGGAAGGGAAATTTTTTTAATTCAATTTTTTCAGGGTGGGGCAGACACACTCTTTGCCAAGTTTTGGTTTGTGTGGCGGCTTGTGCGACTTGGCAATGTGTGTGACTGCTGCGTGGGTTCATTAGTTCTGATTTTTCTTAAAGTTTTCTGCTTGTTCAAAAATCTCAACATACACTTCGTCTCTCTCTACTGGAGGATAACCAAACTCGTCAAGCAAAAGAATGAGTCCAACTTTTAATGCTGATTTTATGTCGTCACGTTTGTTCCAGTCCGGGAATTTGGCTTGTCCGTCAACCAAGTCTTTCACGGCTTTTGCAAGGTCAATCATTTTGTCTTCTGGATATTTGAAGTCATATTTTACACACAACTCTTTCAAGATGTCGTAAAATGCTTTTTCTTCAAAGTCAATTCCCAATGCGTCACCTGCCGAAAATTCTTTGTGAACTTCCCAAATTAAATCTGTCAAGGCACTTGCCATTTCTTCATACACTTCACTTCTCAAAATGTCGTTTGCATCACGGTCATTGTAGCGTTCAACCAAGGCTTGCATTTTTTTGGTAAAGTCAATTCCTTTAACTCGGTTTACTTTTTTGATTTCTGCAATCACTTTAGCCAATAGCTGTTGAAGCAATTTTATTTTGGTGTTCGGCAATTTGATTTTATCAATCTTCGCCAAGTAATCTTCATCAAAGATGTCTTGTTCGGTTTCTGCTTCATCACCGAGTTTGAAAATTTCTTCAACTCCTTCACTTTGCAAGGCTTCTTTTATCATTTCCCGAACTTTAGCGTTCATCTGTGCTGTGTCGGGTGCATTGCCTTTGGTAAGTTTAAAAACAATGGAACGAACCGCCAAATAGAAGTGAGTGTAATCTCTTTCTAACTGCGTTAATTGTTCGCTTCCTGCACAAATATCATAAGCGGCTTTTAGTCGCTTTACCAAGCCCATAAATCGGGTTTCAAACTCTTTACTTTGTTGCACATATTCGGCTGCTAAATTCAAAGTGTTTAATTGCTGAATGGTTGAGCCTTTGAAATATTTTGAATTGTCAAACGTGTGAAACAGTTTAGCCAAAAGGTCTAAATGATTTCTTACAATGATTATGGATTCAGCAATGTCTTCAAAATTGTCTTTGTCGCCTTCGCTGTATTGCTTCAACGCCAAATTCATTTGTGTTTTGATGCCGATATAATCTACTACCAAACCTTTGTTCTTACCTTCAAACTTGCGGTTTACTCTTGATATGGTTTGAATTAAATTGTGTCGCTGAATTGGTTTGTCAATGTAAATACTATCCAAGAAAGGCACATCAAAACCTGTGAGCCACATATCAACCACAATGGCAATTTTGAAATTCGATTTTTCATTTTTGAATTGTCTGTCAAGTTCTTTGCGGTAATCTTTTGTTCCTAACAAATCATACATATCCTTTTCAACGTCCTTTCCTTGGGTGGCAATTAACTTTATTCGTTCAATTGGTTTCAGTTCTCGTTTGTCTTTGTCGGTGAGTTCTGCACCTTCTTCGGCTGCTCGTATTTCGTTCCATTCGGGTTTTATGGCAATAATGTTTTTATACAACTCATAAGCTATTTCACGAGTGCTGCACACAAACATTGCTTTGCCTTTTACAGTCGAACCTTCTGAAACCCTTTTTTCATAATGGTTTACAAAGTCTTCGGCAACTGCTTTTAAACGGTCAGGGTCGCCAATGATGGCATACATCTGTGCCATTTCTTTTTTGCTTTGTTCAATCTGATTTTCGTTGCTTCCTATTTCGGCACACTTAGCATAATAATCTTCAATCTCTTTGAGTTTTGAATTATTCAACAACACTTTTGCTGCTCTGCCTTCATAAACAATCCGAACAGTGATTTCATCTTTCACTGATTCTGTCATTGTGTAAGCATCAACCACTTTCCCAAAAACATCAAGCGTTGCATCTATTGGCGTTCCTGTAAAACCAACGAAAGTTGCATTGGGTAATGAATCGTGTAAGTATTTGGC
>JBATMZ010000115.1:0-18114 GCA_049290115.1 Saprospiraceae bacterium | reverse complement strand
GTGGGGTACCCCACACAGATGGAAGCCTAACTCTTTCTGACTAGTTTACACAAGATATTTTATACTCCCTTTAATTGCATAAAACGGTTATAAATTATTTACTTTTACGTCTACTAAAACTATATATTATGCAAGATTCTCTAAAAATGGCTATCTCAGATGGAAAAGAAACTTTTTTTATTCAAATAAAAAATATTATTTACTGCAAATCCTATGGGGGATATTCAGTTATTAATATTTTGGGAGAAAAACCAATTTACCTTTCAAAAAGTTTGAAATCTGTTTGTAAAAGCTTACCAGCAGATTTATTTTTTAGAATACATAATCAGTATGTGGTTAACATAAATTTTGTAAGTAAATTTACGGAAACCAAAGACAGTAGCGTTATTTTATTGGATGGCACACTTTTACCCGTTTCTCGTAGAAAAAAAGCTGACTTTATGTCTAATTTTAGGAAATTTTAAGTTTAAAAATCCCTACTTTTCAATAATCCTGAAAATTTCACCAAAATTGATACCACAGATATTTTGGCAAAAATTATATGAATTTATTAAACACTATTTTTTAGTTTTAAAAAATATGAATTTGGTTACCAAAATAAATTTGTATTTAAATCATTTGTTAGAGGTATGATTTTATTGGTCAATCTTTAAATCAAGTATATTATGTTCTAAATTTTTAATATGAAAGAGGAGACGAAATTAGTTAAAAGTAAGTTTGGGTTGTTAGCTCTGGCAGAAAAATTAGGTAATGTTACAAAAGCTTGTAAACATTGTGGATATAGCCGAGATACTTATTACAGACTCAAACAATTGTATGATGAAAATGGTGATGTGGGTATTACTGTATTAAATCGGAAGAAGCCAAATCATAAAAATAGGATTTCTTTGTATATTGAACAAAAAGTGATTAATTTTTCATTAAAAAATCCATCATTTGGACAATTAAAAGTTTCCAAGAATTTAAAAAAATCAGGCACATTTATTTCTGCTGGGGGGGTGAGATGTGTTTGGTTGAGGCATGGCTTAGAAAACTATGAAAAAAGGATCAATGCTGGGGTTGAGAAAACTAACTTAAACTAGGATCATTGTTAAATTTATTTACAAAATTTGTTTACAAACTATGGTGGAAAATTATGCTGTTTAATTTGTTTTCTACAGACCAGCTATGCCAAAATAGATCAAAAGACTACCTATCTTTTTAGAAATAAAAAAAGAACAACTTTTATATGCTCAATATAATTGCATTAACCTTATTTCACTTTTTTAAAGTCTAAAATTAGCTACGAATTAGTTTTGGCCGATTGAAATATTTCTAATTCAATTGTCAGATTAAGTCTTAATTATGGCAAATTATTATACCAAATATTAAGGTATAATGACCGCTTTTAAACTTATTGATACCGAACTATTAATTAAAAAATGGTGACGAAAATATTGCACTAATTTTGAATTCATAATTTTTGAAGAAATGGATTTTTTAAATGAATCGAAGTTCGGTATTGAATTTCTTACATTTTATATAAAACCAATGCTAAAAAAATTATAAAACCAACTTTTCAGGATGATTAAATTTATATTAATAGTTTTTAATTATATAGCCCAAATATCGGAAAAAGGGGTCACTCCTTTGACATACCAATTTAAGCTTTTTCGAATTGAATGTGGATCTAAAAATTCTTATAAAGATCCTCCTAGCTATAATGCTGACTCATTTCTTGGTTCATGGGTCAAATTTGCCTATTTAAATAAAGCTTCTAATACATTTAAGACCCTTACTACACTTCAATTTCTTCTTGTTAAAATAAAATATTTGACAAACAATGCACATGGTTTGGCAAACCATCTTTCGCAAATTATCAATGACAACCCTTTTGTAAACAAAACAAACCTTTGCATATGAAAACTTTGGTCTATGCCCTAATTCATAATTTTGGCAAAAACGTACTACATATAGTCAACTCAAATAATAGTAATATATATTTTAAACAGTTAAACATTATGAGAAAAATTAAATTTTCCATTTTTACTTTTTTAATGGTTATTGTTGGGTTTTTTAGTCAGGCTCAAGATGTACTTAGGTTAGAACCATCAGGAACGGTTACAGGACCTGGAGCAATAAACGTCAACTTATGTCAAGGAGCTACCCTCAACATTTATATAGATGATTCAGAAAATGGTCAATCTTATAGTATGATTATTCCTCAAATACCCCCTCCACCCATTATTGAAACGATTAATGGAAATGGTGGTACGATTGCTTTTATGCAACAAAGTTATAATACATTAGGTGTATTCTCATTTACAGTGCAAGATAACACTGATTTCGATCCATATTTCGTGGTCACTGTAAATGTTGTAACCGATCCTGTAGCTCCAACCCTAACTTTAAGTCCAGGTGCAGGACTTATACCTGCGGGGACTCTTTTGTCAGCTAATGTTGACGCAGCGGGTAGTGGCGGAGTGACAGGTTGTGTAGATAATTATGAATATAGTGTTGACGGTGGTGCCAATTGGCTGCCATACGTCTTAAACGACGATATTACAACAACATCTTATTTGTTGTCATCGGTGATGATTAAAGCAATTAGATCAGATTCAGATGGAAGAGGATGTTATGCAGAAAATATATATACTTGGACTGTAGATAGTAGGGTTCATGATATCACAGGTGTTCAAAGTAGCTATTACAATATTCAAGATGCCATCAATGCCGCAAATACAATGACTGGCGATATCCTGGAAGTTGAACCAGGTACTTATGCAGAAGAAATATTATTGAATAAAGTCTTGACCCTAAGAGGGGCAAATGTAGGTATATCCGCAGGAGCTAGTCCAGGAATTAGGGCTGCTGAATCTTCTATCGATGGTGGGTTTATTGTGTCCGCTGCCTCTACTATAGACGGATTTGAAATATTGAACGGTAGAACTTCAGGAGGTGTAAAAGTTGGTGTAGCAGTGGCTACTTCAGGTGTAAGTATATTAAATTGTATAATTGAAGATGTAATAGCACCTGTACAAAGTGACGGAATATCAACCCAACCTGGCAATAATAATTTGACACTCACAAATTCACGTATTAAAGACAATTGGAGAGGGATTTACCTTAATCCAGGTTCTGGGCATATGATTACTAGTAATTTGATAGACGCAAATAATGGAGTTGGAGTTGGCATTGGTTCTGATGGACAAAGTAATTTGACACTCACAGGCAACATTATTTCTAACCATACCTTAGAAGGATTAGGTGCAAGTGCCGTTGGAAGTAACGTATTATTAAATGATAATGAATTTTTAAACAATGGTATTTCTATTGCACATTACGGAGGAGAGGTGATTGATGCAAGCTGTAATTATATGGGTACTGCTGAATATAGCAACATTTATGACGATGTTTCTGGTAAAATTGCCTTTGTGCCTTACAAAGCATCTTTTGGAGGCTCTTGCGATGTTGGATTTGCCGTTCCGTCAAATCTCATGTTGACCCATACTATGGTTTCAGAAAATATTTTAGTTCAATTTGATGTAGATGACAATGATTTGGAGCTTAGACCTATTCCAGGATTGGATCCTAATATCCCGGCACAATTGGCGCAAATAATTGCCTTATATAATGCTTTGGATGTTGCCGTTCAAGGAGGTGACCCAGCTATGATTCAGGAGGCAGCTTTAGCTGTGGGGGATGATATTATTGCTGAATATTATTATTTAGATGGAATTACAAAAATTTATTTGCAAACCATAGGAAATAATGACTTAATCAAGAATAAATACTGGCAAGAATATTTGGTTAAAACATCTAACCCTTCTCAAAAATATCCTAAATGGACACCTGCTGTTTTGACACAGGTAGACTCTGGAGAAGAATACAGAACCAGTACGAATCCGTTGACAGGAGCGGTTGCTGTTGGTTGGTTAAACCCTGTTTTAGGAAGAGATCTAATAGTCAAAACTACTTTTGTTCACAATGGATCGGTTACGAGTATTTCTGAAACGATTGCCATACCTGCTGGACCAATTCAAAACCTAAATACTGGGTTTGGATATCCAACTATACAGGATGCGATTGACGATGCTGGAACAAATCATAGGATTGCTATATCAACAGGTACTTACACAGGATCTGTTAATGGAACTTTAAAGACCGTATCTTTAGTTCCGGGAAATAGTCCTGGATGTGTAACCATAAATGGAGACTATACACTTAATCATATGAATACCCTTGAAATTGAAGTCGATGGCACAACTCCATGTACTGACCATGACAATTTTATTATTAATGGTATGGTAACGCTCGATGGGGCAATTTTGGATTTAGATTTGAATTATGTTCCGACAAATGGTGATTCATATACTATCATCGAAAATGATGGGGTAGATGCTATTATTGGACAATTTGCTCAAGGACTTTCCGTTTCTCAAGGTGGTCATGTTTTTCAAATCAATTATTCTGGAGGAGATGGAAATGATGTGGTAATTACAAAATGTACGGGTGGTGTCGTCAATGTAAATACTGCAAAAGAATTTTGTTCGATTCAGGATGCTATTGATGATGTATCCACGATAGATAATCATACAATTAGTGTTGCAGCAGGTTATTACAGCCCATTAAATACCATTCTTGTCCATAAGTCATTAACCATTAATGGTCCAAAAATGAATATAGACCCCAGAACAATAAGTGGTTTAAGAACACCTGATGATGCTTCAGAGGCCATCATAGATGGTGGTGGTTCATTAGTGAATATTTTTAACATTACAGCAGAAAATGTGGTGTTAAATGGTTTACAGATAAAAAATGGTACAGGTGACTTAATAACTTCTCCAAATGACAACCCGGCTCCTTTCAGGAATATTGTTATTAAATATTGTATAGTTAATAACAGTAATGGTCCAGGAGATGAAGGTATTCAAATTTATAATCTCGATGGAGGTGGAGTTGAATACTGTAGAGTTTTTGATGTTGCTGAAGATGGAATCAATTTGGCAGAAGGTTGCCAAAATAGTTATATACAACACAATGAAATATATCAATCTAGCTCGGCAAATGGTGCAATATATGTATATGACAATGGCCCTGCCATATTAATAGACAATAATCTTTTATATAACAACCCAGCAGAATTTGGAATAATAGTAGGAAGAACTGATGGAACAAATTTTAATAGTAATAGTAGTGATCCAAATAATGCTATCGTCTCAAATAATATTATTCTTGGAAATGGAAACGCTAATAATGTTGGAATTTACGTAACAACTAGCCGCGTCAATGTTATCAATAACGATGTAAATAACTGCGGTTCAACCGCTGATGCTGCTGTTTATTTTAGATATAATGTTAAAGATATTGTTGCCACTGGCAATATAATTCAGAATAGTTACAGGGGTATTAAAATTTCCTCAGGTGTTGAAAATGTTAATATACCATCTTTTTTAATTCAAAACAACTCTTTCGTAAATAATACAAACGTACATATTTTAAATAGCAAAACAGCTATGCTACCGGCAACATGTAACTGGCTTGGGTCTACAGATTTAGCCACGAATACACTAAAAATTTCAGGTCCGGTTACTTTTGTGCCTTGGTTGTCATCGGGAATTGATGCTTCTCCGTTAGTAGTAGGCTTTCAGCCGTCAGTTAGTTGTGGAAATAATGTAATAATAGACAATACAGACCCCACACACATTTTATGTGGGCCTACAACAGGATCGATTGAAGTTACATTTTCTGGTGGAGTTGCTCCTTATAATATATTTTGGACAGGTGGTTCGCAAACCAATGTATCTAGCCCTTTTCCAATTACACCCTTATTAGCAGGTAATTATAATATTACTGTGACAAGTGCTAATGGAACGACAGCCGTTAGCTCGACAACGATTAATTATAAGCCAATAACAAATTCAACTGATTTACCAAATACACACTATGCCACCATTCAAGCTGCGATCAATGCATCAATGGCAGGTGATGTAATAAATGTTTGTGCAGGTACTTATTTGGAAGATGTCCTTGTAAATAAAGCCATTACGGTTTCAGGAGCAGGAGCTTCATCGACTACAGTGAGTGGTCCAATTGGTGGAGCAAGTGCAGCGTTTACAGTAGCTGCTTCAGGTGTGACTATAGAAGGATTTACCATTACGAGGGAAGGAAATAATTTAATTGATTGGAATAATCCAGGTTTAAACTCTGCCGGCATCGCTATTCAAGGACAAACTGTAGATGCCACCGTACAAAATAATATTATTATCGGCAATAGAACTGGAATTGATATTAATAATAGCAATGACAACAATATTTTAAATAATCAAATTGATTTTAATAGAACAGGTATGATTTTAAGAAATCAAACCGACAATACAACAATGACAGGAAATTTTGTCACGGACAACTGGACAGCAGGTATTTTATTTTTAGATGCCAGTGGAGGCACCAATGTACCAGTTCAAACTGCCTTAAATTCTAACTTTAATAATAATAATATCTCAGGAAACTGGTACGGTGATATCGTAGATCGTCAGTCAGGAGGTTCTTTACCTGCGGCGGGAACAAATATCAAAAATTTTGAATGCAACTGGTATGGTGTTACTTCACCAGTAGTGTCGACAGCCAATAGCTCAGAACCTGGGTATGCAGCTCAAATCCCTGTATTGTATGGAGGATCATCCACCAGTCCAGGAGGACAGCCTAATATATTAGGACCAGCTTCAGCCAATTTTGATTACGTTAGCTGGGGTGTTGACGTAAGTGATGATGATTTGGTAACCATGGGTTGGCAGATTACTCCTGGGTCATGTACTGGTACTCCAGTTATGATATCTTCCGCTGTACCTACTGATAAATTATATTGTGTAAACGGCAACATCTTAGTAACCTTTACAGGTGGTACGGCTTCTTATAATATTAGTTGGACTGGAGGGTCAGATACAAATATTAGTAGCCCGTACACCATTACAAATTTAACTAGTGGGGTTTATGGTATTACTATAACAGATATGAATGGATCGACAGCAACTAGTTCTGCCACCATTTTAAATTTGCCGGTAAGAAATACAACCACAACCACGTATTATGCTACCATCGGTGCAGCTATTTCAGCCGCTGTAGTCGGAAACGTGATTGACGTTTGTGACGGAACATATAATGAAAGAGTTGTTTTAGATAAATCTCTGACTTTACAAGGTCAAAGTGAGGTCGGCACTGTATTGGACGGTACTGGTTTAGTAGGATCAGGTAGTGGTATTACCATTAATAATGGCATCACCAATGTCAATATCAATACACTTACCGTTCAGAATTATACGGGAAGCGGACCAAACAGTTATGCTGGTATTTATGCTATAGGAGGTAATAATAATTTGACTGTACAGAACGCTACGTTGAAAGACAATGTGGGCGGATCCGGCTTTTATGCCAATGGACCTATCGATATGGTACTTTTAAACAATTTGGATGTTTCAGGGCATACAAATGTGGCGGGAGCTGCCAGAGGTATTGTAATATGGAATGGTTTAAAAAGCAATATTACCATCACAAATTGTGATGTGTACAATAACAATTGTTGTGGTATCGAGCTTCAGGATGGTAGTGGTACGGGTGTAAATATATCCAACAACAATGTATATAATAATGCCGACAATGGAATCGGAGTAGTTGGATTGTCAGGACCAGGTGCCAACTTAATCAACATGAATACAATGACCAATAATGGAAGGTTTGGTATCGAAATGAAAAACCCCAATGGAAATGGAAATGCCATGGATCCCGGAAGTATTGTTATCAGTAATAATACAGTTACAAGAAACGTAGCTATTGTTGATACCAGAGATATTGCCGGTATCGCTGTTATGAGAAGAGGGGTTTTAGGTTTAAATGCAGATGTACCCAAAGGGGTCTATGTTAATAACAATACCGTATCCGGTTACACACAACCAAGTGCCAGTGAAGGTTTTGGAATTGTGATTGGGGGAATCGACCATACAGTAATCAATAATAATTTAAGTGGTAATGATGTAGGTATTCAGCAACAAGCTGGTCATTTACCATACCCGGGGGATGGTAATCAGGACCTTCAGGGTGATGAGTATTTTGGTAGGGACAATTCACCTTATACGTGTGCTAATGTCGTAAGTCCGAATACACTATCAAATGCTATTGATACCCGCAATGTGGGTGCCATAGGCGCTGATGGATATGTTACCAATGCCAACACAGGCAGAACTTTCTGTTCTATCCAGTCTGCCATCAGTCATTCAACAACATTAGCTGGTCATACTCTTGAAATATCAGAAGGTACCTTTGCAGAAAATGTAATAGTAAATAAAACTTTAACTTTACAAGGAGCAAATGCAAATGTTGAATGTTCAAGTAGAGGAACAGAATCACTAATAATGCCTTCTTCTGGGATTCCATTGACGATTAATGTCAATGGAGTGACCATCAATGGATTAGGGATATCAGGTGCTTCAAGTACAAGTGGTATATTGTGTGGAAACACATCTGACTTGAATATTTTACACAATAAAATATTTGATTTAGGTAATACGGTTACAACAAGTACAGTATATGGTATAAATTATACTTTGGGTAGTAATTCACACTCAAATGTGAGTTTTACAAATAACTGTATCAGTAATATAGCTAGTACTTTCTTGACTGGAAATAGCGCAGGAGCTATTATAGTAGCTGGATCTTCAACTACAGGAGTTTTAACTGACATAAATATTGAAAGAAATATAATCAATGGTGTACAGGTTAATACGAGTAACTGGCCGACGGGTAAAATCGCTTATGGAATCCAAATGAACGTAGGTGGAAGTGGATCATATATGTCAACCACTGGAAAAACAGTAGATGCTGTCATCAATCAAAATGAAATAAGTAATTTATCAGGTCATATAAGTACAGCTATAGGTATGGAAGGTAATACCGAAGATGCGGTAGTCACCAATAATGCAATTAGTTATTTGGCAGCAACCAAAAATGGCGTTACTAGAGCAGGAGGTGGTTACGATTTAAGTGGAATCAAGTTTGAAAATAATAAATATGTTTCGACAGTAACTGTTAAAAATAATAGTTTCGCAACCAATACATTTACACACAGTGTTGGTCCAGATTTGGGTTATGCGGTTTCTAATTATGTTCCAACAGCCAATGGTGGAAACCTTACTTTGGATTGTAACTGGTTTGGTACAGCTATCTATAATGAAATTGAAGATAATGTGTCACTCACAGGTAAAATATTAAATAAGGATAATTGTACGACTACATTTACCCCTTACTTATCTACCGGAACAGATGGCGCAGGTATAGGATTCCAACCAACGGGAATGTGCAATGGAACACCAGTCGTCATTAGTATTGATTCCAATACACCAGAGAGATGTTATAGCGGTTTAGGCGCATTGACTACATTGACCAGTGGAGGGGTATTACCATATACATATTTATGGAGCAATGGAGCAATGACGGCTGATATCAGTTCATTGACAGCTGGATCTTATACTGTTACTGTTACAGACTTTTTAGGATCCACAGCAACGGCAACGACAATAATATTGTATTATCCTGTAGAAAATCAACAAACTGGAAACGGGTATTCAACCATTCAGGCGGCAATCAATGATGTGTTGACTTTGGACGGTCATACGATTCATGTTTGTGCTGGCACGTATAATGAAAATGTTGTTGTCAATAAAGATGTTACCATAAGTGGTGCTGGTCCTACAATGACAATAATATCCAACGCAGCACCATGTGTGGCTTCTGTTTACGGAATAGCCATTTCGGCAAATAATGCCACTGTCCAAAACTTAAAAGTGACAGGATACTTTTATGGTTTAGTCGTTTCATCTTCAGGAGTAACCATTGATAATGTGGAATCTGTAAACAATTGTTCTGCCGGACTTGAACTGGGTAACGGAACGTCTAATTTAACAGTCGTAAATTCAAAATTGAATAATAATACCACAATAGCCAAAAATGGATTAGGATTCAGGAAAGGAACTGCTTCTGTTGTGAGTGGTTTTGTTATGAATAATTGTGAAGTCAAAGGAAATAATCAGGGATGCGCCATTCAGAAGAACAATGGTGCAGGCGGCACTTTTGATAATGTTTCTATCACCAATTCTGACTTTAGTAATAACACAGTAAAAGGTATGTACTTTGAAGCCTTAACAGATGCAGTGATTGATGGAATTGTCATGGACAATTCAGGTACGGATGCTACTTATGGTTTCAATAATGGTATAGATATCAACCTGAAATACGGAGCTTATTCAAACATAACCATTAAAAATTGTGAAATTACAAATTGTGGTGAAACAGGAATCGCTGCTGATCCAGAAAATCCGGCTGCTATTACGATAAAGGCGAGAGACGATGCGCCATATAATGGTAATCCTGCCACATTAAGCGGAATGATTTTAGAAAACAATCTGATTACAGGCCCTCGCAATGGAATTAGATTCGGCGAATTTGGAAAAATCAGTGCAGGAGCTACCAACGTTTCGTTGGTAGGAAACCACATTGAAGGACCATATGGGCATAAAGCCATTATAAACAGAACCAACAGCGATGTGAATTTAAATTGTAACTGGCATGGTACTACTGATATATTGACCATGTACGCTTCTTTCGTACAGGCCGGAACGGGTGACATCGTTTACAATACCATTTTAGCAAATGGAACAGATGGCAATCCGACAGTAGGCTTCCAGCCTTCAGCATCATGTAATTGTCCATCAGGAAATGACGTAGTCAACATCAGTACAGGATGGGCATATTGTAGTATACAGGCAGCCATTGACGATGCACTTACACTGGACGGAAATATTATTGAAGTTGGCCCTGGAGCTTATATTGAAAACATAAAAGTAAATAAAGAGCTTACCATATTAGGTCCTAATTCCGCAGTAAGCGGGTGTGGGGGAAGAATCGGGGAGGCAATAATTTATCCAACAAGGTCTGATATCGATTATAATACTGATGATGGTACTCTTGTGGAAATTTTAGCTTCAAATGTAGCCATCAGTGGATTTACATTAGATGGAGATAATCCATCTATTGCTACCGGTAAAACAAGTACAACTGCAGCCGATATTGATGTCGCGGAAGGTGTCACAAGGTACGGAACGGGTAATAATTTGGTGATTTCCAACAATATTATTAAAAACCTTTCCTATTTTGGTATAACAATGTATGATTATCCGACTGCGGTGCCTTCTTCCGGAAACTTCGTTACGGGCAATCGCATTGCAGACCTTGGTACTTACGATAATACAGTAGCGCTCAGATTATGGGGTGGTGGATTATTGATGTATAATAATCAGTATATCTCTGTTACAAATAACTGCATGGATAATGTCCGTTTAGGTATTCAAACCGGCAATTATCATCAGGCAAACCCTGGTACAGCTTCTTTCCAGGTGATTGAAAACAACACTATCAATGCAAGAAGACGTGGTATTTTCCATAATCTTTCGTACAGCAATGCATCCCCTCTAACTTTTAACAATAATAATATAAATGGAGTGGTGAATGCCAATGAGACTGTTTGGGATGGTATTTTACTTGCCTCCTTGTCCGTGCCTTCAACAACATCGGGAAATACAATCAACGGAATGTCAGTTACCAATCCATCTGAAGGTATCGAAGTGTGGAATGTTAAAAATACTACTCCGGCTTCCATTACTGGTGGAACCATCAGTAATGTAGCTACCGGTATTTTTATAAATAACTATGATGGATATAGCAGTAATGCCGGAGATGGAGCTCATGCTACAGTTTCTAATGTGAATCTAAGTGCTTCAAACATTGGAGTAAGGCTTCTCGATAATACGTTAAGTGCACATGCTAAAGTCAACGCCACAGTTTCAAATTGTACAATTGCTGCCGTCGAAGGTATCAAGATTGAAGAGTCTGTAGGTGGACCCGGTACAGTAAGTGGAAACTTTAATGATAACGACATAAATGCAAGTGCTGTTGGTGTCAATGTAACCGGAATGTTACTTTCACCAACTAATGGATTGACCATTGATAACAATGATATAGATTTATCATCTCAGATGGCATTAGGTAATCCTACAGTAGGTGTTTTGTTGACCAACGTGATAGGTACTGATGATGCCATTATTACGAATAATGATGTATCTGATGCTTTCTATGGCTATGTTGGATATAAATTAAATACTTCTCCTATTACAACCATTTCAGGAGGTAATGTCACCGGAGTCATGCAAGGAACCGCTTTTGTGAATACCCTGGGTGGACCGTTAGCAGCATCAAATGTTAATGTATCTGGTATAAATATGAGTTTGTTCAATGGAACCTCTATTAACCCGGATAATAATTTCCATGCTGGGGTTTATACGTTTACTGCTGGCGGAACCACAGCACCAACAGGCATCAATCTTACAGTAGATGATGTGACCATTGATGGGACAGATAATCCTTCTCAAGCGAGTGGAGGTATTTATCTTGCTGATTTCAGCGGAGGTGGATCCAATGTACAAAATGTTACTGTTTCCAATTCCACGATTACGAATAATGCCAACAGAGGGGTGGATGCAAGGGGAAAAGTAAACCTTTCAATTTCTCAAAGTACATTAACCAATAATGGACATGACGCTTTTGTCTCAGGAGGGAATCATGGATTTTCAATTCTAGCCCAACAAAATGCAACAGTTAATGCCTATAATAATTTTATCACACTACCTGCTATTGGCGCTTCAGAAGTATTTGCTTTATCAACAGGAAGTGGAATAACTAACGTCATTACAGCCAACAATAACAGTATTTTATTAAATGGAAACCTAGACCCAGACTCTAGATTAGCAAGAGCTTTAGTAGGAACAGGAGATATTTCTGCAGAATGTAATTGGTGGGGTACAGGTAATTATCAGACTATTCAATCGTTGACCAACGGAAATGTTGATTTTATCAACTGGCTTATTAATGGGACAGACGATGATGGAGTCACTCCTGGTTTCCAACCAGTTGCTGGATCATGTACTGGAGAACCTATTGTTGTTTCTATTGTCACCAATACGCCAGCTACTTGTTTTACAGGTAACAACGGGGCACTAGATATATCAGTTAGTGGAGGTACACCTTCATATTATTATAACTGGAGTAATGGAGCCATGACTCTAAACATTAATACGCTGATTCCAGGTACTTATACTGTTACCGTAACAGATTCGTTTGGTTCTACAGGTACAACATCTGCAACCATTGGATTATTACCAATAGAAAATGTAAATAGCCAAACGGGATATACAACGATTCAGGCAGCAGTTACAGCAGCTACTCCTGGAGACGTAATTGAAGTTTGTAATGGAACTTACACGGAAGCTATATCCGTTAATAAAAATTTGACCATCAACGGACCTAATGCGGGTACACCTGGAAATGGAGTAAGGGTGACTGAAGCCATTCTTCAGGATGGTAGTTTTACCATACCAGGAGCCCATACGGTGGTTTTGGATGGATTTCATGTATATCAAACCAATACAACAACCCCAATTTCTTTATCAGGAGGTTCTATAGCTACGGTTAGAAATAACAAAATTGAAAGATATGGAATTGCAACAGGGTCAGGAGTTCGCGGTATTGAAATTTCTGCTGGTGCGGGTACTAAAAATATTGAGAACAATTTATTTACTGGTGACGCTTCAGCTGGTTTGTTTGGTGGCCATAAAACATGGAATTCAGCGATGTACGTAAATGGTGCGGGAAGTACCATTAATATAGTGAACAATATATTCCAAAATACAAGGACAGCTATCAATTTAGATGATTATAACGCAGGAATCACAGTATCTGGAAATACCTTTGACAATAATGGAACGCATATATCTTTTGGTGGGGTAGCACCTACTACTGGAGTTCAAACACTAGGGGCGAATGATTTTAAACTTCCAGCAAGTGCCATTATCAATTTAAGTAATGTCACTACTTCTTTCCGATTGGATATGACATCAAGTACTTGGATTGGAACTTCTTTTGGTGCCTTACCAAATGCTACCTTATTTGCTATTGAAGCGGCTATGTTCCATAGAGGAAGAGCTGGACGTAATGGATTGGTTACATATAAAGCAAATAACCAGTATGTTATAACATTAAATCCAAGCCTACAATTGGCTAATGATTATGCGCCTTCAGGAGGAATAATCAATATAGATGCTGGTACTTTTAATCAAAAATTGACTATTACTAAACCACTGACCTTACAAGGAGGTACAAATGACAAATTAGTACATATCGTTGATGGTACAGGCGTAGTTGGTAATACTAGAGGGATTGAAATTTCTACTGGAGTTACCGATGTGACTATTCAATATTTGACCATTCAAAATTTTATGGGTACTCTAGGAAATCAACACGGTGGTATTTATGCAGTGGGGCCAAATAATAATAATTTAACCGTAGATAATGTATTAATTCAAAATAATGGCTCTGGATCAGGATTTTATGCTAATGGCCCTATTGACAATTTGGATATTACTAACTCAATGGTTAAAAATCATGGAAATGATGCTAGAGGAATCGTCGTGTGGAATGGAATGAAAACAAATATTAATATAAGTTACAACATGTTGGAAAATAATCGATGTTGTGGCATTGAGTTACAAGATGGAGCAGCTTCGGGAGTGAATGTTTCTTATAACACGATTGATATAGGTACTGGAGATAATGCCATTGGATTAACAGGACTTGATAATTCTATAGGAGCAAATTCAGTTAATAATAATACCATTACTGGTGGTGGCCGATTTGGAATTGAAATAAAAAATCCTAACGGAGGTGTTACAGTAGATGGAAACTCAGTTATGTTGACATCACAAAATGGTGATGTAAGAGATAGAGGAGGAATCGTTGTTATGCGTAGAGGGGTTTTAAATCCTCCAAATATAGTAAATGCTAATGTTCCAGACGGAGTAACCGTTTCAAATAATGCGGTCTCTAATTACCGGCAAACCAACGGAGGAAGTTCTAGTTCAGGTTTTGGTATTGTTATAGAAGGCACAAATCACGTTGTCACAAACAACACTTTGACGAATAATGATGTTGCGCTTCAGTTACAAGCGGGACATACTCCATATGGAGCGCCACCAGTTTCTGTAGACGGAAATCAAGCCAATCTCAACGACATATACTTCGGTCGCGGAAATTCACCTGATTTATGTAATGTTATGTATACACCTAATACGTTTTCAGGAAATTCCGTGAATAGTCCAAGGATTGTTACTGGCGGTGGTACAGGTACTGTACAAACGGACATAACACCTACGGTAAACGATCCAACTGACCAAACATTATGTGTGGGTAAGAACACGACTGCAGTAACATTTACAGGAAATTATGTTGTTGGGGTTACCTATAATTGGGTAAATGATAACAGTTCAATAGGCTTAGCTGCAAACGGTTCTGGCAACATAGCTTCCTTTACGGCGTTGAATACAACCAATATTTTTCAAACAGCAACCATAACAGTCACACCTACAGCAAATGGTTGTACAGGAAGTCCTCAGATATTTACAATTACAGTACAACCAAGTCCTACCATAGCTAATCTCGTGACTTCTCCGGCTGGATATAATCAAAACATGACCTCTGGAGATCCAACATATATGCATACAATTTGTCATGGTGAAGAGTTATCCACTAGTGTTCCAACTCTAATATCAACTTTATCAAATGCTTGTGGAACTTTGAGAATTCAAACCGAGTATATTTCTACATTACCAAATATACCATCAGCAACTATAGATGAAACTTTTGATAATGTTGTATTGGCAGGTGTACAGACAATTTCACCTGAAAACCACACTTTGGTGAATCAAACCATTACTTTTAATACGACACCGTATTACGATGTAAATGGTAATATGATGTATAATCCTGGGATAGATGTAGCTGGGAATTTAACTCAATTTATCTTGACTGTTCAACCAAAACCTACAATTCAAAATACGGTCACAAGTGGAGTGTATAATCAAGTAATGGTTTCAGGGAATAATTATGCACATGGTATTTGTCATGATACCGATATTACGACTAGTGTTCCAACTCGAATATCAACTTTAGCAAATACTTGTGGGATTTTGAGAATACAGACTCAATATATTTCGACATTGCCAAATATTCCTTCAGCTACCTTGGATGCAACTTTTGATAATGTTGTTTTAGCTGGTCCTCAAACTATTTCACCAGAAAATAATACCGGATTAACGCAGACAATTAGGTTTATAACGACGCCATATTATGATGTAAATGGTAATATGATGTATGATGTTGGTATTGACATTGCTGGTGATGAGACTGATTTTATCTTAACTATACATCCAATTCCAAGTGGAACGATTAGTGGTACTGCTTTTGTAGTTCAGAATGCTCCAACAACTGCCAATCTTACCTTTACTGGATATGTTGGCACGGCACCTTACACATTTACTTACAATATCAATGGGGGAAGTACACAGTCTATTTCCACTATTGCTATGAATAATGCCGTGACTTTACCACATCCTAATGGGTCAGCAGGTGTATTCGTGTACACTTTGCTTTCAGTTACTGATGCCAATGGATGTGAAGGGGTTGTAGACCCAATGCAAGATATGGCTACCATCACGGTCATTGCTGCCAATTTATTGCCAGACTTATCTCCTTCAATTGCACGACCATTAAATGCTTCTTTCGTCACTGGACAGTTGAAAGAAGGTTACGTACAGTTTACAAACGGGGGTAACGGACCTACTTATGGTGTGACGAAAGTTAGATTGCCTAAAACAGTTGGAAATTTCAATTTTGTCATAAATCAGGCTGCGACAACATCGGCAGGACAATCTGTTGTCAATAGTCAATGTACATATGTAGATATGGGAGCACTTTGGGAAATTACTTACCCAGATCCTATTCCATTAGGAACTAATATAAAGGTTGGTTATTCACTCACAGCAACAGGATCGACGGGATCTAACGGAACAGTTACAGCAACAATCCTAAACGGTTCAGGAGGGGACAGTAACAATGCAAATAATAAGGCTATCCGAAGATTTGTAATTAATTAATCAATTTAATGATGAATAAAGCCGGGAATACAAAAGTATTCCCGGAAAATAAAACAGACTATAAATTCTAAAATCATGAAATCACGTATAATTATTTTAGTTTCAATTCTTTGGAGTGTATTTCATTTTAGTGCAGGTGCACAAAGTGAAACATGTGATATATTAACAAATGGAATTTCTTCAACTCCATCCATAGTTGCGGGCACTGGAGTCTCAACAATTAGTTTTGATGTCGTTAATGAAGCAGGAGCAGGATCTTGTTCCTATCCTATAAATAGTGTTCTAGTCATTGTTACACTTCCAGCTTCAGGTTTGGATTTTCTAGCGTTTACTTCTCCAATTGTAGGCACTTATTTTACATGGGCTTACGACCCAATAGAAAATATTATAACTGGAGTTAACCACGCTGCCGTAGCAGATGGGCAAGGTGAAATTGTTTCGGTTACATTAGAAGCTACTGCAGTTCCATCCAATACATACCCAGATTGCAGGGTTGTGGTCTTAGACATCATTAATAATCCAGATGGGCCAATTTATCCTGCCAACATTAATGAAAACAATGACGGTGGTTATACCACTATTACCATTACTCCTGAAAATGGAGCTTCAACTGTAAGTTGTGTAGCAGATGCCATTCAACCAATTCCAACTTTTGATACAAAAATTTCGTGTACTGGGCCTAATATTACTTTTGTGGATACACCAGCTTTGTTAGATTGTGAAGGAACTAGGGTATGGTCATTTGATTATACAACCTGTGCAGGATGCCCTTTTAATTCATTTACCTGGACCTATACTTATACTATTGAAAGGAATGTGTTTCCTTCAGAAGTTGGGGGTCCAGTGATTGTTTATGGAACGGAAAATTGTGTTGCAGACATTGCTCCTCCAGGTTTACTTCCATCAGTTGAGTCTTTATGTGATGAAGTACTATCACCAGTTGGACCTATTCAAAAATCACAACTAGATATTGATTTTTCTGATGCTGTTGTGACTGGAGCACCAGCTCAGGGAGTATGGTATACAGATAGATATGCTCCTTTTG
>JBATMZ010000114.1:0-2584 GCA_049290115.1 Saprospiraceae bacterium | reverse complement strand
CCGTTTAATGCCACATCTGCGGCTAAAATGGCATCTCTGCCATCGACAAATCCAGGACTACAGGGTTGGAGTCTCATCCCTTCATTTACTAAATTTACAGCAATATCAAAGCCATTAGTTTGGCCATGAACATCAACCATTTTCCATAATAGGTCCCAAACCATTCCACACCAAACATATCCAACACCATGGGGAACCGCTAATGTTTTAATGTCATCATAAGTAGCTGTATTTATGGCCATGTTTGTTGAATAGGGTGTTGGTCGGATTCCCGGACCGTTAGCCGGTTGACCAAATAAGTAGGTGCCAATACCTCTAGAATCAGTACCTAAGTCTCCAGGTTCCATGGTTGTAATAAGGGCATAAAAATCACTCCATCCTTCTCCCATTTGTTCTTGATTACCAAGACACCCAGTGTTATTTGGACCGCCTGTAAATCTATTAGAAATACCATGAGCGTATTCATGGGCTATAACTCCATTATCTAAATCACCATCTATGTCTGGAGTTGGATTTGTTCCAATAAACATTTGCATTCTTGGATTATTACCATCTGAGGGTGTTGCAAAATTGGCGTTATTTGTTCCTGAACCATCCTGAGCTTCAGCATTTACATAGTCTGAACCCAAACCACCATTTCCATAATTGTTTTCTTGAAAGTTTCCACTTATTTCATCAAAACCATATTTATAGGCAAAGTCATGTAAGTAATTGTTCCAATAAAATAAATTAGTAACAGCGGCTGGCCTATATGCACTTGGTGGCATTGTTAAATCTATAGGGAAGATAAAATCTAAGCCAGCTCCTCCATCTGGGCTAGAACCTGGATCAGGTACGTTGTTAGCATCTGTATCTGTATAAGCATGTACATTATTTCCTTGAGTGGTTGTAAATTCTGCACCTAAAATACCATTTGTGTCGTGCCATCCAAATGGTGAAGCGACTAAATCAGCGGGCTCATCTATAGTTGTCCTACCATCAGCTGGTGGAAATGGAGTCACATGATTGGGACTCTCCACAGGTTCTGGGTATACTCTATAAGAGCTACCATCCATCACACCCATGGGTTGAATAATTAATATGTCTTCATTTTTCGGATGTACTAAATTTTTTGGGATAAAATGAACTCTAGATGGTTTTGACTCAATCAAAGAGTGGTCATATCCACAATCCATATCAAAGTTACATTGTACAACCCAATTGTTTTGATCTAAAATTTCACCCGTTATGGCATCAATTCTAACATTCCACCAATTTTGAGCAGTAGTTTCATAAATTGAAACATTCCATGCCAAAGTTACGTAATTTTGGGTTATTGGCTGCCAAACAAGTTGAACAGGAATGTTTTCAATGGATATAGATCCTTTGTCGTATATCATCTTTTTAGTCGGTCCTCCTATATTGTTTATTAACTGTAAGTTGCCATTAAATGGGTATCCAAGATGGTTGGCGACAATAGTAATAGCGTCCAACTGTGACAATATGTTTTGGTCTAATGCTTTATTGGGAATTGGATTTGATATAAATCGATTTCCAAATGTCAACATCTCATTAGAAGGTGTTATATGAGCATTCAAAAGTGCATTGTGTACAGGTATGTCAGCTATATGTTGTTCAAAGTACACATTATTTAATCCACTGATTCTACTATAGGTTTCAGAAGATACCTGCATATGCACCAATGTGTTTGGGTCGAGATTATAACTACTTGCATTTGTCAAGAGGATTTGTTTGGCTAGATCGGCTTTAGAAGTAAACTGACCGTAAGTATTTACATTCTGGCAAATCAATAGACCAAAAATTAGAATACTTAATTTTGTAAAAGTTTTCATATTGTTCAAGGTTGGGATTATAAAATTGGTTCTAAGGTTAAAGATTTGTAGCTAAATTATATTAAACCCTTATGTAAAAAGGAAATAAAATTCCACTTAATAGGTGTAAAATTGTTAAATATTTTTAATATTTCATAACTTGATATTAAAAAATATTATATAATAATATAATGATTTTTTATATGATTGATTTTCAATATATTGCATTAAATGATGATTTATTTTAAAGTGTTGAATTGAACAGATTTTGTAAAATATTTTTGTTCAATTAATGCATATAGTTGTATTCTTTTAACAAATTAAAATTACCGTAATGGCTGTTTTTTAAGTTTCATAATCGTTATATTTGGTACAAAAAAAGGAGTCCAAAACTGAACTCCTTTTTTACTTATGATCTCAATCAGATACTTACTCGATGATGATCATTTTCTTAGTAGTCGTGAAGTCACCACTTTCTAATTTGTAGTACATCATACCAGATGTTGCCAATTGCTCTCTAGTATATACTTCAGTATTCATACCTTGAACTGCATTGATGTTTCTCACGTTGATTACTCTACCTGTTACATCATATACGGTCAATACTGCTTTGTCAGCCATAGGCATAAAGAAGTTTACACTTGTTGTTGCTTTGAATGGGTTAGGTTCGTTTTGGAACAACTCGATTTGAGCAACATTGTTAACAGAACCTACTGTTAATCCGATACTTTGAACTTTCATACCTGAACCTACATAAGACTCAGCTTTAGTTA